>CBDULB010000135.1:0-16540 GCA_965367965.1 uncultured bacterium | reverse complement strand
CCCTGCTTTTTTCCCTGCTCGACGATGCACCGGTCGGCGACCTCGCCATCCGCGGCCTCGCTCGCTGCGAACATCCCGACATCGCCGACCGCCTGATAAAACGGCACCCCTCCTTCGACGCCGGCGCCCGGCGCGACGCAGTGCAGACCCTCGCCTCGCGTCCCGAATGGGCGACCGCCCTGCTCGATGCGGTCGATGCCGGAACGATCGACAAAGCCGACATCAGCGCCTTTGCCGCCCGCCAGATGCAAAACCTCGGCGACAAAAAACTCACCGCCCGGCTGCAAGAAACGTGGGGTGACCTGCGCAGCCCCTCAAAGGACAAAGCCCGCGCCATCGAGACTTTTCGCAAACAACTCACCCCTGAATCCATCGCTGGCGCCGATCCAGAGGCAGGCCGCACTGTTTTTCAAAACCTCTGCGCCAGCTGTCACAAAATGTTCGGCGAAGGCGGCGAGGTCGGTCCCGAGATCACCGGTTCGCAGCGGACCAATATTGACTACCTGCTCGAAAATCTCATCGATCCCAGCGCCGCCGTCGCCAAAGATTTTCAACTGGTCATCGTCGAAACCAAAAGCGGTCGCACCCTGTCCGGTTTTGTCCGCAGCGAAAACGACAACGCCCTCACCCTGCAATCGATCAACGAACAAATCGTCGTCCCCCTCGCCGATATCAAAAAGCGAACCCCGGTCGACGTCTCGATCATGCCCGAAGGTCTACTGCAAACCATGACCAGCGAACAAATCCGCGACCTGTTCGCCTACCTCTCCAGCCCCGGTCAGGTGGAGGCCGCAGAAAAGTAGGATGGATTGACTGATCCATCCCCGTCGCGTTTGCCGGAGGCCCGCCCACTTAAAGCAATCACTAATTTTCCCGGTATTTTATTGCAACATATTATTTTCCGGGAAAATTATGTCAGAATATGGATTGCAGCCTACGGGTTGCCAGCAAAGCCACGTATCCCGCTGCCTACGCCACGAACCGTTCTATCTTGTTAACCTTGAAGGCAGTGGCGCGACACAACACCTTCTTGTTGTTCGCCACCCGACCGCACTTCCCGCAGAAATAACACGACTCCCGCGTCAGCGCGTGAAGTTGCTCGGCTTTTTTCTCGAAGTCTTTCTTCGACCAATCACAGAGTGTTTTTGCCATCGGAATAAAGTTAACGTTACTGAGACCCAGTCGCAATAAATAAGGCAACTTGCGCAAAAAGCCAAAACTTTTCCACCGGGTCACCGTCACGGAATCGCGTGACGGCAATTGCCAGACAATCTATCAGCCCTCGATTGTCGAATTTTGTGCCGAAAAATCCGCGAACAGAGCTTCACTGCGCCGCACCGACACCGCCCCATCATGCGCCGCATAGCGACAGGCATACTGAAACGGTTGGTCACGAGTGACCGGCACGTCATCACCGAGCGCCGGCGAATAAATGAAAATCCCCGAGTCGCGCGTGTAAAACTGGTTCCGCGAATTGCCCGGGTGCGCCATCATCGTAATTCCCACCGTCTGACTACCGATCTCTCCCGAACAATCCACCCAGCGCGGCGCTTTCTTCGCGCCCGCCGCATCGTGGTAGTGACCCGCCAAATCACTGCGCCCCTCCGAATCGAGCATTCGCCCGCCATCCTCCGGATCGATCAGATCATGCACACGCATTCCGCAAAACGAATGCGTATCCGCCAGGAACATCGCGTCCGCGCCACCCTCGACCGGCACGATACGCGAGTAGGAATCGACGACCGTCGCGGCGTGCTCTTCACTGAGCCGATAGCGACGTTGTTCGACCAGTAGAGTATCTCCTTCTACTTCATGCAACTCGCGTGTTTGCCAGGCAATCGCCAGATCAATTTGCAGCGCGGCACCACCGTCTTCGACCTTCCACTTCGCGTCAGTGATCCGCTGTATCCCCGACGGCCCCATGTGAAATAAATTAAAGCCGCGGTGATACTGATCGTCGCGCGCCTCGTCCGCAAAATTGAGTTTGCGGTAAAAATCAATCGGCCGCTCGCGGTCGGCGAACTTCACCTTGCCGTGCCCCGCCATCAGCGACTGATGATGAATGAAGCAGTACTCGTGCGATCCGGTCACCGGCATCCCACCAGGAGTACAAAACGGAAACAGCTCCGGCTTGAGCCGAAAGTGCGTCGGGTAATCGGTCGGGAACAACAGCGCCGTGATGAAGCGGCCGCGATTAGTGATTTTCAAACGTCGAACCTGGCCACCGAAGCGCACCTGATCTTCGACCGCGAACAGCGACGGTACTGATTCGGCATCCTGCCCGTGCGCAGCACCCGCCATGGCAGCCGACGCCGCGGCCAGTAGGCTGCGACGCGTCAGTGAGGTCTTGGGGTTTTGTTCTGGCATGTCTCAAGCATTTTGCCACAAGCCTGCAGTCGCTGCCGAGCCGTTTTGTGGCCGTCAGCCGGTAAGGTGAGACTGGCGTCACGCGAGTCACCAGCGGACGAGATAGCAGCTCGATCGTTCAGCTCAGACCGGCGAGACGCCGGTATCACATTTCGATCCATCGGAGAGCACCCCTCACCCCAAAATATCCCGGGCCACCTCGCCATACACATCGGTCAGCCGGAAACTGCGACCGCCGTATTTGTAGGTCAGCTTTTTGTGATCCAGCCCTAACAAATGCAGAACGGTCGCGTGCCAGTCGTGAATATGCATCGGGTTTTCGACCGCCTTGTAGCCCATCTCATCGGTCGCGCCATAGGTCATGCCGCCACGCACACCACCACCGGCCATCCACATGCTGTAGCCCTTGTGATTGTGATCGCGGCCGTCACCTCCCTGCGCGTACGGCGTGCGCCCGAACTCGCCGCCCCAGATCACCAGCGTGTCCTTGAGCATTCCGCGCAGTTTTAAATCCTGCAGCAATCCGGCGATCGGTTGATCGACCGCGGCACAACTTTCCTGCAATCGGTCGCGCAACATGAAATGGTGATCCCAGTTCACCGGCGACGCGATCTCGATAAAGCGCACCCCCGCTTCCGCCATGCGACGCGCCAGCAGGCACTGACGACCAAACTGTTCTCGCCCCTTGTTATCGCCGTCACCACGGATGCCGTACATTTTCCGCACTGACTCAGGTTCGTCAGAAATATCCAACACCTCGGGCACTTCGCTCTGCATGCGAAACGCCAGCTCGAACGATTCGATGGCGCCTTCGATCTCCGGATTCCATCCGTCGCGCTTCAGCTTACTGCGATCGAGTCCCTGGATCAGATCGATCTGAGCGCGCTGCAATTTCCGTGAAATCTTATCGTTGGAAATATTCTTCAACGGCGGCCCCGGCTCTTCCGTTTTCCCCATCAGCGCCGCATACAAATCCGGCAGCTGCGCTCCACCGATTTTGGTGCCCTGACACACCGCCGGTAAAAAAGCGCTGCCGTAATTCTGCGCCCCGCCATTGTCCGCCGGAGGGTTCAGAGTGATAAATCCCGGCAAGTTCTGATTCTCCGATCCCAATCCATACAACGACCAGGCACCCATCGATGGACGCACAAACTGAAAGCTGCCGGTGTGCATCTGCCCGAAAGCCTGCGCGTGATTGGGCAGGTCGGTGTGCATGCTGTTGATGACACACAAATCGTCCGCATGCTTCGCCAGGCCCGGAAACAAATCCGACATCCACACGCCCGATTCGCCCTGCTGACTCATGCCGTGCGCCGGCCCGAGTAACACCGCACCGTTATCGTATTTCCCCAGATTGGCGGACTTGCCCGATCGCGCAATCAGCTCCGGTTTGTGATCAAACAAATCGATGTGCGAAGGCCCACCGCGCATGCACAGAAAAATCACCCGTTTGGCACGTGCCGGAAAATGCGGTGCACGCGCCAGCAAAGTGTCCGATTTCCCCACTGCCCCATCGGCAGCCGCCGCCCGATGCGCCAGCGCAGAAAACGCCAAAAACCCGAAACCGGACGAAGCCGTTTCCAAAAAATGTCGACGTGAGAGCAGCGAAGTCATGGGGGAAGTTTTAGATTATTAATTGTTAAGTTTTAAGCACACCTCCGACGGACCAATCCAGTAGACAAGAGTGTGATACTTGCGTCCCGCCAGTCCCGGTGGACGAGCTGTGGCAGAGAAAAATCCTCAACCCATCCAGTAACCTGCTCAAATTCGTGTCTATTGGTGTTCATTCGTCGCGGTTCTCCTCCTAGTCCAAATTGCGAAACTCCGCGCTCGCCAACAACGCCTGACAATAAGCTGTCAGTGCTTCTTTCCATTCCACGCCGACAGCCAGGGCCCGGGAAATAAACTCCTGCGCCAACTCACGTTCGGCATCGGTCCGTGAGCGACTCAGGCACTGCATCGCAGCGTATTCAGTTATTTTTTCCGGCTTGCCGTGAATACTGCCCGCCCGCTCCGCCAATGCCGCAGCCCGTGCTTGAACAAATTCACTGTTGAGCAAATACAGCGCCTGCACCGGCACATTGGTCGTATCGCGATCGCCGGTGACCAGTCCCGGTTCGGCAAAATCAAAAAGATCGAGCACGTCCGGTAATCGGTCGCGCAACACCGGCAGATACACCGAGCGATAAGTCACGCCGTCCAGGTCACCCGGCAGCTTTTTGTTAAAGCCGACCAGCGATACCGACTGGCCGCTCAACTGCGTCACCAGTGAACCGGGGCGACGCGAAAAATCGATCTCTCCCGAAGCCACCAACATCGCATCGCGAATTGCCTCGGCGTCCAGCCGCCGTTTATGAGCGCGCCATAACAGCCGGTTGTCGGGATCCTTCTCAAAGGCCGGCTCGCGCCAGTCCGAGCTCTGACGGTAGGTGCGCGACAGCACGATCTCGCGAATCAGCTTCTTCACCGACCATTCGCCATCAATCAACTTCAGCGCCAGATGGTCGAGCAACTCGGGATGACTCGGGCGCTCGCCGGTAAAGCCGAAATTGTCGGTACTGCGCACGATGCCTTCACCGATAAGCTGCCGCCAGACGCGATTCGCCATGACGCGTGCCGTCAGCGGGTTCTCCGCATTTGCCAACCAATACGCCAGCTGCAACCGGCCACTGCCATCCTCCGGCGGCGGCTCGACTCCTGCAATTTCGATAACCCGGGGAAATGCTCTCGCCACCTTTTCTCCCGGCTTATCGATCTCGCCACGCGAGAAAACGGGTGAATCGACCGGCTGCTCGAGATCTTGCACGCCCATGCACAGTGGCAGGGCCTTGCCCTCATCGTCGACGGTCTCCAGTCTCCCTTCCAGGCCGCCACGCCTCCACAGAATGCCCAGCGCTTCGGGCAGGGTCAGCATTTTATCGTTCGGCTTGCCGCTTGCCATTGCCTGTTTCGCAGCCTCGCGACCTTCCGCCTCACGAGCATTTAACTCGGCGATCTGAGCCTTCATTTCATCAACTTCTGTTTTCGGAATCGAAGGGTTGGGAATCAATTGCCCCTCCAATTTCGGCAGGGTAATCAGATCTCCTCCGACGTTGTTTTCTGAATCGATCCAGGTTCCAAAAAACGTCTCCGTACTGCGAAACACCCCGGCCAGCGCGTAGTAGTCCTGCATGTGAAACGGATCGAACTTATGATCGTGACAGCGGGCGCACGCTACCGACTGCGCCAGCACGGCGCGGGTGACGGTATCGAGTTGTTCATCGGCGAGATCGGCGACGAACTGCGCCGGGTTCATCTCATTGAGCCCCTTAGTACCGAAGGCTAGAAATCCCGTGGCGATCAGCAGTCGCGCCCGCTCGGTGTCACTTTCAGCAGGCAGCAAATCGCCGGCGATCTGCTCGACCAGAAATCGATCGAACGGAATGTCGGCATTAAATGCATCGATGGCGTAGTCGCGATATCGCCAGGCGTGCGGAAACGAGAGATTCGACTCCTGACCACTCGACTCGGCGAAGCGCGCCACATCCATCCAGTGTCGCGCCCAGCGCTCACCGTAGCGCGGACTGGCGAGAAGTTCGTCGACCTCGATCGCGAGTGCCGCGTCGATACCGCCATCCTCCACCGATTTCGTGAACTTCCTCACCTGTTCCGGCGAGGGCGGCAGGCCGACCAGATCAAAATGCAAGCGGCGCAGCAGAACCACCGCATCGGCGTCCGCGGACGGTTGCAGATTCGTGGCTTCGAGCGCCGCCAACACAAAGCGATCGAGATCCTTTTTTGCCCAGGAAGCATTGGCGTTGTCAGGAAGCGCAGGCTCGACCGGTGCTTGAAATGACCAAAACTTCCGTCCGGTTTGAATGTCCACCGGCGGTTGCTCGCTGAGCTTACCGACCTCGTTTTCATCGCGCGGGTCGACGGCTCCGTCGCGAATCCACTTTTCGAAATCGTCGATCACCGACTTGGGCAGCCGGTCCTTCTTCGGCGGCATTTCCAGATCAGGATCGCGATGTGAAATCGCTGTCAGCAACAGGCTCGCAGACGGCTCTCCCGGCACTACCGCCGCACCGGTGTCGCCGCCCCGCAAGCTGGCCTGGCGCGAATCGAGCAGCAGGCCACCCTTCGATTTGCCCGACTCAACTGAGTGACACTTGTAGCAATTCTCGACCAGCACCGGTCGGATCTTTTGCTCAAAAAAATCGGTCTCAGCCGCCAGCGATGCCGATCTGACTCCGACCAGCGCAAGCGCTCCCAAAACGCTAACGATCAGATAGTGATACGACGCAGCATTCATCAACCTCAAGCGTACTGCCGGCGAAGACGAACGCAAGCACGAGTGAGTGGATCACTAAGCGATGCTTCCCGGCCCTCGGCCGTTGCCGTGCTGCACATACGACCGTTTCCGGGGGACCATCACTGAGTGATGTCCGGTTTCTCCCGTAGCGCGGGCCTCCCGGCCCGCGAGAATCGCCTCATGGGGGGGCAAAATCAAAGACCCGAGTAAACGCAACACGACACTCTCGCGGGCGGGGACGCCCGCGCTACGGGACGCGGCGCTACCTGCACAGCGGTGCGAAACGTGCCTCAGCCCTCACCCTTCCCAGTCACGAATGATCTCGGGAAAGTGCTCGAGATGCCAGCGGCTACAAACGCAGGCACGAGTGAGTGGATCACTAAGCGATGCTTCCCGGCCCTCGGCCGTTGCCGCGCTGCACATACGACCGTTTCCGGGGGACCATCACTGAGTGATGTCCGGTTTCTCCCGTAGCGCGGGCCTCCCGGCCCGCGAGAATCGCCTCATGGGGGGGCAAAATCAAAGACCCGAGTAAACGCAACACGACACTCTCGCGGGCGGGGACGCCCGCGCTACGGGACGCGGCGCTACCTGCACAGCGGTGCGAAACGTGCCTCAGCCCTCACCCTTCCCAGTCACGAATGATCTCGAGAAAGTGCTCGAGATACTTGTCCGCTTTGGTCGGTCCGACGCCACGAATACGCAGACCGGCTTCAGTCGTTTTCGGGCGCAGGCGTGCAAAAAATTCCAACGTCGCATCAGCAAAAATCGTGTAAGCCGGCTTGTTGCCTTCCTGTTTTGCCAGCTCAATTCGCTTGTCCTTCAGCGCCGCCAGTAAACCGCTGTCGAGCGCCACCTCTTCGAGGCCGCTTTCGATCGAGGCAATGGCTCCGCCGCCGCGGGCCAACGGCGTTGTGCCGCGCGCGACGTGCGAGCGATCCGGCCAACGCAGTTCAAAGTCACGATGCCCCCTCATCACCTTTGCGCCCTGCGCGGTCAAGGTCAGCAAGGGGTAATCGCCCATCTGCGTTTCCAGCAGTCCGGCATATTCGAGTTCACGCAACAGGATCTGCACATAGGCCGTGCCCTCAGATTTCAGCAGACCATGCGTGGACAACTGGTCGAGCCGGGCGGCGATGATTTCCTTGGATTGGCTGCCGACCAGCATGCCGACGATCTTACCTTTACCAAATCGCCCTGCCCATTGGCCTTCGGCGTCGCGATTCGACGCACGAGCCACTCCACTGAGCGCTTTCCGGGCAATCATCAATTCCTCGTCATCGGGAGCGCGGCGCCGGGCGGAACCACTGGCGCCACCTGAAGCAGTGCTACCTCCGCCCGGCCCGCCGCTGGTCGACTGCCCGGCAAGGCAGGCGTCACAGTTGCCACAGGGCTCGGGATCCGGTTCACCGAAGTAGGTGAGAATCCACTCCTGCCGGCAGCCGTGATCGTAACTGAATTTGACCATCGCCTGCAGCTTGGCATGATCCCGCTGCTCCTTCTCCGCAAGCGCCTCGCGGTCGATGTCCAGTTGGCTGGCGTCCAGTTCAGGTCGCAGCAAACGCGTGCCGCGCGTGCGCGTCCCCGCCACGTCGAAACGCTGAACGGCACCCGCTTTCGCCAGCGTTGACAGCGCCGAGCCGATGCCCATGTCATTTTTCGCGCCAACCTGATCGGCCAGTTGGCGCAGCGGCAGTATCACCTCGTTCTTGTCATCGGCCCGCTCGCGCAGCTTTTCATAAACGTCGCAAATCAGGGGATAACCTGGATTGTTGCCCGCGATGAAAAATTCCTGCGTTCGGGTGTCGGCATAATTAAACAGCAATTCGCACACCGCAGGTTCACCGTCACGACCGGCTCTACCTGCTTCTTGATAGTAAGCCTCTAGACTTCCCGGCACCTCAAAGTGAATCACAAAACGCACGTCGGAGCGGTCGATGCCCATGCCAAAGGCGTTGGTCGCCACCGCGACATCGAACGACCCGTCAATGAACGACGTCTGTGCCTGCTCGCGCTCGTCATCACTCATACCGCCATGGTAAGCCATGACCTTGACACCCCACGAAGCGATCGACTCGGCAACCTCTTCGACATTGCGTCGCGTCGCACAGTAAACGATGCCGGTGCGATGCGCACTGATGACCGCGCGCATGCGGGTGAACTTGATCTGCTTTTTTTCGCACTGCACGACCCGCAGACTGAGATTCGGCCGCTCAAAGCCACTGACCGATACAAACGGATCGGTCAGCGCCAAAGTTTTCTGAATGTCATCGCGCACCGTCGGCGTTGCCGTCGCGGTAAAAGCAGCGGTCTGCGGATGGCCAAGTTCTTCCACCGCTTGCGCCAGACGCAGATAGTCGGGACGAAAATCGTGGCCCCACTGCGACAGGCAGTGCGCCTCATCAACGGCAAACAGCGCAATCGGCACCTGCTTGAGCGCGTCCATGAAGACCCGGCTGCGGAATCGCTCCGGCGCGACGTAAACCAGTTTGTAGATGCCATCCGCCATCTGCCGAATGCGTTCCTGCTGCTCGCCGGGCGACAGCGTGCTGTTGATCACCGTCGCCGCAATACCCCGCCGCGCGAGCGCGTCGACCTGATCTTTCATCAAGGCAATCAGCGGACTGACCACCAGCGTCACACCGTTCATCACCAATGCCGGCAACTGATAACACAGCGATTTTCCGCCTCCGGTCGGCATCACCACCATGGCGTCGCGACCGGAAACCAGGGCACTGACGACGCGCTCCTGCCCGGAAAGGAATTCACGAAACCCGAAGTGGCGCTCCAGCGCCTCACGGGCGTCGTGGGTCAGCGCAGCGGCTTTCTGCTCATCAATTTCGACTGTCGAGCCCGCTTCCGGCATACTGTTCATTATGGCAGCGGTCGAGGTTTTCGCAACCCCGACGACAACAAACGTTCATTCAGCCGACCAGGTCTCCGATCGATCCAAAGTCCGGGTCGAACAAGCGCTTGTAGACCCGGGTCGCGGCGCTGTCCGTCATGCGGGCCAGGAAATCACAGACCAAACGCGCGCGCGCCGACTCCGATTCGGCGGCAAAAATCTGCTTCTCCTGAGCCGCCGACAGCAGCCGATAGTGTTCCGTTTTCGGCGACTCCGGCAGGATGTAGTACTCCGCCAGCACATCGAATAAACGCCGCAGCACAAAGTCAGCCTTTTTGTCGAGCTGCTGCAACTGCTGCGAACGAAACACCAATTCGTAAGCCAGCTTTTTATAGAGCTTCGATTCCGCCGCGATCCCGGCATTCACCTGCAATTGATACTGATGCCGCCGGGTTTGTTGGCCGAGAAATCCCGGATCGATCTTGAGTTCACAGCCGGCAATAAAGTTACCGATCTTGCGTCCCATCAAAACCTCGACCCGGTCCTCGCGAATCACCTTCAGCAACTTTTCGATCGTCTGCGCGTTTTCCCCGGTGAGAGCGTTCTCCTCCGCCCAGCGCTCGACTTTTCCCAGAGTGATAAACCCGGCATTCACCCCGTCGGTCACATCGTTCAGGGAGTAAGCGGTGTCGTCAGCCCAATCCATGACCTGACACTCGATCGACCGGCAATAGTCGCGCGTATCTCCCGGAGGCAGTTCCGCGGGAAAAGCCTGACCATCGAGCACAAAATCGAGGTAACTCTCCTGATCGGTGTAGAGAAAGTGATTCTCCGGATCGTCGAGCTCAGCATAGAGCGTCTTGTATTTCAACACGCCATCGATCAATCCGCGAGTGGGATTCATGCCACTGCCCTGACGGGAAAAAATGGTTCGCGTCAGCAGGCGCAAGGTCTGCGCATTGCCCTCGAATCCGCCCCATGGTCGCATCACCCGGTTCAACGTACGCTCGCCTGCGTGGCCGAACGGCGGATGGCCGATGTCGTGCGCCAGACAGGCCGCTTCGACCAGATCGGAATCGATGAAATTCGTCTCATCGAGCAGATCGCTGGTGTGCTTGAGCCGTTCACATATCGAACGGCCGATCTGAGCAACCTCAATCGAATGCGTCAACCGGGTCCGGTAGAAATCGTACTCTCCCGAAAGGAAAACCTGCGTCTTGCTCTGCAGCGCTCGAAACGCCGACGTATGAATGATACGATCCCGGTCGACCTGAAACGGTGTCCGATAATCGTCCGCATGCTGCCGCCCCGCGTCGATAGTCGCAGTGTCGAAGGCGGCGTAAAAATCGTTGCGCATGGATCGCGGGCACGGTCGATGACCCGAACTGCTGTAATAGAAGCAAGTGCGTCGCGTCGCAATCGTTTTCGACGTCAACCGGCAGGCCCGATGGCATCCGGGCAGAGTCGCGTACTGCTCCCGGCTCCGGGCCGACCCGGCGGAAGGATGCCTTTTCAACAAGCTGGAACCCCGCGATCAGAGTCAGCGTGGTCGCGGCAAACAGCCTCCTGCTTAGCGCGTCTGGGGCAACGGACCGAAACCGGCTCCGCCTTCCCACGATTCGGGACGGTTCCATCCCTGGGTATTGTAGCGCTGGCTGGGTGGCACCGGAGTGTCATCCGTTGCACAACTGACGAGCATCAGCAGCGGCAGAGTAAGCGTGATCAGGGCAAGAAAGAGCAGAGCGGTTCTCATCGTCGATTGAAAGCTGGGTTCAGCGTCAGGATAAATCCGGTCACAGCAACTTCATTCTGGAGACACCGCGAACGTTCTTCATATCAGCACCCGATTCAGCGCGCCGTCAACCCTGAAACCATGATTCAGGGAGCGGGCGCATAGCGAAAGTACGCCTCAAAGCCAACTCGTACCGTTCACCGAATTTGCCAAACAAGTGGCAAAAACGACGAACCGTTTTGGTGAATCGCCTGACGGCACTTACTTGGTGTTCTCAAAGATGACTTTGTCACCCGGAGTCACGCGGCCACCTTCGATCAGTGAACCTTCGACGATCTCCGCCATCAGGACCTCTTCCGAGATGTCAGTGATGCGCAGACGCGCGATGCGCTCGCCGCCTCGCTTCACCAGCAGCGAAGCATCGGCAGCAACTCCGAGAGCTTTGCCGACGTTAACCATGACGAAACCCCACTCGCGGTTGACCGCGATCACCGTAGCTTCGAGACCGTTCAACGCGACGTTTTTCGCGTGGTCGATGCGCTCCTGCTGAAGCTCACGCACAGCGTTTTCGGCAATCAGCGTGTCCTGCTTTTTAGTCTCAAGCTCAGCCATTGCTGCCTGAAGTTCATTCTGACGGTTGGCCAGCATGTCCTTCTGCATTTGAATATTGCTCTCCAGTTCCTCGACATTTTTCACGTCAAGCTCGAGAACCACCAGGTCGATTTCCTTTTTCTTCACCTGTGCGGCTTCGATCTCTTTCTGGAGATTTGCGATCTGCGATTCCTGACGCTTGATCGCCTCATTGGTCAGCGACAAATCAGCGCTGGTCTGATCCCTGGCGTCTTTAGCGGCCGAACGGTCTTCGGTCGCGGTAACCAGACTGTCGTCCAGTTCGCCCCGCACCTTCTTGGCATCGAGCAAGTCTTCCTTGGCTTCCGCCAGCATTACCTGCTCGGATTTCAAGTCTTTCATATTCATGACGCCGAGGGTCGCCGCCCCCGCCATCGCCAGAATGGCCAAAGTCATTACAAGTTTCTTCATGGCTTGGTATTTCCGTTCAAATTTCTAAATTCAGGTAAATCAAATGATGTTCTCTCTCCAAACCCGGCGCTTACTGATTAAACGGATCATCAGCGGGAGGCGTCGGTGCACCGCCATCCATGGCGCCACCGTCCATGGCACCACCAGCAGGAGCGGCGTCCGGCTTGGGCGCAAACGGATCGGGCTCAGCGCCACCATCCATGGCACCACCAGCGGGAGCAGCGTCCGGCTTGGGAGCAAACGGATCGGGTTCAGCACCGCCGTCCATGGCACCACCAGCAGGAGCCGCTGGAGCAAACGGATCGGGATCGCCGCCTTCACCCATGGGAGCTGCACCACCGCCGGCAGGCGGCAAAAGTCCGGCAGGATCAGCACCTTCGCCACCTGCAGTGGCACCGCCAGCCGGTGGCTTAGCGGTCGGCGTAAGCTCTTGAATCAAGGTCGTCGACTTGGTCACTACGTCACCATCCTGAATACTCTGACCGGGTTGAAGTGAGCCGGGGATCACTTCGGCAACCGCTTCGGCCGGCTCGACCGCGGTGACCAGAAGTTTGCAGATCGGCTGGCCGCGACGCAGAACGTCGAGCTGCGCTTTATTGACCACACCTTCGTTATCACCGGCAGCGATGACCACAAAGCCCCAGTTGTTGAATGCTTTCTTTACCGTCGTGGCAAACTCACCGCGGATAAGACCTCTGTTGCGATCATCGGCGATCGCCTGCATCTCAGCACGTGCAGCCTCGAGGCTTACGCGGCGCTCTTCAGCAGCAGAGACCTGACCTTTAGTGCTGGCGATACCGATTTCCGCCTCCTGGATCTGACTGGAACGCTCCGCCATTTCCTCCTTGAGCTTTTTGATGTTCGGAACCTTCTCCAGAAACTCTTCCGCACTTTTCAGCGCTTCGCCGGCCTTCTCAGACTCCATCGTCAAATTGGTCACCTGCAGCGCGCCGTTACTTTCCTTGAGCTTGGCCTGAGCCAATTCCGTCTTCAGCGACTCGGCTTCAGCCTTCAGCTTTTCGGCTTCCGCCTGCGCCAGTTTGAGATCTTCCTTTTTCTTTTCGATCTCATCCTGCGCCTTTTTGACGTCCGCCTGATTTTGCTGCCGTTCCTCGCGGGAGGCCTGCGCGGCGTCTTTGTTCATGAAGCTGAACACTCCCGAACCGATCAGCACAACGGCCGAAATCATCAGTAATACTTTCCACATAGCTTTATTGGGGCTGAAAAAATAGAGGGAGAAAAAGGAGCAAAAATCGACGGCAACGTGCCGCGTCATTTCTGCAGAAGTTCGCAGACTAGCGACTCAGATGAACCAACTCAACTCAAATCTTCGAAGAATTGACACAATTATTAATAAAATCTGATTTCCGGCGGCACTCAATGCCTCGCATGCACCCACCGAACTAAATCCGCGGACCACACTTCGAACATCGAAACCGGTAAATTTCCGTCCTCAAGGCTCGCAACTTTTTCCGACATTGTCGATCCCTTTTTGCCTTCGTCGCAGTTCAGTGTATGATGCGCACCGTCAGGGGCTGCGGAATGGTGGCTTACGAATTCCGCCAGGGCCGGAAGGCAGCAACGGTAGTCTGTTCAACATTGCCGCAGTTCTCTGACACCTCTTTTAGAGACAGTCGCCGTGGCAAGCGAGCTACTCAACACTGTCCAATGACCGGGTGGCTACCCGTTGCGGCAGCGCAGCCCGACCCCGGGCACTACTCTACACCCGGCTCGACCGCCGCCGGCTCAGCGCTGGGTTGCGCGCCGTCAGTTTTTTTACCGACACTGGAATCGGCACCGGATTCCATCTGCATTTTGACCGCCGCCTCGCTGTCCGGCACCACCGGCGGCTTGCCCTGCACCGGCAGATTCAGGAAATCGTCGGCCACTCCGCGATATTTTTCTAAAAAAGGCTCCCCGGAGATCCTTCCCTGCGCCTGATCCGCATACCCCGCTCCAGCTGCCAGGGCTGCGTAGTCGCGCATTTCAAAATGAAGATGGGCCAGATATCGCCCGTCACCTTTGCCAACCGTGCCGATGATCTGTCCACGCCTGACCTCGGCATCGACCGGCACGCGCACGCTTTCTAAATGCCCGTAAAAACTTTGCACCAGTTCGCCATCGACCGGCGACCGATGCAGCACCGCGATCACATTGCCCCAACCGTCTGAAGCCCAACCGGCAAAACACACCCGCCCGTCAGCGACCGCGTGCACCGCATCGCCGAGGTCAGAGTCCTGCCCGCCGATGCCGTTAATATCATCACCCAGGTGACGGTTCATCAGAAAGCCCTGCGCATTATAAGTAAGCGCTGCGTGCTCACTGCCCATCGGCGCATCGAAGCGGGTGGCCCGCGGCGCAACCACCTGATCGATCGGCCGCGCCAGCACAAATGCCGGATCAAACGGCGCGCGAACGCTGATCCCCCGATCACTCAATTCCTCATCACTCGCCGCCGCGAGCAGCGAAACACGTGGCAGCTCCGCGCCACTGCGATCATCGAGATCGGCCACCGGCCGATCCGGAAAAAACAATACCACCAACACAAATCCAGCCAGTGCCACCAATAGAAAAATCGGCAACACATCGCGCAGCAATTCCCCCATGTGACGACGATAGTCGAACTGCGGCGGTTCTTCCTGATCCAGATCCAATCGAGACATGACACAAACGGTTAGCAGGCAATCCCTGCCGTTCACACAGTCGCAGCAAATTGCCAATCTCAAATCGCATTTTGTCCGGCTGCTCCCGCCCTTGCACAATGGCCGCATGAGCATTACGTAGCGAACTCGCCCCGAACAACGCTTTGCAAGACGACTACAAAGTCCAACTCGAAATTTTCGAGGGTCCTCTCGACCTCCTGCTCTATCTCACCAAAAAGGATGAGGTCGACGTTCACGACATCTCGATCGACCGCATCACCAAGCAGTATCTGAGCTACATGGATAGCTTCAGCATGCTCAACATTTCCCTGGCCAGCGAGTTCATGGTCATGGCCGCCAATCTGATTTACATCAAAAGCCGGACCCTGCTGCCCAAACACCAGCAACCGCCCGAGGACGATGCCGAGGACGAAGATCCCCGCTGGGATTTGATTCGCCAGCTGATCGAATACAAAAAGTTCAAAGACGCCGCCGGCTTTTTGCAGAGTCGCGCTGACCAGCGGCAGGATTTTTTCGAAAACGTTCCCGAACAGATTGAGGTCGAGGAGCCTGAGCAACGACCACTCGCTGATGTCGGCATTTTCGACCTGATCCGCGCCTTTCAAAACGTCGTTCAACGCTTCGATGAAAGTTCCGCAGTCGGCGAGATCTTCGATGACCACTTTACCGTCAGTGACAAGATCGATTATCTGCTCAACACCGTGGCCGCCGGCGAGAGCATTCGCTTTTCCTCACTGTTCGAAGGCGCCGGATCCAAAGGCGAAGTCATCGTCACCTTTCTCGCCGTACTCGAACTGATGAAGCTCAATCATTTCAGTATCAAGCAGGACACCCTGATGGGCGAAATCGAGTTGCATCGAAACGAGAATCTGTGACCATGGCAATTGTGCCCGCCGCCACCCCGGTAGCCGGACGTCGCCACTGATTTATTTCCCTCCATTCCATGGAACTGACCCAGATCGTCGAAGCCCTGATCTTCGCCGCCCCTGAACCGCTGACCGCGAAAGAGATCGCGCGTACTGTGCGCCGGGCCACCGAAGAAAGCGTCGACCCGGCCCTCGAAGAACTGAAGAAGACCTCCGCCAAAGACGTCCAGACCGCCATCGACGAGCTCAGCGAAACCTTCACCGCCACCGGTCGCTCACTGCAATTTGTCGAAACCGCCAACGGCTGGCGCCTTTATTCACGCCCCGAGTTCGCATCCTACATCCGCGCTCTGCTGCCCGACACCCGCCCCGAACGGCTCAGCCCGCCTGCGCTCGAGACTCTCGCCATCATCGCCTACCGCCAGCCGATCACCAAAGCCAACATCGAGGCCGTCCGCGGCGTCAGCGTCGACGGCGTATTGCAGAAAGTCATCGATCGCGGCCTCGTTAAAATCGGCGGTCGCGCCGACCTGCCCGGACGCCCCCTTCTCTACGAAACCTCGGATACCTTTCTCGATCACTTCGGCATCAAAACTCTCGATGACCTGCCCAACTCCGGCGAACTGCGCAACATCGCCCTGCCCAGCGCCGAAGATAACGCTACCGAAGAGCAATTGACCCTCGCTGACGCCGCCAAAAAAGAGGACGCAGCCGGAGGCGACGAAGCTGACGGAG
>CBDULB010000134.1:0-16542 GCA_965367965.1 uncultured bacterium | reverse complement strand
CGAACAACGCGGCCAGGCGGAATTTCGGGCCGGGCATGAAAACACAAGTGAGCGCGGCGAACCTGGCTTCCTGTAAAAATGCTATCGGTAGGCGTAAAGACTTTTGGCAAATGGTCTAGTGGCCCGACACGGTTGACGATCGGAAGCATGATTTTCTTCGCTTGCTCCCCCGGACGCTATCTCCCCATCTCCAGCGATGCGCGGTGACCGGTCGGTGGGAGTGTTACAGGACTTGCCAGGCTGTGGCAGTCGCCACGAAGGCGCCCGGAAAATCGAAACGCTCTCTCACCCGGCGAGGGCTGCTTGTCATTTTCGAATGCGACCTGAGATCTCCTGAACCAGACCCGGCAACGGTGAAGAGCCTGCCGAAATGCTCGCCGGGGGGAGCGTTGAAAGCCGCCAGCTTTCAGACCTTCTTCGGCGACGACTGCAAGCTCGAGAGCGCCGATCCTCCGGCAAACCTGCGACAAGCCCGGCGGCGAAAATATCATTTATGATATTTACAATTATTTTAGTTGCAGATATGATTATTAGAATTACAATTCATATCAGAAACGAGTTTTAAATATGATTACGACTCAACACCGCACTTCAAAGCGCTTCCGCAGCCCACGTTTCCTGAGAACTTCGCGCCGTACCGCCGAAGCCGGTCTATCCCTGATCGATATGATGGTGGCGTTGACGGCCCTGGCGGTAATCGCTTCCATCGGGGTTCAAGTTTTCGGGTCGCTTTCAACCGCGACACACAACTCAAAGCTCACCAACGATGTTGGCACGATTAACCGGGCCATCACGATGTATCTCGCCAGTGGGGGCGACCTGAGCAACGCACGCACTCCGGTCGAGGTGCTGGCCCGCCTGAAAACGACCTCGTCGGCAGAGCGCGTCAAGACTCAGATCAATCCATTGACCCGCTCGATGATCGACGCCCGCCTTTCGGCAGTTCCGCAATCCGAGAGCGAAGCGGCCAGCGACAGCCTTCGGGCCTACTGGAATACCAGCGTCCAGCGTTTCGAAGTAGCGACCTCGGGAGAAACTGTCGGCGTGAAGACTTTCGTGCTGGATGACGCCGCCGCTCCGGACCAGGTCGAGATCGATGAGCGCGCTTCAGGTTCGATGGAGTTTGCCCGCGAATCGGGCTGGATCTGGGATTACAAAGACCGCACCGACAGCGATCGATATGCGACCTACATTCCAACATCGATCCCGACCCACCCGGTGACGCCACCGACCGGCGTGCAACCGACTCCAGTGCCGGGTAGCTTGCAGCCGCCGGTGTTTTCGATTCCGGGAGGTCGCTATCCGATGACGGACTACGACATCGCCCTCCGCCTGCACAATCCGAACCCCTCGGGATCGTCGCAAATCGAATACCTGCTGGAAGGCGAAGCCTGGCAAGCGTATCGCGGAGTACTGACCATCGCGCCAGGCACCAGGGTGCAGGCGCGGGCGGTATCGACCGATGCTTCGCGCTGGCACAACAGTCAGGTCCGCCGGGAAAACTACACCGCCGACCTGATTCAACTCGAAGCGCCAGCCATTTCACTGAGTGCCGACGCCTTCAGCGACACAGTTTCGACGATTGCCGTCGAGATCACCGATCGCAACGCGAGCGGACTGTCGACACTGCGATTTGACCTCAAGCCGAAGGGCGGCAGCTACCGTTCGGTTCAACTCTGGAACACCTACGACGGTAGATTCTCCGTCACTGCCGACGACTATCCGGAAGGCTTCGAAGTCATTGCCTACGCCAAAGCCACCGATCCGGATCGCTACGAGCATAGCGGCGACACCGAAGCTGCGACGAGCGCTTCGTTCTTCGGTCAACCGCTGACTGGATCGGTGCTTTTTGTCATCGATGCCTCAAGTTCGATGAACGCAGGTTTCGGCGGGCGGTCCCGTTTCGACGCGGCAGTCCGGGAAACGGTCAATGCAATCTGGGCGATGGATCCGGAACAACGGTTCAACGTGGCAATGTTTGATGCCGGTGTGCATTGGACAGATGGCAGTGGCGAACTCAAGCTCGCGAGCCAGGCCAACAAGATCAGCATGACCTACATGATTCAGGGTGTTGAGAACGATTCGGGAACCAATTACCGGGCCGCCCTCGGACTGGTCACATCTTTCGACCCGATGCCCGAGAGCGTGGTATTCCTCACCGATGGACGCCCCAACTCAACCCCCTACGCCGCCCAACTTGCCGAACTGGTCAGACTTGGAATCAAAGTTGACGTGTTCGGAATCGAACTCGATTCGAACGCTCTGTCGCGGGTGCAGGCAATCGCCGACGCCACCGGTGGCGGAGTCACCCGGGTTACCCCATAGACAGGTAGGCTGAAACAAGGTTGGTGAGTACGCATGCCGTGCACAGCTATCCAGCGCCCCGATAACGCCGCCACTCGATCCAAACGAGACAAGTGCAGGCCGTCACGCGAACGCACACAGGCGTTTTACGAATCAAGAATCCAGGCCTTCATCTGACCTTTGCCCTTGATATCGATGCTACCCCGCTCGGTAAACTGAAAGCTGTCCTTGAGGCGCTCCCAGGTATTTTCACTAACCTGTATCTGTCCGGTCAAGCCGTGGGATTCCATGCGACTGGCGATGTTCACGGTGTCTCCCCATAGATCGTAGATAAACTTATCGCGGCCGATGATACCGGCGATCACCGGTCCCGTGTCGATACCCACTCGCAGCGCCAGCGGAATCTCCTCCGGATTCGCCATGCGCTTGATCTCCTGGGAAAGATCGAGGGCAAAACGGGCCGCCGCATGCGCGTGGTTTTCCATCGGCGCAGGCAGGCCGGCCACTGCCATGTAGGCATCCCCGATGGTCTTGATCTTTTCCAGGCCATGCTTTTGCGCGATCAAATCGACCAGCGAAAAGACACGGTTCAACATGCCGAGAACCTCCTCCGGTTCGCGCTGTGAAGCGAACCCGGTGAAGTTGACCAGATCAGCGAAGATGACCGTTACATCGGGACAGTAATCCGCAATGTTGGTTTCGCCGGCTCTGAGTCGGTCCGCAACCGAAGCCGGAAGAATGTTCAACAGCAGGCGCTCGGATTTCTGTTTTTCCTCCTCGAGCCGGAGCAGGTGCTCGACCTCGGCCTTGCGCAGGCGACGCTTTTCCAGCGAACTGCTGATGCGAGCCTTCAATACTGCCGGGTTAAACGGTGTCGACAGATAGTCCTCAGCCCCCAGGCCGATGCACTCGGCAATCTGCGCCTGATCGTCGAGCGCCGAGATTACAATCACCGGAATGTCGGAGAGGTGCCCGATGCTCTTCATGGCCGACAACACATCGCGCCCGGACAGTCCCGGCATGAGCATGTCGAGCAGCACCAGATCGGGGGTAAAGTTCGTCAGCCACTCGAACGCCTCTTCCCCGGAACTCAGGCAATCGACCAAATGGCCCAATTGTCTGAGACGCCTTTCGAGAATGTCGCGATTCTGCCGGTCGTCATCGACGATAAGAATGTGGCCCGGAAGCGTGGTTCTGAGTTCCACCCCCTCCACCCCGGCAAATATCCATGCCGGTGAATTTGGATCCAAATGCTGTGACCGGCCGGCGGTTTGCGAGCCACCTTTGTCGAGAGGGCGATCCCGTCGCACCCGCACGGGCGCCCCGGTATACTGTTCGACCAGTTCCATCCAGGTCTGCATGTTCTCGCGAATTTTCTGCAGGTCCGCCAGTGTGGCATCGCCATTGCCGCCATTGCCGAGCTCTTCAAGAATGATTTCGGTATAACCGACGATATGATTTACCGGCGTGCGCAGATCGTGAAGCAGGGAGTAAATGCTGTCGGCATCGCGCAGCGGAAGCTCGACAAAAAAGCTCTCCATCATCAACTCCAGATTGCGAACGCTTTCGTCAATCCTGACAAGGTCCTCGCGATAATTACTGGCGATTTCATCACTCTCGAGCAGTAGTTCCGCGTAACCGATGACATGACGCACCACGGTGCGAAGCTTGTGCTTCAGTTCTTCCCGATCGGCAGGTTTTGAATTGTCAGCTTCCACGGTGTGTCAGTTAGTTGAGTAAGGATCAAGTCACCGGCACCGCCGTGCCGACTATTCCACAAGTAGCGCGCCAATCTTTCCGAGCAGGCGATCAAATTCGATCGGCTTGATATCAAAATCGTCGCAACCGGCGTCGCGTGCCCTGCCTTCGTCTTCACTGAGCGCATGCGCCGTAAGCGCAATGACCGGAATGGAGACCGTCGCAGGATCGCCCTTCAAGCGCCGGGTCGCCTCCCAACCATCGATACCGGGCAGACTCAGATCCATGAGAATGAGATCCGGATTCACTTCGGAAGCCAGTCGCACGCCCTCCTCGCCATCGACCGCAATCAGCACCGAGTAACCTCGACGCTGCAGCCTCCGCGACAGCATGTCCCGATTCAGTTCGTTGTCCTCGACCAGTAGAATGGATGCCATGGCAGTGTCCTTATCGTCGAATTTTGCGGTTCAGGTTAATTGGTCCGATTTCATCAGGCGATGAATCAAGCCGTGAACTTCTTCAAGAAGCTCACCCGAGGCATGATCACCTTTTCTCAAAATCTCCTGCACTTCTCCGTTCAGAGCAGCTCGATCTTCAGAGGAAATTTCCTTACCGGTAATCACCACGATCGGGATATTGTCATGCTCCGGAAGTTTGCGCAATTCCTCGACAAACTGGACCCCGTTCATAACCGGCATGATCAGATCGAGAAGAATGATCGATGGCCTGCCATGACCGGCTATTATATCAAGTGCGACTTGTCCATTTTCGGCGTTCCGGCAAATCCAGCCATCCTTTTTCATATACCGGCAGAGCAGCTCCCGCGCGGTCGCATTGTCCTCGACCACCAAAGCGTACGGACCGGCCCTTTTGTGATACCTGCCGATGACTTTGGCCAACGACTTTGCATCGACAGGCTTAGTCAAAAATTCGGACGCCCCCAGAGAAAACCCCAGCTTTTCATCGTTGAGCATGGTCATCATCACCACCGGGATCGACTGCAGTTCCGGGTCTGCTTTCAGAGTCGACAACACGGCCCAACCATCCATTCCCGGCATCATAACATCCAGGGTGATAACCGATGGCCGCCACGAGCGAGCCAGCTTCAGCCCCTGCTTACCGTTGGCGGCTGTCTTGACAACGAACCCCGCCCTGGCCAGCGAGCGCTTCATCAAGTCGCGGTTATTTTCTTCATCATCAATGACCAGCACGCTGGTGAGTTCACTTTCCGGTTCCGGCTCCCGCACAGTACGGATCGCTACCTCAGCGGGGCTGACCGCCGGAGCCGGAGCCGGAGCCTCATTTTCCCTCGACGCCTCTTCGAAGACTGCCGGCAAGGTAACCGTGAACACGGAGCCCTTGCCCTCGGTGCTTTTAACCTTCACCGTCCCGCCCATGATCTGACAAAACTCCCGGGTGATCGCCAGGCCAAGGCCGGTGCCGCCATAGTTCCTGCTGATCGACTCCTCCGCCTGAGTGAACGCGGTGAACAGGCGCGCCACCTGCTCCTCGCTCATGCCGATGCCGGTGTCACTGATCTGCATGACCACTACTTCTCCACTCAAATCGCGGTTGTCCTGCCGCCAGACTTTGAGCTTCAACACACCGTCTTTGGTAAACTTTGCGGCGTTGCCGAGCAGGTTGAACAGTGTCTGGCGCACTTTGGTCAGGTCGGCATATAAGCGTCCGACATCTGCCGCGCAATCGACCTCGAGACGGTTACCTGATTTTTCCACCAGCGGTTGAATGGTCCCGACCACCTCTTCGACGAGGTCTTCCACCTCGAACCATTCGTTGAACAGGTTGATACGCCCCGCCTCGATTTTTGACAGATCGAGAACGTTGTTGATCAGGGCGAGCAGGTGCTTGCCGGCACCGTTAATTTTTTTGAGATCGGGGATAAAGTCCTTCAACCCCTGTTCTTCCGCCTCCTCTTCGAGCATCTCGCTGTAGCCGATCACGGCGTTGAGCGGCGTGCGCAGTTCGTGACTCATACCGGCGAGAAAAGAACTTTTGGCACTGTTTGCACGTTGCGCATTTTCTGTCGCCTGCTCGAGTTCGTGGTTCAGCTCGACCAGTTCGGCGGTGCGACTTTCGACCTCGGACTCAAGCTGCTCGCGGTGGCGGGCCAGCTTGCGATCGCGCGATTCTATTTCGCCAAGCATGCGGTTAAAGCCATCGACCACCTCGCCAATTTCATCGTCGGTGAGCTTCTCCGCGCGCTGACTGTAGTCCTGACTTTCCGAAACGGCCCGGGCCGTCTCGCGCAGGCTGACGATCGGCTTGGATATACTGGCGATACACACATACGACGCGACAAGGAAGAGAAGCAGGAACGCTCCACCCGCGGAGAGACTGGTCGCCAGAGTCTCCTGTTGTGCCTGTTTGACGTAAGAAATGTTAATATCCGCACCGACCACATAGACTTTCCCACTCCGGGTCTGCAGCGGGATAAAGGCGGAAATCAGGTGCCCGTATTCAGGGTCGTCGTATTCATCAAAAACCACCTTGCCGATCTCCGCACTACTGAATAACGGCTTCAACACCTCGCTCGGTTCTTCGTAGAGATAGAAGAACCCGGTATCGTCGCCCGCCTTCATCTCCTCCTCGGTAAAGCTCGACGAGGTGGTATAGATCTTACCATCGAAACTCATGTACGAATACACGTAGTCCAGTCCGAGACGCCAGGCGTAGGCATTAAAAATGCCGACATAGTTCTGATACTCCTCCTCTGTAATTGAGTCGGCATTCTCAATCCGCTCGTGATAATCAGCTGGCAGGATCGCCTCCACCGCGTAGGCCGCCGCGACGAGTTTCTGTTCAATGCCCTCCATGAAGGCACTCTTCTCCTGTCGATAAGTGTATGCCGTGGACAGCACAATCAGCATCAGACTAACCGCGGAGAAGACGAAGAAAATCCTCGCCTTGAGTCCGATACGAAGCCTTCGCTCTGGAGTCGTCGGGTCAGGCATTACTGCTGATGATTCGCGTTAACCGAACCTCCCGCAACAAGCCAATCGTTGGCATGAATCGAAACGATCCGGAGAATCGAACGGGAGCTGAGGGGCGAACTCCCTTCGTCTAATACGATTTCACAGTTGTTTACGCCTTTCGTCAAGCCCGACCGGTCGCTGAATCAGATCGCGACGACAATGTTGCACTTGCTTACAGTCAGCCAGTCAGGGCCGGTGTGAGTTTACGGATCACTCTCAAGGGACTCCTTGAAGGTCCCCAGCCATTCAGCTATTGAAACGGATGCCCTCCGCCAGCGCATTGAAAAATCTTCAGCACGAAGCAATCGAATCTCTGTTCGATTGCCTCGACCGGACGCAGTTCTGGATCAAGGATGCGTCAGGGATTTACCTGAAAGTGAATCGCGCCTTTCAGCTGAATTACTCCTTACCGTCACAGCAAGCCGCGGTGGGATTGACTGACTTCGATCTATCGCCGCCGTGGCTGGCGGAGGGGTTCCTTGCCGATGACACCAGGGTTCTGCAGGGAGAACGCGTCACCAACCGGATCGAACTGGTAGGTGGATTCGATCGCGCGGCACACTGGAACCGGACCACCAAGATTCGGCTCCAGAACCACAGTGGCAGGATCGCTGCCACAGCAGGCATCACGGAAACGCTGCCGGGTTTGAAAGCACCGGATTTTCCCGTGCCCGGGCTGGCGCCGGCACTCGGCGCGATGCAAACGGAACCTGCACAGGCATGGACGAACTCCCGACTCGCCGAACTGGTGACAATGTCGACCAGTGCGTTCGAAAGAAACTTTCGCAAACATCTCCAGTTTTCGCCGATGCAATTTTTGAAGCGCCTCCGCCTCGCCAAAGCAGCTGCCGCTTTAGTGCAATCGGCCCAGCCGATTTCCGAAATCTCTGCCGATTGCGGCTTCAGCGATCAGGCTCATCTGACGAGGGAATTCAAAAAACTTTTCCTTGCCACCCCCGGAGAATGGAGAAAACAACATCATCGTGGCAACTCGTAGTAGCGCCGCTTTTATTCAAAATCGTGCGGCTGAGATTCTAGACCTGCAGCGCTGATTTGAGCTAGTCTGCGGGTATGAATACGGAACCCGGAATCACCTGTATCGACAACGGCAGACTCATCGATGGCAACGGAGTCGAGCCGATCACCGATGGCTGTGTGATTTTCGAGAACGGTGTGATCACTTTCGCGGGTGATAAAAAAGACGCACCTGCACTGCCCGAAGATGTCCGCCGGATCGATGCGGGCAAGGGGTCGATTCTCCCCGGTCTGGTCGAAGCCCATTTTCATGCCACCTATTTCAACATCCGCTCGCTTGAGGATCTCGATATCAAGTACCCGGTCGAGTATGTTTCACTGCTGGCCTCGGTCAATTGCCGACTGGCTCTGGAATGTGGTTACACCGCGGCTCGCTCCGGAGGCTGCCTGTTTAACGTCGACGTCTGGTTAAAAACCGCGATCGATAACGATCTCATTCCCGGACCGCGCCTCGCGCCTTCGGGTCGTGAGATCTGCTCCGCCGGAGGTCTCATGGATTGGAATCCCGAATACCGGAAAATCGGCATGGAGGGGCTGGTTTTTATCATCAACGGTGCCGATGATGCACGAAAGGCGGTCCGGGCACTGGTCAAAGACGGCATCGAGTGGGTCAAAACCTATCCGACCGGGGACGCCGCCGCGCCGGATGTGAACGATCACCACACGCTGTGCATGACCTTCGAAGAAATGGACGCGGTGGTGCAGACCGCGCACAATCACGGCATGAAAGTCACCGGACACTGCCGCGCCACCGAGGGCATCAAGAACGCGCTGCGCGCCGGTTACGACACCCTCGAACACGGCACCTTCATCGATGACGAGGCGCTCGCCATGATTCTTGAGCGAGACGTTCCGGTGATCCCCGCGCTCTACTTCGAAAAAGCCAGCGTCGATCTGGGGCCGGAGTTCGGACTGTCTCAGCGCGTCATCGACGGCCACCGGGAAACGCTCGATGGCGGGGCGGAGAGCGCATTGCGGATTCTGCGCGCGGGTGGCCGGATCGGAATGGGCGGCGACTACGGTTTCGGCTGGAACCCTCACGGGGACTACGCCAAAGAGCTGACCTATTTCACCAACGAGGTCGGATTCACCCCGCTGGAAACGTTGACCTGCGCGACCAGAACCGGGGCCGAGATCATGGGCCTGGACGATCAAATCGGCACGCTTGAAGTGGGGAAACTGGCCGACGTGCTCATTGTCGAGGGCGACGTGCTCGCGGATATTTCGCTTCTCGAAAACCGGGACAACCTGCAGGCAGTCATTCAGGGCGGAGTGATCAAGGCGGGCAAAATGGCACCCCGGCAGGAAACTTCGGTCACCGTAAATGGTTAGGCAACCGGTCCTGCCACCGGTAAACGGCCCCCTCGATTGCACTCGTATGAAACTTTACCTGCTCGTAACTCTATCTCTGCTGCTGCACGGACTCAGCGCCGGCGCGGAGGTGCCTGAAAATCTTCGTAAGGAAAACCTCGCCGCCTGGTGCATCGTTCCCTTCGACGCAAAAAAGCGCAGCCCGGAACAGCGGGCCATCATGCTCGGTGAACTTGGCATCAACCGCTGCGCCTATGATTGGCGTCCGGAGCATGTCGGGCAATTCGAAGACGAAATTCTCCAATATCAAAAACACGGCATCGAATTCTTCGCCTTCTGGGGAGGCCATGAAGAGGCATTCCGGCTTTTCGAGAAATACCAGATTCATCCACAGATCTGGAAGATAATTCCCGGACCGGAAGCATCAGGTCAGCAGGAAAAAGTGCAGGCTGCGGCTGATTTACTCGAGCCGCTCGCCAAGCGAACCGCGGAGCTCAGCTGCAGGCTCGGTCTCTACAATCACGGCGGATGGAGCGGCGAGCCTGAGAATATGGTCGCCGTCTGCAAACTGCTGAGAGCGCGCGGGCATACTCATGTCGGCATCGTCTACAACTGGCATCACATGCACGAAAGAATCGAAGACTGGCCGGCGATTCTCGAGCTGATGAAACCTTATCTGTACTGCCTGAACCTGAATGGCATGAACCCCGCAGCCAATCCTAAAATCCTGCCATTGGCACAAGGTGAGCACGACCTGCCTTTGTTGAAGACACTCATCGCAAGCGGCTACGACGGCCCGGTCGGGATTCTCGATCATCAGGGCAACACCGATGCCAAGCTGAGTTTGCAGGACAATCTCGATGGCTTGAGCTGGTTGCTGAAAGAAATCGGCAGCCCCGGTTCCGGCGGTGACAAGCCAGTTCCCAGCGCGCTTCCCGTCCCAGCCACGGTGGCGCCAACGCCCCTCAACCCTGAAGCGGTCAAAAGCCTCGATCCCGCTTTTGGAAACGCGCTCTCCAACGGAATGTCCGTCGAAGCGGGGGAATTCCGGCGCACGCCGCCGTTAACCGTTGAATGCCGGGTGAAGCTGCAGGGTGCCGACGGCTACCAGATTCTCGTCGCCAGCGACAGCAAGGCATCTGCTGACCATTGGGAAATTTTTTCCATGAACGGCAACGGCTTTCTCACGGCTTACCTTCCCGGCTCCAAGCCCGATCACATCACTACCAAAAAAGTCATCACTGACGGCAAATGGCACGCCGTCGCAATGCTCTACGAGGCCGACCGTGTGCGCCTGTTCCTCGATGGTGACGAAGTCGCCGACACCGCCATCACCCGCAAGCCGGGAGGAAAAAAACATCCGGGAAAACTCGGTATAGGACAACTCGTCGAGGGCAGATTTCGACTGCGTGGCGCCATCGACGAAGTGCGTATCCGCCGCGGCATCCACGAAGATGTCCGCACCGTTGCTGAAAAACCTTTCGCCCCGCTGAGTGATACTGGGAATGCGCTCTGGAATTTCGACGAGCTCAAATCGGCCGGCCCTCCGCCGCTGCGCTTTCCCCCGGCCCCTCTCAATCCCAATGAATCCCCCTACTGGAAAAATGCCATCAACCGCGACCGGGTTTATGATTTCTACGCGAAGCAAGCTCTGGCCTACGGACAAATGAACCGCAGTGAACTGCCGGACATCCTGCCCCCATTTCCAGGAATCGACGGTGGCCAATACGGACACTGGGGCAATCAGAACGACCAGGACACCTGGCGGGACGGACGAATTCGCGACATGGATCACGGATCGATGGTCAGTGGAGTTTTTCGTGGATTCGATCTGGTCATTCCCCGCGCCGTCAGCGTCAAGCTCTCCAGCGGTCTCAATGCCGTCTTCGATCAGGAAACCCTGACCTTTCGCGCCGCGTGGCAGGGTGACCTGGTCGCGTGGTCCGATACCCGACGCGGCTTCGTGCATGGCATTCCCGCCGGAGGAAAAACGCAGGTCCCACTCGACCAGACGATCACCCCGTCTGCGCAGGCCAGCTACCTCGGACTCTACCGCAATGGCCGGCAAGTCTCGTTTGCCTTCGAAGAAGCTGGAAAAATCCGCTACACCACGGCCTCGGCGGAAGCGGGTAAAGTTGTCGTGACGTTCTCTGACAAACCACCGGTTTCCGGCCCGTCTCAATGGTCGCAAAACGTTTTAACACAGATCCAGAACGGCGACGGAACGCCTTACGCAATCGACACATTTGCCCTTCCCCACGCCAACCCTTGGAATGCCCTGTTCTTCGTCGGCGGGTTTGACTTCGTCTCGGAAGAACGCATCGCCGTCGCCAACATTCACGGCGATGTCTGGATCTGCGACCGCAGCGGCGACGAACTGACTTGGAAACGCTTCGCCGCCGGCCTGCATCAACCGCTCGGAGTGAAAGTCGTCGACGGCACGATGCACGTCAGATGTCGCGATCAGATCGTCGCGCTGCACGATCGCAACGGCGACGACGAAGCTGACTTCTACGAATGCGTTTCCGATGTGCAGGAAACGTCCCCCGGTGGGCACGACTTTATCACCGGCCTGCAGCGCGACGCTGCCGGCCGCTGGTATTTTGCCTCGGGTAACCAGGGCCTGTGCCGGGTTTCGAAAGATGGCGGAGAACTCGAAGTCCTCGCAACCGGATTGAGAAATCCCAACGGCCTCGATATCTCTCCCGACGGAAGCGCGATCCTGACAAGCGTCCAGGAAGGCAACTGGACACCGGCGAGTGCGATCTGCGACGTCAGCCGTCCCGGGCATTTCGGCGCCGGTGGCCCGCAGGATGGCAAACGCGGCAACGTTCCGCCAATGCTCTACCTGCCACGTGGAATCGACAACTCCAGCGGCGGTCAGACTTACATCGACAGCGACCGCTGGGGTCCGGTCAAAGGCCAGTGGCTGCATTTCTCCGGAGGCTTCGCGAAGCACTTTCTCATACTGCGGGAAACCATCGGCGAAGGCTCACAGGCGGCCGCGATCCCGCTGCCGGGTGATTTTTTATCGGGATCCCACCGCGGACGTTTCTCCCCTTTCGACGGCCAACTCTATGTCGCCGGCGCCCAGGGCTGGGGAAATTACGGAATCGACGACGGATCATTACAGCGTGTGCGCTACACCGGCGGTGAACGCTACCCGTATCCCGTCAGCCACGAGACCAGAGACAATGGCTTGCTGCTCACTTTTGCCGAGCCCGTTCCAGAAACATTTTCCGCCGGAGAAAAGTGGTTCGCTCAGCAGTGGAATTATCGCTACGGGCCCGCTTATGGATCACCGGAATATTCCGCAAATCATGCCGACCGCGAAGGCCACGACTGGCTCGACGTACGCTCCGTCCACCGCATCGGCGATGGCACCAAGCTGTTTGTCGAAATTCCGCAACTGCGTCCCGTCGATACCCTGCACCTGCATTTCGACGCCGCTCCCGGTCTGGAGATCTTTGCCACCATTCACGAAGCCGGCGCCGCTTTTACGAATTTTCCCGGCTACCAAAACATCCCCAAAAAAGACGCGGCCGAACTCACGCGACTTCGAGACACGTCGGTCCCGCCCGCTCAAATTGGAGCCTGCGTCGCCTGCCACCATCCCACCCGGCAAGTCGTCGGTCCTTCATTCGCCGAGATCCGCAAACGCTACGCCGGCAACCCCGACGGAATCGTCGAGTGGGCAATCAACCCGCAAAACAAAACTCCCGAGCTGCCACCGATGCCCTCATTTCAATTCATGAAAAAGTCCGACCTCAAGAAAATCGCTCTGCAGATCCTCGAGGAAAACTAGCCGGTCTGCCACTTGAGAGGGCAACTGCGCTTCAACTCCAACCCGTGACCGGAGACCGGAGACCAGCTGAACGCACTGGCTGAGGCCACCGGTACAGGTACGAATGGCACTGCAGTGATATCCCGTTTCGCCGGAAAAATGCGACGACGTGTGCCCCTCCCGATCGGGTAGTTTCAGCGAAGGAGCTAACGGGGTGCTTACTCCGCGTAACTGGAGCCGTCGCCCACGTACTCGGTAATCACCGTGTCGAGTTCCAGTCGCGAACCGTTCTCCGGAGCGATGCGAACGTCGTAGGCCGTTGACGACTGCAATCGATCCTGCTCGGTATCCCACACCATGATATCGCCCTGTCCCCGCGTGTCCTTGGAAGGGACGGTATCAACCGCCAGGTAACGGACTTCGTCGCGGCGCAGCGCTTCGCGCCGCTCATCGCTCATCTCTGCGAGAGCTCGCCGGGCATTGGCCTCGGCCTCGGCGGCCTGCTGCGCGGTCGCCTTGCGCCGCTCCAGAATAAGTATGGTTGCACCCGCTCCGGCGACGGCAGCGGAGGCCGTCGCAGCGACGGCGGTCGCGGCCTTGGTTTTGTCGGAACCGCCGAGGAACGGGCCGGCAACTCCCGCGGTGAGCAGGACCGTGCCCAGCTTCTGGCGTGCGCTCAGATCCGCGCAGCCCGCGGGCAGAGTTACCATCAACAGAGCAAGGCAACTATTCGTGCAGACATTTATGAACTTCTTCATGAGGTTTGTTGTAAGGGGTCGCGGGAGGGAGGCGGAGCTTCAGTCAGGGCCGGAATCTTCGATTGCGTTTGACCGGGCGTGGCTTCCCGGCGCCGGGGTGCGCTCCGACAGACTCGCCAATTTCGTCAATCATTTCGCCGACCACTTCACCGAGCAGCCGGTCGGCCCGTTGGTAGACCGGAGTGGTATCGGCCTTTAAAAAATGGACTCGATCGGCTTCGCGCCGGGAAATCGATTTCCACGACCACGGAATTCGCCGGCTGCGCTGCTCCTCGATCTTGACGTCGCGCAGTTCGACGTGGGCACTGACATTGGCTTTTTGCCGCGCCGTATAAGCAAGCGTGGCGGCAGCTCCAGGCACCGAGCCGAGCATGGTTCCGTAGTTAACGATCTTCTCGGCCTTACCATTGATCTGTCCCATCGAACTGTAATCGTAGATGCGACCGGTGAGTCGGTAATCGGCGTCATCGCAGGTCTGGTCATGAGGGACGACCCGGTCAAACAGACCGCTGTGCTCGAAATGCCGGGCGACAGCATGCGACACGCCCGCTGAGAGATCTTCGTCGCGGTAACCCGAGCGCGCGTTACTGCGCCACTCCTGGTCGCCGACCCGGACCCGCACGGTTTCGGTTGCGGGAGCATCGTCGACCAGGCGCTCGATCTTGAGAACTCCACCGACCGAACCGCCCACCTGCCGGTCCGCTTCCGACAACGGGTATTCAACGGTGTGGGCGCAGGCGCCGAGGCTTGAAGCCAGGGCAACGGCGAAGAGATACCGATAACAAATCTGCGTCTTCATTTTGATAAAATTGAGCACGCATAATATCAAAAATAAAAGTAACGTCTATAATAATTTCAAAAAGCGTTCAACGCCCCCTATCGCCAGCCACCCGGGATCGGCCGGCAAGGTAGCCGCAAAGAATTTTGCCGGATTCGTGACTTCGCCGCACTCTTCGCGAGTCTAACTTAACGGCAGGCCTGCATAGCCAGGCCCCGAAATCTATCGAATCGATGGCTTCCCCTTATCGCCAGTTTTCTGAGCCCCGCCCGCTGAAGCTGACACTTTACCGTCAGGCGTGGGACGATAAACAGGGCTGCACGGTGACCCGGGCATCGCTGAATCCCGAATATCTGGGCACCCCCGGGGAGCACGCCTTCAGAGAAAAAGCGCAACTGCTGGCCATTTTCGATCACCCCCGATCGATCGAAATTCTCGACATTGAGAAAACCGGAAATGATCTGTGCATGGTCACTGAGGTCGTCGACGGCGTCGATCTCGCCACCGTGATCCAGCAAGCCGCCATCTCTGCTCAAGACTTCGAGGCCCTGGTCGAAGACACCCTGTCGTGGGCCGTGGCCTGGGAAAATTATTCCGACCGCGATGTCATTATTGAGGCGGCCGATGTGAAGCTGGACTGGCCCTCGGCAAGTTGTTTCGTTTTTAAGATCTGCGACTTCACCCTCGTCGAGCAAACAGCAAAAACGGGCAAACCAGACCAACCCCGCCACCGGCACTTGATCGCTTCACTGTTGAGACTCTACCGGAGCGCTCTGACAGGGCACCTCAGCGACGGCACACCCGCGCGACGGGCAGACACAGAAATGGCCGCGACGCACGCACGCGAACTCCGGCAACAACGCCCCGACCTTGCCGATGATCGGCTGCGCTGGCTTCACTGGGCGGAACTCCCCGCCACTGCCGGCGGCCCGCAATCCGCCGATCAGGTTCGGGAGAAGCTTTACCGATCTGCCAAATCATCGCACGCCCTAAGCATCGTGGGCAGGCAGGCGCCCCCTCCGACGGTGGCGCCAGCGGCAGACTTCGACGAAGCGAAGCCGGCCCCGATTGAAGACACCGCGCCCGTTCCTCTGCACGTGCTGCACAAACTCGGACGACCGAAGCAAACTGAGCAAGCTCAGCCGAACGGCGCTCAGCCGTCCCCCATCGAAGACACTCCGCCGCCGCCGGTTAAAGCTGCGATCGATGGCTCGACTGCCGGCAGCGGGCAGACGCAGGCCCGGCCGCGCACCGGCAAACGCAGCCGCAGACGTAATATCACGCCGATTCCACTGACCGTCGACAGTAGCGATACCGCGTCGCCGGAAAGTATTCCCCCTCCAATAGCGTCGCCCCTCTCTGCGGAGCATCGTTCGCCTCACCGGCACCGCACTCCAGCGGCCTCGGCTTCGGCTTCGGCCCACACAAATGGTTCACACGAAGAGCTGCAATCGTCGCCACAGCTGCCCCGCGAGAACCCACGCCGCTGGCCATTTCACGACTTTTCCCTCACTCCGGTGCCGTTGAAATTGGGGATCGCGGCCGGCCTCGCTGCCGGACTGTTGCTCGCCTTTATTCTGTTCTCCCTGACTACCTTAACTAAGTCCACGGATCATTCCATCGTCGAAGCCAGGCAGGCGCACCCCGCGCAGAAAGCGCCGCCGTCGAACGCTTCGATCAATCGCACCAGCCCTGAGGTGCTGACGCAGGTAGAGTCGCCCTCCGGACAGGCAAAGGCCCCGAATACCACGGCGGGCGCAAGCTCCGCCTCAACGGTTGCAGCGCCCGCTGACACCGCTGACACCGCTGACACCAAGCCAGCGCAGCGGACTGGCGAAGCGCTTGCCGTTGCGGCACCGGCGGACGCGCTGTCCGGAGACG
>CBDULB010000133.1:0-16567 GCA_965367965.1 uncultured bacterium | reverse complement strand
CACTCCGCAAAGGTCGATTTCAATTCGCTCAGTTTACCGACCTTTTCACCCGCGAGATCCTTCGACTCCGCGACGTCCGCTTCGAGATCAAACAAGTGCCAGTCGTGCTTCGGATCTTCGCGCACGATCTTCCACTTCCCCTTGCGCAACGCCGCGTGGTTGCGGAACTCGAAGTAAAACGACCCGTGTGGTGAGGCTGCGCCTGCAGTGAGCACCGGCAACACATTCTTGCCGTCGTAAGTGCGGTCATTCGGAAGTTCAGCACCCGCCAGAGCAGCACTCGTCACCAGCAGATCCGGTGACCAGAATGGCTCATCAATCACGCTGCCCGCCGCAATTTTCCCCGGCCAGCGCACCACCGCCGGCACGCGCAAGCCACCCTCCCAGCAGGTCACTCCGCCGGACCGCAGCGGATCGTTGATACCCACATCGAGTCCCTCACGATTCAGTCGAAAGCCGCCGTTGTCCGACATGAAGAACACAAAAGTATCGTCGCTGACATTTGCCGCATCCAGCGATGCCAACACCTTTCCAATCGCTTTGTCCAACCAGTAGACCACGGCGTCGTAACGCTTTTTGGGATCGGTTTCCCCGGGCGACATCCCGAGTTCCTGAAAGGCCTCGTCCGGCGCCTGATAGATATTTGGCTGTCCCGGTTTCTTGTTCGATTGGCTGGGAAAATGCGGAGCATTAAACGGCAGATAGATAAACCACGGAGCCTCGTCAGCGCTTTTCCGCTCGATAAAGTCGACGGCGGCATCGGCAAAAATGTCCGTCACGTAGTCGCCCTCGCGATGCAACTCCTCCGTGCCCTCATAGAGATCGTGTTTGTCGTGATAGTGATGGTGATAGTGATCGAGGTTACCCGAAGCGTGGCCGATGAATTCATCGAAGCCGCGCTCGGTCGGGCGCGATCCCCCGGCGAAACCGACGTTCCATTTTCCAAAGCAGGCGGTCGCATACGCCGCCGGTGCCTTTTGCAAAATCTGCGAGATCAGAATCTCGTCATGGCTCAAGCCGACGCCGTAGTTGCCCTTCACCCCGCCGAGTTGATTGACCAGACCGTGTCGCTGCGGAATGCGCCCGGTGAGCAGGCAGGCACGCGACACCGTGCAGGTCGGCGACGCCGTATAGTAGTTGGTCAGGCGCGCGCCCTGCGCAGCCAGCTTATCGAGGTGCGGCGTGCGGATCGGCGACTGCGGCCGATACATCTGCAGGTCGCCATAGCCGAGATTATCGCAGGTGATAATAAGAATGTTCGGGGGGCTTGCAACGGCAGGAGCCGAGCCAAAACCGACCGAAAAAACTGCGCCCAACAACAGGCCAAAAACGCGTAGCCGCATCATCACTTTTTCAACACCTGTGGAATCGGATTTTCAAAATGGCCCCGCTCGCGTTGACCGGCACCGGCTATGCCTTGATCCCCGAGGTCGGCGCGTGCCACATCGGCCAGCTTGGTCAATTTGGCGACGATCTCCGGATGCTGATCGGCGACGTTGTGTTCGCTGCCGATGTCGGTGACGACGTTAAACAACAGCGGCTGCGGTTTCAATTTGGAGCTGAAAAACGGATGATTGCCCGCCGGCTTGACCGGCAGGAACAACTTCCAGTCGCCCGATCGAATCGCCTGCAGTTGCTCGGAGGCGTAGTAGTAATAAACCTCGTGCGGCGTTTTTGCCCCCTCCTCACCGAACAGCAGCGGAGCGATGTCCTTGCCGTCGATGATGCGATCAGTCGGCGCACTGCCTCCTGCAAGTTTGGCAAAGGTCGGCAGCAGATCCATGGTCGAGGCCAGTTCGTCGCACACCGTTCCCGCCGGAACCTTGCCCGGCTGCCAGACGATGGTCGGCACGCGGAACGCGCCCTCACTGGTGGTGTAGCCGCGACCGTGCAGCGGTTGATTCGAGCCGCGTGAAATATCTCCCGGCGTTCGATTGATCGGTGCGCCGTTATCCGAAGTCCAGATGACGAAAGTATTTTCATCGATCCCCAGCTCAACCAACTGATCGAGCATGACACCCATCGACCAATCGAGTTCTTCGATCGAATCGCCCCACGGGCCGTTCTTACTTTTGCCCTTGAACGCCTCACTCGAAAACGGCGTGCTGGTACTGCCCGGCATCGCCTGCGGAAAGTAGAGGAAAAACGGCTCATCCTTGTGCTCGGCAATCCATTGCATCGCCCGTTCGGTGTAGCGTTTGGTCAAACCATCACGATCGCAAGGCGCCTCGATCACCTTGTCGTTTTCCATCAGCGGTAACGGCGGCCAGTGCGAACCGTCCTGCTTCCACACCCGCTCAGTCATGTCGTCGGAATACGGAACGCCGAAGAACCAATCGAAGCCCTGATTGTAAGGCATGAACGGCTCCTGATCACCGAGATGCCACTTGCCGACCATCCCCGTAGCGTAGCCCTGATCCTTGAGCACTTCAGCGATGGTGACTTCGTCAGGGTGCAGGCCGTACGGGGAAATCGGTCGCAACACCCAGCCGTCGCGCGGATTGGTGTGCATGCCGACCCGCTGCGAATAACAGCCACTGATGATGCTCGCCCTCGACGGAGTGCACACGCCGGCGGTAACACAGAAATGGGTAAACTTGCGCCCCTCCTTTGCCATCCGGTTCAGGTTCGGGGTGCGATGCACTGTTGAACCGAACGGCTCGATGTCACCGTAGCCAAGGTTATCGGTGTAAATGATGATGAAATTCGGCTTCTTCGCGTCGGCCGCAACCAGCGTGGAAGTCATCGGCAGTAAGGCCGCCAGGGCAAGTAGACAGAAAGGGGTAAAGGCAGAAATTCGCTTCATGATACTGCCCCGTTTATGCCCACGAATGGGCTCCGCGGCAATGACCGATACGCGTTAGTGGTCTGGCAAAACCTACGATCTATGAGAACTGGCCAGCTGGTCTTTGAGAAAAACAGCAATGAACAAAAACCCGACACTGACGCAGGTGTTTCGCAGCATGGCTTTATAAGCCGTCCCGAACGTCTTGCAAGCCTGTCGGCGCCCCAGAACATTCCAGCTCAGCCTGATGTCGCGACACGACGTCATTTATCACATGGTTGCCAACGCCACGGAACGGAGACGGGATGCAATCCCATCCTACTTTCCGGATTGCCCCATTCATCCTTAACCGGGCGCTAAAACGAAAAATCCAGCGGTGTGCCACACTGTGCCGACGCCTCGGCGGTTTCCATGACCGCCATCGCCTGCGCGGCTTCGAGCGGGGTGATCACTGACGGCGGCGTGCCACGGCGCACGCATTCGGCAAAGTAGCCCAGCTCGTTGGCCAATGCCCCGACCAGCCGGCCGTGCTGCTCCGGCCAGTAGGCCGTGTCCGGCTTTTTGGCACCGTTCCCATCGAGAATGGTCAGGCCGGTATTGGCACAATCGATACTCAGCATGCCCTCCGTGCCGATCACCTCAAATTTGGCATCGATCACCGTCGGCACATTTTCCGGCAGGCACCACACCGTCTCGACCACGCCGATCGCCTCGTCGTCAAAGTGCAGCATCGCCCAGCCGAGGTCGGCGTGCTGGTAGTCGCCGACCTTGACCGTGCGTCCATACACACTCGACGGCGTCCGACCGAGAAACCACATCATCAAGTCGGCATCGTGAATGCCGTCGCCGACCAGCGGCGAAATTTTGTCGAGCCGGATATTGCCCGGCGCCTTCGGCAAATTGCGCCGCGCATGCATCGATACGATCCGCCCGATGCGCCCCTCATCGATCGCCTGCCTGGCCAAGGTCACCCGGGGATCAAAACGACACACATGACCGATCATAAATAATCCACGCGCCGCGTCAGCCTGCGACGCTGCCAACACCTCGCGACACTGCTGCGCCGTCGCCGCCATCGGCTTTTCCAACAGCACGTGCTTGCCGCTCGCCAGGGCCGCCAGCGCCACCTCGTGATGCTGCTGCCAGTGCGTGGTGATGCTCACCGCATCGACTTCCGGATCCGCCAGAAGCTCATGAAAATCGGTATAACATTTCGCGTCATCGACACCGAATTCCGCAGCCACTTCTGCCAACCGCTCCGCCCGGCGCGCCGACAATGCCACCACCTCCGAGCCCGGCAACGACGCCAACACGCGCGCATGAATGGCCCCGAAGCGGCCGACCCCAATAATTCCCCAGCGGATGGTTTGCATGCTCATCTATTAAAAGAAAATAGCGCAGAGGCAACCAGGAAGGCGCTCATGCGATGCGATCCGACACCATGTTCAGGTCAACATTCAGCTCTATCACGCTTGAACTGGTCACTCGAAAAAGGGCAAACTTGGGAAAGATTTATGCGGGATATAACAACACACCCTTTATTTCACGCTCTCTCCGCCGTATTGGCGGCACTGATGCTGGGACTGGTGATGGTCGCCCTTGCCGGTGAACAAAGTTTCTCCGGTTTAGGGGAAGCCGAGCATACCTCCATCGCGACGGAATCCAGCACCATTCGAAAGAAGCTGGACTCGATCATCCTGCCCTCGGCAACTTTTAAAGATACGCCGCTCAGCGTAGCGATTGATTTTTTTCGCCAAAAGAGCATCGAACTCGATCCCTCCAGAACTGGTGAGGACAAATCGACGGCGGGGGTCAATTTGGTCATAGCTCCCCTTCATTCAACATCGCAGCCACTGGCTCAAAGAACTGTCAGCGTCCAACTTACCCACCTATCTCTGAAAGATGCCCTCGATGTGGTCGCACTCCTGGCCGACTGCAAAATTCGAGTCGACGAAAATGCCGTCGTCCTGCTGCCCCTGATGCCAAACGAGCAACCCGGAATCACTGCAGACAATCCCGAATTGATCGCGGCGAGCCGGGATAAACTGAAGGCCAAAACGATTCCCTCATTGGAATTTACCGACACTCCCTTTCCGATAGCACTGGAGTTCCTGACATCGAAAGGCGACACCTGCCCGGCAACTCCTCCCGATTATAATTTTGTCCTGATTCAGGGTAAGCCGGAGCCGATTACACCAGCAGAGAGACTCGATGCTGGAGAAAATTTGAATGATCCTGCTCCGCGCGCCTCTGCCACCTTGATCACTCTTAAACTAAAAAACATTACCCTTCTCGATGCGGTTCAGTACGTGGCCATGCTGGCGGACTACGAAGTCGTCATCGGCAACTCAGTCGTTTACATACGTCCGAATTCGGAATCGCCGACGCCACCACGGTAGGTGACGAAATGCGCCGACTTCGAATTTCCAAGCTGTTTTATATGAAACTAACGTTAACACTCGCGACGCTGGCCATTGGCATTTCTCTGAGCGCAGCGATTGCTGCCGCCGACATCCACCTTGCCCAGGGCATCATGGTCGGCGAGGTCGACACCGGCAGCGCCATTTTGCAGTCGCGGCTGACTGCCATCGCCGGTCCCGAACTGGTTGAGCTCGATGTTCCGGGCATGGCCGGAGTCGGGCAGTTTGAATATTCTGAGAACGCCGACTTCAGCGATTCGAAACGCACCGGACTGGAAGCGGCCACAGCGCAGAACGATTTTATTCTCAAAGCCCAACTCACCGGTCTCAGCTCCGACACCCTGTATCACTATCGCCTTCACTACGGCCCCGACCGCGAGTCGACCACACCTGGACCGGCCGGCACCTTTCGCACTCTCGCAGGTGCCGACGCCGCCACTCGCGACGTATCCTTCGTGGTCGTCACCGGCATGAACTACACCAAGTTTCACTTCGGCTATCGCAACGACCCTCCCTACGACGGTCCCGACAAACATCTCGGCTATCCCGCCCTGGCATCGATGCTGAAGCTGCAACCGGCACCCGACTTTTTTGTCGGCACCGGCGACAACGTTTACTACGACAGCCGCGACGAACTGGAAGGCACCGATACCCCGAGCATGCGCGCCAAGTGGCATCGCCAGTTCGTGCAGCCGCGCTTCGTCGACCTGTTCTGCAGCACGCCCACCTATTGGGAAAAAGACGATCACGATCACCGCTACAACGACTGCGACCGCGCAGGTGATCGCGCTCCCTCGAGCGATCTCGGCATCCGCATTTTCCGTGAACAGGTGCCGGTCGTGCCACCCGGCGACGACACTGCGCCGACCTACCGCACCTTTCGTATCAACAAGCACCTGCAGATCTGGTTGGTCGAAGGCCGCGATTACCGCAGCCCCAACAAAATGCCCGACGGACCCGACAAAACCCTGTGGGGCGCGGAGCAGATCGCGTGGTTGAAAAAGACACTTACTGAGAGCGACGCCACCCACAAACTATTGATCTCTCCTACGCCGATGATCGGTCCCGACGACGCCTACAAGATCGACAATCACGTCAATCACGACGGTTTCCGCCACGAGGGACGCGCCTTTTTTGACTGGGTTGTCAGCCAGGATCTGCATCACCAGGGCTTCGCCATCCTGTGCGGCGACCGGCATTGGCAGTATCACTCGATCGATCCGACCGGCATCGAAGAATTTTCCAGCGGCGCCATCTGCGACGCCAACGCGCGCCTCGGCCGCAACCCCGGCAACAACAAGTCCACCGATCCCGACCGCACCATCGTCCAACCACATTCGCAAAAAGAACCGTCCGGCGGATTTCTGCGAGTCGTCGTGTCGAAGACCGGCGAGGCGAGCTTTGAGTTTTACGATGAGAAAGGTGAGCAGCTGTATCGGACGGTAAAGGATTAGCGACTCAATTGGCGACGGGCGACCAGCGCTCCGCGACTGGGAAATTGTAGGGCGAGCGCTCCGCTCGCCACTCGAAGCGAGCGACGCTCAAGATCACGGTCAGGCCTCACGAAGCCTCTCCGCGCCAACGCACCGGGGCAGGCAGCCGTAAAATTCCGGGCAAGCGCTTCTGCCTTGGTCCATCCTTCAACAGTTTCCTAATCACGCTCGTTGTGGTAGAGTCGAGGGGACGTTTTCGGTGAGAACAAATGACAAAGACGGAGGATATCCTTGCGCAAATCAAAGAACTCCCAGCTCAAGCGTTGGGAAAGGTCACTGATTTCTGTGTTTCGCTGCTGACAAAAGCTTCTGATTCCGAGGCCCAGGAAACTGATCCGCTTGAGGATTTTCTCTCGGCGATGAGTCAAATTGAGATCAACGGCGACTCCGTGCAAGGTGATCCTCGATTGCAATATCTCCTCGACAAACACGGCTCGCAAATTTGAAGGTCTTACTCGACACCAACATCTTGGTTGATCTGGTTCAGCGCAGAGAACCTAATGTAGCCGAAAGCACTGCGCTATTGCGAGCCTGCGGGAAGAACGGCATCGAGATGGTGATTGCATGGCACACGATTTCAAACATCTGGTACATTTCCCGAAAATCTTCCGGTCGAGAATGGTCGTTGAAAGCTCTGCCGCTACTTCTCAAGAACGTCACCGTTCCTCGTGGCGGAACACCTGAGATCCGCAGGGCGATTGAATTTGGATTCAGTGACTTCGAAGATGCCATGCAAGCGGCAATTGCTGAGTTTGCAAAAGTCGACTACATCGCCACTCGCAACGTCGGCGATTTCGCAACTTCTCCCGTCGCTGCCATGACACCATCAGATCTGCTCGCTCTGATTTAGCCAGCTAATATAGCATAGTGGATTGCGTCTCGGTGGTTCCCCCAATTCACTGGCCGTTTGAGTTTTATAATGACAGGGACTTCCAGCTGTATGGGGAACGCTTACGGAGTAGCGACACCATGGGCGATTAGCGGTCCGCGATCAGTGAGTTGCAGGGCAAGCGCTCCGCTTGCCTCTCGAAGTGTGTGCCCCTCGAAGCCCCTCGAAGCCCCTCCGCACCAACGCATCGAGGCAGGCAGCCGAGCGAAACGGGTCAGGTAATCCGCAGGGTTAAGCGAAACGTGCAAAGCGCCAGCCTTACAATTTGGCCCAGATGCGAAGTCGGAGCGGGCAGCGCAAGCCACTATTTACGGTGACGGCCATTGCCCTTTCTTAGCGGCTTCGACCTGCGCAGTTGTCATCTTTACCAGGGCTGCATTACCTCCGACAAATCCCACCACACGCAGACCTTCGTGCGGCGAAGGCAACGGAGGTGAGATGACCAATGGCGTTCGGGGAGCTGCAATGCCGGAAACTCCGTTCAGATAAATGTACGAATGGCTTTTCCCCGACCCGGTATAGCTGGTGGTGAACAACCGCGAATCATCGATGTAATCGGGAAGCAACTCGTTCAGGGTTTGCGGAAACTGATCACCGTTGTCATGAGCAAAGGTACGCAGCGCAAGTACCAAGGTGCGAACCTCGCTGATGTCGTTCACCAGTGGATCACCAATAGAAATGCGGGAAAATATCGGGAGCGACATTACCAGGCCCAGTCCGACCAAAAGGATAAAAGCCACCACCATTCGTTTAGAAAAGCGCTTCCTAGCGTCTGGACGATCATTCGTTGCTCCGACAGGGGAACTCACTTTTCAAGTAAACTGCAATTTCGCTCCTCCGCCAATCCCATTCGACTTGGGTTCAAATCTCAAAAATTTCCGTGTATTCCGCGGGTTCCGTGGTTTGCTCTCCTTCGATGAACGCATTGTATTCCAAGCTCTCTGCCCTCGTCCTCGCCGCCGCCTGTGCCGCGTTGACGTCACCTTGTCTTGCCGACGACGACAAGGCCGCCGCCAACACCCTCACCGCCGCCGAAAAAACCGCCGGTTGGAAGCTGCTGTTCGATGGCAAAAACATCGAAGGCTGGCGCAGCTACGCCACAGACAGCTTTCCCGCCGAAGGCTGGGTGATCGAGGACGGCACGCTTCACAAGCAGGAGGGCATCCGCCCGGGCGACATCATGACGGTCGACACCTTCGAAAACTTTGAGTTCGCCTGGCAGTGGAAACTTACCGAAGGCGGCAACAACGGCGTGAAGTACATGATCACCGCCGAACGCGGTGCAGCGGTCGGACACGAATATCAAATGATCGATGACAACAGCCCGACGGTGAAAAGTGCAGAATCGAGCAACGCCGCGTTCTATCTCGTGGTCGCTCCGGCGAAAGACAAACCCAACAAGCCGATGGGCAAATGGAACTCGTCACGCATCGTGGTGCGCGGCAAACACGTCGAGCACTGGCTCAATGGATCGAAGGTGCTCGAGTATGATTGCGGCAGCCCGGCAGTGATTGAACAGGTCGCCCTGACCAAGTTCAAAAAATATCCCGGCTTCGGCGAAAAAGTCAGCGGCCACATCCTGCTGACCGATCACAAGGATCCGTGCTGGTATCGCAATCTGAAGATCCGGGTGTTGGACTGAGGCCCGCGACCTCAGCGCTACCAAGGCAACGGACACGACAGGAGTGTCGTTCCTGCCGGTGTTCCAAGGAAGTACGACACTCCTGTCGTGCCACCGTGGACGAGTCCTGCAGCGGAGCGAGTTCGATGAGCACACGCAGAAAATTCCGCTACGCCGGTCGCCGCCCCGAACGCTAGGGCAGCGTCTTCTTACCCAGTTCCCTGCGCGCCAGCTCCCGCTCATCGACGTCGAGCAGGCCATCACCATTGGCGTCGAAGTTCCCGATCGCCTGATCTCGCAGTTTGCCGAAGATGGTCAGCTTGTCATCGGACAGGACGTGACTGCCGGCGGTCCAGACAACGTGTTCGCGATAGCGATTGCGCAGCGTTTTCATGGCGGCGTTGGCTTGTTTGGTTTTTCCCGTCGGCACGACCATCAAATCGATGCTGCCCATTTCGTCGTAAGACTCGAGCCCCCAGCGTACGCGCACCGGCGGCACGATCGGATTACTGACCGACTGAGCGGAATTGTCCCAGACGATGGTCGAATTCAGACGCGTCCCCCTGGGCAGAAACAGCTGCTCGCTGAAACGATACTCCTCCTGCCAGTTCATGTCCCACTCGGGAATGTTGAGCACCGTCAGTGTTTTCCCATCGGGCAGATCGGCGGTCATTCGCAGCGATTTACCGCGGTAGTGAGAGTGCGGCTGAACGCCAAAGGCATGCACATCGATCGGCAGCACGAACGAGTCCGCGACCACCACTTCGGCGGCACCGGGCTGCAGGTCGATCCCCGAAAACGCACCGAACACCGGCGGCAGCTGGATCGACGTGAACGGCTTGACCGGCGGTTTGTCATCAAAGTAAAGACCGATGGTCGACTGCTCGCGCTCGACTTTACCGCTGAGATGAAAATGAATTTGCAGCACAACGTCGCTTTGCGGCGGAAGCGTTCGCGACAGGCCATCCGGAAGTGGGCGCGGCAATGTGCCCGGCACCCAGGCACCGATGTTGCGACCGCTGCCCTCACCGACCGGCATTTCGGCGAAGCCGATCTCTTCATCGGCCTCATCAACGGCGCGCGCGCGACCGTCGACATCGATGAAAAAAATCGCGTGATGCACCACTTCCGGCGCCGAGGGACGGAACTCGATGGCTTTTAAATAGCGCTGCTTTTTCAGTCCGGTCGGAATGACGAAGTTGCGATAGATGTCGGCACCCTCCGCGGGTAACTCATAGGCATCCGCCATCTTCAAAATCAGATCGGGTTCGCCCAATTTCCAGCCATCGGGAAATTCCCGGGGCGCCGGCAACTTTTCGGGATCGCCCTCCGGGGTTCCGTCGGCGATCCACGCCTTGAGTATTTTTAACTCGTCGGCACTGAGCCGCCGATCGCCATCGATGGCGACATCGCCACCAATGGCATGCCACGGCGGCATGAAGCCATCGTCGACGACCCGTTGAATGGTGCGGGCCCGACGTTTGGTGGACGCGTAGCTGGTAAGGGCAAACGGCGCGCTCTCACCCTCGCGATGACAATCGACGCACTTTTGCTGAAGCAAGGGCGCGATGTGCTCGCTGTAAGTAATCTCAGCGGCGGTGGCCTGCCCGCCCCATGCGATCAGGGCGACGCAGATTCCCGAAAAAGCGTGACTGAAAGATTTCATGATTCGAGAGCTTGCAGGGCGGGTTTACGTTGTTTGGAACTGCGATCAAATTTTTCGACCAACCACGGCAGCACCATGAGGTCGGCGAGCAGCGCGGCCACCGCGACCACGCCGAGGGTGACGCCGGTCCAGCGCAGCGTCGTGAAGCTGGAACTGAGAAAGCAGGCGCCGGTGATCAACAGCACCATCGAGGTCAACAAAATGGCAAACCCGGTCGAAACAATCGCGTCGTCCATCAACTCGCGCAGGTCGCCGTCCGGTTTTTCCTTCTGCAGTTGTTTGAAGCGCACCATCAGGTGAATCGTATCATCGACCGCCAGCCCGAGTCCGACCGAAAACACGATCAGAATACCGAGGTGCAGTGGCGCGCCGACCCAGCCACTGATGCCGGCAACCACCAGCAGCGGGATCGCATTCGGCACCAGACACAGCAGCGCCAAGCGGACCGAGCGCAACACCACCATGAGAATCAGCGTGATCAGCAGCAGCGAACAGATCAGACTGACGACCATGGTTTGTGAGATCAACGTGGTGCTCTCGTAGAACATCGGAAAGTTGCCGTTCATCGACAGCTCGGAGCCGTCGGGCAGCCTTTTCGAATACTCGTGAATGCGGTCGCGGAATCCCTCATAGGCTTCCGTGCCGAAGCCACCGGTGCGGTAAAAGACGATGCAGGCGCGGTTGAGATCGCGGTTGAGCAGATTGCGCGGAAAGCTGCCGCCGGAGCTCAGTGCCTGAATTCCGAGCATCGGCCCGTCTTCAGTTTCGACCACGTCCGGTGCCAGGGTCATCCGAATCGCATCGACGTAGGAACGCGAACCGGAAATGCCGGGGAAATCGCGCAGGTCGCGCTGCATTTCCTCGACCAGCGCAAACACCGAACTGTCGCGAAGGTTGGCTTTGAGCTCGACTTCGATACGATCCAGTCCACGGAAATTTTCGGCAAACCAGTTGGCATTCTGCACCACTTCGGCGGAATCGGGCAGCTCCTGATCGAGCGATGAATCGACCGTGGTGCGAAACGTGCCGGCGGCAAGAATCACCAGCAGAACCGTCACCGGTGCCGCCCATTTGCGCAGCGCGCGGGTGTTGAGCAGCGACTGCATCGGCAGCGTTTTGCCTTTGCCCGGAAAGAACGCCAGCGCCACCGGCAGCATGGTCATCACCACCACATAAGCGGTAGCAACACCGATCGCACACCAGATGCCGAACTCGTGAACTTCCTTGTGGCGGGCAATGGTCAGACTCAGAAAGCCGCAGGCGGTGGTCAGCGACGTCAGCATGCAGGCCTTGCCAACACTTTGAAACATCAGCCGCATCGATTCGTGAATGCCGTGGCCGACCGCACGCGCGTCGTCGAACTTCTGCTGCATGTGAATCGCGTCGGCGAGACCGATCACCAGAATCAATCCCGGGCCGGCGAGGTTCATGACTCCGAACGACCGGTCAGAGAGGATGAAAATAACGAAGTAGGCGATCAGGGCGGAAACCGCGGTGATGATCGGCAGATAGGCGCGCCGCAGCGAGCGCATGAAGAATGGAATGACGATGGCCAGTGCCAGGATTTCGTAGAGGATGAGCGACGAAAAATTGCTGCTCAGGACCTCACCCATCTGATCGAGAATGTACTCGGTGCCGACCACCCGCACGGTGGCATCCGGCCACGGCTCGGACAGGTCGGCCTCCACCGCGCGGTGCAACTGCCGGGTGCCCACCCCGCCCTGTTTGATGATATACAGCGCCACTGACTTCAGGTCGCGGGACACGAAGTTGCCCTTGAAGGTCTCCATGCCGGCGCCATCGCCCAGCTCGATCGCTTCCTCCCCGGTGCCGCCGAGTCGCGCCCATTCATCGAGCGTGAAACCATCGAGTTTCAGGTCGAGCAGAGTGCGCGCCGACAGCACCGCTTTCACTTCCGGCATTTTCCGGAAATGCTCCGCCCAATCGGCCGCCGCCCGGAGATCGTTGATGGTCAGCGTGTGATCCGCGCTGGCGGTGATCATAACATGACCGTCGCCGGGCGGGAAGGTCTTGTAGAACTCCCGGATTTCGCTGACCTGCTCGTCGTTGCCGCGCAGCATGCGGCCGATGTTAAAACCAAAGTCGAGTTCCGGAAGCAGGCGGATACCGGAAACCAGCAGCACGATCCAAAGCAGCGCCAGCAGCCATTTTCCGCGAATAAGAATCGTGATCCAGGCGTTCAGCATCGGCGCCAATCGTCGGATCTTGCCGGACGAATGTCAAAGCTGGTTTCCGCCCCGTGGACGAAAGTGTGAGACCGTCCGTGCCGGCGGTCCCGTTGCCTTGACCGGGAACGTCTACTCAGGATCCTCCGAAGGTTTTCGCGCAGAGGCGCAGAGCATCGTCCAGTTCCGCCGCTCGCAGCCAACCCAGTGGACGAGATTCCAGGGCGGGCGCCCTGCAACTGATCGCCTCGATCGATCGGGCACCGGGTGACTGGCCGATCGTCCCGCGTCATCGGAAGCATCGTCCAGTAGCGCTAACCGGTCAGTGGATTGAACAACTTTGCGCCTTTGCGCCTTTGCGCGAGAGATCGTCCAGCTCCACCACGCCACTCGCTGACGCTCGCGGCGACCCTCAGCCTACTCGACCAGCATGATGCAGGCGGGCATTTTTGACTCGATCGGGTCACCGCCCGGCGTGAGGCTGCCGCTGGCGGGGTCGATGGCGAAAACGGCGACGTTGTTGCCGGGCATGTTGGCGCACAGCAGCCATTTGCCGTCAGCGGTGATGGCGAGATTCTGCGGACCTTTGCCGAGGCTGGGCACGATCTCGATCAGGCTCAGTTGGCCGTCGCCGGCGATAGCGTAAACGGCGATGCTGTCATGGCCGCGGTTGCTGCCGTAGAGGTATTTGCCGTCGGGCGTGATCTTCACATCGGCGGTGTGGCTGGTGCCGTCGAAGTCCTCCGGCAGAGTCGCAATGGTTTGCTTTTCGGTGAGCTGACCGCTGTCGGCGGCGTAGTCGAAGCGCGTGACTGTATTCAACAGCTCGTTGATCGCGTAGAGATGATTGCCGTTGGGATGAAAGCGCAGGTGACGCGGACCACTACCGGGCGCGAGCGCCGTCGACGGATGGTCGGCATTTTTGGCAATCTTCCCTCCGGCAGCGTCGAGCCGATAACACAGGATCTGGTCGATACCCAAATCGGCGGCGTAAGCGAAACGATTGTCGGGACTGACGACGATGCTGTGCGCGTTCGGGCCTTTCTGACGCTTCGCATTGACGCTGGAACCTTCGTGTTGAAAAAACGCTGCCGGTTCGCCGAGCGATCCATCGTCGTCGACCGGTAACGAGGCGACGTTGCCGCTGGAATAATTGGCAACCAGCACGGTTTTGCCCGTGGAATCGATGTCGAGGTAACAGGAGGCGGTGCCGCGTGAGCTTTGACGGTTGAGCGAACGCAATTTGCCCCGCTCATCTTCGATCGCGAACGCGGCGACTTTGCCATTCTCGGGACCGCCGAACTTTTCGGCATCGATGGCATAGAGAAACTGCTGATCGGGCGACAGCGCCATAAAAAACGGGCTGGAAATACCGCCGTTGCGTTCGGTGGCGGTCAGCGCCCCGGATTCTGAATCGAAGTGGTAAGCCTGGATCGCGCCGTCTTCGCCGGGGACAAATTCGGAAACGAACACCAGCGGGCCATCGGCGGCGTGAGATGACGAAGTGAGTGCGGTGGCCATGAGGGTGAGGAAAGCGAGCAGTAAAAAGCGCATGATTTTGGAAAGTAAACGTGAGACCGGATCACACCAACAGATCCCGAATGACGTGACCATGCACGTCGGTCAGGCGCCGGTCGATGGAATTGTGACGCACCGTCAACTGTTCGTGATCGATGCCTAACAAATGCAAAATCGTGGCATAGATATCGTAGACCTCGGTCGGTCTGGAGCGATCGAGCGGGCGAAATCCCCACTGATCACTTTCGCCCACGGTGACGCCGCCGCGAATGCCGCCCCCGCAGAGCCAGTTGGTGAATACGAAGGGATTGTGATCGCGTCCCAGCCCGCGCTGCGCACAGGGCATGCGTCCGAATTCGGTGGTCCACAGGATGATGGTGTCGTCGAGCATGCCGCGTTGCTTGAGGTCTTCGATCAAGGCCGCTGCGCCGACCGCCATGCCGTGCGCCAGTGGCCCGTGGTCGCGACGGATGTCTTCATGAGAATCCCAGTTGCGGCGCGGAAAGCCGTTGTCGTTGCCGCTGAAAATCTGCACGAAGCGTACGCCCCGCTCGAGCAGGCGCCGGGCGATCATGCATTTGCGACCGAAGAACTCGCTCTCCGCCTTCGGATTGATGCTGGTATCGTCGACACCCGGGCCTTCCGGCGCCAGCCCGTAGAGATCCCGCAAGTACTGCGGTTCCTTCGACACGTCGAGCGCCTCGGTGGCGCTGAGCTGCATCTGCGCCGCCAGTTCGTAGCTGCGAATGCGCGCCCGCAGTCGGGAATCGTCGGGGCGCTGATCGGCGTGACTGCCATTCAGTTGCGCCAGAAGTTGACGCGCGTCGTGATCCGCGGATTGCGTGATGTACTTACTGCCGTCCGGCGGGAACAGATCATTGATCGGTGTGCGCGCACCGGGACGAATCACCGTGCCCTGATTTTCGGCGGGCAGAAACATCGACGACCAGTTCTTGACCCCGTTCGAAGCAAAGCCGCGATGATCGGGCAGGACGACGAAGCCCGGCAGATTTTCGGTTTCCGAACCGAGCCCGTAGCTGACCCAGGATCCGGCACTGGGAAATCCCGGGCGGTTAAAGCCGGTGGTCTGCAGCAGCGTACCCTGGCTGTGCACCCCGGTCTGGCCGACCATGTTGTGCACGAAGGCGATGTCATCGATCACCTTGCCGAGCGGCGAGACGATTTCGCTGATCGGCTTGCCGCATTTGCCGTGGCGGGCAAACTCCCAATACGACTTGGTGCTGGCCCCCGGTGAACTTTGAAACAGCTCGACCTCCTCGCCGGGATCCCACTGCTCGCCGTGTTCTTTTTCCAACTGAGGCTTGTGATCAAAAAGATCGACGTGGCTGGCCGCGCCGGCCATGAACAGCTGCACCACGCGCTTCGCCCTGGGCGCATGATGTCGCGTCGCCACCGCTCCGTCGCGACCGAGCAGATCGGTCAGCGCCAGCCCACCGAACGATCCGGCCAGCGAGCCGATGAAATTTCTGCGCGATCTCAAGTCAGTCGACATAGACAAATTCGTTGAGGTTGAGGATCAGTCGACAGACGGCCGCCAGTCCGTGTCGATCGGCGTAGTTTTGCAAAAGCTCGACTTCATCGGCGCGCGGTTCGCGTCCGCTGACCAGACGCAGCGCCTCGCCGACCGGAGCTTCCGATTTACTCACCCGCTCAGCCAGCTGCTCGCTCATCGCCACCATGAACGGGTTGTTCATCAGTGCCAGCGCCTGCAGAGCGGTCGTGGTCTCGTCGCGCTTGGCGACCATCTGTGACGGATCGGCACAATCGAGCGTGGTCAGAAAAGGCTGCGTCTGGCTGCGCGCGATCAGTCGATAAATCGATCGCCGATGCGATTTCGGATCGTTGGGATCGTGGCGGTCATACCAGTATTTCGGCGTGTGGTCGTCTTCGAACTCAAAGTCGTGAAAGCTCGGTCCACCCATCGCCGGATCGAGCACCCCGGCGACCGCCAGCACCGAGTCGCGCAGT
>CBDULB010000132.1:0-16843 GCA_965367965.1 uncultured bacterium | reverse complement strand
TTGAGGGCTATGAAGGCCCCGAAATCGCTCGTCCTTTGCTTCGTCGCGTTGCTGGCGTGGGCAGATGCGGGCGAAGCTCAGGAGGTGAAGATCGCTGCGCCTCCCGGTGATGATCTGGCTTTGGTGAAAAGGATTCGCGAGCGGATTATCGAAAAGAGCAAAGTCACAGAAGCTGCCGATATGGTGAACTATCAAGGCACGATTCCGCGCGCCAAAGACGAGCCCTACGACATGGTAGCAATTGCCGGAGGTGAATTTCTCATGGGCAGCCCGGCGACTGAGAAAGACCGCGACGAAGATGAGGGACCGCAGCGGCTCGTTGCGGTGCAGCCGTTCTGGATGGGGAAATACGAGGTCACTTGGGATCAGTATGAATCCTTTATGTTCGCGAAGTGGAATCGGGAACATAGCGTTCCTGAGCCGCAGCGGGGCCAGCTAACGTCAGCTGAAACCGATATCGATGCCATATCGGGTCCGTCAATATGGGACGCCTCGCCAGGGCGCAGTAAGGACCAAATAGGCTACCCTGCCACTGGCATGACCCAACACGCAGCCAGTAAATTCTGCCAATGGCTGAGTGCACAAACCGGCCACTTTTACCGCTTACCTACCGAAGCTGAGTGGGAATATGCCTGCCGAGCCGGGACCACGACGGCTTATTCGTTTGGTGATGATCCGTCGAAACTTGCCGAATACGGCGTTTTTGATCCTACCCAAAGGCGAAATCAGTATGAAAAGGTCGGCACTCTCAAGCCCAATCCCTGGGGCTTGTATGACATGCACGGCAATGTGTTCGAGTGGTGCCTCGATCAATATTTTGCCGATGCTTACCACGGAAAGCGCGAAACGGTTCCGGCGACTGAACTGTTCCCTCGAGTCGTACGTGGAGGCTCTTGGTACGACGAGGCGAAGTACCTGCGCTCAGCCGAACGCGAGAAGTCGGATAGTAATTGGAAATCGTCTGATCCTTTGAACCCAAAAAGTCTCTGGTATATTGCAGATGCTTCGTGGCTCGGTTTTCGCATCGTTCGCCCGCTCGAAATACCTGACGCCGAAACGATGCACGCTTTGTGGAACAGCGGCGGGATCTATGATGTGTATTTGCCGGAAAAGCCGGTGCGGTGATGCTGAAACGGCATCATCGACTCATCGTGTCGGTTTCACCTGTTCGGCCCAGGTCTCGTAAAGATCGTTGAGCGATTCGATCGCTCGCTCCGCTCCCTCGCCGGTGATTGGTTTTTGTTCCTCGGGATCGTCGTCGAGATCGAACAGCCACGATTCGGTTTTGCCGCCTTCGGTCTTGGTCAGGTATTTCATCGGTCCGTTGCGAACGGCTTTCCAGGTGCGGTCTCCGCGCCGGGCGCGCCAGAACAGGGAGCGGCTGAATTTCTCTTCCTCGTCTTCGACGTGCTTCAAAATATCGATGCCGTCGAGCGCGTCGATGGCGTTTTCGTCGGCTCCGGCGATGCGCAAAAACGAGGTTGTCAGATCCATCAGCGTCGCCACTTGTTGCGACGCCGTGCCGGGGCGCAAGTGGCCCGGCCAGCGGGCGATGATCGGCACGCGAATGCCGCCTTCGAACAGCGTGCCCTTGTAGTCGCGGAACGGTGTGTTCAGTCCCGGCGGCATCGCTCCGTGATCGCTGGCGAAAACCACCAGGGTGTTTTCGGCGCGGCCGGTTTCGTCGAGCGCGGCGAGCAAACGGCCGACTTCCGAGTCGAGATCTTCGAGCATTTTGACGTAGGTCTCGCGGCTGCCGGTCATCCACTCTGCTTCGGTGGGCGCGTCGCCGGTATCGTCGCCCGGCGCTTGAAAGGGGAAGTGCGGGGCAGCGTGCGGCACGTAGAGAAAGAACGGCTTGGCATCGTCGCCTTCGTCGGATTTCTGCCGTTTGAGAAAATCGATCGCGTCGTCGGTGATCAAATGCGTCAGGTAGCCCTCGCGCTCAACTGGTTCGCGACCGACGTAATAAGCCGGAAGATCCGACAGCTCGACGTGCCGGAAGTACGACACGTTGCCGCCGAGAAAGCCGGTGAACTCATCGAAGCCCTGATCGAGCGGGCTGAATTTCGGCTCGTAGCCCATGTGCCATTTGCCGAACACCGCGGTCGCGTAGCCTTGCGCTTTCATTCCCGGTGCGAGCCGCGCGCGGTCCGCCGGCAGTCCGAGATCGTGCTCACCAGCCAAACGTTCAGCGTCGTCGTAGCGGCCGACATTGCCGGTGCCGATGGCGCACTCCAGGCCACCCACGCGCTGCGGATAGCGACCGGTCAGGATCGAGGTGCGCGACGGACTGCATTCCGGTCCCATGGCGTAGGCTTGAGTGAAGCGTACGCCGTCTTCCGCCAACTGATCGATATTCGGTGTCTTTGCATCCGGCGCACCGTAACAGCCGAGATCGGCGTGCCCCATGTCATCGGCGAGAATGAAGATGATGTTGGTTTTCGGTGCATCGTCGGCGGCGATGTTCGGGGGCAATGAAAAGACCGCTACAACGAGGACGAAAAAAAAGCAGGTAGCAAAGCGCATGAGCAGAGAGTAAATCGGAAGCCAATGGTCGCCATCCTAAATCGCACAAAAATTTCGCCCACTCTGATTCTCGCCTCGGGTTCGCCGCGGCGAAAAGATCTGCTCAGTGAAGCCGGCTATCAGTTCGTGGTGCAGCCGTCGCCAGCTGACGAGATCGACGATCCGGACATGGATGTGGTCACCCTGACCGGCAAAAACGCCGAGTTGAAAGCCGCCGCCATCGATCCCGGGAGCGATGCCGACGTGGTCATTCTCGGTGCCGACACATTGGTTGCCATCGATGGCGAGGCGCTCGGCAAACCCGCCGACATGGAGGCTGCCGCGGAGATGATCGGTCGGCTCAACGGGCGCACCCACGAGGTGATGACCGGTGTCTGCCTGTTACGTCCCGCGAGGGGGGATCGTGAGACTTTTGTGGTGCGCACGGCGGTGACGTTTCGAAAACTCAGCGACGTTGAGTTGCTCGCCTATCATCAACTGATCAATCCCCTCGACAAGGCCGGTGCCTACGCCGCCCAGGAGCACGGCGAAAAGATCATCGAGTGCACCGAAGGATCGTGGACCAACGTGGTCGGCCTGCCGATGGACGAGACCATTGCTGCGCTGGCGCGTTTGGGCATCGAGCCGGGTAGGTAGTTGTGGTGCGGCCTAGGCAACGGCGAAACTTTGACAAATTCCGCTACGCGCTGCGCGTTGGCGGCGGAGACTTTCGATATTCGATATTCGATATTCCTTGTTCGGAGTTCAGTGTTCAAATCCGGGCTTGGCGACATTCGGCCACTCACTGACGCTCGCAGCTACCCGATCAACTCGCGGGCTCGCTCGAGCATGGCATCGACTTTGTCGGTCGCCTTGCCGGCACCGCGGGCCATTTCGGGTTTGCCGCCGCCTTTGCCGTCGACCAGGGCGGTCAGTTCCTGAACGAGCTTGCCGGCCTGAAACTGACCGGTATGAGCTTTGTCGACCACTGCGGCGATGTGCACCGTATCGCCCGCGACCAGTGCGAGCACGGCGACGCCATCGAATTGGCGGCGCTTAAGGCCGGTCAACGTTTCCTGAATCAGGGCGGGATTGTCGCCGGGCAGCAGGCCGACCAGCCGCCTGGGCGAACTGTCTTCGACGCTGGCGAGCGTTTCCTCGAGCCACTCGCTGGCGATCTCCGCAGCGGCTCCGGCACTGGCTTTTTTGAGACGCTTGTCGGCATCGACGGCGGCCTTTTGCAATTCGTCGCGGTGGCTGGTTAATTCGGCGAGCAGGGCATTGATACCGGCGATGTCGGTGTCGCCTTCAAGTTCCGCGATGTCGACGCCGGGAACGGCGACACCATCGGCACCGGCTTTTTCGAGGGCGGTGTTGGTGGCCGTCAGTTTGTCGAGTGCGGTCTGAATCTCCTCCTTAAGCAGATCGATGCTTTCGCGCACATAGCTGACTGCAGCCTCCCCGCAGACTGCTTCGATGCGGCGAATGCCGGCGGCGATGGCGCCTTCGGAACGGATTTTGAAAAGCCCGATTTCGCCGGTGTTGCGCACGTGGGTGCCGCCGCAAAGTTCCATCGACCAGCCGTCGAGGCCACCGTCTTCGCCGCCGATCTGCACGACGCGCACGCGCTCGCCGTACTTGTCGCCGAAAAACTGCATGATGTCATCGCGGTCGCGAATGTCGGCGTGCACAACTTCCTGCCAGCTGACCGTGTCGTTGCGCGAAATGCGTTCGTTGACCGCCGTTTCGATGGCGGAAATCTGTTTGGCGGTGAGCGCCTTGCCGTTGAAGTCAAAGCGCAGCCGGTCGGGAGCGACCAGTGAACCCTGCTGCGAGGCTTCGCGACTGACTTCCTCGTGCAGCGCCCAGTGGAGGATGTGCGTTGCGGTGTGGTGGCTTTCGATGCCGCGGCGGCGTTCGGCATCGATCGACACCACCAGCTTGTCGGGGCGATGCACCGGAGTCTCGGCGAGACGCAGGCACAGGGCGTCGCCGACGCTCAGGGGTTCGATGACATCGATCGCATGTCCGTCTTCAAACAGCACGCTGCCGGTGTCGCCGAGTTGGCCGCCCTTTTCGACGTAGAGCGGGCTTTTCGAAACAACGGCGATGATGTGATCGTCGGACTCGATCCACTCTTCGACGGTGGTTTCGAGGCTGTCGACTTCGTAGCCGACGAACTCGGACTCGGCGTCCGTCTCGATGGCGACGGCGGAGATGGTCTGGTTGTGCTGACCTTCGGCGCCGGTTTTGCCGTGCTCGGCTTTGAGCCGCTCGACTTCGTCCTGGTCGACCGACAGGCCGCGCTCTTCGATCATCACCTGGGTGAGGTCGAGCGGGAAGCCGAAGGTCTCCCACAACTTGACCACCGTGGCGGCGGGAAACGCTTCACCGTCGCCGAGTTTTTCGGCGGCGTCTTCGAACAGGCTGAGGCCACGGTCGAGGGTGCGATTGAAGGAAATTTCCTCCATCTCCAGTGTTTCGAGTATGACTTCGCGGCGTTCGTTCAGTTCCGGAAAAGCGTCGCCGAAATGTTCGATGACGACCGGAGCGAGTTGCAACAGCAGCGGCTGGTCGCCGCCCAGTCCGATGGTGCGGCCGACGCGGATCGCGCGGCGCAGGATGCGGCGAATGACGTAGTTGCGACCGTCGTTGGACGGCAGGATGCCGTCGGCGATGGCGAAGGTTCCGGTGCGGATGTGATCGGCGATGACGCGGAAGGCGACATCGGTTTTCTCCTGCTCACTGAGCCCGTCGCGGCGACCGACGGCGGGAACGGTGCCGGTGTATTTTTTGCCGCTCAGTTCGGTCAGCTTGTCGAAGATCGGCGTGAACACATCGGTGTCGTAATTCGACGCGAGTTTGGAAAAATCGCTGCCGCCTTTGGTGCCCTGAATCACGGCACAGGCGCGTTCAAAACCCATGCCGGTGTCGACGTGGGTGGCGGGCAGGTGGCGGAAGCTGCCGTCGGTTTCGGCGTTGAACTGGATAAACACCAGGTTCCAGATTTCGATGCAGCGCGAGTCATCCTGATTGACCAGCGAACCTTTGGTGTCGCCTTCGGGTGTGAGGTCGATGTGGATTTCCGAGCAGGGACCGCAGGGGCCGGTGTCGCCCATCATCCAGAAGTTGTCGGCTTTGTTGCCGTTGACGATGTGAATCTCCGGATCGAGACCTTCGCGTTCGAACAGGGCTTTCCAGAGGTCGAAAGCTTCCTGATCGAAATCGGCGGGATCGCCTTCAGCGGGTTTGTAAACGGTGGCGTAGAGGCGCTCTTTGGGCATGCCCCAGCGTTCGGTCAACAGCTCCCAGGACCACTCGATGGCTTCGGCTTTAAAGTAGTTGCCGAACGACCAGTTGCCGAGCATTTCGAAAAAGGTGTGATGATAGGTATCGTAGCCGACATCCTCGAGATCGTTGTGTTTGCCACCCGCGCGGATGCACTTCTGCGTGTCTGCAGCGCGCGGTGGATCGTAGGGCGCGTGCTCGGTGCCGAGGAAATACGGTACGAACTGGTTCATTCCGGCGTTGGTGAACAGCAAATTCGGCGAGCTCGGCAGCAGCGGTGCCGAGGGCACGATGCTGTGTTGCTTTTCACGGAAAAAATCGAGGAAGGACTGGCGGATTTCGCGCGAGGTCATAGTGGGGAAGGGGTAACGCGGGGCGAAGCGTGGCGCAACCGCGATTCGATTAGGGGCAGTCGGGCGCAAACTGTGACCATGGATGCCGGACATTTGACTTGGCCGGGGCCGGCGATGTCAGTATTTTAGCTGAATGAAAACGCTCTCGCGTGTGCTTTTAGTGGTGTTCGTGACTGCCACCTTCGGACTTGGCCTGGGTGGTTGCGTGACAGGCTCCGGGCACCCCGCCTATGGTCCGGGGAGTTCCGACAGTCAGCACGGCAAGCAGTTGAAAAAGCAGCGTCAGCGCCACTTGCACCGCAACTTACGGTAGTCGAGCGCGGTTGATTGGTTCGCTGGACGGGGGGTGGAGCCTCCGGACTACCGCACTTTACGGCGGTAGCGGAAGGCGGACAGAATTCCGACCGCGAGCGCGATCAGACCGAGGCTGACCGAAAAGGCATCGCCGATTCTTGCATACAGCGTAACCGGGGGATTTTTGCGCAGTTTCAGAGTCGCCGGCAGGGTGCCGCGAATGTGGGGGCTGCCGGTTTGCTCGTCGCGGATGATGCGTTGGTAGTTGCCCGGCTCGCCGGGATCGGTGAAGCCACCGTATTCGTTGATAAAGCAACTGACGCCGGTGTTGGCGCAGCGGGCCATGGGGCGGCGCAGTTCGATGGCGCGGAATTTTGCGTTGGCGAGGTGCTGGGGGATGTTCGAGCTGTCCCAGAACCAGCCGTTGTTGGTGACGGTGACGAGGATTTGCGGGCCGGTGCTGGCCTTGCTGGTATCGATGAATTTCCGACCGATGCGACCGACGGTATCTTCGAAGCAGATCTGCGGGATGATTTCGATGTCGGGATCGGTGAGTTGGATCGGCTTAAAAACCCTGCCGCGTTCGAAGTCGCCGGGAATGAACTGGCCGAGTATCCAATCCATCGGCGGAAAGCTTTCCCGAAAGGGGAGATACTCACCGAAGGGAACCAGGTGGACTTTGGTGCGCGAGTCGAAATTTTCCGGGGCACCGCGCATCGCGGTCAAGTCGTTGTAGAGCAGGACGTCGCCTTCGTCGGGATTTTCAGAGAGGATCGGATCTTCGTGTTCCTGGCCGGTCAGCAGCCACCAGTCGCCGTCGCCGCTGGCGAGGACGCGACTGAAATAATCCTGCACCCATGGAAAGGTGAAGCGTCCCGGGATGGCAGTCTCGGGCCAGATGACCAGATCGATGTTGGCGTTCTCGTTGTCGGTGTAGAGCTCGGTAAACTGGCGATAGTCTTCGATAATCTTAAGCACGCGGTCGCGATCCCACTTCTCTTTGATCGAAAGATTGAGCTGAATGAGCACGGCACGCACTTCGACGGTCTCGTCCTGACTGGGGGCCCGATCCCCGGTGACGCAGTTCAGCCCGAACAGGAACTGGCCGATGACGAGGCTGATGGCGACCGCGAAATCGAGATGCGGGCGCAGCGTGTTGCGGTTGCGTATTTCACCGGCGAAGCGGGCGATGGTGGCAAGGCCGACGCAGCTGGCAAAGACGATGGTGAAAGCCAGACCGGTAACGCCGACCAGCTCGGCGGCCTGGATCATGGCGAGGTTGTCGTGCAGGGCGACGCCGAGGCCATTCCAGCCGAAGCCGGTCAGCAGGGTGCCGCGCAACCATTCGATCCCGCACCAGGCGGCGGCGTTGACGAAGGCGATGGCGAGCGTGTGCAGGGATGGTGCCAGCCATTTGGGCAACTTGCGCTGTTTGGCCCAGGCGAGCGTGACCGAGTCTTTATTCCATCGACCGATGCTGGCGGCAAAGGCTCCGAACAGGCCGAAGTAGAGCGCGAGGTAAGCGGCCATCGAAAACCACGCGGCGAGTCCGGCAGCGGTGCTGTCAACGGTCAGGCGCAGCGCGAACAGCCAGTCGAGGTTGATCAGGAAAAACACCAGGCCGCTGAGGTAACCGAGCGCGAAACCGCGGCGCCAGCGCGCGCGTGGCTGCCCGGTTTTCTTTGAGACTTTGGTCGATGTCGAAAACCACAGCGCAGCGAGCAGCGGCAGTTGCCAGATCCAGATAAGATTGCCGAGGTCGTGCTTGGGATAACACAAGCCGAGCAGTACGCCGGAGATGATGGCGGCGAACCAGGGCCAGAATTTTATCATGATAGTAAGTGCCTCGCGCAGTGCTAAGTCGGCCTGTCCGTCAGTCGGCCTCGCTGACTTCGAAGTAGTCATCTTCGGCGATGTCGGGGATGCCGACCACCAGAACTCGCATACGACCTTTGGCACCGTGCACGACGCCTGGAGGGATGTGTACGAGGGAGCCGGGGAAAACTTCCTGATCGACACCATCGAGACTGACGCTGCCGCTGCCTTCGAGCACGTAGTAGAGTTCGGTAGAGCGTTTGTGGAAATGCAATTTGGCGCCGTCGATGTCGACGGCGTGCGCCCAGGCTGCGGGGTTAAGGGCGCTGTCTTCGTGGCTGATCAGGCGATCCCGCCAACCGCAGGTGCTGCGTTCGCGCGCCGTGTGGCCTTGATGGCGAACCAGCAGCGGTCCGGAGCGGGAGTTTTTCTGATCGTCGTCGGACATAAGCTGAAAACAAAGAACGAGTTAAGTGGAAGGACGGTCGGCTCGTCCACTGGTCCACGGTCTGACGACCGCGGCTACGGGGGAACTAGCTACGCGAGGCGCGTCTTGATGTCAGCGTCGAGCCAGTCCCAGAGGCTGACCAGGGATTCACCGACTTGGGTTTTAATGACGGCCAGTTGGCCGGTGGTGAATTTTTCGCCATCGGCGGGACGTTTGCGACCGAACAGGTAGTATTTGATTTTCGGTTCGGTGCCGGAGGGGCGGACGGCGAAGGCGCGGCCGTCTTCGAGATCGACGATGAGCATTTTTTCGGTGGGAATTTTGTCGCCTTCGGGATCGATGATTTCCTGAGTGGCAAAATCGCGAACGCCGCTCACGGGTGAGCCGTCGACTTCGGTGGGAGGGTTGGTGCTGTAGGATTCGGCGAGAGTTCGAATCTGCGTGGCCCCTTCGGCACCTTCGAGGACCACAGAGTGAAGCTGTTCGATGAAATAGCCGTAGTCGGCGTAAACTTCGTCGAGTAACCCGGTCAGTGTCTGGCCTTTTGATTTGGCGTGCGCGGCGAGTTCGCCGAACATGACAGCGGCACCGTTGGCGTCTTTATCGCGCAGGAAATCGGAGCCGAGGTAGCCGTAACTTTCTTCACCGCCGAACACAAAGAAGGTTGAGTGCTCGAGACGCAGGTCGCGGGTTTCGGCCTCGGTCATCCGGCGATAGTTTTCGCGCAGTTCGGCGGGGATCTGCGCTTCGTACTTGCTGAGTTTCCCGCCGATGTATTTGAAACCGGTCAGGGTATCGATGCAGCGGATGCCGTAGCGCTCAGCGACCGCGCGTTGCAGTTCGGTGGTGACGAAGGTCTTGATCAGGATGGCGTTGCGCTTGTTGTCGTCGTTGAGAATGCCCTGACGGAACAGCGTATCGATGCGATACCAGCCGATCAGCGAGCCGATCTGGTTGCCGGTCATCAGTTCGAGTTCACCGGCGGCATTGCGCACCGCGACGCCCATGCGGTCGGCGTCGGGGTCGGTGCCGATGACAATATCGGCGTCGGTTTTGTTGGCCTGATCGATGGCCATGGCCAGCGCCGGGGCGTTCTCGGGATTGGGCGATTCGACAGTCGGAAAGCGGCCGTCTTCGACGTCCTGTTCAGTGACGGTGGCGCAGTCGAAACCGAGGCGGCGCAGCATTTGCGGAACGATTTTGCCGCCGGTGCCGTGAATATTGGTGAACACGATTTTCAGGTCGTTGGCGCTTTTGACCATGTCGGGATCGAGCAACAGCGTCTCCAGCTTGTCCATGTAGGCGGCGTCAATGTCTTCGCCGAGCTCGGTCAGGCTGCCCTGCTGATCGGCGGGCAGCGCCTGATACTGATCGCTTTCGATTTTTTCGACTTCGGCGATGATGCCGCTGGCGTGCGGCTCGACGATTTGGCCACCGTCGTCCCAGTAGGCTTTGAAGCCGTTGTCGTGCGGAGGATTGTGGCTGGCGGTGAGTACGATGCCGGTGCTCAGGCCGAGCCTGCGAATCACAAACGACAGCTCCGGCGTCGAGCGCGGCTCGGTGAAAAGGTAGACGTCGCAGCCGTTTTCGGTGGCGACTTTGGCGGCGAAGCGGGCGAAGTCGGTGTTGAAATGGCGGGTGTCGGTGGCCAGTGCCAGCGAGGGCCTGCCTTCGGCGCCGGCGGCGGCACGGGCCGCCTTGACGTAGGCGATCAGACCCTGAGTGGCGCGGCTGAGGTTGTAGAAATTGAGAGTATTGGTGCCGACGCAGGGATGCTCGGGGCGGCCCAGTTCATTCGGGGTGCCGCGTTCCGCCTCGCTGACCACGCGACCGATGGTGCGGCCGCGCAGCCCGCCGGTGCCGAAGGCGAGTTTGCGGAAAAAACGATCGTTGAGCTCGGCCCACTCGCCGGCGTCGGCGAGTTGGCTGACCGACTGACGATAAATCGGCTCGGGAGACTTCAGCAGGTCATGAATATTGTCCGCGCTCGACCGCAGCAGGTCACCGCGTTCGACGGCGGCGGCGAGGGTGTCGGATAGGTTATCGCTCATTGGCTGGCATTGTAGGAAGGCGACGCGAGAATGCAAACACTTGGGGCGATCGGTGATTAGCAATCAGCGGTTAGCGAATTGAGACTTCGGATAAGTGACGGACTTGGCAGAATGCAAATCTGCCGCACATTGCGGGCCATGAATGATCCTGAGTTATCTGCGCGACCGGCGCCGGCTGCCGACACCACGGCGTGGCGGATACTGGACGGTAAGGCTCTGGAGCTCCGTCAGGTGGAAACGCGGGTCGACAACTTTGATGGTCATTGGCTGGTGCAGACGCGCGATGTCGATTTTCCGGAGTCGCTGCGCGGTGTTACGCAACGCAGCCCGCAGGTGAAGTCTCTGTGGTGGAAAAAACTCGATCGCGATGAGCGCGGTAAGCAGGCACCGCAGTGGATCGAGGGCGGGCAAATCGACGGGCGCTTTGTGGTTACGGAGCACGGGGCGCGCTACTGGATCGACTTCGATGCGGGCTATTCGCAGGGCATTTTTCTCGATCAACGGCTGAACCGTCAGTGGGTGCGCGAGCGATGCAAGCCAGGCGATCGGGTGCTCAACACCTTCGCCTACACCGGTGCGTTTTCGATCGCAGCGGCGCTCGGCGGGGCGGTGACGACGACGCTGGATCTGTCGAATCCCTATCTCAACTGGTCGCGTGACAATTTTGCCGCCAACGATCTCGATGCCGGATCGCACTACTTTTGTCGTGGCGACGCGATGGAGTGGCTGGGGCGCTTTGCCAAGCAGGGGCGGACGTTTCAGGGCGTGGTGCTGGATCCGCCGAGCTTTTCGCGCACGCCCAAGGGCAAGGCGTTCTCGGTGCTGCGTGACTACGCCGATCTCGCAAAGTTGGCGGCGCGGGTGATCGAGCCCGGCGGCTGGCTGCTGGCGTGTTGCAATCACCACGAGCTGTCGGTCGAACATTTTTCCGATCAGGTGGCCGAGGGCTTCGAGCGGGCGCGGCGGTCGATTGACGGCCTGAACATGGCGCCGATGCCGCCTGAGTTTGCTGCCGACGAGTATTTGAAATCCTGCCGTGTTGTAGTTGGGTAGTGGCTGCCCGTTGGGCTCGTCCACAGTGACCGGCGAGACGCCGGTATCACCATTCCGTCCACGGCCACGCGGGCGGGAGTCCTTCAGTCAACAGTTTCCATTTCTCATGCGCACGATTTCCTACCGTCAGAAAAATTTCCAATCCGCGCTGCGCAAATTATCGCGGCGTGCCCGGCCGTCGGCTGATCTCGAAGCGACCGTCAAGGGCATCGTCGGTGCGGTCGCTGAACGCGGCGACAAGGCTCTGCTGGAGTTGTCGGAGAAATTCGACAAGGTGAAGTTCCGCAATGGGGCCGCCCTGCGCGTAAGCGATGCCGAACTCGAAGCCGCCGCTGCGTCGGTCGATGCCAAAACCCGACGGGCGATCGCCGCGTCGCGGAAAAACGTCACCGCGTTTGCCAAAAAAAGTCTGCGCAAAGATTGGCACGGCACCAATGCTCAGGGTGCCGAAGTCGGCGAGGTGTATCAGCCGTTCGAACGCGTCGGCCTGTATGTCCCCGGCGGAACGGCGCCACTGGTATCGAGCGCCAACATGACGGTCGCTCTGGCGGCGGCTGCAGGTTGTCCCGAGATCGTGGTGTGCACGCCTCCCGGTCCGGGCGGCGTGGTCAATCCGGCGCTGCTTTACGCGCTGCGCGAAGCGGGCGCGACCGAGATTTACAAAGTCGGTGGTGCCCAGGCAATTGCGGCGATGGCGCTGGGCACGAAAACCATCGCACCGGTGGTCAAAGTTTACGGGCCCGGGAATTCGTTCGTGGTCGAAGCCAAGCGCCAGTTGTTCGGCATGGTCGGTGTCGACCTGCTGCCGGGACCGAGTGAGATCATGGTGCTCTCCGACAGCAGCGGCAAAGCGGCGTGGATCGCATCCGATTTGCTGGCGCAGGCCGAGCACGGTCCGGACAGTGAGATCGGTTTTGTCACCGACAGCGAGAAATTGCTCGAAGCGGTCGAGGTCGAGCTGGACAAGCAGGTGAAAACCCTCAGCCGGCAGGGGCCGTTGTCGGCGGTGATCAAGAGCCGCTGCTTTTTCGTGCTGGTGGAAAAATTCGAACACGGCATCGATATCGTCAACGACTTCGCGCCCGAGCACGTGTCATTCATCAGTCGTCGCGAGAAAACGCTGCTGCCGAAAATTCGCACCGCCGGCGCGATCTTTGTCGGCAATCACTCGCCGGTCGCGGTCGGGGATTTCCTCGCCGGCCCCAGTCACGAGCTGCCGACCGGTGGTGCCGGGAAGAGCTTCCCCGGACTGACGGTGGATCAATTTCAACGCCGCACCAGCATCGTGCGCATGGATGCCGACTCGATTGCCAAGTCGGCACCGATCGCGCAGATCTTTGCCGATATCGAAGGCTTGGATGCGCATGGGAGATCGGCGACGATCCGCACGGAGTAGCCAAACCTGCACCACTTCCGCCAGCTGATTTCGAAGCCACCAAAAACCATGAGCACTCCCAAAATTCTCGCCTTTGCCGGCAGCGCCCGGCGTGATTCGTTTAATCGCAAACTCGCCGACGTCGCCGCGCGTGGCGCGTCAGAAGCCGGCGCTGAGGTCACCCTGGTCAATCTCGGCGATTTCGACATGCCGATCTATCACGGCGATCTCGAGGAGAGCGATGGTATTCCCGCCGGCGCGTTGGCTTTCAAAAAGTTGCTGCTCGAGCACGACGGTTTGCTGATCGCTTCGCCGGAGTACAACAGCTCGATTTCACCCCTGCTGAAAAATTCTATCGACTGGGCTTCGCGCGCTGAATCGGATGACGAGCCTGCGCTCGCCGCCTACCGTGGTAAGGTGGCAGCGATCATGTCCGCGTCGCCGGGAGGTCTGGGTGGCTTGCGCGGGCTGGTGGTGCTGCGCATGCTGCTGCAAAATATCGGCGTCATGGTGCTGCCCGGACAGCGCGCCATTTCGTCAGCTTACGAAGCCTTCGATGAAAGCGGCGACTTGAAGGATGAGCGTGAGCGCAAAGGCATTCACGCGCTGGCCGCCGATCTGGTGGCGACAGTTGCAAAGCTGAGTTGAGGGTCGGCACCTAGCCGCGTTTGTAGAAACGTGGTGGACCTTGCCTTGGCGAAAGACGGCGGCTGCCTGAGCGGCCGACGGTCCACGGTCTGATGACGGACCCCGGCTGCGAGCGGCAGGGCTCACTCCAGACCGAGCGACTCGGCGGTCACCGGGCCTTTTGTCGTCGGCGTGTTGGTGGCAGACGTCGTCGGTTCCGGTTCGCTGATCTGGGGGTTGATGCCGGGCGATGCGGAGTCGGAGATCAGCCCTTGAAACTGGGTCAGCCAATCGATGGTTTTCTTGTTGGCGATGTTTTCGTTGAGAAAGGCGAGCATTTCCTGAGCGGCGGAAACCTTGTCGATGAAGGCGTATTTATCGATCAGTCGATCCCACTTGAGCTGCGGCAGGGTTTCGCGCAGGAAATCGTCTTCGTCGTGCTCTTTGAGGACGTCGCGACCTTGCTGCTGGCGTCGCTGCTGATCCTGAATTTTGCGTTTCTCGTCACGTCCGCCGCGCAGTTCTTCTTCCTGCTTGGTTTTGATGAACGCCACCAGACGGGTCTGCTGGTCAATGCGTTTATCCCAGGCGGACATCAGGCGGTCAGGGGCTTCTTTGCGCAAATAGGGAAGAATCGTTTTTTCGTAAATGCCGGCGATATTGTAGGGAACGGGTTCCCAGTTCTGATTTCTACCAATCAGTCTTTCGATCTCGTAGGCGCGCACAAAAATGGATCCGCCGACTGAAGCAAGAGCGGCGTTGCCGGGCATTTCTGACAGTTGGGTCAGGTTTTCGACGTAGCTGATGACTTCGGGTAGGACGCTGTCCAGTTCTTCCGCTTCAGCGGCTTTGCAGGTGATCGCCAGCCAACGAAGCTGGAGTCGCAAGCCTTCCATGTACTGGTCATCGCGGTAGCGATCCTTCTGTTTGCTCTGCCAGTCGCGAAAGTCGGAGTCATCGCGCCCTTCACGATCGTAATCGACGATCTTGGTGCACTTTTCCAATAATTCCACTGCCGCCCGGTTGTCCTGCGATGCGCTCATGAAAACGCTCCAGGCACTGCGGTTTCGCTCCGATGTCTTGCCTTCGATTGTGTCGCGCAAGCTCTGCAGTTGGGCCTGAACGGCGGCGATCTGTTCCGGTGTCAGATCGGCGGATTTCCCGGGTGTGGGGCTGGTGAGAATCGCGGTCGCGACGGCGACAGTGCTGAGCAGGTTGGCAAAGGGCTTCATGGTAACAGAAAGGCTGAGCTTGAAAAAAGGGCGCAAATCGACCGGCGGCAGACCGCAGTGGATTTAACTCCGAAAAGCTAACCTGGTTACGATTGCGCTGGCAAGTCCACGATGTCGTTGTCACAAAAGTTCCGGCGCGGCGTCAATGCAGCTTCGAGGAAGCGTCGGCAGCAGGATCGGGCGAGGTCGGAAAAATGGTGACGCTCCACCCCGAACGCGCGCAGGCAGCGTCCGTGGTCGGCCCAGACGGCGCGTTCGGTGGCGACGAACAGGGTTTGAAACTGCAGCGACCAGAGTCCGGAAGCGAGCGGCAGACGATGACGGTTTTGCGAGCGGAAGAACTCGCAGTGAAAGGCGATGTGGCGGACTTCATCGGCGAGAATTTTTCCAGTGACCTTGTGAATCGCCGCATCGTCGACGTGGCGGTGTAAAAGCCCGTAGTAAGCCTCGGCAATGAGTTCAGCGGTGAGCAGAACCTGCACGTTAAACTGCAAATTGACCATGCTGCGAACGCCGCGGAATACCCGGTTCATCCAGTGTTTTTGCAGGAGTTCGCCGCCGAGGTAAGCGACCAGATGAGCCAGCAGTTCGGCGTGGTATTGCTCTTCGGCGATAAACAGGCGCATCGCCTTTTCGTAGTCGCCGTCGTCTCCGGTTTCACGTTTGACGAAGCGCAGTAGACGGCTGCCGCCGCCGCTCTCACCCAGTTGAAAGGTCGCCAGCGAGCGAATCAGCAGCGTGCGCCGCGGGTCGTTGCTGAGCACACCTCCATTGCTGCCGAGGTAATTCCAATCGGGCTCTTCGAAGGCGTGACGGTTTTCGGTGAAGTGGTTGATCCAGCGTTGGATGTTCATCGCGTGTTCCTGGTTTTTGGTTGGTTGTTCTTTGTTACTCGTCCACTGGGCAGTTAGCGGAGCGCTTTCAGGGCGTCGAAAAGTTTGAAGCCGCGGTTCTCGGTGGCGATCTCGCGCAGACGGTCAGCGACCTGGTGAACGGTCTCGTCGAGAGTCGACGTGCCGGCGGTGACGCCGACGTTTTGACTGCGCGCGAACCAGTGGCCGCGCAGATCTTCGGCGCGCTCGACCTGCCAGGCGCGGCAACCGAGGCGACGCGCGGTTTCGGCGAGCTGGCGGGTGTTGTTGCTGTTGTTGCCGCCGACCACGACGACGGTGTCGTTGTCGGCGCACAACTCGTGCAGGGCGCTCTGGCGATCTTTGGTCGGTTGGCAGACGGTATCAGTGAAGCGGACTTCGGATTCGGGGAAATTGTTGCGCAGGGCTTCGACCAGCGCCTTGACCCGATCGATGGGTTGAGTGGTTTGCGAGACCACACCGATCCGGGGCTCGGCCGGAATGCGCAGCAGGTCATCGGCGGATTCGATCACCACTGCCTCGGGAAAATCTCCGATCAGGCCGCGCACTTCGACGTGGTCGGCCTGACCGATTACCACCGGGAAGTAACCGGCCAGCACCAGGCACTCGAGGGCGCGGTGAGCTTTTTTCACCAGCGGACAAGTGGTGTCGACCACCTGATGGCCGGCGTCGGACCAGGCACGGCGGGCGGAATCGGCGGCACCGTGAGCGGTGATGACCACGGCTTCGGTACTGGCGCTGCTGCGGTCGCGCAGGTTGCCATTGCGCACGCCGAGCGTCTGCAGATGGTCGGCGACTAAGGGGTTGTGGACGAGTTCACCGAGCACGGTGACCGGCTGGCGGCTGGCGACGTCGTGAGTATTGCGCAAGGCGTCGCGGACGCCGAAACACATGCCGAAATGGGAAGCGAGAGTGATTTTCATAAGC
>CBDULB010000131.1:0-16849 GCA_965367965.1 uncultured bacterium | reverse complement strand
CCGAGTGTCACGTCTGGGTGTCGCGCGCCTGGGGACATCAGTCGGCGGAGGATGCCATCAAAAACAAGGACGTCGCCTCGACTCAGGACACGCCCACCGAGGCGATGCCGGTGCCGCCGGAGCTGGATTGGGAACGCTGGATCGGACCGGCGCCGTTCCGGCCGTTTCACGAAATTTATTTTCCCGGGCCGAAGTGGTATCGCTGGTGGGATTTCGGCAACGGCACGATGTCCGATCTGGGCAGCCATCGCAACGACCTGCCGTTCTGGGCGCTCGATCTCGATGCGCCGTTGACCATCGAAGCCTCGGGGCCGCCGCCGCATCCGGACATCGCGCCGGCATCGATGAGTGCCACCTACACCTATGGCGCGCGCGGCAAAATGCCGCCGCTCAAGTTGACCTGGCACCAGGGCGAGAACAAACCGCAGATCTGGAAAGACGGCGGCATTCCGCAGTGGGGCGACGGCGTGTTGTTCATCGGCAGCGAGGGCATGTTGCTCGCCGACTACAGCAAGCTGGCGCTGTTGCCGGAGGACAAGTTCGAAAACTTCACGCCGCCGCCGCAGACCATTCCGAAATCGCTCGGCCATCACGCCGAGTGGTTGCACGCCTGCAAAACCGGCGCGCCGACCACCTGCGACTTCAGTTACTCGGGACCGCTCACCGAAGCCAATCACCTCGGCAACGTCGCCTACCGGGCCGGCAAAAAGCTCGAGTGGGATGCCGCGGCGATGAAGTTCCCGAATGCTCCCGAGGCAGAGAAGTATCTCGGTCGCGAGTATCGCGACGGCTGGGTGCTGGCGTGATGTCTTTGGGAATGGCGATATCCATTTGATCGCAACTAGCCGACAAAGTGCCGAAGGCACGGCAGAAGGTAGCGCGGTGCGAAGGTCGCCCGGCGACCAAGCGCCGGGACACGGATCAACAACAGTCGGCAGCAGCTCCGGCCGGGGCGGTAGCATCGATGGCGGAATCAAAGGCGTAAAGTCGGCCTCTATCGCCCCCGCCGGGGCTGAGCGTGAGGTATTCCCGCCATCCGGTGACTTGCTCGCTGGCGCTCACTTCGGCGCCGGCTACCCTTTATCGAGCTTCCAGCTCTATTTCCCCGGGCGGCGAACCTCGCAGCCAGCCGGCAACGGTGGTTTTCTTTCCTTGCTCTTGCTCGGACGGTTCCTGATGCCTCACGAATCGGCTCGCTCCTGGCGACGTTTTTGTGCTAACTTTGCGAACCGAAACTGGATTTCCCCCAAGCAACACAAAGAAAGGACGACGACGGATGGCTAAGGCAATGATGGACCCGGAAGAGGTGCGGCGCTTCGCGGAGGAGTTGAAGCGTTTTAATTCTGATCTGCAGAATCGCATGACCGCGATGCAGGCGCGCTTCTCGGCACTCGGGGATACCTGGCAGGATGCCGAGCACGAAAAGTTCGGCGTCGACTTCAAAGACACCATGAAAGTGCTGCGCAAGTTTGTCGAAAACTCCAACCAGCAGGTGCCGTTCCTGTTGCGCAAGGCGCAGCGCGTCGAAGAGTATCTCAATCAGCGCTGAGTGCTGCCCGGTCGCTGCCCTGCCTGTTGTTTATTTGTTTGTTGTGTTCGTATTAAATCTGTACCGTGGCTGATCGCGCTGACGTCACTTCCATCGATGCACTGGAGCGGTTTCGTTCCAATTTGCTGGTCTACATGGATAAAGCCGGCATGACGCTCGACGAGATCGATGACGCGGTGAAGCGCACCCGCGTGTGGGTGCAGACCGAGCAGCCGAACCATTGGAAGGCGGAAATCAAACGCCTGACGCGCGCCCTCGAGGATGCCGAACAGGCGCTGTTCAGTTCGCGGCTTTCGGCGAGTCGTGAGCCGTCGGGTCAGGAGCAGATGAACGTCAATCGTCTGCGCCGTGCGCTGCGCGATGCCGGCGACAAACTCAGAGTGACCAAGAAGTGGGCGCGCAATTACGACGGCGTGGTCGAACCGCTCGCCAAGAAGCTGGAGGTTTTGCGTTTTTTGATCACTCAACAATTGCCGAAGGGAACCCAGTATCTGAAACAGGCTGCGGACACGCTGCACGCCTACGCCGGGACCGGCCCCGGGCCGAAAACCGGCGGCGATCAGAAGCCGGCGGCGGACGTCGGCGAAACCACGGAGGAATCACCGTCATGAACATCGATGCCGCCAGGGGCCGCATCAATGGCCTGACCCGACAATTGCTGAGCAATTGGCGCGACACCAAGCACGAATGGCGCGATGCCAAGTGCCGTCAATTTGAGGAGCAGTATCTCGAAGAACTGTTCGGCAGCGTCGATTCGGCGGGCAGCTTCATTGAAAAACTCGACCGGGTGATCAAGCAGATCCACAAAGACTGTGAGTAAGGGTTTTTTAGATGTCGAAAACGCACGCGTCAGCCTGCGTCGCCTGGCCGATACCATCGCCGACTTTGCGCGTCGTGAGCAGGAACTGACGCGGCATTTTCACAGCCAGACCTATCATCTGAGCAGTGACCTCGACGGTGCGGTTGAACAGATCGATGAGCAGTATGAGGCGGCGGTCGCTGCGGAGACGGAGCGCTACTCGGCGGAACTGGATCGCCTGGATACCCGCCACAGGAATCGCCGCCAGGGCATCGTGCGCGGGCACAAGAACAGCCAGAAACGCATCGTCGAAGAAATTCAAAAAGGCGAAGGTCATCTGGTCTACGCCGCGCAAAAGGCGACGCTGGATTCGGATCGCAGTCTCGATCAGCGCCTGCTCGAAGCGGATCGTGTTTTTGGTGAGCTGAGTGGTCAGGCAGATACGCTCAAGGCCCGGCTCGACAGTTTGCAGAAAAAATCGCGCGCCGCGTTGCGCGGTTACGCGGCGCGGGTAAAGCAGCTCGCCGCGCAAACGTCTGTTGAGACATCGGCGGCGGCACCGGCCGGGATCGACTCGGCCGGACTGGGTGCGCAGCTGTCGGCCGCGATCGATGAAAGCCGCGATGCCTTGCGCCGTTTTCAGAAGCGGATGGTGCCGCAATTGTTTCGCTTTGTGCCGCTGCCGGTGGCCTTGATCGTGTCGCTGGTGTTGTGTGTCGGGGCGGTTCCGATGGCCCAATCGCTGGAGATTTTCTCGCTGACTTACCTTCACTCGGCGATCGGATTCGCGGTGATCGCGCTGTTGCTGGTGTTGTTTTACTTCATTGGTAAGGCGACGTCGTCCGGCGCCGCGCAACAACTCATCGACAGCGTTGCCGGGGCACGAGCGCTGGAGCAGGCGTTTCGCCAACAAGTGGGCGCTGAACTGCAGGCCGAGCGCGACGCGGTCAAGGCCGAACGCGGCGCCCTCACGCAGCGCCTCGAGAACGAGCGCAAGCAGGCGGCGGCGCAGGCGGCCACGCTGCGTGCCAGCGGACCGGAGCAGATCGATCAGCAAATGCAGCGCGCGGTCACTAAAAATGATGCCCAGTACCAAGCGCGCAAAGCGCAGTTGGCGGCGACTCACGATGCGCAATTGGCAACGCTGCGCGCCGATGCCGACGCGCAACGTCAGGCCCTGAGCGGTGACAAGGCGTCCAGTGAAGAAGTGGCCTCGGCCGAGTTGGAGCAAGGCTGGCAGGTTCTCAAGACCGAGTGGGACGCGCAGGTGCCGGCCATGTATGCCCAGCTCGCCGAAGCCGGAGCGCTGGCCGACGCCTGGTTTCCCGATTGGTCGCAGGAGTTTATCGATCACTGGCAGGCACCTGACGTTTTTGCGCACGCGGCCAAGTTCGGTGAGCTGGAAGTCGATCTGGCGGCGCTGGCCGGAACCCTGCCGAAAGACGAACGGCTGTCGCTGCCGGGCGATACCGAATTTACCCTGCCGATGTTGCTCGGCCACCCGCAGCACGGCTCGCTGCTGATCGAATCTGAGGACGGTGACAAGGCGGCAATGATCGGCGCGCTCAACAACATCATTCTGCGACTGCTGTCAGTGTCGGCGCCGGGCAAGGCGAGTTTCACGGTGATCGATCCGGTCGGGCTGGGTGAAAATTTCGCCGGTCTCATGCATCTCGCCGATCACGAGGAAGGCATCATCAACAGCCGCATCTGGACGCAACCGCAACAGATCGAGCAGCGTCTCGGCGAGCTCAACGATCACATGGAGAAAGTGATCCAGATGTACCTGCGCAACGAGTACGCGACGATCACTGAATACAATCTCAAGGCCGGCAACATCGCCGAGAAGTATCACTTTCTGGTGGTCGCCGATTTTCCGGCGGCATTCAGCGATGCCGCCGCCAAGCGTTTGCTGAGCATCGCGGTCAGTGGCGCGCGCTGCGGGGTGTTCACGCTGATCCACTGGAATCTGCGTCAACCGATGCCGCAGGACTTTGTCGCCGCCGAATTCCGCGAGGCCTGCGTGCGGCTGACGCGCCTGCCGCGTGGTGGCTTTGCCCTCGGCAGCGAAGCCACTGCCGGGCTGACGGTTCGCCTGGATGCACCGCCGAGTCCTGACATAGCCACTAAGTTCATTGCCAAAGTGGGCGCAGCGAGCAAGGATTCGAACCGGGTTGAGGTGCCGTTTTCGATGGTTACGCCACCGGAGGGTGAGCGCTGGACGCGCGAAACGACGCACGAGTTGGTGGTGCCGATCGGGCGCACCGGGGCAACCAAGTTTCAGGATCTGGCGATCGGCAAAGGCACGCGCCAGCACGCCTTGATCGCCGGTAAGACCGGTTCCGGTAAGTCGACGCTGTTCCATGTCATCATCACCAATCTCGCCCTGTGGTGCCGACCCGATCAGGTGGAGTTTTATCTGATCGATTTTAAGAAGGGGGTCGAATTTAAAGGCTACGCGACGGCGCGTCTGCCGCACGCCAGGGTGGTCGCGATCGAGAGTGATCGCGAGTTTGCCGAGAGCGTGCTGACCCGCGTCGACGAGGAATTGAAGCGTCGCGGTGATTTGTTCCGCAGTCTCGGTGTGCAGGATATCGCCGGTTATCAACGCGCCGGCGGCACGGAGCCGATGCCGCGCACGCTGTTGATGATCGATGAGTTTCAAGAGTTTTTCGTCGAGGAGGATCGCATCGCTCAGAATGCCAACGTGCTGCTCGACCGCATCGTCCGTCAGGGGCGTGCCTTCGGGATCCATGTGATTCTCGGCTCGCAGACCCTGGGCGGTGCCTACACCCTGGCGCGCACCACCATGGGTCAGATGGTGATTCGCATCGCGCTGCAGTGCAACGAGGCGGATGCGTATCTGATCATGGACGACAGCAATCCGGCGCCGCGTTTGCTGACCCGGCCGGGTGAGGGGATTTACAACGACTCGGCCGGTGCGGTCGAGGGCAACAGCCCGTTTCAGGCGGTGTGGATCGGCGACGAAGAGCGCGATCAGTACCTCGCCGAAGTCAGGCAGCTGGCCGACAAAGAGAGCGTCGATTATCCCGGGCCGATCGTGTTCGAGGGCAATGCCCCGGCGGAGATTCGCGACAATCATCTGCTCGCCAAAGCGCTGGCGGCGGCGCCGGCGTCTGCATCGCCGGGTGGCGGCGCGCGCGTCTGGTTCGGCGCGCCGAATTCGATCAAGGGACCGACCGAGATTCAGTTTGCCCGCCAGAGCGGCTGCAATCTTCTGGTCGCCGGTCAGCGCGACGAGGCGGCGCTGTCGATCCTGACCGCGGCGATGGTGGCGCTGGCGGCCCAGCATCCAAAGGACGGGGCGCGGTTCATTCTGTTCGATGGATCGCCTCCGGATTCTCCGCCGCGCCGGCAGATCGAAGCGCTGATCGAGGCGATTCCGCACGAGGTCATTTTGGCCAAAAACAACACCATCGGTGAGGTCATGGCGGAGGTGCACGCCGACCTGCGCCGTCGCGGTGACGACGAAGCCGAAGCGGGCAGGGCGCCGGCCGTTTACCTGATGGTGCACGGCATTCAGCGCATTAAAAAGCTGCGCTATGAAGAGGACTTCAGTTTCTCGCTCGACGACGATGACGAGGGGGGCGGCAACCCCGGCAGCCAGTTCAACGACATCCTGCTCGAAGGCCCGGGCGTCGGCATTCACAGCGTGGTGTTCTGCGACACCTTTAACAACATCAACCGTTTCCTGAGTCGCAAAGCGATCAGCGAGTTCGAGCTGCGCGTGCTGTTCCAGATGAGCGCCAACGATTCGGCCAGCCTGATCGACACCCCTAAGGCCAGCAACCTCGGCCTGCACCGGGCGCTGTTTTACAATGAGCAGGAAGGTTACCTGGAAACTTTCAGGCCGTACGCGCTGCCCGATACCGCGTGGCTGAAAGAGGTGCGCGAGGCCTTGAGTTAGCGGTCTATCGATGCAGCGGAATTTGTAAAAATTTCGCCACTGCGTTGAACGCCGATCGGCGAAGTTCGCTACCCACCCGCGACCACGCGGATGATCTCGAGCTGGTCGCCGTCGGTGAGCTCGAGGTCGGCGTGTTCCCGCGGACGCAGGGCGGTGCCGTTGTGCTCGACCAGTACCGGCACTTTTTCGAAGCCGAGCTCGGCGAGCAGGGCCTTGAGCGGCATCGAAGTCGACGCCGACTCAAAGTCGCGCGATTCGCCGTTGAGGGTCAGCGTCATGACTTCACTCAGGCTGGTGCGCCGACCGCTTCGATCGCATCGGCCGGCAAAGTATTAAGAATGGAAGCGTCCCAGTCTTTCCAAACCGGCTCGAGGCCGAGTTCGAGCAGTCGGGCGGCGACTTCGGCGGGGCTGCGTTCATCGGCGATGTCGAACTGGCCGGTGGCGCAGCTCGACTTTGGCTCGTCGGCGTCGAGTTCGACGCGGCGGCCTTTGACGGTGCGGTGCAGGTCATCGCTGCCTTCGCCGGTGTAGCCGCCGGGCTCGGTGTGGCTGCCGGCGCTCATTGTGGTGATGCCGAGCGGTGCCAGTGAATCGCGCAGTGCCGCCGATTCGCGCGTGCTGAGCACGATGCCGACGGTGGGAAAGGTGACGCGAAAGGCGGCGATCAACTGCACCAGACGCGCGTCGTTGAGCTCGTGTTCCGGCCGTGGAACAAATCCACCCGCAGCCGGTCTCATGCGCGGAAAGCTGACGCTGAGCTGGCTTTTCCAGGCGAGCTTTTGCAAATGTTCGACGTGGGCGGCCAGTCCGAGCGCATCGCAGCGCCAGTCGGCCAAACCGAACAGGGCACCGATACCGAGTCGGCGAAAGCCGCCGTCGAAGCCGCGTTCCGGACAGTCGAGTCGCCAGTCGAAATTCTTCTTCGGGCCGGCGGTGTGCAACTCGCGGTAGGCGTCGCGATCATAGGTTTCCTGATAAACCACCAGCGCCTCGCAGCCGGTGTCGACCATGCGCGCATACTCGGGAGTCTCCATCGGTCCAACTTCGATGGCGATCGAAGGCACGAACTCGCGCAGTGCGGCGATGCATCGCTCCAGGTAGCCGTCGGAGACAAAACGCGGATGCTCACCGGCGACCAGCAGCACGCTGCGGAAACCCATGGCGGCGAGGTGGCGGGCTTCGCGCACCACCTGATCGATCTCGAGGGTGACGCGCAGAATCGGATTGTCGCGCGAAAAGCCGCAGTACTGGCAGTTGTTGACGCATTCGTTGGAAAGGTAGAGCGGCGCGAACAGGCGCATGGTCTTACCGAAATTGCGCCGCGTCACCGCCACCGAGTCGGCGACCCGGGCCTCGAGTTGGTTGGGCGAGGGGTCGTCGAGCAGGGCTTCAAAGCGCGCCAGCAGGGGCGAGCGATGGCCCGCCTCGATGCGCCGAAATTGTTCCGCAAATGTCATTCACGGCCAAACTAGCCGCGACGGACGGCTTTTCAAACTCAATGGCGGGTGGCGCAAATATTGTTCGGCCGGGGATCGGTCACAGGGCTTGCGACTTAGCCCCAGCCGGACCATCATGCGCCCATGAATGACGCCAGCCGATCCGATCCCTCGTCGACCGCTATCGAAGCGGCGATCGTGGCGCCGGTGACGCAGTGGTTTTATCGACGCTGTTACCTTCTGACCGGCCTGTTTGTCGTCATGGCCTTGTATTTCTGCTACGACGGCTATGTCGGTTATCCGGCGGTGAATCGAAATGCCGATCTCTACGATGCATTCATCGCCGGCAAGGAAGGTAAGCCGCAGGCGGATAACGATGAAAAGACTGCCGCTGCCTACCGGGCCGGCGCCGATGGGGTCAGCTGGGCGGCGCACGCGGCGACCCTGCACCTCGCGGCCGACGCCCCGGAGCGCCACTCCGCGGACGATCTGGCGACGCAAAAACGGATCGCCGCAGTGCTTGGCGGCTGCGCTCTGCTGACCCTGCTGTGGGCCCTGGTCCATCGCGGCCGGGCGTGGCGCATGCTCGGCAACGAAGTGCAAACGCCCTGGAACACCCGCTTTGCTGCCGGCAGCGTCACCGACATCGACCGGCGCCGGTGGGATCGCGGTGTCGCCCTGTTGATCTCGCATGACGGTGACCGCTTTCTTAAGCTGAAGCTCGACGATTATAAGTATCGGGATGCCGGACGGATCATCGCGGCGATTGCTGCGGTGCACCCGCAGGTGCGAATCGATCCACCGATTGTGGCGCCGGAGTCGGCCACGACAGAGGATTCGACCGACGCCACAGGCGATTTGTCCTGATATTTAGGGCTATGAAAAAAGTTGCCAAACGGCGAATCGCCGGTAAGTCTACGGGCACAACAACTCACATATTTCCTTATGGCGGACGCACAAATCGAAGAAAAAGTAAAAAACATCATCGTCGACCAACTCGGTGTCGCCGAGGACCAGGTCAAAGCTGACGCGAAGTTCGTCGAAGATCTCGGTGCAGACTCACTCGACACGGTCGAACTGGTTATGGCATTCGAAGAGGAATTCGGAATTGAAGTTCCCGACGAAGACGCCGAAAAACTGACTTCGGTTGGCGATGTGACCACTTACATCGAAGCCAACAAGGGCTGATTTCCGTTCTTCAGCTCCGCTGAAGCTCAACGCTGCCGGTTTTCGACCGGCCGATTGAATTTTGAGTGCGTCCTTCCCGGTGGAGGGCGCACTTTTCGTAGCCGGAGGAGGCCTGCCGGGCGGCGGGGATTCCAGTGGCGACGGCTTGAAAATGGCTTTAGACTGAACGCAGATGGGAGAAAAGACCGCATATTCTCAGGACGATATCATCTATGCAATGGAGACCACTCAGGTGCTCCATCAGCCGGACCGGCGCATTGATACTTTCGGCACGACCAGCTTTGAATTCAGCCTGATCACGGAACTCATGGACAGTGCCAATCAGGTGCGCGTCCGCGAGGGCCGGATCGATGCCGAGCGACCGAAGATCTTGAGGCCGGAAGGCATGGAAGAGGTCAATTTCGAGGGCTTTGGCGAGCAGGCTGAGGCGTTTAAGCAATGGCTGACGAATTCCGGAGGCGATCTGGCTTTTTTGAAATACGGATTCAACTTCGTGCGCGGCAACTTGAGCGAGTCGGTGGTGCACGATTCGGTCGAGGTAGTGTCCGACCGGGTGGTCGAAAATGTCCGCGGCAGCAACAATCCTCTCAGCGCAGTGATCAGCGGCATCGAAGATGGCTGGGAGTTCTGCCTGCTCAAGTTCACCATGGACATGGTGCAGGAGTCGCACGGCATCAACGTGTTCGATTTTAAGCGTCGCGGACTTCTCTAAGTCTCCGTAATTGGATTTTTTTCCCGATGGCACGCATCAAGTTAGTTCTGGCTTTCTTCGCGCTGGTCATTCTGTGCGCCGGGGTGCTGGTCGCCGCCTGGTTTTATAAAAACATCGTCGCTCCCGAGCAGGAGATCGTTGAAAAGATCGAAGAGCGCCGCAGCGCTCCCGCGAAGGATCTACCGCCGCCGCCGGATCTCGGTAAACGTCAGTTTGCCAAGGCGGTTGACCTGCTCAAGGACGGTGAACTGCAGGCTGCGCGCGAGCAGCTTTACTACGTGATGCAGTACTACCCTGACTCGGCGACCTACGAAATCGCCAAGCGCATCGTCGGTGAGATCAATGTCGACCTGCTGCTGTCCGAGATTCTCATCGACGGCAAGACCGAGTATGTCGTCAAAAGTGGCGATTCGCTGTTGGGAATCGCCAAGAACAGCGATTGCACGATTGATTACATCATTCGCACCAACCGGCGGACGACGACGACTATTTTTCCCGGTGACCGTTTGACGGTGTTTCCGCTCGACCAGTTTTCGATGACGATCGACAAAAGTGACGGCGTGATCCGTGTCGAGCGGGGCGGGCGCCTGTTCAAGGAATACGAGGTGAAAAAGATGAACCTGCCGCCGATCGTGCGTGCGCCGGTGACGACGACGGTGTCCGATAAGGTGGCCTGGGGGGACAAGGGGCGGTTGAATTTTGAGCAGGAGGGCTATCTCGGTGCCAACAAATGGATTTCGACCAACAAAAAGGGCTTGCTGATAAGGGCTTCCCGCGATCTGGTCAGCGTCTCCGCGCCCGCTCAGGAAGACACGGCCGAGGTCGGTGCCGAAGGCGCTGAAGCGGGGCAGGATTTTGGTGTCATGTTGGATCAGGCTGACATTGAGGAATTGTTTGCCTATGTTCGGGGTGGTACGCCGGTCCGCCTTGTCGACTAGCCGCCAACTGCGACGCCTGACGATTTTTTCCCGTTTATTTTATGAGTATCGAGCCCCTTGATTTCGAAAAGCCGATTGTTGACCTGGAACGTCAGCTGGCTGAACTGCGTGACAATTCTGCCGGTCAGGAAATCAATGTCGAAAAGGACATACGCCGTATCGAGGAGAAGATCGGCAAGACCAAGATGGATGTGTATCGCAAGCTGACCTCGTGGCAGCGTGTGCAGATCGCCCGTCATCCGCAGCGACCGTTCATGCTCGACTACGTCGAAAGCTGCTTCGACGATTTCCTCGAGTTGCACGGCGACCGCAACATCGGCGATGACGAGTCGATGCCCGGTGGCTTTGCCGCTCTGGACGGCCGGCGCACGGTGGTGCTCGGCCACCAGAAAGGTCGCGACACCAAAGAAAATCTGCGCCGCAATTTCGGCAGTGCTCACCCGGAAGGTTACCGCAAGGCGCTGCGCCTGATGCGTCTCGGCGAGAAATTCGACGCCCCGATCATTGCCCTGATCGATACTCCCGGAGCTTATCCCGGCATTGGTGCCGAGGAGCGCAATATCGCTGAAGCGATCGCTGTGAACCTGCGCGAGATGATGATGATTCGCGTGCCGATCATTGCCATCGTCATCGGCGAAGGCGGATCCGGCGGTGCTCTCGGGATCGGCGTTGCCGACCGCGTGCTGATGCTGGAAAACTCCTACTACTCGGTGATCAGCCCCGAAGGTTGCGCAGCGATTCTGTGGAAAGACCGCAAGTTTGCCAAAGAGGCTGCCGAAGCGATGCACGTCACCGCCGGCGATCTCGACGACCTCGGTGTGATCGACGAAGTCATTCCCGAACCACTCGGCGGCGCTCATCGCGACCACGTCGGCGCGGCTTCGACGCTCAAGTCGACGCTGCAGAAGCACCTCATCGATCTCGACTCGCGCGACACTGACACGCTGCTCAACGAGCGCTACGAGAAGTTCCGCAAGTTCGGCGAGTTTACCGGCGGTTAGCATCCCGACCGTCTGGCCGGGACAGCGCCGCAAGGAAGCGGGGCGGAGGGTATCGGGTCTGCACCGACCCGGTCGTGGCGGCTGCCTCTAACGCCGGCTGCCTGCCCGCGGGTCTCCGGTTCCGACCGGTGACAGATCGTCTGCGAATTACCTGGCGATCTCTTCACGAAAGCCCTCGACCGCCCGGCGCAGGTCACCGGCGAAATCGGCATAGGTCGTGGCGAACGGCGGCACGAACCACGGGTAACTGCCGACCAGGTCGTTGACGACCCGGATCTGTCCGTCGCAGCCTTTGCCGGCACCGATACCGATGGTCGGCACGGAGACCGCCGCGGTGATCTGCGCGGCGACTTCGGCGACAACGCTTTCCAGCACGATCGCCGAAACGCCGGCGGCTTCGATGTCGCGGGCGCCCTGCAGCAGAGCGGCGATGTTTTCGGCGGATTTGCCCTTTTTCTTGTAGCCGCCTTCTTCGCGCACCCGCTGCGGCAACATGCCGAGATGGCCGACGGTCGGGATGCCGGCTTCGCTGAGAGCGGCGATCTTGTGCTTCTGGCCGGTGCCACCCTCGAGCTTGACCAGGTCGGCCCCGGCATCGATCAGGCGGCGCGCGTTGCTGAGGGTCGATTCGATGTCCTGGTAGCTGTGAAACGGCAGGTCGCCGACCAGCAGGGCACGCTTCACGCCGCGCCGAACCACTTCGGTGTGGTAGACCATGTGATCGATGGTTACGCCGGTGGTGTCGGGCATGCCGGCGAACACCATGCCGAGGGAATCGCCAACCAGGATCAGGTCAACGCCGGCCTCATCGAGGATGCGGGCGGTCGGGTAGTCGTAGGCAGTCAGCGAAAGCAGCGGAGCGCTGGCGTTGGGCAACTGGCGCCAGTTGGCGAGATCGTCGGGCGTCATTTTGGCGGTGTCAGGTTTCCAGTCGTCGGGGCCGCACACTCGCGCGGGTTCGGGTTCGCGGTCAGTCGGTAGTGCAGCGAGAATCTCTCTGACGCTGGCCGTCTGTCCAGCATGGATCGTGTCAGCGCCCAGTTCAGCGAGCGGTGTAAGCACAAAACGTCGTTGGTGCCAGCGCGGGTGAGGCACGGTCAGCTCGTGCTCCTCAATCTGCAGATCGCCGGCGAACAGGATATCGAGGTCGATGCTGCGCGGTGCATTGATTGCGCGCTGCGGCGCCGCGGCACGGCCCATGCGCGACTCAATCGCCTGCAATTCGGCGAGCATCTGAGATGGTTTCAGGTCGCTGGCGATAATGGCGACGGAATTGTAAAAAGGTGCGCTGCCTGATTCGCAATCAACGGGTTGGGTTTCGAAGATTGATGCGAATGACGGCTCTGTCCGTTGATCGGTGTGCAGGGCCAGCAGAGATTTTCTCGCGGCGCGCAGATTGCCCTGCCGATCGCCGAGATTCGACCCTAAGGCGATGCAATAGCGCATGGTCCGGGGAGCGGTGGCTTAGCGCAGGCCGAGAACGTCCTGCATATCGAACAGGCCGCTTTCTTTATCGGCCAGCCACTTGGCGGCGCGCAGCGCTCCGTTGGCGAAGGTGTTGCGACTGGAGGCTTTGTGAGTCAGTTCGACGCGCTCGCCGTCGCCGGCATAAACCACGGTGTGATCGCCGACGACATCTCCGCCGCGCAGGGCGTGAACGCCGATTTCGCGATCGGTGCGGGCGCCGACATTGCCAAAGCGTCCGTGGCGCATGTCGTCGTCATAGCTCAAGCCGCGCACTTCAGCGAGGATTTCCGCCAGGCGGCGGCCGGTGCCGCTGGGCGAATCGATCTTGTGGCGGTGATGCATTTCGATGACCTCCAGGTCAAAGTCGTCGCCGAGAATTTCAGCCGCCTTTGCGGTCAGCCAGAACAGGGTGTTGACGCCGACCGAAAAATTCGGGGCGTGCACGATCGGCAGCGATTCAGATGCGTTGCGGATATTTTCCAGTTCGGCATCGGTGTGGCCGGTGGTGCCCATCACCAGTTTGGCATTTTGTGCGTTACAGGCGACGAGCAGTTCCTCGCTGAATCCGTGAAAGCTGAAGTCGATCACTGCGTCGCAGCCTTCGAGGGCATCGAGCAGTGAATCGCCGACATCAATTTGACTGACGACTTCGAGTTCGGGGTCGGCGTTGGCGCAGTCAATAACGGCCTGGCCCATGCGGCCGCGGCATCCTGTGACGAGAAGTTTCATGCCCCGAAGGGAAGCTTGTCGGCGCGAAATGTCAACTGTGGAAGGCAAGCGGGAGCGACGGCCTGATCGTCCACCGGGAACCACAAGATTTTGGTGCTTCCCCGGGCCTTCGGCATCGCGGTCAAGCGCCGAAGCGCCTCGTGAGGTAGCGGTCGCAGATCTGGTAGTAGGTCGACATCGAGGCGATATCGATCCACTCGTCGGGATTGTGGAGGTTACCGACTTTGGGGCGGGAAAGCATCACCGGTATGCCGTGCGCACTGAGAAAGCGGCCGTCGCTGCCGCCGCAAACCCGAACCAGCTCTGCCTGCTTTCCGGTTACTTCAGTGGTGATGTCGATGAACATCGGGTCGGGAGCGAGTTGGGTTGGCTCGGCAGCAACTTTGACGTCGAGGCTGACGCCGTCGCTTAGCGATCGGCGAACGCGCTCGAGGATCTCGTCAGCCTGGTAGGGCAGCGGGTAGCGGATATCGAGGGTGGCACAGGCCGAGTCGGGAATCCGGTTAAAGCTGTCGTTGTCGGTGGTAAAAATCGTCGGGGTGCAGGTCAGTCGCCAGTGATCCGCGTCGGACGCTGTTCCTTCAGTCTCGAAGTCGGCACGAATCCGCGTCAGGGAATGGATCAGCGACTCGACCGCATTGGTCCCCAGCCACGGACGGGCGGCGTGGGCCGAGGTGCCGTGGGATCTCAATTCGACGTGCAGGATGCCTTTTTCCTCTGAGGTGATCTGAGTCAGCGAGCCACCGTCGGGGATGATCGCCACGCCACAGCGCAGTCCGCAGTCTTCGACCAGATAACGCAGTCCGCAGTGGCCGCCGCGCTCTTCGTCGGAAGTGATCACCAGGCCCAGTGACACGCCGGGCTGTTGCCGGTGCCATTTGCGGAACAGTTCGAGCAAAATTGCCAGCGCGCCTTTCATGTCGCCGGCGCCGGGGCCGTAGATGCGACCGTCGCGCAACTCGGAGCGGTAGTGTTCCTCATCGTGGTGCTCAATCACGTCCAAATGCGCGCATAGCAGAACATCCGGTGTCTGCACACCCTGGGGAAGCGCCAGCAGCGAATCGTAGTCGCCGCAGCGATGATCGTTGAGTTGCAGGCCGTCGAGACCTTCGAGGTGATTGTGAACCAGTTGAAAACAGCGCCGCCGCTCATCGGGGCGCGAGTCGGTGCTTTCGATAAGAACCAGGTCGCGGGTCAGGCGAACCAGTCGGCCTTCTAGATTGTTGTCTTCAGACACAGTTTTCAGTGAGGTTTAAGTGGGGTAGCGGGAAAGTCAGTGACGCGGTGGTGGAAAATTTCCCGGAATATGGGCGTGAATTTTTCGAACCGTGTCCTGGTGGGCCAGCAAATCCAAGGCGGGTGTGTTCCAGTATCGGGGCGTCCCGGAGGGACCGCTCTGCACGTGAAGATGGGGCGGCACATTCTCTGTCAGAGCGGTCGCGATGCGACGCAAGGTGGTGCACAGCTTTTGAACATGGGTTAAAAATCCACGGCTAACCAGACTGGTCGCTGCGCGACCGCGTAGAGTTGTCGAATATTCAATCACGTTCGGACTGCATCGATACCGGCAGGTTGAGTTTCGCCAGGTCGAGACAATTGCGGCTGCCTTCGCGATCTCCGGCCAGGCACAGGAACTGGCCTTTGTGAATCAGTCCGTCGCGGCCGAAATTAAAATTCATCGGCAGGATCCCGCTGACGTCGCCGCGCTGGTACAGGTGTCCGGGCGTGCGCAACATGGTCAGCAACTGGTCGCCCGACAGCGGGGCGGTAAGGCGTAGATTGCGCAGCAGCCAGACCCCGCCGGGATTAAAATGCCGGGCCAGCAAGGCGGGGTAGGTGGCGCCGGTGACGCGGGCGTTGATCTCGCAGACGTAGACATCGGCCTGCCCGGGACCGTCGTTTTCTGCAACGATAAAGTCGACGCTGCCGGTGCCGCGGTAACCTTGAGCGTGCAGCCAACTCGCCGCGGCTTCGGCCTGGCGGAGTAACTCTTCGCGAATCACATGCGCGCTGCGGTCGGCATTGTCCAGCCAGGGCGGCGGGGCTTCGTTGCCCTGGTGAACGCTGTCATGGCTGAGGATTTGTTCGGTGATGTCGTACAGCTGCACACCGTCGTCATCGAGGAACAGTTGCACGCTCGGGCTGAGGATATCAGTGACCCCGTTGCGCCCGGGTTCCATCCAGCCCTGGAGCAGGCAGGCGCCTTCGTTAAAAAAGTGCCCGGCGATCTCGCACGGCGGCCCTTCGAAGTCGACTTTCATCATGCCGATTCCGGAGGCACCGATCGGGGAGCGCAGCGCGGCTGCCGCGTAACCCTGCGCCGCCAGTCGTCGGCAGGCGGCGGGGATCTGTTCGGCCGAATCGACCAGTTCGGTGGCGAAGGTCGGCAATCCTGCGCATTCGAGATGCTGATGCAGCAGCACCTTGTCGTTGCCGGAGCGGCTCGCCCGGGGAGTCGACAGAGTTTTTTTGCCGAGATGGCCCGCCAGGCCCGCGAGGCAGGCATCGGTGACGTATCCGTCGAGCCAGTCAGCGGCGATGGCGCGCCAACCATCGAGTCGTCGATCGGTACTCGCGCCGGCGAAGGTCAGGTAGTCGGCGTGGGGCAACTGCTCGGTGGTCGGCAGGGAGAGTCCCAGTTCATTGGAAAAATAGTCGCACAGCGCGGCGTCGGGCGCGCGTTCCAGGAGCAGGTGATTTTTTCCGCCGCCGCGAAACAGCAGATTGAGCACCGGGATCAGTCGGCCGCCGTAGGAGTCGATCTCACCGACCTCGCGGCGCAGGGCCTCGGTTTCGGCTTCATTGCCGAAGAACAGCGCCAGCAGGTTGGCGACGAACAGCACATTCCGGTCAGCAAAATGCGGGTCACAATCCTTGTGGCTGACGATGAGGGGCGATGCTGACACGGCTTCGAAGAAACCATGTTTTGCGCGAAAGCTCACGCGCGAAATTCGCCGTCAAGGCACCGTCGCCGCCGGGGAGTGAATCAAGGCGGCGGGTTTACGCAACAGCGGTAGGGACAAGCGGCCTCGCTTGTCCGCGAGTGTCGGGTGATTTTCGCCTGTGGGCTGCCTCCGTATTTGGGCGTGGCGGTAGCCGT
>CBDULB010000130.1:0-16871 GCA_965367965.1 uncultured bacterium | reverse complement strand
ACCCTGTCCCCGCAACAGGCCCGGAAACTGGTCCTGCACAGCCAGCAACTGCCACACCTCGCCAAAAAAGGCAGCGCCCTGAACGCGACACTGAACGCCCTCGAACATCTCGGCTACGTACAGATCGATACCATCTCGGTCATCGAGCGCGCCCATCATCACACCCTGTGGAACCGCAACCCACGCTATCAAAACAAGCACATCGAGCAACTGATCGCCGACCGTTCCGCGTTCGAATACTGGTCGCACGCCGCCGCCTACCTGCCGATGCGAGATTTCCGCCACAGCCTGCCGCGCAAGCTGGCAATCAAGTCGGGTCAGCAGAGCCACTGGTATGACCCCGAACCGGAAATGGTCGACTACGTACACGACCGGATCCGCGCCGACGGCCCCCTCATGGCCAAAGATTTCGAACACACCAACACGAAAAGAAACGCCGGCGACTGGCATGCCAAGCCCGCCAAAAAGGCCCTCGAGTACCTCTACATGCAGGGCGATCTGATGACCACGCGGCGGCACAATTTCCACAAAGTCTACGACCTGACCGAACGTGTGCTGCCGGACGACATCGATACCTCGACGCCCACCGAACAGGAACACGCCCGCTTCCTCATCCAGAGCTACCTGAGAGCCCACGGTCTGGCGCAGCCGCAGGATTTTCACTACCTGCGCAAAGGCGTCAAACCCGCCATCCTCGGCGAGCTGAAACAAATGCTCAGCGACGGAGAATTGATCACCGTCCGGGTCGGCGAGCAAAACTACCACGCCCTGCCGGAATCACTCAGCCTGCTCGACAAACCACTGGCACGCAGCAAGCTGAAAATCCTCTCCCCCTTCGACAACCTCGTCATCCAGCGCCAACGCATGCGCGACCTGTTCGACTTCGACTATCAGATCGAATGCTACGTGCCCGCAGCGAAACGCAGGCACGGCTATTTCGTGCTGCCGATTTTGTGGGACGGGAAGTTGGTGGCGCGGATCGATTGCAAGGCGGACCGGAAGAGCGGCGAGCTGCAGGTGCTCAGTCTGCACCGGGAGACTTCGTTGCGAAAGTTGGATGAGTTTCGCACGGCCCTGGATGCAGCAATGAACGACTTCGCCCGCTTCAATGGCTGTGAGACGGTGGGGTCCGTCTGCTGAAATTCACCCACGAAATCCGCCATCTAAGAGCGGCACGACTCGCCGCCGGCCGCCGCGCCAGTTCCGGTTTTACCGCTCGACCTCACCACGGGCGAGATCGATGAGGCGGGAGAGCACTTTTTCACCGTCGGCTCTGAGGCCGCAGTGTTCGTATTCGCTGGTGTACCAGCCTTTCATATGGGGAACAAAGTCGATCGTCTCCCGCGAGAAACGGGCGTTAACGAACATGTCATTGTAATAGACGACACAGGCCGTTGGAACGGTGTTGCGGCTCAGTACCGATTTGTCGTAAAGATCAGGCCAGTCGTCGTAGGATGCGAGAATGTCAGCGGCCTCCTTCATGCCCCTGAGTTCGGAAATTTCGTCGAACATCCACGGGAAAATCATTTCACCGTAAAAGCGGAAGTCCTCGAAATCATCGTAGTGGGAGTAGTGCTCCTTCTGCACCGCATCACAGGCCCAGGAGGTGGCGCTGCCCTGGGCGTAGATCGCTTCGTGAAGAATCGCAAAGATGGGATTGGTGTCGAAGCGGAGGCAGGCACTGAAGCTTTTAACAAAGGCGTGACTGACGATCTGTCCGGCTCCGGCCTGAACAAAGGCCTCCTCCAGCAGGTAGTGAATTTCTTCCGGGGTGCCGGCAAAGCCCAGTTTGATACCGAGCAATTGCAAAAGACGCGGCGTCAGGCGGTCGCCGTTGGGCAGGCGCACGTCGTTCTCCTGCAGATGCCGGCAGAGTTTGGCCAGCCGATCTTTGTCGCCCGGAAATCTCTCGAAGTACAATCGATTGCGCTCCTCGACGATTGGAAAGGTGCCCTCATAAATTTCCCGGGCCCTGCGATCAAGCCCGGGCACGCCGCCGAAAATAAAGCATTCCTTGAGCCCCTCGGGATGCAAACTCAAGTAGGTCATGGTGCACCAGCCGCCATAACTTTGACCGATCGTCGACCACGGTTTGTCCGGACTCAGTTGGGCGCGAATCGCTTCCGCATCGCGTACGATATTGTCGGCGCGAAAATGCTTGAGATAGTCCGCTTGATTCTGAGCGTCGCCCTCCAGCGACAGCGTCTGATAGTCGACAGGAGTGCTCAGGCCATTGCCGCGCGTGTCGTACATCAACACTCGAAACTCGGTTAAGGCACGTTTCAGCCAACCTTCTTTCTTCACCGGGCAGGGCGCACGAAATCCCGGACCGCCCTGCAAAAACAGCAGAAACGGCTTGTCGGCGGCGTCGGCATCCAGGCCGCGCACTTCCCTGACAAAAACCTCGATCCTGCGCTCCTCCGGGTGGTCATAGTCGAGCGGAAGATCGAATTGATGATCGATCATTTCCATGCCCGGGAGTCGGTAGGGAGCGGAAGATTTCATTTTCATGGTTTAACAGGGCGGGTGATGGACAGCCGCGGACAGTCTACCAGCAATCAAATGGCTCGGCGTTGAGCAACTACAATCTCCAACGCTCAGCGGCGGTGAGCTTTCATCCCGCGACTGATTGTCCATAAAACGGTACCCCGGCTTCATCGGAAACCGCCCGGCAAGCGAGCCGGGAATCGGGATCAGCACTGCGCTTCGGGGCCCGGCCGGTGCAACTGAACTGGATACCTGCCACTGTCTGCTTCCCCCCGCTTCCCCTGCTTGAACATTTCGCCCGACCCGGTGTCAAAAGTAAACGCCGCTCCCGCCCCTGATCGGACCGACGCCGCCCCTGAGCCTATGTCACCTTCAATGAGAACACCGAAATTGCTGTCACCAACCATCGTTGCCTGCCTGGTGCTCCTCTCTACCTTCGGATTCACCGTGGCGGCGGAGCCAAAACCACTGCCCGCCTTCCCCGGAGCCGAGGGCTTCGGGGCGGAGACTCGCGGTGGCCGGGGCGGAAAAATCATCGAAGTCACCAACCTCGACGACAGCGGACCGGGTAGTTTCCGGGCTGCCTGTGAAGCTAAAGGCCCGCGCATCGTGGTGTTTCGAACCGGCGGCACGATCGAGGTCATGTCGACGATACGGATCAGCGAGCCGTTTGCCACCATCGCCGGTCAGACCGCACCGGGCGGAGGGATTTTGCTCAAGGCAAATCCGGGATACGACGGCGCGGTTCTCAATGTGACCAGCCACGACGTGGTCGTCCGCGGCCTGCGCATCCGCCGTGGACCCACCGGCAAAAAGGGCTGCTGTGGCGACGGTCTCAGCATTCACAACAACGACAGCCCACCGCACCGTATTGTCATCGATCGTTGTTCGATCAGCTGGAGCACCGATGAAAATCTGGACTCCTGGTATGCGACCAGTGACATCACCATCCAGTGGTGCCTGATCGCCGAAGCGCTGCACGACAGCAGCCACGAAAAGGGTCCGCACAGCAAAGGCACGCTGATCGGCTCGGAGGCGAAGCGGATTTCATATCACCACAATCTTCTGGCGCACAATGTCGCCCGCAATCCGCAGTTCACTAACGACGAGGGACCCGACCACATCGTCAACAATGTCATCTACAACTGGATGTACTTCGGTGGTCAATTCTCGAAAGCGGAACCACGCGCACCCAAAATCAACCTGATCGGCAACACCTACCAAGCTGGTCCCGATACCCGACTGGATCGCTACGAGGTGACGCTCAGCAAATTTCCGGAGGACGAGCCGGTTTTTTATCTTCGCGACAACATCGGCCCTCACCGTCCCGACAGTTCGGGTGATGAGTGGGCGCTGGTCGGGGACTCCAGTCCCGGCCTCGGCGAAGACTGGATGCGGGTTCCGGCATCCAAAAAGATCCAGCGGCAGGAACCGTGGCCGGCATCGCCGGTGCCGATCACCATTCATCCGGCGAAAAAAGCCTATGAACTGGTTCTGGCTCAAGCCGGAGCCACCGCCCCGAAACGTGACGCCGTCGATCTGCGCGTGATCAATGATGTGCAGATGAAAACCGGTCGCTGCATCGACGACCCCTCCGACGTCGGCGGCTGGCCGACGATTGAAACCGGCGAGCCGCCGGTGGATACCGATCACGATGGCATGCCGGATGAGTGGGAAACGAAACGCAAACTGGATCCAGGCAATCCGGACGACGGCAATAAGCTGGCGCCGAGTGGCTACACGTGGGTGGAGGAGTACCTCAACTCGCTTTTTGCTGAGTGACGGAGAAGCGCTTTTATTTAAAGAGCACTGCCCTGCGACGAGCGAGCCGGCCCTGACTCGATACGGGGTCTGCGCAGCGTCATCGAGGCACTCGAGCATTTGAAATTTGTCGACCGTCCCCGAATCGGACAGTCCCATAGGTCCACAAATGCGCTGTGCAATGCATTTCCCAAACCCGCCGAAAGGGTGTGAGGTGAACTGCAAGCTCGACCCATCAGTGCCATGGACGTGACTCAAACCCACACCGCTCACGATCTCAAACACGACAGCCCGCTCATTTCGTGCCGCTTCGATCCTTCGGGAAAATTTGTGTTTGCGGGCGCCGAGGATTTTGCCGTTTGGCGCTGGAATATCGAATCGGGCGAAAAATCAAAACTGTTCACCGACAGCTGGGTGCGCGGGCTGACTTTTTCCGGGGACGGCAGGACCCTCATCACCGGCGGGACCGACGGACGTCTCATCTGGTTCCCGGTGGCAGATGCGGCGGTCGATGGCGAAATAAAACCGCAGCGGAAAGTCGCCGCGCACGACGGATGGATTCGGGCAGTGGCGACCAGTCCGGACGGCAACTTCATCGCATCGGCCGGCAATGATCTGAAGGTGAAAATCTGCCATGCGGCCGATGGCAAACCCGTGCGCGAGCTCGCCGGTCATGAATCGCACATCTACAATCTCGCGTTTCATCCCGATGGAAAACACCTCGTGTCGGGCGATCTGAAAACCAATCTGATCGTCTGGGACTTTGCCTCAGGCAAACAAATCCGCACCTGGAAATCGGAGAACCTTTTAAACTACGACAAGAAATTTCTCGCCTTCATCGGCGGCTATCGAGGCATCTGCTTCAACCGGGACGGCACTCAACTTGCCGGAAGCGGAATCACCAATGTGTCGAATGCCTTCGCCGGCATTGGCAATCCATCGGTCGTCATTTTCGATTGGCAAAAAGGCGCACCGCCGTTGATCGAGCATCTTTCCAAAGGCGCATTGCAGGGAATCGTCTGGGGCGTGGCGCTCCATCCCGAAGGAACGGTGATCGGCGCCGTCGGCGGTCCGGCAGGTTATCTGCTATTCTGGAAACCCGGCGAAGCTGAAGATTTTCACCGCATCAAGTTGCCTGACACCGCCCGTGATCTGAGCCTATGTGCCGATGGATTGCATCTCGCGACGGCTCATTTCAACGGCCATGTGCTGATTCACAAAATGGACAAAAAGAGCGAGGCAGAGAAGCCGACGGCGTGAATTTCAGAAACGCCAATCGACAGGTCATCCGATGAACCGACCCTGTTGATGGGTAAAATGCAGGTCGCCACCCGCGTTCGCGCACTCCCGCATCACGCCAGTCAGGCCAGCTTGTTTCCTGCGCCGTGAACCCTAGACTACAAAGGGTTACACCGAATCGCATGTTGTTGTCTTCCGCCGTCTGCCGTTTGAGTTCCATCGCCCTTTGGGGTTTTACGGCAGTGCTGTCGACGGCTTTCGCCGCCAGTCCTCCGCCACTGCATCAACGCATCGATGAAATCATCGCCACGGGAATTGTCGCCCCTCCGACGGAGCTGGCGGATGACGCTGAATTCCTGAGGCGCATCTATCTCGATCTGACCGGCACGATCCCGTCGCCGGAAAAAGCGCGCGCGTTTTTGAACGCTGACGATCCTGACAAACGCACAAAACTGATCGATGAACTGTTGACCACGCGGCAACATTTCCAGCATCTGGCGACGACGTTCGATGTCTGGATCATGGAACGCCGGGCGGAGGCGCATGTGAAATCACCGGGTTGGAAGAAATTTCTGGAGGAGTCCTTCGCCGCCAACAAACCGTATCACCAACTGATCGGTGAAATTCTTGCCGCAGATGGCACCGACGCGAAAAACCGCGAGGCGGCGCGCTTTTATCTCGATCGTCTGGGCGAACCTAACTTGATCACCCGCGATGTCGGGCGGCTCTTTTTCGGACAGGATTTGCAATGCGCTCAATGCCACGATCACCCCAACATTGCGGATTATTTGCAGCGCGATTATTACGGAATGTTTGCGTTCTTCGGTCGCACCTATCTCTTTCAGCCGGACAAAAAGAAGCCGGCGCGACTGGCTGAAAAAGCCATCGGTGGCGGCGATTTTAAATCGGTCTTTACGGACGTGGAAGCGACGTCATTTCCGCAGGTGTTGCACAGTAAGGTCGTGTTTCCCGATCCGACGTTTGCGCCGGGCGAAGAATACAAGGTCGAACCGGATCCCAAGGACAAGAAGATTCAGCCGATCCCGAAATTCAGTCGACGCGATCAGTTTGCCAAGGCCGCGACGGAAAGCAACAACCCGGCTTTCAACCGCAACATCGCGAACCGTTTGTGGGCGCAAATGATGGGCCGCGGATTGGTCGAACCGCTCGATTTTCATCATGCGTCGAATCCGCCTTCCCATCCGCAGCTGTTGGAATTGCTGGCGACGGAATTCGCCTCGATGAACTACGATCTGCGGGCTTTTCTGCGGCAGTTGGCGCTGACAGAGACCTATCAGCGCAAATTTGAAATGCCGACACAACTGGCCGACCAGGCGGATGAGGTGAAGGCAAAGCTCGCAGCACTCAAGGAGGAAAACGCACGTCGCAGGGAGCTTTCCCAAGCCTCGGCGGAAGCGCTCGGCCAGCTGAAAGAGGCCTGGAATGCGGCGCGCAAAACAGCCGTCGTCCCCGAGGCGGCCCTTGCGGTCGCCGACAAGAAGCGACTCGCGGCGGCGGCGGCCCTGGCAAAAGCCGACGACGCTCTGAAGGTCTCAATAGAGGCCAGGGACAACGTCGTGGCGAAAACGCTGGACGGAAAGGCCGATGCCAATTTACCCAAACTGGAAGCGACCGTGGTCGCGCAACAGAAAGCCGCAGATGCCGCCAGGGCGGCGCTCGATAGCGCGACGGCTGAGACTGAAAAGTTGAAGCCGCCGGTCGAAGCCGAGCAGAAAAAGGTCGCCGCCGTGACGGTCGCGCTCGATGCCGCCCGGAGAAAATACGACGCCGAAAAGACCGGCTGGAAACTGGCGCAACGCAAATTGCAGGATGCCGAAAAACTGATCGAATTCGCGGACGCCGTCCGGGAATCGCAACCGACGCTCAATAAAGCGGAACAACTGGCGACCGAACTTGCCGCACTGACGCATGAAGCTGAGGCGAGATCGAAACTCGCGGCGGCTCTCAAAACCGCTGCCGACAGTGCTCAGGCCGCCAGCGCGCAATTGATCAACGACGACGATCTGGTGATGGCGGCATCCGTTCTCGGCGATCGAAGCCAATCGGCGCGCGCTAAATCCGACGCCGTCGCGAAATCCCTGGCCGCGAAGAAAGCGGAAATCGCCGTGGTGGAATCGGAGGCGGAAAAGCTCCGCGACAACAAAGCTGCGACTTTGGAAAAGCTGACGGATCGCTGGGCGGATGCGTTTGCGGTGGGCAGTTTCACTCAACTCACGCCGGAGCAGCTGTGCCTCGCCATGCTTCAGGCAAGCGGCGAGAAGGAAAAATATTCTGCCGCCGCCGATGCGGATTTTACCGCGAAGCTGGCAGCTCAAGCGGCAGCGCAGGCAAAGCCGCCCGCGAAACCGGATCCGAAAAAGCCTGCTCCGGTGGTGTTGAAGGAAGCCGACCGGGAACAGCACATTCGCGATTACGTCGCCGTGAAAATTGATGCCACGACCAAGCGATTCATCTCACTGTTCGGCGGCGAGGCCGGGCTTCCCCAGACCGATTTCTTTGCGACCGCGGATCAAGCGCTGTTCCTGGCGAATGATGGCACGGTGCGCAGCTGGCTGCGACCTTCCGGCGAAAACTTAAGCGCCCGTCTTTTGAAAATAGAAGACGCTGACGCGCTTGCCGAAGAACTGTATCTGAGCATTCTGACTCGCCAGCCTGAGCCGGTCGAACTCGCCAGTGTGAAAGATTATTTGCGCGCCCGCGGCGAAAACAAATCGGAAGCGATTCAGGAACTGGGCTGGGCGCTGTTGTCTTCCGTCGAATTTCGATTCAAACATTGATGCCTTTTCGTCCTGACAAACCGCAAACATTTCGTCATGAATTCAACCTTTGAACAAGAAATCGCGCGTCGCCATTTTCTCGGATCGCTGGTTACCGGCGGCGCGGCCGTGGCCGGTCTCGGTGCGTTTGTCGACCCGCTGGCCGCCGCCCGGCTGGCCGGCAATCAGAAGCGGATGGTGGTGATTCGAATGATGGGCGGACTCAGTCAGCTGGAAAGCTGGGACCCGAAACCCGGCACCAACACCGGCGGCCCGTACCGCGCCATACCCACCTCGGTGCCCGGGATTCACATCTCGGAGCTGTTGCCGCATACCGCGAAACAGATGCATCACCTCGGTCTGGTGCGCGGCATCAATACCAAAAACGGCGATCACGGCAAAGGCACCTACATGATGATGACCGGTCGCCATCCGATGCCCGGCGCGGAGTACCCGGAGATCGGTGCGGTCGTGGCGAAGTCGATGGACACCAGCGACGTTTCGCTTCCGGGACACATCAAAGTCGCGCCGAACGGCACCGGTGCACGCAGTGCTGACTCGGCTTACCTCGGTCCGAAATATGCCAGCATGACCATCGGTGGCGACAAACCGCTCGCCAACAGCGTGCGACCGGCCGATTTGAGCGATGATGCGCAACGGGCGCGCAATCAGATTCGGAATTTGGTCAACCATCAGTTTGCCAGGAAACGACGCAGCGCGGAGACCGATGCTTACGTGCAGAGTTTTGAACAGGCGGAAGAACTGGTGAAACGCGCCGACGTATTTGATCTGTCCAAAGAATCCGAAAAAGATCGCCAACGCTACGGCAGCCATGATTTTGGTCGCCAATGCCTGATGGCCCGACGACTGCTGGAAAACGAAATCACCTTTGTTCAAATCCGGCACAACGACTACGACAGCCACTACGAAAATTTCAATTTTCACCACGAGCAGCTGGGTGAGTTCGACAAACCCTTTGCGACGCTGATCAGTGATTTGAAAGAACGTGGCATGCTCGACAGCACCCTGGTGGTGGTGTTGTCAGAGTTCGGACGCACCCCGAAAATTAATTCCCGTTACGGCCGTGACCATTGGGGAAACGCCTGGTCGGTTTGTCTCGCCGGATGCGGCATGCAGAGCGGTTTTGCCTACGGAAAAACCAACCACAACGGCACCGAAGTCATCGAAAACGAAGTCGATGCCGGGCATTTGTTTCACACCTATCTCAAAGCCCTCGGCCTGAGGTCGACAGGAAAATTTGAGATCGGAGGACGCAAGTTTCCGATCGCCGATCCCGCGTTTGAACCAATCCAGGACATTCTTGCGTGACGGCATTTCCCGACAGTCAATCACCGGGCTGGCAAACTCTGCATTCCTCTATGTGCGAGGCCGCAAGCGGCGCCATAACACCTGCCATGAAAGCCCTCGTTGTTGCGATTTTCCCGCTCCTGTTCACCGCAAGCCCGCTTGCCGCCGGGGAGCCGGGTCAGGTCGTCAGCCAGCTTGCCAAAGCCGCGCCTCCCAAAGTGGTCAAGGATTTCCCGGTCCTGCCCAAAGGCATGACCCTCGGGGCCGTGTCGGCAGTCGAGATCGATGCCGACGGCAACGTCATGGTGTTTCATCGGGGCCGGCATTCCATTCTCGTGTTTTCGCTCGGCGGAAAATTGCTCCGCTCCTTCGGAGACGGCTTCTACGATTCGACCCACTTTTTGCGGCGCGCGCCGGACGGTCGGCTGTGGACGACCGATAATAAGAATCACACCGTTCTGGCCTGGGATGCTTCGGGAAAAGTACTGCGCACCTATGGCGAACGGAATGTCCCGGGAAAAGATAAACGCCACTTCGACCGCCCCACCGACATTGCCTTCGGGGCCAGCGGAAGCCTGTTTGTCGCCGACGGCTACGGCAATTCACGAATCGCAAAATTTGATGCCGCAGGTCAATTCCTGCTCGAGTGGGGGCAGAAGGGAACCGGCGAGGGTGACTTTGATCTGCCTCACGCCATCCGCATCGATTCCCGGGGACTGGTTTATGTCGGTGACCGGGAAAATGACCGCATTCAGGTGTTCGATCAGCAGGGCAGGTATCTGCGCCAGTTCGGTGGCTTCGCGCCCTTCGGCCTGCACATCGACACCGACGACACCCTCTACGTCGCCGATGGCAGGGCCAACCAGATCATTCACATGACCCTCGAGGGCACCGTGCTCGAAGCGTGGGGTGGGAAGGGATCGGAACCGGGAAATTTTAATCTACCCCACGGCATCGTGGTCGCCCCTGACGGAGCCATCTACGTGGCCGAAGTCGGCGGCAAACGCGTTCAGAAATTCGTGCGTTGATCCAGGCTCCGCCGCGTCGAGCACTGCAGACAGGCTGGCGTCCGCTCGTCTGCCGGGGGACGTCACGATTGAGTTGCGAAGAAATCGGGAGCCGTCGCCGTCGTGGCAGGTAGACTTGGCGAGCCCAACCCCTCCGCTCCGCTCCCCTTCTCTCCCGCTCACGACGATGACCCCATTCCGCCTCTTTAAACAGTACGACCAGCCCACCGGCGCCCGCGCCCTGCAGCGGCGCATCCTGCTTCGTCCCAAACACGTCGACCACTTCCCGGGCGAGGGCCTGCCGGCGCGGTTTGCGCGGGCGCTGTGCGAGGAGGAGGCCCTGTCACTGAAGGAGTTGCTCGAGGCGTTCGAGTTTTTCCACGTGGTCCGCAAATACACGGCCGCTGGCCATGTCGCCGATGTGTGTGCCGGACACGGCCTGGTCGGGGTGCTGTTTGCCCTGTTCGAGCGCAAGGTCGCTACCGTCACGCTGATCGACCGGCAGCAGCCGATGGCCTACCAGCGCATCCTCGCCGCAGCGGATCGCGTCGCCCCCTGGGCCCGCGACAAGCTGACTTTTGAGAAGACCAAGTTGGCCAAGGCAGGTGACTTGCGGCCGGGGACCAGTGTCATCGCCGTTCACGCCTGCGGTCTGCGCACCGACCGCGCCATGGATCTGGCTATTCAGGCCAAAGGCGCGTTCGCCTGCCTGCCGTGCTGCCGGCCGCATCGCAACTATCCCTCGCCCGATGTGCTCAAGCGCGAACTCGGCGGCGATCTCGCCGTCGACGTGCACCGCACCTACACCCTGGAACGCGCCGGCTACCGGGTGCGCTGGAAAACCATCCCCGAGACGATCACGCCGATGAACCGCGTGCTGATCGGGGTGAAGGAGGTGGCGGCAGGGTGATGCGGGGGATGGAGGGAAAGGACAGATTTGTTAAGTGCGCACATGATCCCTTTCCTGAATTCCCTTCTGTTTTGCGTTACCCTGTGACCCGATTCCCGATTCCTGACTCGATTCCCCACCCCATGCTATGCTGATCCCCCACCAAGAGCTTGAGCCCTCCACCTTAAGAAAGGTCGTTGAGGAATTTGTGACCCGCGACGGCACCGACTCTTCGTGCGTGGCAACGCGGATTGAGGCGGTGTTGAAAAAACTCAATAACGGCCAGGCCGAGTTGCATTTCGACAACAAGACGCAGTCCACCAATATCCTGTCCAGTGGCTGGGCTTCGGAGTAAGGCCGGGCAGCCCTCAGCTTCCGGAAGCGGGGTCAGGGAAGCGGGGTTGAAATTGTTAATTGCGCACCTGGTACCATTCCGACAATACAAAATCTCCGGCTTAGAGGCGAAGCCTTTTTAGTCCAACGTCCGAGGTATGGCACCGGATACCGGGAGCGCCGCCTCGCAAAGGGGTTTTGTGTTGAACACCAGACGGTCACTCCGAACCGGAGCGGGTAGCCGGTAGTCCACCACCGCCTTGTTCGCCTTTGTTCATTCTCTCGCCGGGAGATGGCGGCGGGGTGAATTCTGCAGAGGCGGATATCCTGCGACAACAAGACCATCTGCCTGTTGCCCGTGCAAATCCGAGTGCGAGAAGCCCCAGTCCAGAAAGAACCACCGCTAAGCTCAGGCCTCCGCCTTCGAACTTGTTGGATGTTTCAAGAAGATGCCAGACGATCAATCCGACGCCGACTAGAACGGTGGCACCACCGGTGGCAATCATTACTTTGGTGGCGTGATCGAGCCCGATGGGTGTTTGCGAGTTTCCTCCTTGAGCTTTCATTGCAGGTTTGCAAGATCAGTGGTTAAAGCATCAAAAGCGCATTCGTTAAGCTGCGAGCGAGACGTTGGGTCGAGAATGTGATTTCCGGGGCAGAACGTCCGAAGCATGGCGGCCTGATACGGGAGCGATGCCTCTATTGCAGGGTAAGGATTCAAATTAAGGAAGTCAACCAACTCACAACGGTATCAGGCTTGCCATCGCTGCCTTGTTAGCCCAGCGTTTGGGTCATGCGAACTCCGGTCAAACTACGTTCGATATCTATGTCGATCCGGTCTCCTGTGTCGCGGAACCCTTGGTTTTCGTAGAACCTGATTGCTCGTTCGTTGGAGTCTGTGACGTCCAAAGAAACCACGTCGATTCCAGAATTTTTCGCCCAACTCAAGAGGTTGCCCACCAGAAATGATGCGGCGCGGGAGCCGCGATGCTGAGGGTCAACCCACATCATGATGATCTCACCTGATGAAGTTGTTGGCTCCCGATACAACGCAGCAATGCCGATGCAGAGATCGCCTTCAAATGCAAACTGTGTATTCCGGTCAACCCCAGCCGTGGTCGACCACAGTTGGTCTTCCCATGAATGCTGGTCGCGTCGCAATGCTGATTCGTATGTCGAACCGAATGCATCTGGACTATCCTTGAGAGCCTTCAACCGAACGTCTCTGAACAGCACGACGTCATCCTTTGTAGCACGGCGACAAGTAATCATTTTTAGGGCTAACGTTCTAGAGCACTCTGCCCTGACCGTGAGCGCTGGTGGATTGCGGATGAATCTCGTGGAGTAGAAAAGTCATTTTTACTCGGAACGGTCAGGGCTTGAGTGCCTCTTCTTGTTCGCCTTATTGTGATCGATTGGGAGTCTTGAAGTGTTTAAGAATTGCATCCTCAAACGCAGTGCCGATTGACTGAATTTCCCGGATAGAAGAACTCTTTAAGGAGCCAGCTAATTTTGCGTCTTCGACCGTTCCAGCCTTGTATAAAATACCAAAAGCCCCCTCTAAAACGATGGCGGCAAATCTGGATCGCTGCTGCAATCTGACTGCGGTTTTAGTTGTTTTGATTGCCTCTCCCGTGAATTCGTTCTTTATGATGACGAACTCTTCCTCAGAAGCAGTCTTCTTCTCGTTAATATATCGATCGAGTTTCTCGTTCAGGTCTCGGATCAATAATCGCGCTTTCTTTGCGGAGTAATCAGTAGCGATATCTTTGTCTCCAACTGTCGCAAAAGCACTCAGTATGAACCAGCGCTGGTAGTCATGACCTTCGTCTGCCATCACGCTATCGATAATGATCCAAAGTTTTTTCTCGAGAGACAGGGGATTCTCTTGCAAGCTGAGTTGCTTTTGCGCTTTCGCAGAAGCTGCCGGTGTCAACCCTCTCAACGCTTGCATCAGAATCTGATGCTCCGTTCCGGTCCAAACATCGTGTGTGTCGGGCGATGCGCTTACGATTCCCGTGGCGAGAATAACTCCGATAACTAAAAACTGGATGACTGTTCGAAACATTTTTCAAAACGAACGTCAACGCGCAGTCACTGCCTGTTGGCGACACGCTCCGATCTCGGGGTTAAATTTGTAGCGTTCATTTAGATTTCAACTCATTGCGGGCAGGCAGTTGTTCTGCCGATGTTGTTTTAAGAGATCCCGTTCAACTCGAACTCAAGGCCGGTGCATTCGGCATCTCCGATTGCAGTGTGGTCGCACTCACTGACAAACCTTTCACTGAAATTCTTAACCCCGGAAACTCACAAATAGACATATTTATTTGGCACTTGCGTAAGTAATTCTCATGCCTACTTCAGTTTTTCCGCGAAGCCTGTCCTGGATCTTTTCAGTTGTTCTAAAGCAATAAATTCGGAATACTTGATGGCTTCGACTAGCAATCGAGAATTTGATAGGCGTTAGCCTGTCGATCTCATCCTTCAAATCGCTATCCGATAGCTCAATTACAAAGGTATTGTGAATAAAATGAGCATCGTCAGGGAGGTCAAGATAAAAACGCACTATACCGTAAAATGCGTCTTCATCTTCAGCGGACTCAGTATCTACTCCCCAGAAATCCATCATTTCCGCAGAAGACACAAATTTCCATTCTGCGCGGACATGCTTTTCGTACCCTTCGGGATCGATTAAATCATCAAGATTGTTAGTTATTTCAATTTTTTTAGTAAAAACACAAGGAATAAATTCACTATCGTCGCAATTACCAATTCCCGTCATCACTGCGAAGAACAATATAAAACAATAGATATTTTTCATCAGATTAATAGACCTTGGGAAGATTTGGCTTTTGTTAGTTCTTTTTGAACCGTTTGAGGATAAGCCTAGCAAGCAAATCCATACTCTTTGGTGGAGGGTAGAAAGACGTGCGCGCCGGCTAAAGGATATTTCTGAGCAGAACGTCTTAGAGCACTCTGCCCTGACGGAGAGCGCGGTCTCTATTGGAAGTTAAGGATTTGAACCAGAGAAGTCAATCAACTCGCGGCGGGATCGGGCTTGTCCATCGCCGGCTTGTCCATCGCCGGCTTGTTCGCTCCGGTTTGGGGCCGAGCGATCTCAATCAGTTTGGATGCCACCTCCTCGATCTCGGAGTCACCCATCGACAAATACTTGGTCCGGCCTCTCCTTCGAAATGGTAAGGTCGTCGCATCAATCTCATTCCTCCATCGAACCATTGCACGCCTCGGAAGAAAGAAGTCGACCGCCCAGCCATATTCTCGAACCGCTACCAAATCGCCGCCCTCGAAATAGAATTCTCGGAAGATAATGTGGCCCTCCGTTTCCGTTCTGACGACTCCTTTCATCTCGCCCGTTGATCTGACGTGGATCTTTTGGAGTTCATGTCCTTTGAATCTGTCTTCAGGGGGTTCGGGGATTATGAGGTATTCTCGCGGAGCCTTTCCCTTCCATTTCCGAGTGGCTTTCGGAGCCCGTAACCACCAAAAACAGTCGCGAATGAAGAAATACGGATCCAGCAAATGCATTTCTAGAGCGAACGTTAAAGGAATCTCAGGCCGACCAGAGAGCGAGACTTCGACTGGAGGTTAAGGATCTGAATCAGGGAAGTCATTCAACTCGTGGCGTGGTCGGGCTTGAAATCTCCGTCTTGTTCGCTCCGGTTTCCGGAGGGCCCTGCGTCGTCGTCCTCTGAGTCATCATAGAAGATGAATCCCTTTGGATAGCGTCCAAAGATTCGGCTCCAGAAGGGCACCGCGAAGATCTCCTCAGCTTCGAATCTCGGGTTGGCTCCATTCGAAACAGATTCGTCGATGAGAGACTTGGTCTTGTCTTCCGATTTCAAAAGGTAGAGTGCAGTCAGGTAAGCCGCGTCAGGTCCATCTGCCTTAACCCTGCGAGCGGTATAGAATCCAGCGATCGCGCCCGATTCCCCATCGAGGGAAACGTCGAATCCAAAACCATGGAATAGAATTTGGTAGGTGCCCATTTTCTAGAGCGAACGTTTAAGGCATGCGACAGGCTACCGGCGCTGACGCATCTCTTCACGGGTTAAGGTCCAAGCTACCATATCACTTTCGAGACTCGTAGGATAGCCTGTTCGTATCGCCGCCTTGTTCGCTGCCTATTCGCGTGAAGCCTCCCGCTCCTTGATATAGGCTTCGAACTCCTGATCGGAAAGGGCCGTTAGCTCATTGTTCACGGCAACATAGTACGCGTCGATGATCTCACCATCATGGCTAACGTGAAATATCTCTTTGCCCGTGCCACGGCGAAGAAATGCAAACCCCAATCCCAAAGGCTCGTCCTTGTTCGTTCTTCCTCCCACCATGCGCCGTTGAAACAGGCACTCTTCCGGGCCTTCCTCCAACGCTTCCTTGGTCCATCCGATGATTGTCCAAATCCAATATCCCCTGAAGTAGTATGATTGAGAAATCTTTCCGCCGTCTTCAGTCTTGGCGGCCATAGCCGTCAAATTTTCGTTTCTTGTCGTGAAAATTACCCCTTTGTCGTCCTCTTTCGTTTTCAACTCGCCAGCCGCGGTACTCACGAACAAGAGCAAAACGAATGTGCTGTGGTGGAGTAGGCGCATTTTTTTAAGAGCGAACGTTAGAGGAATGGCAGCCCGATCTGGGAGCGCGACCTCGATCGCAGGATAGGGATTCCAATCGCGGAAGTCAATCAACTCGAAACGGGATCGGGCTTGCCATCTCCGACTTGTTATGGCCGTTGGCTCGTGCGTTCCGCCGTGTCCGTTGAAGCGCAATTAGCTGCGCCCTTCGAATCAGGGCCGTAGTCGTCGATCATCTTTTGAGCAACGCCCCCGAATGAAAGGAGGTAGCCGAAAATCACCATCATTCCGTGAGTGAAATATTGATCCAGTGCTCTTGGTTGCTCAACGAATCCGATGACACCCCAGACGAAAATGATCGCGCCACCAAATTTCGCAACGCGATAGACACCGGCAATAAACCTTCTCTGGAGCGTTTTATTCATTTTTTAGTAATCGACGGGTTGCGTTGTAGCTAATTTTTCAGCCATAGACAATATGG
>CBDULB010000129.1:0-16963 GCA_965367965.1 uncultured bacterium | reverse complement strand
GGAATCACGGGGTGAAGAAGACGGTGCAGTCATAATTTTTTCAGTCGCGACGCCGCCTCGCAAAAGCTACGCTCGACAGATGAAATTGCTGCTCCAGTTGTGCGTCGTTTTGTGCCTGTTGGCAACCACCGGAATCGGGCTCGCCGAAGACAAAACTCCGCAGCCGCCCAAAATTCTGTTCTGCATCGCCGATGACGCCTCATGGCCCCACTTCGGCGCTTACGGAACCGAGTGGGTAAAAACGCCGGGCTTCGATCGCGTCGCCCGCGAAGGCCTGCTGTTCAACCGCTGCTACACACCGAACGCCAAGTGTGCCCCCTCGCGGGCCTGCATTCTGACCGGTCGCAACAGCTGGCAGCTCGAAGCCGCCGCCAATCACATGCCGTTTTTCCCGGTCAAGTTTCAGACCTGGTGCGAGGCCTTGATGGTGCACAGCGATTACAAAGTCGGCATGACCGGTAAAGGCTGGGCACCGGGAAGCGCTACCGATGCCGACGGCAAACCGCGGCGGATGACCGGCGAGGTATTTCAAAAGAAAAAGACCAAGGCGCCGACCACGGCGATTTCCGGCAACGACTACGCCGGCAACTTCGAGGCTTTTCTCGATGCCCGCACCGAAGGCGAACCGTTCGCGTTTTGGTATGGCAGCACCGAACCGCATCGTGCCTACGAATACGGCACCGGCATTTCCAAAGGCGACAAAAAACTCAGCGACATTCCCGCCGATGCCATCCCCGGATTCTGGCCGGACAACGAAACCGTGCGCACCGACATGCTCGACTACGCATTCGAGATCGAATACTTCGACCTGCACTTGGTGCGCATGCTGGAGTCGCTCGAGCAACGCGGCGAACTCGACAATACCCTGGTCGTCGTCACCAGCGACAACGGCATGCCTTTCCCGCGCATCAAGGGACAGGAGTATGAATTCTCCAATCATCTGCCACTGGCGATCATGTGGCCAAAAGGCATCACCGCGCCGGGTCGCGTCATCGATGACTTCGTCAATTTCATCGACTTCGCGCCAACCTTTCTCGAAGTCGCCAGGGTCGCCCCTTCGTCGACCGGCATGGCGGCGATGACGGGACGTAGTTTGACGGAATTTTTCCAGACCGACAAGAGCGGCCAGGTTTTCGCCGACCGCGATCACGCGCTGATCGGCAAAGAGCGTCACGACATCGGTCGACCGCACGATTGGGGTTATCCGATCCGCGGCATCGTTAAGGATGGCCTGCTCTATCTGAGAAATTTTGAAACCGATCGATGGCCGGTCGGCGATCCAGTGACCGGCTATCTCAACACCGATGGCAGCCCGACCAAAACCTGGATCCTCGATCAGCGACGCTCGGCCGCCGACGGTAAAACCACTTACTGGGATATGAATTTCGGCAAGCGTCCGGCTGAGGAACTTTACGCCATCGGCGACGATCCGGCGTGCATGAAAAACCTCGCCGATGACCCCGCCTACGCCGATCGCAAGACCGCCCTGCGCGAACAAATGGAGACCGAACTCAGTCAGCAGGAAGATCCGCGCATGCAGGGCAACGGTGATATTTTCGACAACTATCCGGTCTCATCGCCGGTGGCGAACTACTACGAGCGCTACATCGGCAAAGGCGAAAAAGTTCCCGCCGGCTGGGTCAACCCCGGCGATTTCGAGGAAACCAATCCTGAGTGATGAAGCCATGCCACTGATTCGTTTTACCGAAAACATTCAGCGCCACATCACCTGCCCCGAACGCGAGGTGACCGGCACGACGCTGCGCCAGGCACTCGACGCCTACTTTACCGGTGACCAGACGGCGGCACGCAGTTATGTGCTCGACGACACCGGCGCGCTGCGAAAACACATGGCCATCTTCATCAACAGTGAACCGCTGAACGATCGAAAAACACTTGCCGACCCGCTACCCGACAATGCTACGATCGATGTCATGCAGGCCCTGTCCGGAGGGTAAAATTTCCATCTGGACGACTCCTGTCTCCCGACTTCTATCTCCTCTCTCCTTTCCGAATGAACCTCCACCTCGCGACTCGAAAAGGACTGTTCACTCTCGAACGCGGAGGAACCGGCGACTGGTCCATCGCGCGTGTCGATTTTGCCGGTGACCACTGCTCGATGGTCCTGCACGACCCACGCGACCGGGCGCTCTACGCGGCCCTCGATCACGGACATTTTGGAGTGAAATTGCATCGCTCACGCGACGCGGGCAAAACCTGGGTTGAAATCGCAGTGCCGGTGTATCCCGAGAAACCGACGGACTATCAGCCGGGCAAACGCCCCTTCGAGGGCGAGGACTACGAGTGGTCGCTGCAGAAGATCTGGGCACTGGAAACCGGTGGTCCCGATCAGCCCGGCAAACTGTGGTGCGGGACTCTGCCCGGCGGACTTTTTGTGTCGGACGATGGCGGCGACAGCTGGGAACTGAACCGGCCGCTATGGGACGAGCCGCAGCGCGGCGAGTGGTTCGGCGGCGGCATGGACGTGCCGGCGATTCACTCGATCTGCGTCGACCCGCGCGATGCCAATCACATTTTTGTCGGGGTCTCCTGTGGTGGCGTGTGGATCACCGATGACGGCGGCCAATCCTGGCGACTGTGCGGCAAGGGCATGATCGCCGATTTCATGCCGCCCGAAATCGCCGACAATCCCAACGTTCAGGACGTGCACCGGCTGGGCATGTGCGCCAGCTCACCGGATCATCTCTGGGTGCAGCACCACAACGGCATTTTTAAAAGCAGCGACGCCGGAGCCAGTTGGACAGAAATCAAACAGGCCGGTCCGTCGGTGTTCGGTTTTGGCGTTGCCGTGCATCCCGAAGATCCGGACACGGCCTGGTTCGTGCCGGGCATCAAGGATGAGAAACGCATGCCGGTCGATGCAAAACTGGTCGTCACCCGCACCCGCGACGGCGGCAAAAATTTCGACGTTCTCGCCGATGGGCTGCCACAGCAACACAGCTACGACATCGCCCTCCGGCACGCGCTCGACGTCGATGACAGTGGCGGCGTGCTGGCCTTCGCCTCCACTACCGGCAATCTATGGATCAGCGAAAACGGCGGCGATTCGTGGCAGACGATTTCCCAGACACTGCCGCCGGTGTATGCCGTGCGTTTTGTGAAAGCGGCATGACTGCATCGCGCGGCACCTGAGGGCGGCCCGCAGCCAATTTGATGACTGCAACCGTGCTTTCCCGGACGACACCGATACCGGTCCGGCAAGGAAGAACCACACTCCTGTGGTTCCCCGTGGACGGGCGGTAGCCGGCAGCTGAACGGCAAAGAAGCGCGCACCGCCGACCACATCACACCTGAGACCAGGCACCGATCCCCTCAACAACAGCTGCAGGCACGCGCCCCCGCTTCACTGCTGCGGATTCTCGTACCAGATCACTCCCAGTTGGTCCCGCTCTTCGCAGGTGAGCAGATCGAGATCGCCGTCACCATCGAGGTCGAGCATTTCGATGCGGTCGAATTTCACGCCCTGCGGACCGCCGATGTCGTGAGTGGTTTGCCAGTCCGGACCCGCCATCCAGAAAACCCCGGACTTCGGGCCGTTGGCTTTTTCAGTGGTGCCGACAAAGTCGAGATGCCCGTCGCCATCGACGTCGACCACCCGCACGGCTTTGGCGGTTCCATAGGCTGTGTCAGGGAAAACAAAGTCGGCAACCTGTGACTTTGTCAGGGTGATGACCTTTCGATCTTTGGCGGCGACGGCGATATCGAGTTGCCCGTCTTTATCGAGATCAATGATGTCGAGAAACATCAGTTCCTCACCGACGGCGCCGATGACGTGTTCCTGCCACTCGCCCGCGCCGCCGGGATTTTCCAGCCAGAGCACCCGCCCGGTGGCCCCCTTGCGATTGCTGGCGACGAGGTCCTGATCGCCGTCACCATCCATGTCGGCGAGTTGCAATGACATGATCCAGGTGGCGTCGCAGAATCTGTGGAATTCCCACGCCGCGAGGTCGCGTGCGGCATCACCCGGGCCGGGCGAACGCCACCAGCCGATACAGGCCGCTTCGCCCTTGGAACCGGTAATCACATCAAGATGCCCGTCGGCATCGACGTCGAACGGCAGCGCAAACATCCACAGCTGCACCCCCACGGAGCCGGGAAAGGCCGCGGTTTTCCAGGCACTGTCCGACCAGTAATCGTCTTTTGAAACAGGTGCCCAGTGAGCGTAAAGCGTGCGCGTTTTTCCCTCGCAGCAACTGATCACATCGGACGCGCCATCACCGTCGAGGTCAGCGAATACGGCGTCTTCGGCCGATTTCACTTTACCTACCGTGACTGCCCGCCACGCCGCCACCCGGGTCGCAGCCTCCGGTCCGGGATTCTGGTAGACCCGCACCACGCCTCCCTCTTCCCAGCCGGTGGCAATGTCGAGATCACCATCGCCATCGACATCGGCCAGCCGGACACCGTCAGCACCGCGCGACTGATCATCGATGGTATGGCGCCGCCAGGGCTCGGCACCCGCAGCCTGCAGACAAACGAAAAGCAGAAGCGCAACACGAATCAAGTTCATCGTTATGCCTTCCGCCTTATACCTTAGATCCTGCCTTCTTCCAGATCGTAAACGTCGAACCAGACGTAGACGACTTTGTCAGCGGGAATGTTCTCCGGGATGTAACCTTCGAGAAATTCCTGCAATTCGATCGGCATGTCACAGGGGCGTTTGGCGCGCATTTCATTGTTCCACTTGATGACATCGCGGCGTTCCTTCTGGCGGGCATTTTCAACAATCCACTCAGCGACTTCGTCATCGGTGGCGCCGCTGGCCACGACCGCGCGAAACTGATCGGCAGTGATAGCCGCGAAATCGAAAAACACATTGTCGAGCGGACAGTCGAAGTGATACTCGCCGAGCGTGCCCGCCAATTCGGCGCGACACTTGTCGAGCGTCCTGGCGGCGATCACATAACCGCCGATAGTTTCACGGGGGCTGCGGGGAAAATCGGATTTGAGATCGAGGGCGAGAGTTTTGACTTTGTCGAGATCGCTCATAAATAAGGGAATTTAGAAATAGCTGCGTCCCACTCTGTCACTCACCCACCTCGCGTTCCATACTTATTTCCAACTGACCCTCGATATCCTGAATCGCTTCGTCGCAGGTCACGACTCTGGCATAGCGATCCCGGACCGCTTTAAGACTCGCGTTATGAAGGTCAGGCGTCACGGTCGTGCAGCAATCTTCGACCATGGTCACCAGGTAACCGAGATCGCAGGCATCGCGCACCGTGGTCTCGACGCATTCATTGGTGTAAACGCCGGCCACATAGAGTGAGCTGATGCCCATATTCGTCAGCACGTAGTGCAGGTTAGTTGAAGAAAACACCCCGCTGGCGGTTTTGTTGATGACGATCTCGTCGCCGACGGGAGCCACTTCTTCGAGAAAACACGCCTCTCCGGAACCCGGCGCGGCGTGCAATTCGAGACGCTTGTGGCCCTTGCCGCGGTCGCGTCCGTCACGGGTCAACGACTGGATACGCACGTGGATGACTTCGAGTTCGTGAACGCGGAAACAGTTTTGCAGATTGTGCACATTCGGCAGCACGACATTGTTGAGCTGGTCGAAATAGTAGCGCATCTCGTCGAGTGGAATCGGCGATGTCGAAACGTCACGAAACAAACCATAGCCTTCCGCCGCATCGAGGTATTGCATATCGATGCACAACAGGGCCGTGTCGCGATTGCGCAGGTCTTTGATATGCCGCGGATTCTCGATAATTGAATCGAGATAAATCGGCGCCAGCGGATCGGTGGTGGGCGGGTTACTCATGTTGACAAAGGTAGTCCGTGGCTCGCCAGTTCGCCAATCGCAGCGAGCATCAGGTTGGCACCGGCCTCGATATCTTCCCACGCGGTCCACTCCGCCGGCGAGTGGCTCATGCCGCCCTTACTGGGTACGAATATCATCGCCATCGGTGCGATGCGGCCGACCAGCTGAGCGTCGTGAGCAGCACCGCTGAGCATGTGGCGAGAACGAAGCTGCAGTTTTTCAGCCGCTCGATCGAGAATACCGGTGAGGCGCGTGTCGGCGGCGACCGGTTGGATTTCGCCCTGCACGCTGTATTCGAACATCAGATGACGCCGCCGGGCGATGGCCGCGAGGGCTTTTTGAAAAGCATTCGATAAGTCGTCGAGCACATCGGTCGACGGATCGCGAAAATCGAGCGAAAACTCAACGGCGCCGGGCACCGAATTGGGTGCGCCGGGCAGGATCTCCGCCTTGCCGATCGTGGCGCGACTGTTCTCGCCGCCATTCTCCTCAAGAATCCGCGGCACCTCGTGGGCAAAATCGGCGAGCCCCATGAAGGCATCCTTGCGGTAGTCCATGGGCGTGGTTCCGGCGTGATTGGCCTCGCCGGTCAGTCGCAGCGACCACGAACGCAGTCCGGTGATACTGTCGACAATGCCCACTTGAAGGTGTTCTTCGTCGAGCACCGGCCCCTGCTCGATGTGCAGTTCGAGGTAGGCTTCGATCTCCTCGGGCCGCCGCCGCGCATCGAGCGCCTTCATCGGATCGAGCCCCTGCTCAAGCATCGCATCGCGCAGCAGGGTGCCGCCGAGGTCACCGGCTTTTTCGACCTTTTCCGGAGTTAACATTCCCGTGAACGCCTCAGATCCAAAGGTGCCTCCGAAGCGGCCTTCTTCGTCGCTGAATGCGATCAGCTCAAGTGTGCGTTCCGGTTCAAGACCCGACGCTTTGATCACCCTCAGACACTCAAGACCGATGACCACGCCGAGCGTTCCGTCGAGCATGCCTGCGCAGGGAACGGTGTCAATGTGGGAACCGACGAACAATCGCGGACTGTCGGTTTTGCCGGGCAGAATACCGGAGATGTTTGCCGCGCCATCCGATCCCGGACGCAGCCCGTTTTCTTCGATCCGGTGCAGCAACCAGCGCTTGCCTTCCATGTCCTTGTCGCTGAACGCCATGCGGTAAATGCCACGATCGCGCTCGTCCCGACCGATATCAGCGAGCGCGAGAATGTCGGTCTTGATCCGCTCAAGATCGACGCGCAGGGATTCGAGAATTTCCGGTGGTTTTGTCAGGATTTCAATGGCCAAGGTTTTTCTGAAAGTAGCGACGGTCTGCCTCGGGCTGATATCCCAAACTCTTCCAGAAACGCGAAGCGGTGCGGCGCGTGAACAGTCGAATACTGTCGATACCAGCCGCAAGCGCAGCTTGTTCAACCGCCCGCACGATGGCCGAGCCGACGCCGCGGCGACGATGATGGGGGTGAATCTCCAGCGAACCGAGCCAAATCTGCCGGCGGCCCGGCGACACCTGAACGCGCAGGGTCGCCCCGACAAACTGCATCTTTCGACAATCCCAATCGTAGCGCAGGAACATGCGCTCACCGTTCCACTCAGACAATTCGCGCACCGTAACCGACTCCTGCTCCGGGCTTAAATTCGCGGGGCGGCAGTCGGCGAAAACCTGCGTAAACGTCCGGCACGTCTGCCGTTCGGTTTCCGATATTGCTGGTAGCGTGGCACTCATATCAGGCACTGGTGGCACCGAAGCTGCGATGCAAAATGTGCAGCGTCAGAAGATGGTTAAGCAGAGTGTCCTTGCGCACCAACGAGGTCGCATCGGTGTCGCTGCGATAGTCGCGCAAAAATTGGCCGACCCGCTCAGGCGAGCAGATACCGGCGTCGGAGATCGTGCTCTCGTCGAGATACTCGCCGATCAATTCCTCGACCTTGGCCTGCTTCGCCTTATCGGTGTGCGCCGGAGGAGCCATGAAGGCGAATTTTTCGCGTTTGTAGAGCACTTCGGGGAGCACGCCTTTAACCGCCTCGCGCAGGATGTGTTTTTCTATATTGCCTTTGATCCTGAGATTGGGCGGCACATCGACGGCAATGGCGGCGAGGTGGTGATCGAGAAATGCCGGACGCGACTCCATCGAATTGGCCATATCGACACGGTCCCCGCCCCAGTTGAGGATCTGTCCTTCAAGCTGACATTTGCTCCAGGTGTACTGAGCAATGTCGAGCGGATGCCGGCCTTCGAGCATGTCGGCGTCGATGCCTTCGGCGATGGCGGCGATCGGATCGTAATCGACGAGTTCGTGCTGCAGGTCGTCGCTGAGCAGCGGTCGCGCCCGATCGAGAGTGTCCATCCACGGCTGGATCCACGACGGGGTAAACCCGCAGACCTTGTCCCACGCTGGATGGTGCCGTTCATTCTCGGCGAGAATCGCCCCCTTGAACAGCGAATTGGTTTTATTGAGCGCCGCCTGGTACTCGGCGCGGACCTCGTCACTTTCGTGACTGATGCCGTGCAGAAACATGTCGCGTTTGAGTGCCGGATAGCCGGCAAACAATTCGTCAGCGCCTTCGCCGGTGATAACACAGCGATAGCCGGAATCCCAGACGCGCTTCGACATCAGGTTTTTAGCGACACCTAGAGTGTTGTAAAAGGTGCGCTCGGCGTGCCACACGGTGTTGACGTAATTTTCACCGTAGAGGTCAGCGGCTTTCAGATTGATCACCTCCTGGTCGGCGTTCATCGACTCAGCCATCTCGCGGGCGATTGGCGCCTCGTCGTAGGCATCGTCGTCGAAAGAGATGGTATACGCTTTGGTCGGCGACTGCATCGCGCCGGTAGCCAGTCCGAGAATGCAGCACGAATCGATGCCGCCCGACAGATAACCCCCAACCGGCACATCGGCTTCGAGGCGCAGCACGATGGAGCGGATCAGCTCCTCGCGGACCCGCTCGACCTGCTCCTGCTCGTCGACCTTTTGCGGACGCGCTTCCTCGTGGGGGAAATCGAAATCCCAGTAACGCTGCTTGAGAATATCGAGGCGTCCGTTGCGCTTGCGAATGCGCAGGAAGTGACCGGGATCAAGCGAGATAACATTTTCAAAAGCGCTCATGCCGGGCACGATGGTCTGCATCAGTTGATGCAGAGCCGCCTTGCGATCCAGGCGTGTCGGCACGTCGGGGTGAGCAACCACCGACTTCACCTCGGAGCCGTAAACGATGCTGGTGCCATCCGGCGACAGCCAGTAGAACAGCGGTCGAACGCCAAAGCGGTCACGCAGCAGGATCAGCTCATCGGTCTGACGGTCGTACAGCGCAAAAGCGAATTCGCCGCGCAGATGTTCGGTAAAATCGAGGCCGAACTTGCGATACAGTCCGATTGCGATCTCGGAATCGGACTTGGTCAGAAAGCGGTCGCCCTCAGCCATCAGGGTGGCGCGGTGCTGCTTAAAGTCGTAAAACTCGCCGTTACTTGTCAGCACGTAGCGACCGTCGACGGCGTGCAATGGCTGGCAGCCGCCCTCGAGATCGTTGATCGCCAGGCGAGTGTGCCCGAGAGCGACGCCCTTGGCGCGGTCGACGTAGTGACCATTGCCGTCGGGGCCACGGTGCACAATAGTTCGCAACTGCCCCTCGAGAAGGTCAGGCGTGTTTTCAGGTAGAGGGTTGGCCGAGAAGTGGCCGGCAATTCCGCACATAGTTGTTACGTCAGGTCAGGAAGTTGGGCTGGATGGTTGCTCGAGTTCATTGAGATCGGGCAGTGATTCGAGTCGACCGAGTACTGCCATCAGCAACGCCTGACGGATGAATACCGCACCATGCGCCTGCGAGAAGTAAAGGTTATGCGGCGTCTTATCGAGCGAGGTATCGAGTTCATCGAGCCGCGCCAGTGGATGTAAAACTACAGCGTCCTGTTTCAGCGGACTATCGGCATCGAGCTTAAATCGCGCGTCGAGCGACTTGTAGGAGTCGCCTAGAAAAGCGATCGAATTCATGTAGACGATATCAAACTCAGGCAAGTGTTCACGAACGTCATTGGACACCTGGTATTCGATATCCGCCCGCTTGAGAGCTTCGGTGACATCGTCACCAAACGGGTCGGCCATTTCCGAAATGACCGTGACCTTGCCGATGTGTTCACGAAACAACAGCGACATCAACAGGAAGGATTTGACCGCGCGCATCGATCCGGGCGTCCCCAGAATACCGAGATTCAGTTTTTGCTGGCCGGGCTGCAATCGGTCGGCCAGGTGCGGCTGCCACTTGAGCAGGGCAAACCAGTCGGCCAGCGCCTGAGTGGGGTGCTCACCGGAACCGTTACCGGCATTGATCAGAGGGATGCGCAAACTCTGCAAAATCTCCTCCGGTGCCGAAGTACTGGTGTGGCGCATGATGATAACGTCGGCATAGGCATTGAACATCTCGCCGATGTCAGCCAGCGATTCGCCTTTTGCCTGACCGGTGGTGCTGCCATCGGCGATCGAGATCACCTTGCCGTCGAGCCGGAACATGGCGCTCTCGAAACTGGTGCGGGTGCGTGTCGACGCCTCAAAAAAGGCCGTGACGGCGATCTTTCCGTCAAGCGGGTGGTAGGGCCAGACCTCGATCTTTTCCAGAACCGCAGCCAACTTGCAAAGCTCGGTGACCTGCTCAAAAGAGAACTGTTGCGCGTTGAGAATGTTAATTCCTTCGAGACTGCGCAGAACTTCGAAGTCGATGGGGTTGTCGACGAACAACTCCGAGGGTTCGGGCCGGGTCGCTTGAGAATCTGCAGGCGGCACGAGATGGGCAGCCATCGCATTTTCCTGAATTTCATCAGCTTCTTGATTGTTAGCCATGATGGAAAAGATGTGGGGTTGGAAAGTGATGTTTCGGTCCTTCCGGGCCTACCAGAGCGTGCCGTTTTTCCAGTCCTTTATCAGAAGCACGATGAGTGCCAGCGCTCCGAGCGCCGTCCAGGCGAGCGCCAGGACGATCAGAGAATGCAGGAGTGATTCGGTAAACATGGGACAAATTGCTATGCTTCTGTGACTTCGGAAAATGGCTGTTTCGACACCAGCCGGGCAAGAAGCGTAAACAGCATCGAAACGGCCGTGCCTACCAGGGTAGCAGTAAAGGGACCCAGGGTGAAATAGGCGAGCAGGCCCGCGCCACAGCCGGTGAGGATGCCCGCCAGCACCACCCGGCGCCTGACGCCCTTCCAGAACAGGCCGGCGATAACCGGCCAGATCAGGCTGCCCACCAGCGGTCCGGAAATAAACAGCGCTTCGATGATCCGCCAATGCGGCACGGCCAGCAGCCAGGCGACGAGTCCGACGCCGACGATGAAGAAACCGGCGACTTTTCGAAAATTGCGATCGGTGATTTTCCTGCGCAGCAACCCGCTATGGACATCCTGAATCAGCAGATCCGACGTCGCGGCGAGAAGCGAATCGATCGACGACGCCATCGAACAGAAAAGCACCACGAGAATCAGCACTCCGCCGACCGCACCGAATCCGGAAATCTCCATGACCGCAGCCGCAACCGTCGGCCCGGTCTGGTTCTCGTTGACAATATTGATGCCCAACGGTCCCGCCGCCAGGGCGATAAAACCCGCGGCAATCGGTATTGGAAACCACAGAACACCGGAAAGGAAAAAGGCTTTCGGCGATACATCATCGCGCATCGCAAACACGCGCGACCACCAGACATTGTTGTGAAACACCTCGCCGAAGCCGAACAGCATGTTATTAAAAACCGCCAGCAACGCCGCCGGCATAACCACTTTCAGCAGCGACGGTTGATGCGTTCGGATGTGCTGGTAGGCCTCGCTGAAGTCGAGTTTCAGCGCCACCAAGACCCCGATAAACACGATCCCGATCAGAATGATCAAGCTCTGAATGAAATCAGTACCGATCACCGCGTAGAGCCCGCCGAAAAGCGTGTAGAGCACACACACGACCAGGATCAAGGTCATGCCGTGCAAGTAGGGAATACCTGCCAGAGCTTCGAGCAGATCACCGCCGGCGATGGCCATGCTGACCAGCCACGAAAGTGAGTAGAGCATGGTGATTAACAAAAATATCGTCCATCCCGCCCGGCCGTAGCGCAGCCGGAAAAAATCGCCTGCAGTGCAACCCTTCGGCAGGATTTTGCGAATCCGCACGGCGAAGAATGCAAACAGCATCAGTCCGAAACTCGCCGTCGAATAGGCGAGCATCCCCCATACCCCCAGCGTCAGTGCGAACACCGGAGCCAGCATCGTCGTGTTCGACGTCACCCAGGTCGCCATCGCTGTCGCCGAGCCGAGCGAAAGACCGACCTTTCGACCGGCGAGCATGAAACCCTCCGAGTCCCTGGCTTTTTTACCCCAGAAAATTCCCAGGGCGACCCAGAGCACCCCGAGCGCGATCACCACCGCCCAGCCGGTACCGGCGGAGACACTGACGGCCGATAGCAGACTCACGCTGATCCCTCCCCGGTGTCATGGTCACGTCGTCGGACCTGAAAAAACCCACCGACGATAGTGCCCATCGTCGCCAGCACGACGACACCACCCAGTCCCAGAAACAGGAACAGGCGCTGGCGTGGAAAAAACTCTACCGTGACCTGCAACGGGGCCGACCACTGCCCCGCTGACACACCTGTGTCACGAATCCGAAAATAGTGGCGACCTTCAGGCAGACCGGTCAGAACGGTGCCCGGATCTGCTCCCCGATAGCGCTGAACCGCATCCGAGAAATCCACAACCGCCGCCTGCTGCACTTCGACCTCACGGTCGTCAGCGGTTTCCCAGGTGAGTGTGACCGCCCCGTCTGCGGACGGTGTCTCCGCAAAACTGCTGCGGTTCGAAAAGTCAATCTCATCTGCACCCCAGCATGCTCCGCAACTAATGACAGCGATAGCAAAGCTGAGAAGATTTCGGCGCGATAAAACGATCAGTCGGTCCTTGTTTAAAAGCAAAAACAGCGACCGCAAGCCAACCACTCATCATCGACGGATCAAGAAATTTCTTGAAACAAGTTAGTGCGCCGGCCGAATCGACGGCCACTGGACTTACCGATACGATTGGGCGAAGCGTATTGGCCCCTACCTGTCATGCCAGACTCCTCCGACGCAACTGACCGCTCCTCAACTGACGCCACAATCGACCTCGACATTGCCATTCTCGGCGGTGGATTCGGCGGTGTTTACTGCGCCCGGCAATTGGGAAAACGCCTCAGCAATCAACGCGTCGGCATTCTCTCGGATGAAAATCACATGACCTTCCAGCCGATGCTGCCCGAGGTCGCCGGCGGCTCTCTGGCACCGCGCCACGTGGTCAATCCCATCCGTCAGCTGGCGCAGGGCGCACAGGTGCTGAAGTGCGAGGTCACGTCGATCGATGTCAGCACAAAGATCATCCATGCCACCGCCGGCGCATTCACTCCCGACCTCACCGTCCGCTGCAAACATCTGGTGATCGCACTCGGCGCAGTGGTCGATTTGAGCCGTATCCCGGGCATGCCGGAGCACGCCTACCTGCTGCGCAACGTCGGTGATGCCATGAAGCTGCGCGCCGCGATCATCGGCCGGATCGAAGAGGCCAATTTGGCCACCGATAAACAACGCCGCCGCCGCCTGCTCGATTTCGTGGTCGTTGGCGGTGGCTACTCGGGCACTGAGACGGCCGGGCAGATCATCGATTTACTCAACTCGATTCATCGCTTCTACAGGAACGTCGACGGCGACGATTTCAGCGTCACTTTGATTCACAGCCGGGCGGTGCTTTTGCCGACGCTGGCCCCCAATCTCGGCGAATACACCCGCGAGGTGCTCGAACAGAACGGCGTTAAAGTCATCGTGGAACATCGCGTCAAAGCGGTCACGGCGAAGCAGGTCATCCTCGACGACGGCACGGCGCTGCCGGCGGCACTGGTCGTCTCAACGGTTGGCAATGCGCCTCACCCGCTGCTCAGCGGATTGATCGAAGAGCATGACCTTGAGACCAAGTGGGGCAAGGTAGTGACGGATCGGTTTTTGCGGGTTCCCAACTTGGAAAATGTCTGGGCGGTCGGCGATTGTGCGGCGGTACCTTTTGCCGGGGAGGCTGAAGAATGGTGCCCGCCAAATGCTCAATTCGCGTTGCGTCAGGGACAGACGGCGGGCGACAACATCGCCGCCTGCTATCCCGACAACCGCCGCGGCCTGAGCGAATTCAAATTCAAAGGGCTTGGCGAATTGGCGGCGATCGGTCATCACAAGGCGGTCGCCAATGTCTTCGGGTTGAATTTTTCCGGCTTCATCGCCTGGTGGATGTGGCGGTCGATTTACCTGTCGAAACTGCCCGGCCTCGATCGTAAACTGCGCGTCATGGTCGAGTGGACGCTCGACATTTTCTTTCCTCGTGACATCAGCCTGCTCACTCCGAGCTACACATCCGGCGTCAAGGAGACTCACCTCGAACCGGGTGACATGCTGTTTCAAAGCGGCGAACCGGCGTTTTCGTTTTACATGGTGAAAAGCGGATCGGTCGACATCACCGATGACCATCAGGGGCTGATTCGCACCATCAAGTCCGGCGGCCATTTTGGCGAGCGTGCCCTGCTTGAGGACCGGCGCTGGCGCTACAACGCAATCGCCAGCGAACCGAGTACTCTGGTCTCACTCGGTGAACACATTTTCCGCCAGTTGGTGGCAGGCTGCGGTGACATCTCCGAAGTGCTTACCCAATCTGCAGCCACCTACGCGTCGCAGGAACAGATCGACCACGTCATGCAACGTATTCCGGTCGCGGTTCGCAATCGAAGCGTCGGTGATCTGATGGCGTCAGAGATCTGCTCACTGGTCGAAAGTCAAACCGTCGACGAGGCACTCGAATTGCTGCGCACCCAGCCTCACTCGACCTATCCCGTGCTGAAAGAAAACGGCGAAATTCTCGGCGTGCTGAGACGCGGTCAGTTTTATGATTTGCTCAAGGGCGACACGGTGACCATGGAAACTGCCCTGCGCGACGTGCCGCTCAGCCAACCGCCGCGGGTCACTCCTGCTATGCCAGTCCCCGAGGCACTGGAAACGTTGATCCGCTCCAGCAAAACCAAAGCGCTGGTCATCGACGCCAACCGCAAGCTGGTCGGAATTTTATCGCTGGTCGATCTTCTCGAGCCGGTGGTCGACCCAACCTGATTACGTCGGCAAGCTTCCGGACTCAACCAGTTCCGGAAGCCGTTCGTGCCCGCTGCACCAGCCTACTCCCAGGCGCCCCACCGCTCAATCGCGCTGATGGTCGGCACTTTGAGGCCCGGTTCCGTGGCGGATTCTTTCCAACTCAGTTGAACTTTTCCAACCCGGGCGGCTCCATCGGCAAGATCGCTTTTAAAGCCCAGCTCGTCGTGCCTGGAACGAGTCATCAATACCCGCGACGGCTTGCCATCATCAAGCGGCATGAGCAGGTGCATTTCCAAAGTTTCCTCGTTCCATGGGCGCTCGGCTTCAGCCATCAGCGGTCCCCGGCGAATCAACAGTCGGAAGGTTTCAGGCTGCGCACCGGGCGTCGCCAGAAACCGGGTCAACTCGTCACCGGCCAGTTGCTGATAGAGTTCCCAGTCGACCTTGAACTGATCAGGCGCGATCTCCGGAACGCACCAGCGATGCCGGTCACCGTTTTCATTTTCGCGAACATCAAAGACACCGAACACCCTCTTGGTGCTCGAATCGACGAGACGACCTTTGAATGCCATCGAGCGAATTGACGGGATTTCTACCGGGCTGGGAAATGCATCCTCAATGGCAGCGGCGACCGATCCGGGATTGAGGACGTAAGCAAGTTTTCCCTCGGCCGAACGGGCTGCGTAGAACTGCTTGAGTATCGCCTCCCCTTCGGTGCGGACCCGCCGTGTTTCGTCATTTTCGCCGGGGCCGGCACGGGTCAATTCGACCTCGTCCGCCGGCGATGCACCGCCCACGACATTTGCATCGAGGTCGGCCGCAGGTCCCGATTCAGGACTGGTCGCGACGGCCACATCAACCGCGTCAGCCACATCACCATCCTTTTCAGTTCCGTCAGGCGCACTGCCACTTGCCGCGTTACCGACCGGTGCAGCGACTTCGGCCACCAAGGTTTTTTCGACAACCGTATCGGCCGGTTTGACTTCAGGCGCGCCGGGTGCCCCCACCTCTTCGGCGGCGATGACATCCGCGTCACTGGATTCTTCAGCCACCGGCTGCGGGCCTCGTGTCCACAAAGCAGTAATCGGAGCGATGATCGACTGGATATCGAATGCTTTCTCGCTATCAGCGAACTGATCCTTGCCCTCGTCGAACGCTGCCATCAGAGCCGGCTGCAATTGTTTCGGGCGGAAGGCGGGTTTGAAATACATCAAGCTGGCGATGCCGGCTGCGGGAATAACCAAAAATAACAGGATAGCGACCAGTCGCCTGACCTTGCGGCGATTGCGGCGCTCGCGAACCTTGTTGACCTTGGGCCCGCTTGTCACCGAAGGATCCGCGCCCTCGATCGCGCTGTTCGATTTAGTTTTGGCCGGGGGCACCTCCGCAGCATCGGCCTCGCTGTTGTCAGTCTTTTTCGAATCAGCATCGCTGGTGACAATATCCGCTTTGGAGGATGCATCCTCGTCACGCGGAGCGGAAGAATCAGGGCCCGTTTGTTTTTTGCCGTCAGCTTGAGCCGACGGTTCTGTCGCAGCAGGCGGAGCCGGGGCATCGTCGGCGGCGCCCTTCGACTCAGCATCCTTAATTGGTTTTACTTCAATCTTGTCCTCCGGCTTAGCGCTCACGCCGATGGCACCCAGGCCCGACATTTGATTTGATTTACTCTTCAAACCCGCAGCCCAATTCAGCTTCGACCGGCTCTCGCCGTCAACGCCGTCGTCTGCGGCACTGCCATCGTCCCCGCTCGCCGCCGATTCGGCGTTAAGCTTATTATTAGTCTCAGCCTTATTGCTTTCCTGCCCGGGCACAGCCACCTGTTCCGCTTCAACGGCCTCTGCACCCCCGGTGACAACACTGGCCGCGGCATCATCAGTTGCCGTGTCTTCAGATTCGGAATCGACTTTGCCAGCCAGCATTTCCATCCACGGCAATGCTTTGGATTTTTCTTCGCCGGGAGCATCGCCGGAATCGATCGCATTGGAAAATTGTGGCCCGGACACTTCCCCGTCAGCGCTTTCCGCCGATTTTTCACTGGCCTTGTCTTCACTGG
>CBDULB010000128.1:0-17177 GCA_965367965.1 uncultured bacterium | reverse complement strand
CCAGCGGTAGCTGGTGGGCTCGGTGGACCAGTTTTGCGTGGGAAAGTTGCGGTTCAGATCGACACCGTTGGCATTGCCTCGGGTGCCGCGCTGCAGGCCGTCGGGATTGAGGGCGAGCACGGTGGCAACGTTTCGGGCGGGCTCGATGAGTGCGCGCAGCGCGCGCGAAAGGATGACGGTGCAGTCGGGCTCTTCGCCGTGTTGACCGGCGAGCAGGAGCAGATCGCAGGTATTATCGGTGTGCGGCCAGTATTCGAGGGAGGTGCCGAGCACGCTGTTGCCGAAGCGCTGTGGCTCGAGGGTGAGCGGGCCTCTCTGGTGGCGGGGGCGGAAAGGTGACATGGGGTGAGGGACGGATGCTCAGGGGACCGGCGGGACGCCGGTATCACGTTGGACGGATGCTCTGTACTCCGGTTATTTCATTTTCTCAGGGTCACGGATTTTCGCGCTGCCAGGGATAGCGACCGGCTTCGTTGATGTGGGTCATGAGGGTGTTGAACAGCTCATCGTATTTTTTGGGAGCTTTCTGGCGGGGGATGGGACGGTCTTCGTGCGGGTCGGCTTTGATGTTGAACATTTGATAAGGTTCGAAGGCGGTATTGCGCAGCAGTTTGTAATCACCGATACGAATCGCGTGGTAGGGGATGCCGCCGTATTTTTGATTGCCCTCGAGGCGTACCCATTTCAAAGCCCGATCTTTATCTTCGAAAGGTTTGCCGAGCAGGACGGGTAGAAAGCTGCGGCCGTCGATGGCGTGGTCGATCTCTGCTCCGGCGACTTCGGCGACGGTCGGGAAAATATCCATGGTCAGCGAAACGTGATCGGGATATGTGGCGACCGGAATCTTGCCCGGCCAGACGGCGCAGGTGCCGACGCGGATGCCGCCTTCCCACATCTCCTGCTTGCCGCCGTGCCAGGGTTCGTTGCGCGCACCGACGCTGGATTGGCCGCCGTTGTCAGAGGAAAAAATGATCAGGGTGTCGTCGGCGATACCGAGATCTTTGACGGCTTGATGAACGCGACCGATGCCGTGGTCGAGGTGCTCGATGAGCGCGACCAGGGCGGCGCGTTTGGGATCGATGCCGGGCTCGCGCTGTTTGACTTTTTCCAGCCAGTCTTCGGGCGGCTGGATCGGGGTGTGCGGGGCGTTGTAAGCGAGGTAGAGAAAGAACGGCTGGTCCGGAGCAGTCCCGGTGCGTTCGTTGAGATAGTCGATCGCCCAGTCGGTGAACAGGTCGGTGGCATGACCTTCGGGTTCGAGCACCTCGTCATTGCGGCGCATGTAATTGATGTCGTGGCGACGGTGATGATAGTAGTCATCCATCATGTCACCGAGAAAGCCGTGGAACCGGTCGAAGCCGCGGTCGTGGGGACGGTCGGGCTTTTCCATGCCGAGGTGCCATTTGCCGACCAGCGCGCTGTGATAGCCGGCGGTCTTGAGGACCTCCGGAAGCAGGGGAATGTCTTCACGAAGTTTGCCCCAACTGGTGGGACGCCCGGGGAGCGGTGTGCGAATGACGCCGGGCACGCCGGCGCGGTCGGGGTAAAGGCCGGTCATCAGCGAGGCACGACTCGGCGAGCAGACCGGGCAGTTGGCGTAGAATTGATCAAAGCGCGCCCCGGCCTTGAACAGGGCGTCGATGTTCGGGCTTTGCAGATCGGTGGCGCCGTAGCACGACAGGTCACCGTAGCCGAGGTCGTCGACGAGAATGACGATAACGTTGGGCCTTTTATCGGCGGCGTAGAGCGACGTAACCGGGACTGTGGCGGTCAGTAGAATCGCGAGGAAAGTGCGCAGGAAGGTTGCGGGCATGTCGGTGGTCGCGTTAGGATGGGCGGTGATGAGAAAAACGACGATGCGTTCGATGACTTTGCTGGCAGCAGTTTTGGCCAGCGTCCTGCCATGCAAGCCCATTGCGGCCGAGGAATCAATCAAAGTCCGCAGCGACTTTCCCAATCTGCAAGCTGCGGCTGAGAATGGCAGGATCCGGGTGGCGTCTCTGGGTGGTTCGATCACGCAGAAAGATTCGGGACACAGCGCGATGGTGCCGGAGTGGTTGCGGCAGAAATTTCCCGATGCGGAGGTTGAAGCGATCAATGCGGGGCTGGCCTCAACCTGTTCGACGACGGGGGCTTTCCGGCTGGAGCGTGACGTTCTGGAGCGGGGACCGTTTGATCTTCTCGTGGTCGAGTTCGCGGTCAATGACGACCAGGACGCGATGCATTCCAAGCAGGATGCGATTCGCGGCATGGAAGGGATCGTCCGGCAGATGCGGCTGCGCAGTCCGGCGACCGATCTGCTGATGGTGCAGTATGTCAACCCGGGGATGTTGGCAAAACTGCAGGCGGGCGAAGTGCCGGTGTCGATTCAGGCGCACGAGGCGGTGGCGGAACATTACGGCATTACTTCGGTCAACGTGGTGCAGGCGCTGGTCGACGGGGCGATGGATTGGGAAACCTACGGCGGCACGCATCCCGGCAAGGCCGGCTATGAGCTGGCGACGCAATTGATCACTGACGCTTTGGAAAAGGGACTGGCAGGCGGGGCGGAAGCAAAAGCTGCGGGTGAATTGCCGGCAGCGATCGACGATCAGAGCTACGACGGTGCGACTTTTGTCGATCCGCAAGTGGCCAACTGGCTGGGCGGTTGGAAGTGGGGCAAGGCGACCGGGGAACTGATTCCGGAGGGCGCGATTCGCGGCGACTACGCGGCCATGGAAGTGCTGCGCGCCGACCAGCCGGGCACGACCTTGTATCTCAACTTTTCCGGACGGGCGGTCGGCGGATTTATACTGGCGGGGCCGGACAGCGGTGTTGTCGAGGTCAGTGTCGATGCTGAAGAATGGCGGACCATCGATACCTATCACAGCTTCAGTAAATCGCTGAACTATCCGCGCAGCGTGATCTTCGCTTCGGGGTTGAACCCGGGGTTTCATCAGCTGGCGCTGCGCATTCGAAAGCGCGAGTCAGGTGACGGCGGCAATGCGCTGAATCTGCTGAATTTTGAGATCAATCGGTGATCTGCCGACTACTTTGCGGTAGGTTTACTCTAACGACATGAGTGAACTGGAGCACAGTGGTCAAACGTCGAAGTCCCGGCAGGCGCTGCGGATTTCCATGGTGAGCGTCGTGCTGACGCTGATGCTGACTTCCTGCTCTTCTTCCGGCGGCTTTCTCAAAGCGGGACCGGCGCGCCCGACGGGGTTTCTGGCCGACCCGAAAAAAATGACGCCGCATCCCACCGAATCACCGTTTCATTATGCGGCGCACTCGAAATCCTGGGAGGTTCACGAGCGGGCCCGTTCAAAGACCCAGATCTTCATCGCGCCGGTGGAGACTTCACGTTTGCGTCGCATCCAGAGCGCTCTGGCACGCACCAGCTACAGTGTGCGTGGGCAAAAGCGACCGGTCGGCGAACTGGCGGAATTGATACGTCTGGAATTCGCTCAGGCGATTGTCGACAGCTCGAGCCCGACCTATGAAGTGGTGGCGGCACCGGGGCCGGAGAGTGTCACGCTCGAGTTGGCCCTGGTCGAGTTGGACCCAACCAGCGTCGGTGGCAATGCGGTCAAGAAAATCGGCAGCTATTTCCTGTCGCCACTGGTTTCAGTGGTCAGCTATGGAGCGACGGCAGGATCGATTGCGATTGAAGGCAAGATTGTCTGTTCGGACACTGGCGAAATTGTATTCCAGTTTGCCGATCGCGAGGCCGATCGGATGTCTCTGTTCTCAGTGAAAGACTTTGAGCCGTATGGGTTCATCGAGGAAATTATCAGCGAGTGGGCCGCTCAATTTGAAGTGTTCAGCCGGACTCCGGCGCAACGTGAAGTCGGTGACTCCTCCTGGTTTACGCTGAATCCCCTTTGAGCAACATTGCCACGTCAACGGACCATGATACCGCGCCTCCTGCTTTTACCATTGATCATTTTCACGCTTAGCCCGTTCGGTAATCGGTCGCTGTCGGCGCAGGAAAAGATTGTCGGGGATACTCTGCAGGTCGTCGAAGTGCCGGCTGATATCAGCGTCGAACGGGGGCTGGAATACGCGCGAGTCGGCAAGAACGAGGAGACCATTCTGCTTTATGATTTACTGCGCCGGCTTGAACCCGGTTCCGGGGAGGTAACTGCCCCTGCCTCGCCACTGTTGCTGTTCATTCACGGGGGTGGATGGAAAGGCGGATCTCGCAGTTCGTATTACCGGCGGTTGTTTTTTGAAGCTACTGAGGCGCTCATCGATCAGGGCCTGGTGGTGGCCACCATCGATTACCGGCTGGCGGTCAAAGGCGGCGCGACCACTTTGGACAGTGTTGACGACTGCCGGACGGCGCTGAAGTTTTTTCAGGACAACGCGGCGACGTTGAACCTCGACAGCGGGCGGATCGTCGTCATGGGCGGATCGGCGGGCGGGCATTTGACCTTGATGACCGCCCTGGCAGCCGCCCGTGAAGGGGGCGCTTATCCCCGGGTGAAAGCCTGCGTGCCCTTTTATCCACTGTGTCATTTCGGTGGTGTCGAGCTGCATCCGCAACTGATGGCAGGTGTGAGCTACGGCACTCCGGGCAAATTTACCGACATGCTCGGCGGAGCCGCTGAAAGTCAGCGTGCCCTGGCTGATTACCTCAGTCCGATCAATCACTTGCGGCGCGAGATGCCGACGGTCCTGCTTCTGCACGGCGACGCTGATCCGGTCCTGCCGGTGGCGAGCGCACGGGCGTTTGCCGCCAAAGCGAAGGCGCTGGGGGCGCCGTTGACTTACGTGGAAGTCGCCGGTGGCAATCATGGATTCCGCACCGCCGACGATCCGACCGCGGCGGGAATCATCGATCGGGTGCGGCGGTTTCTGGCGGAGCAAACCGGTTTGAATGCCGAGTGACGGGTGGCCTTCCCGACCGGCGCAAGATCCTTGTAGGGCGGGCGCTCCGCCTGCCTGCGTTGCCTTGGCCTCAAGCTGATCAACCAGATCGGCTCGTCCACGGTCGGCAAGCGGAGCGCTTGCCCTACAATTACCATTTCCGGTGCTCCGGTGCTCCGGTGATCAGGGGGGCAACCGGACCGGTCGCTGCGGGACGGGTCATCGCACCGCTGGAACGGTGCATGAATCCTACGCCTCGCTGTTCCCGGTCGCGTTTTTCTTTTCCGCGGCGGCGAGGTGTTTGGCGACTTTTTTGAGCAGGCTGTCGGCCTTCTTTTCCTGAGAATTTTCGCGCAGCAGTTCGGCGTAGTTCTGGGCAACCACGTCGTAGGACTCGGGGTCTTCGGCGATGTGCTGGCGCAAAATTTTCAGGCCGCGCTGGTAGTTGCGGCTGGCGCGCTCGAAGTCCTTGAGGTCGTGATACACCGCGGCCAGATTGCACGCTGACTGGGCGACGTCCGGGTGGTTATCGTCGAGGTGCTTACGGCGAATCGCGAGGGCGCGCAGATGCAGGTCGCGCGCCATTTCCGGGTGGCGCCAGGCCCAGTAAAGGCTGCCGAGGTTGTTGCAGACCACGGCGACGTCGAGGTGCTCGGGACCGCGCAGTTCGTCGAAGATTTCCAGCGCACGCAGGTAGCGTTCTTCAGCCAACTCGAGATTGTTGGCGTTGCGTGAAATCATCGCCAGATTGTTGGCGATATTGGCGATCTGTTCCTTTGGCGCCGGGTCCAGAGTATCGAGGATGTCGAGAGCCTGCTGATAGTGTCGCTCGGCATTTTCGTCGTCCCCGAGCTGGTCAAACAGCGATGCGAAGTTGTGATTGAGGTGGGCGATTTCGAGGGATTCGATTTGATCGCCGTCGGCATCAGAGATGGCCAGCGCTTCCTCGAAGAGTTTGCGGGCGACATCGAAGTGATGGGCGCTGCGGTGAGCTTCCGCCGCCTGAAAAAAGATATCGAAGCGAAGCCGCGCGTGCTCGTGCTCGGGGCCGGAGGGGGCTACCGGTGCATTGTCCTTTGCCTTTGTCGTCTCCTTCGACTCTGCCGCGACGGTCACGCCGGCGATGACCGGGGCTGCTGAGAGGGGAGGCGCGGCATGGTCCTGCGCATAAGGGTCTTCGACTTTGGCGGGAATCTTGACCGTCCGCGCGGCGCCGGTGAGCACATTGGCAATTCGCAGCGCGCGCAGAGTATTGCCGTCCTCGAGATGGAAGCTGACGCGGCTTTGCAGAAAGCGATAAAGTTTTGCCTGAGCCGACGTCACGGTAAGGGATGAAAAAGTGCTTCGAGTGGAGGTTAAATGGGCAACGGGGGCGCCTGATCAGGATCGGATACGATCATTAGTGAATCGCTGTTCAAGCTGATTGGATGCAACTATAGGAAAAAGGGTAAATGGTTGGCAAGCTCTGTAAACCGCGTAGAACCGTCTCTCAGGTGGTTACAAACCGCCCGGATTTTTGTAGTCGTCGACGTGCCGGGAACAGAGTTTGATGAGAATGTCTTAATACGCAAATATTACCTCAACCCCGGAACGAATGAATAGCAATGACTCAACTCCCGACAGTGATGCCGTAGACAACCCGGAGGACTTCTGCCAGTCCGCAGCGCAAGCTGGTGGCGCAGGCGCTTCTGATTCTGCCGCCGATTCGGCATCCTATGATTCGCCGCCTGCGGCGGACGACGACATTCCCGTGAGTGCAGCGGCCAAAGAGTGTGAAACCACCCGTGAAGCGTTCGATGATCTGGTGCGCTCCGCCAAAGACGCGTTCCGGTCAGGGTCGGATGATGCCCGCGATGCCGCGCGTAAGGCCATACCGAAGGCACGCGAAGGTTTTAATACCGCGCTGCACGATCTCGCCTACGGTCTGGCGTATGGCCTGAGCTTCGGCTCGACGCTGGCTCAGGAGTTGGCTCCCGAGGCGATGCGCAATGGTTTTAGCGAAGGCAGTAGCGCCGGACGTGAAAAAGCCGAAAGTTTTGTCGAAAAGCAACGTCAGGCGAGTGCCGGACAAAGTAACCGTGCCAACTCGACTCACGCACCGGTTGATGATCCGCAAGACCCTGCCGCACCCTCGCACGGTGACCTGCGCGACGACGATGACGCGTCGGGCGAACCGGCTTTTGTTTAGATCGAAGTTGCCTGCGGACTAAAATCCACCGCTGCTGGCCCGCGGAATCGCGATCGGATCACGAACCGGCGCGGTGACCGCTGGAACTGCGGGAGCACTCGGCAATGGGCGGACCACTGGATTGGTCGCGGAGGGCATGGCGGCTGACGGTGCCGGGTACTGAGTCGCCGGAACGGTGGACGCGCCCGCCGGAGGATTGGTGGTCGGAACCAGGATCATTTTACCGGTAAAGATATCGTCGGTGGTCATTTGATTGACCTGTTTGATGCGCTCAATCGAGGTGCCGTACTGGCGGGCGAGTTTCCACAGACTGTCGCCGCTGACGACGGTGTGCTGAACAATCTGTTCGTTGGCCGCCGGGGCGGCCGGTGCCATCGGCGCGGCGGGCTGTGCGGCAGCGGCTGCCGCTCCGGCTCCGGGCGCGGCGGCATAGGTGCCGGGAGCGACCGCGCCTGCACCGAAGGCGGGCGTGCCGGCGGCGGGTGGCGCCGGTGTCTGACCGACCGGAGTGACTTGAGCAGGGTCCCCGGCGGCGGCCACGACCGGGTATTCGTCGTCGCTGAACCAACTGCACGAGGTGAGGCCCTGACAGAGCAAGGGCACTACGAGGAAAAGTCGCAATCGTCGGTTCATGGCAATCAGCTTAACCAAAGCGGAGTTTGAAGAAAGCGAAAATTTTGCCGATCATGGGTTGGCATTCATCGCGGTGCGCAGCCGTTCAAAAAGTGGCCGTGCCGCTTCGCCGCGGACCACCCATGGATCGCTGCCTGAGCCGATAAAGAATACCGCGCACTGATCGTCGGCGACGATTTTGGTATCGTTGGCGTCGAATTCGACGCGGGTAACGGATTCGAGGTTGAGGACGGTGTGGTCGTCGATCAGAAGAGATTGCATGCCCCAGCCTAGCGGTGCTGGCGGAGTCAACAAGTTGAGAATTGAGACCGTTGCGCGGCCGTGATGCTCGGGCCACGCGGTAGCTTTTTCGTTGCCAGCTGAGGACGGGGCGTCGATGACTGTCGGCGATGCAATCGGAGAGTTGGAGTGGATGATGCTGATGGCTGTCAACAGTCTCGGTTCGAGTGGCTGGCCTCAGATCGAGGCCGGTGTGCTCGTGCTGGCACTTTGTGGTGCGTTTTCGCTCGGCGTTTCCAAGACCGGCTTTCCCGGATTGGCGCTGATCAATGTGTTGATCATTGCGCAGTTGTTCGGGGCAAAGAATTCGGTTGGCATCATTCTTCCGCTGCTGGTTTTCTGTGATCTTACGGTTTATCCGCTGTTTCGAAAATACGCTTCGTGGCAGGCGCTGTGGCCGTTGATCCCGACCTCGGTGATCGGTGTAGTCGCCGGTTATTTTCTGCTCGATGCCATCGACGAGCTGACTGCGCGGCGATTGATCGGTCTGATCATTCTGCTGATGCTCGCTCTGCAGTTACTGCGCGCGCGCAAAAAGGATTTTCTCGAAGCGCTGCCCGACTCGCGGCGGTTCCGGTGGGCAAGTGGTTTGACCATTGGTATCTCGACCATGCTCGCCAACGCGGCCGGCGCGGCCTACTCGATTTATGCCCTGGTCAGGAAAATGCCAAAGCACGAGTTTCTCGGCATCGGTGCCCGCCTGTTCCTGTTCCTGAATATTTTCAAACTGCCCTTCCTCGGCAAGCTCGACCTGATCAATGCGCAGTCGCTGAAGCTCGACCTGATGCTGCTGCCAGCGGTCGTCGTCGGCATCCTGTCAGGGCGAAAACTGATCGCTCTGGTGCCGCAGCGAACTTTTGAGATTCTACTCTACGGTTTTTCCACGATCGCCGGCGCCTACCTGCTGCTGTTTCGCGGACCGGGTGGCTGAGCTGTTGCGTGGCCCGGGGTGTCGACATTCTGCTGCGCTTGCACTTGCGGTTTTGGCGGTGCAACCGTTACCCTGAACTTATGTCGTTGCTCAAAAATTACCTCCTCCCGGTCGCGCTCGCGGTGAGTGCCATCCCGTTGATTCCGACCGTGCAGGCGCAGCACGATCCGCAGCGCAATGCCACTCAGGCGATTGCGGTCGGTAAATTTGAGAAAGTCGCGAAAGAGCTGGCAAAGGCGGATGCGGACGATCCGGAAACGCATTTCGTGCAGATGATGGCCGCCCTCAAACAGGGTGAACTCGAAGCGGCGGTCGGTCGCGCTGAGACGGCGCTCGGCGCGGGTTTGTCGTTCGAGCGGCTGCTCGCCGGCCCGCGCGATTTGCTGGCGCCACTCTACGAAACCGACGCTTTCAAGAAATGGTATGCAGAACACGACGGCGACGGAGCGGCTTTATTGCACGGACCGATGCTCGGCTCGGTGACCGACCGTTCGGCGTCGGTGTGGGTGAGAACTGCAAAAGCGGGCGAGGTGCGAGTGTTGTGCGACTCGCGTCAATTCGGCCCCGTCAAAACTTCGACGGACGGCGGATTTGTAGCCGTGGTTGAGCTCACCGGTCTGGCGGCCGGCACTGACTATTCCTACAGCGTCGTCGTCGACGAAAAAAGTTATCCGGACTACGCGCTGCAAACCTATCCCGCCGCTGGAACCAGTGGAACATTCAAGGTTGCCTTCGGCGGTGGCGCCGGCTTTGTGCCGGAGTGGGAAACCATGTGGGACACCATCGGCGAAACCAAACCGGCCGCGCTGCTGATGCTCGGTGACAATGTTTACATCGATCAGCCCGAGCACCTGTTGGCTCATGATTATTGCTACTCGCGGCGTCAGCAGCGGCCCGAATGGCGCAAGCTGACTTCGTCAACGCCGATCTATTCGATCTACGATGATCACGACTTCGGCGTTAACGACTGCGTGCCCGGACCCGACATCGAATCGCCGCCGTGGAAGCGCACGGTGTGGAACAAGTTCCGCGAAAACTGGGTCAATCCGGCCTACGGCGGTGGCGACGAGCAGCCGGGCTGCTGGTACGATTTCCACATCGGCGATGTGCATTTCATCCTGCTCGACGGTCGCTACTACCGCGATCTCGACGGCGGCAGCATGCTCGGCCCGGTGCAGAAGGCGTGGCTGAAATCGACGCTGAAAAATTCGACGGCGACTTTCAAAGTGCTCGCCAGCCCGGTGCCGTGGTCGCCCGGGGTAAAGCCGGGCAGTCGAGACACCTGGGATGGTTTTCCGGCTGAGCGTGAAGAGATCTTCAGCTACATCGAAGCGCAGAGCATCGACGGCGTGTTCCTGATCGCCGCCGACCGGCATCGCACCGATCTGCGCACCATCGAGCGTCCCAACGGCTACAAATTCTACGAGTTCGAAAGCTCGCGCCTCACCAACCGCCACACCCACAAGGTCATTCAAACGCCCGGCCTGATCTGGGGCCACAGCGACACCTGCAGCTTCGGTCTGATGCGTTTTGACACCGCTGCCGAAGATCCGCAAGTGACCTTCGAGTGCATCACCATCGACGGCGAGGTGCTGCACGATTTTGTGCTGAGGGCGAGTGCCCTGGAGTAGGGGCGGGGTTGGGTGTTTTGGGCAGCCGCAAGCTTGCTAAGCTTGGCAATAAGTGACGGCCCCACTGGGAGAGATTTCAAAAAACTTCTGTCGTTGGAGCGTACACAGCACCTCATCGACTTCAGACGCTTCAATGCCCCCGCTGAACTGAAACATCGATTCGATGGACCGAATGACACCGTCCTTCTTTTTCGGACCGAGCTTTCTCAATCGTTCTGCCACGAAGCCAGCCCGGTCGGAATGGTTCATTTTGGTTGCACCTTCCTGAGATGAAGTATTGCCGTTGACTGAAGTTATGCCCGTGCCTTGAAGTTGTTGCAGTGCTTCAAATTCTTGTGTCGTCATCTCGATGATCACACTGCCTGATGTGCTTGTTCCGATTTTCTTCATTGTTGGGCTGATTGATAATTATTTAACGGATTGTCGGGAGCGGCTGAGCGGGATTGGCCGTTTTGAGTCAGCATTCTCAACCGCTAAAAAAAGCGCGCCGTTCCCGGTAATGGAAAAACTGACTCTGACATTGTTCAGGTCTTGCTCAGCTTCGAAGACTCCCAGAACTGCATTTTCGGAGGCAGCGGGGGACCGTCCGCGTAAAACCCGGACGGTTCTCCCTTCGAATTGGATTGAACTGACGGAACCCCCGCGGGGAATCGGCAGACACGCCGGAATAACCGGATACAGGGTGCCGTCGCTTGCCTGAAAGCCGATCAGGTCGAGCTCGTATTGCTCTCCGTCCGGGAGGTAGCGTGGAAATGAAGGGTTAGGTGAGGGCGTCTGCGATACCTCGACCTGATCAACGACTTTCACCGGGATTTCAGCAGGTGATTTACTGCATGCAGTGACAAGCACGGTTGAGAAAAGACAGAGCAGGGCGGAAGTTTTCATGGTTCTCCGTTGCATCGAGTTTTTTGACGGTTGTCGAAGGTCAACAGGTCCCTGACCGGGAGCGGGCAATGACTTCGAGATTGATGGTCGCATAGTCTTGAAAAAAATAAACCGTAGAGGCTTAGTGATTTGGTATGGGCTATTGATATCGCCCTGTTTGGTCCACTTTGCGAATCATTGTCAGCAACTCACAAACTTCGTTGGCAGGTAAGCTCGGAGCCCCCAGATCATCCCACTGCCCGGTAGGACCGAATATTCCAAAAAGCTCAGAAATACAGTCTTCCCCGCCAAGATTGGCGCGAAGCTTATCAACGCGATCAGCCAACGCTGGCGAGGTCTCGTATTCACCCATCAGATTCTCAAGGTCATTGTCCCGGAGGACGGCTTCCGAATACCTCAGTGCCTGATCGAGGCGTACCCGGACAGCTTGCAAATTCGCGGGAGAAGCGGGGCAACAAAACCGATGCCGGCCGGGCGAAAGCATGACGTGCTCGCCATCGATGTCCTCGAGAACGATCCCCAGCTTTTCTTTGGGCGCCTTCACGAGAAGGTACTCCAGATGCTCGATTGTCACCCGATCATTTGAATCGAGTGTCATGCCCACCATCGGCCAACCTCGTTCCGGCATGCCGGGGAGCACGTATCCCCGGCCGTCGATCAGGAATGCCTCCTCACTCCTGTAAATGCATTCCATTTGCCTGTTGGGGTTGGTCAGTCGTCGCTCCATAAATCGCCGATCGCTTCGCTCTCAATGGGCTCAAAAGTTCCAGCCTCGATCCATATCGGCTCTCGTACGGGACTGGATGAAATCAATGCACCTACCAGTTCGTCGAGGACCTTCTTATCTATCAGATTACCCTGCTCTTTTGAAATCTCGACAGTGATGCGCCAATGGGAATTTGTTCCGTCAGTACGCGGGTGGTTGAGGCAGGTCAGGTAGCCGATGTGCCTGGAATTGTTTGCCGTGATTCTTTTGCATAGGCTGGCGACTAAGAATTCAGAGCAGAAAAAAACGTTGTAGGCGTAGAGCCAGCCATTGATGCTGATCTCGCGAATGTGCTCTTTGCCGTCTATCTGCATCACGTTTCAGTGGGCTCACCAGATCCTTGGTCGAGGGAGATCGCCGACTTCACGGTTGATGGTGGAATGACCATGAGATTTTCGAATCACAGAGGGTCATTGGTAGAGGGCAGCGCCATTTTTGCTGTTGTAGTTTGAACGGCGTCCAATCTGCCTCGCGCGTCTCACGCGAGGCCCCTACTCCTTCAGGCATCTCCCGCAGGTAGTTTACACTGGGATCGATCTTAACGATTTCGCCAATGCCGAGTATCATGGCGTCGTTTTCGATATGGTCGCCGTCGCACAAAAACTGCCAGCTGCCATCGTCCGCATCGTGGCTGAAATGCAGTATCTCTGCACCCTCAGTGGCAACATGTCGGTACGTGAAGCCGGCGGTGTTCTCAGGCTCCGCGCACTGATAGATGGAATGATCAGCGTCAGGCGATGGCTGATCGGACGGCTTATTGCATCCGAAGAGTGACGAAAAAATTCCCATGGTGCGGTGCTACAATGCTCTGGCCCGAAAGGTATGTCGATTTCGGTGAAGCCGCTACTTGCATAGCCACGGCAAACCCGTATGGCCGGTGGTGTGGGGGCGGGAGTGAAAACCTCCCGCCTACCCGATTAGCGCCCGTTTGTGAAGCGGGTTTCGTTGTCAACAATCCAAGCGTGCAGGCGATCTCGGATTTCATCGTTGTTGCCGTCGTTATACCAGTCCCAGAATTCCTGCTCAATTTCGTTCTCAAGATAATCGGGACCGAACTTCTCATTGATCGTATCAAGGTATTCGAAATAGTCGGGCTCAGACGAATCCTTGATCTCTTGCGGGAAAAGCTCAAGAGCCCTTCGGAGAACCTTTGATGGTATCGGCAATCCCACATCTTGAAGTGCGCCGACAGCACAAATGGCAAACGCCTCATGGCCGTTGGATAGGTATTGGATCAGACCTCCGTTCGCGACTTCGCCGTAGAATGTTTCCACTGCTACTACTGTTTTCAATGCATGAGGAATGGCATTAACTCCTTGGTCGTAGAAAATATCGTCCGCGACCTCACACAATGAATGACTGATGAGCTCTTTGTCGTCAGTCTCGATCAACTTCCTAAGCTTCGCGGGGTCGATCTTTTTCATGCGCTAACAGTTTTATTACCGGACTTGGATATTGATATCCTTTTTGTTCCACGAGAACAAAAGCACTTTCAGTGAACTTTTATAGCCAGGTCGCGTCAAGAGGGTGGCGCTGCCGCTACAGGTTTCCGGTGGCCGAAAATTTGGTTTGGAACGGTTGAATCGCAGTAAAAATCCCCGGCGCTGCTGATGGCGCTTGATGGTTGATTGATCCCTCAATCTTCCGGCTTCTCCGGCTTCTCCGGCTTCTCCGGCGTCGCCGGCTTCCCGGAAACGGGTGGAGTGCTCTCTTGTTCCGCATCGTCGGCTGCGGCGGGAGCGGATGCTTTGCTGGTATCGTTGCCAGCGGGCGTTTCCGTCTCAATCGCCTTATCGGTCTCCACTGCAGGATCAGGCTCAGGTCTCGGCTTGAACTTGATGACGCCTTTGGACTCGGGGCGCAGTTTGTTGAGAGTGTAGCAGAGGATGCCGTGGTCGAGGGCGGTTTTGGATTCGTTCCCGGCGGTGACTTTGGCGAGGTCGAATTCGTAGATCCGGCCGGGGATGAGTTGGTCTTTGTCGAACTGAAGAGTTACGCCGCGGGCGTCGGGGGTGAGGATGGCGCGGCGCGGAGTGATGTCGATGACATTGAGCGGGGCGTTGTCGGTCTTTTGATCGTGAGCGTAGTGGTAGTGGCGCACGCGGTAGTTGGCGACATCGGCGGCGAGTTGGCGATCGACGGCGTGGGTGAAGCTGAACTCGAATCCGTCGGCGGCGAGGGACATCTTGCTGACCGCAAATGGCGTATGACTGCCGGTCCAGGTGATGCGTTTCAGTCCGCCGTCGCTGGCGCCTTTACCCCGGGTTTGAGTCTGGCCGACATAGAGTTGTCTGCCGTCGGGGCTGAAGCACAGGCGTTGATTGCCGGAGCCGAGTTCGGGGCTGTCGATGAAATGAGTGACTGCGCCCTGATATTGTCCATCGACTTGATCAAGCATGACGCGCACGATGCGCTGGCCGGCAGTGTCGCCGATGAACAGTTGGTCGGTGAACGGTCCGAACGCGCCGTCGCCGGGATCGAACAGCGGTTCGCCGGGGGCGGTGCACAGGCTGTCGTGGGGGATGAGCACAACCGCCCGGCTGCGCATCCGGTCGACGGCGCCGGGATCGGCGACCGCCCAGCCGAGGGGGTCAGGATGTTCGGTGGCGAAGTCTTTGTCCCAGACCAGCGAGTTGGGGTGACCGTAAAATTTTCCCTGTTCGATATGATAGACGGCGCTGGCCGGTTTCCAATCGCCGTAGCTGTCGGTGGCGAAAAGTTCGCGCGCGGCGTTCATGCCGATGCCGTTGCATTGACGCAAGCCGCTGGCCCAGGGGAGCATATCGCCCTCGGCGGTGACTTTGACGATCCAACCGTTGAACGGGGTCGCGGAGAAGGTCTGACCGCGGCGTCCGGCGGGTGAGTAGTCGCCGCGCATCAGGGAGAAGGTTGCGGCGTTGGCGGGAGCGCTGACGCTGCCGTTGCCGAGAGCGATGAACCAGTTGCCTTCGCCGTCGGGCAGCGGGCCGGTGTTGGTCTGTGCGGAGTTGCCGCTGACGCCCCAGTCGGCGCTGACCGATTCGAAATAGTCGGAGCGGCCGTCGTTGTCGGTATCGTAGAGTCGGGTCAGTTCGCTGACTTGCGGGACGAGCAGGCTGCCACCGGTTTCGGCGAGCACGCCGAGCGGATTGTGCAGGCTCTGGTCGCAGTAGGTGCGCCAGGTGAAGGTGGCAGGATCGTCGGTCGGGTGTCCGATGAGAATGCCGGTGCGCTGCGAGACGACGACCAGTTCTTCGCCTTCGTTAAAAGCCAGCGCGCCGATGCGCGGATCGAATCCGTCGGGCAGGGCGATGGTTTCGATGCGATAGGCGGGCTCAGCCTCGGGTGCCGGCGCGGGCGCTTTTTTCTCCGGAGCCGCGGGGTTCGGGTCGGTGGCGTACAGGGGCGTGGCGACGATCGCGAGGACGATCGTCAGGGTGCTGAGCAGCGTTTGGCGGATGGAGGGGCGTGACGGCACGTGGGTGATTCGCGATTTTGTTGCGGGAATTGCCGGGCTGGTCGGTGACGGACGGGCGAAGGGGGTCATTTTTTGGATTCAGCCTTCGGCTTGCCGCCTTCAGCTTTAGCCTTAGCGCCTGCGCCCCTCGGCGTGGCGGCGATGATGTAGAAGTGAGCACCGGCGCCGCTGTCCTGCGGGCCGAAGCGAAACTCGCCGGCGTCGGCGTCGGCACGCAGCACACGGAAGTCGCGACCGGCATCGAGGGCGGCGGTTTTGCCGGTGTCTTTAAAGCGTTTATCGACCCACTTGGGCATGGGGTCGAGACGCTTGTCGATGAGCACATAAACGCTGGCATCGCTGCCGAGCTCAAGTCGGTAACTGAGGATGTCGCCGGGGATGTACTTGTCGCGGTCAAAGGTGCGCACGTAGTCGGCGCCGATGAGTTCGTCGGGGAGTTGGGTAAATTTAAAATCGCGATCGGAAAAGGCGGTCGAGTCTTTGTTCATGGCTCCGGTTTCAAGGTGCGGATCGGTCAGCAGGATCTCGCGATCGTAGCGGCGGGCGCGGGCGATGATGGGGGTGTCGGCGTCGGGTTTTGGCGAGGGGTCTGCCTTCTTTTCGGTTGAGGCAGGAGTATCGGGCTGCGCATCGGGCGTCGGCTCGGCGTCGGTGACTACCATGGTCTTGGCGTCGGGGGCGGGCTCGGATGCGGGCGCCGGCAGCGGCGTAGCAGTGGGCAGTATGACGGGGCGGGCTTTGATCGGCGGTTTGCTGTTCTGGGTCAGCAGCGGGATGGTTTGGGTTTTGCCTCCGGTGCCTCCGGGACGTTCGAGGGGCGCTCCGATGGTGTGAACCAGCGCGAAATCGCCGGCGTTCTTTTTCGGAATGATGGCGAAGTTGTCGTCGAGTTTGCCGTTGCTGACGCTGATGCTGTGCGCGGATTTCTTTTTGGCAGTCGCAGCGTCGCTCGCCGGGGCTGACGGCGCGGCGAGCACGAGGTCGAACTGATTTCGTTCGACGCTGAAATGTTGAACGATGGTTTTGCCGTCGTCGCCGGGCTGAATGCGTTCGGCGACCTTGAGGCCGCCGATGGTGTAGAGGAATTCGGGCACGCCGTCGACGTCGCGGTAGCCGTAGAATTTCACCTGCTCGGCGATGGCGCCGATGGTCATGCTCAGTGGCGAACTGCCGCGGGCGAGGTAGACGATGTCGCCGAGCAGTTCGGGAAGCGCATCGCTGTCGTTGATTTTGAGGAAGCCGCCGCGCCAGGCATACAGCCAGCGACACTCGACGGTGTCCCAGGCGATCGACAGGGTATCACCGAAATTGACGGCGATGGCAGCGGGCAGCCCGGCGACGGGTTCGATGATCGCGTCGGTGTCGCGGCCGGTTTCGGGATCGTAGCCGGTGGCGGCGGCGCCGGGGCGATGATTCGGGAACAGGCCGGGATCTTCGATCAGGTTGGGTAAAAAGGTGCGCACCACCAGCGGACGCTCCACCGTGCCGACGGGGAACCGTTCGTCGCCGGGAGGTGCCGGGACCGGGGCCGGCTCAGGGGCGGGCGGAGGCGTTGG
>CBDULB010000127.1:0-17253 GCA_965367965.1 uncultured bacterium | reverse complement strand
CTACGTTTCCCCCAACGCCCCGACATCGCGTAGCGCGGGCCTCCCGGCCCGCGAGTCTCCCCTGCGACCTGCGTCACCGCGCCTTTCCGCAGCAATCCCGCGGGCGGGGACGCCCGGTCTACGTTCCCACCTTCACTGCAGGAACGGCTTGCTCTCGATCACCAGCAGTAGCAGATCACGAAATCCCCATCCCCTCTCCTCGAGCTCGTGCACGATGCGATCCACATGCGGGCGGTCGATCGGCGACAGGGTGCGGCCGGTGGCGTAGACCAGCAACTTTTCGGTCAGGCAGCGGGCAAACTGCGATTTGCGCTCGAGCAGTTGCTGCTTGAGTTCGACCACGTCGGCAAAGCCATCACCGTCGGGAAACTGACCGGAGGCATCCACCATCGGTTTTTTGCCGGTGTTCATGTATCGAATCCGCCAACCACCGATCGGATCGAAGTTCTCCAGCGCAAAACCGAGCGGATCAATCTTTGCATGACACTGCGCGCAGGTGGCCACCTCGCGGTGCTTCTGCAACTGTTCACGAATGGTGGTTACCCCGCGGATATCGGGTTCGATCGGTTCGATGTCAGGTGGTGGCGGATTCGGCGGCGTGCCGAGAATATTTTCCAGCACCCAGATGCCACGCACCACCGGCGAGGTGTCGATACCGTTCGCCGACGCAGTCAACACTGCGGCCTGACCAAGCAACCCGCCACGACGCCGATCGTAAACCTGCACCTTTCGAAAATGATGGCCGACGACATGATCGATGTCGTAGTGGCGGGCGAGATTGCCATTTAAAAAGGTGAAATCGGAATCGATAAAATGGGTGATCGGCAGATTCTCCACCATCAGGTGACGGAACACCTGTCGCGTTTCTTCGATCATCGCCGATTGCAGCGAGTGAGTGAAATACTCGGGATAAGTCGTATGACTCGGCGGTTGAGTGCCGACCTTGTCGAGCTGCAACCAGGAGTCGGTAAAGGCTTCGACAAAATCCTGCGAGCGCCCGTCCTTGATCAGGCGCAGAGCCTGTTCGCGCAGGACTTCGGGATCGTGGAGTTTTTTATCGGTGGCACTTTGGCGCAGCGACCAGTCCGGCTGGTCTGACCACAGAAAATATGACAGCCGGGCAGCGAGCGCGTGATCGTCGGCACCGGTATCGTCAGCGTCTCCCTGCTGCTGTTTTTCTAAATACAAAAACGACGGCGAGCAGAGGATCGCCTGCAGTCCTGCCTGAATCGCTTCGAGATCGGAACTGCCGGTCGCCGCCTGCGATTTGACCAGTTTCACCAGCACCTCGAGCTCGTCCTTTTCGATCGGGCGACGAAAGGCGCGAAACGCAAAGTGACTGAGAATCGTTGCCGCGTGCTTCAGCTCGATGGCGTTGTCGCCATACAGTTCGTGATGACTGGCGGTCGGCCATTCATCGTAAAACGGCCCTTCGAGACTGACTTCGAACACCCGCACCCGCGGCCCTTCGTAGGCCCGTGTCCACGCCAACCACCCCTGGGTCGAGTTTTTATTGGTGTAGAATTTTGTCGAGTCGAACTTCCTGCCCTCGGTGCCCCTGCCGGTCACCGGATGCTTCGATTGATTCGCCAGGGCGATGTACTTCTCGGGAAGATTGCGAAACTCCCCGTCCTTGGGACCGAGAAATTTGATGAACTCCGTGAACCGTGCAGGAAACTCCGCCACGGTGTAGCTGCGCAACGGCTTGGTGCGATTCGGGCCGTTCGGAAAAGTGAATCGCGGTTGGTAGCCCTCGTCGAGCCAGACTTTCGCCTCGAACACCTGCGGCTTGTCGTCGGGCAGATCAAACTCCAGTAGCGGTCGATCGGAGCCGTTGGCCGCCTTCAGATCACCGTAGCCGGGATGCCCGGCGACCACACCGATACGCAATTTCTCCGACTTGCTGACGCCGACCCGCGCCTCGTCGTAGGGGTAGTCACGATTGATCCCCTGAGCCTTGAACTTAAGCTTGTAGTAGCCATCGTGCGGCACCCCTTCGACAAATTTGTCGAGCCACAGATAGCCATCCTCGTAGGTCGGGTTTTTGCGAATGTGCTGATACCTGCCCGGCTCATCGAGCCCGTCGGGCCGTGCCGGAAGCTTGAAAAACGGCGCCTGGAAGGTCCAACTCTGTACCTTCGGCGGCTGATCACTCAGACAGGTTGCCCGTTGAATCAAATCGCGCGCCGACTGCAGGTAGCTCTCCAGCAAAAAATCGGAGGTTACCAACGCGGAACTGACCGTGTCGAAATGGTCGACAGTGATGTCCGGCGGGAACGACTCGGTCGGATCTGCCAGCATCGGCTGCAGCTTGAGCAGCGTACGCACCGTGTTGTTGTACTGGCGCTTGTTCAAGCGCCTCACCACCGGCTGCGTGAGTTCGCCTTCCAGCGCCGCGTGCGCCTTTTCGAAACTGGCGGTAATCGACGCGACCATCTTCTGCACCTCATCGTCGGTCGGGTGAAGTTCTGCCTTGTCCGGCGGCATCTCACCGAGATTGAGCTGGTCGAGAATTTCCTGCCAGGCGGTCAGCGCATCGAGGTCGCCGAGCTCACCACCGAGCGCATCAAAACGCCGATCTCCCTTCTGCTTTTCCTCGCCGTGACAGCTGACACAATAGCGATCGAGAAAGGCGCGATGATCGGGAATTTCGCCGTAAGCGGCATTTCCAAACGCCAGGAAAACCACCGATATCCACCATCGGGCACCAATGCCCCGCAATTCCGACTTCAGATTCATGCGCGTCTTCAGATTACTTTGGTGAAGGGATGTATCGCCCGTGCCGCCCCCCGGCGCTACACCAGTTCATTCATGGTGCCGTTTGCCTTGTTGAAGGTCTCGACCTCGGCACCGAAATTCTGCAGCAGCGTGGTGAACAAATTGCACAGCGGCTGGCGCTTCGACGATTCCTTCGGGGCCACGACATGGCTGCCGTGACTCTTCCAGCCACCACCGGCCACCAGGATCGGCAGGTCCTTGTTGGAGTGCGACGAACCGTTGCCCATCCCCGAGCCGAACATCACCGTCGTCGAATCGAGCAGCGGCGTGCCATCGGCATCACTCAGTGTGTTCAGTTTGTCGAGAAACCGTGCCAACTCGGTCATTTGAAATTTTTCGATCACCGTCAGTCCGCTCTTCAACTCGTCGGCCTGGCCGTGATGGGAGAAGCCGTGATAGCTGCCGCCGAGATCGAGGTCACCGGTGCGCAGCGTACTCGGAATGCCCAGCGTCGCCACCCGTGTCGAGTCAGTCTGCAGGGCCAGAGCGATCAGATCGAGAAAGGCCGGCAGCGTCTCGGTGATCGCTTTATCCTGCGGCATGGGCATGCCCGGTTCCGGCTTGGGCTGGTGAATCCACTTCTCCGACATCTCGAGTTTTTTCTCCACCGAACGCACTGAAGTAAAGTACTCGTCGAGCTTGTCACGGTCCGTTTGGCCGAGACGTTTTTCCAGAATTCGCGCATGCTCCGATACCGCGTCGAGGACACTGGCGTGGCGCGAGAAAGATTTCGACCGCGCTTCCAACTGCCCCGGATCGTCGGCCTTGAACAAGGCATCAAACAGTTCCCGCGTACTTGAAATCGGCGGAATGTTGACGCCGTTGCGGGTCCACGACAGACGCAGTTCCTGTTCACCACGGGCGACCGGCCCGGCACTCATCACCAGCGAGGGAAAGCGCGTGTCGGCGCCGACATGTTCGGCTGCCCGCTGGTCGATCGATACATTGCGGTCCGGCCAGTTGCCCGCCTCGACGTCGCGCATGCCCGACAAAAACGAATGACAGCCGATGTGACCACCCGACACCCCGTGATCGAGATTCGAAAACACCGTGAATTTTTCGCGATGCGCGGCCAGCGGTTGGAGCAGATAGGGTAGATCCGCAGCGGTCAGGGCGCCCGCTTTTTGCGGAAAAAAACCGTCCGGCAACATCCCGAAAGGATTGGCCAGAGTCACCATGCGCCGTGGTCCGGCTGCAGCTGAGGCAGCGCGGGAAGCGGTTGGGGCAGCAAACAGTTCGAGCGAAGGCAGGGAAAGGCTGACGCCAGCGGCGCGGAGAAATTGTCGGCGTTTCATTGTCGTGGAGTTGAACTCCATTATAGAGGATCGGTTGCGGCATTGCAGGCCGAATTTCAGCCACTGAACTCTCTGGCTGCCAGGCTGATAGCGTCATCGTGAAAAGCTCCTCCCGCCTTGCACACCGGGCGACTTTCCGTCACCATGGCGAGCTACCCCAACTGCCCTTGCACCCTATGTTCCGCCACCAGCCGCTCTCTATCTCCGCAATCGCCGCCGCGATCATCTGCCTGTTTTCATCCGCCAACAGCGACGCTGCCGACAAACCCAACATCATCGTCATCATGGCCGACGACATGGGCTACGGCGATCTGTCCTGCTACGGCGCGACGGCATTCGAGACGCCGCACATCGATCGCCTCGCCAGCGAAGGTCAGCGCTTCACCAGCGGTTACTGCTCTGCCTCGACCTGCACACCGACGCGCTACTCGATGCTCACCGGCACCTACGCCTTCCGCCGTCCCAACACCGGCATCGCCCCACCGGAAAGTCCGCTGATCATTCCGCCCGATACCTTCACCCTGCCCGATCTGATGAAAAAGGCAGGCTACGCCACCGCCGTCATCGGCAAATGGCACCTCGGCCTCGGCGGCGACGACGGCCCGCAGTGGAACGACGAACTCAAACCCGGACCACTCGAAATCGGCTTCGACTACAGCTTTTTGCTACCGACTACCAACGACCGCGTGCCACAGGTCTACGTCGAAAACCACCGCGTGCTCAACCTTGATCCTGAGGATCCGTTATGGGTGGGGAAAAAGGCCCCGGGCCCGGATCACCCCACCGGCATCAACCAACGCGACACGCTGAAGATGGACTGGTCGCACGGTCACAACGGCACCATTCACAACGGCATCAGTCGCATCGGCTTCTACACCGGCGGTCACGCGGCACGCTTCCGCGACGAAGACCTGGCCGACAAATGGGTCGAAAAATCCAATCAGTGGATGACCGAACAGGCCAGCACCGACGATCCGTTTTTCCTGTTCTTCGCCTCTCACGACCTGCACGTGCCACGTATTCCGCACGAACGCTTTCAGGGAAAAACACCGCTCGGTTTTCGCGCCGACTCGATCGTGCAACTCGACTGGTGCGTCGGCGAGCTGATGAAAAAAACTGCCGAACTGGGCATCGATGACAACACCTTATTCGTGTTCTGCTCCGATAACGGCCCGGTGCTCGATGACGGCTATAAGGATTTTGCCGTTGAAAAGATCGGCAGTCACCGTGCCGGCGGCCCCTATTCGGGTGGCAAATACAGCATCTATGAAGGCGGCACCCGCACGCCCTTTATCACCCGCTGGGCCGGTCGCATCCCCGTCGGCGAAAGCGACAAGATGGTCTGCACCATCGATCTCGCCGCCAGCTTCGCCGCCCTCACCGAAACCAAACTACCCAACGACGCCTGCCTCGACAGTCTCAATGTCGTCGACGCCCTGCTCGGAAAATCCGACGCCAGCGGACGCGATCATTTGATCGAACAGGACAACGGCAAAGGCGGCAACTACGGCTATCGCGTCGGCAAATGGAAGTTGCAGCGCCATGATAAAAAACAGGCGCGAAACGTCGTCGTCGAAGGCCAGCTTGCCAACACTGCGGTGCCCCGCTACCAGCTGTTCGATCTCGAAGCCGATCCGGCGGAAAAGCAAAACGTCATCGATCAGAACACCGATCTCGCCGACAAGATGAAGGCGGATTTGCAGAAGCTGCTCGACGACGGCCGCAGCCGAACCCCCTGACGCTCCCCGCCGGCTGGATCCAATTTCAAGTTTCGAATTTCCACCACCGCATGCTCGCACGCATCGCCTTCACCCTGACCTGCGTCGCCCTCCCCTGCTTCGCCTTTGCCGCGCCCCCCAAACCCAATGTCATCCTGTTCATGGCCGACGACATGGGTATGGGCGACACCAGCGCCTATCAGGATATCACCGGCAATGCCAACGACGTTCAGTTAAACACGCCGAACATGCAGCGACTGGCGAATATGGGCGTGCGCTTCACCGATGCTCACACGCCCGCTTCTCGCTGCACGCCCACCCGCTACGGCCTGCTGACCGGTCGCTATCCGTGGCGCAGTCGCCTGAAGTACTGGGTGCTGTTTGGTTCGCAGGGAGACCCACTGATCGAAGCGCGACGCCCCACTCTCGGCACACTGTTTCGCGATCAGGGATACGCGACGGCGATCACCGGCAAATGGCATGTCGGCCTGCGCTATCGAAATGCGGACGGCGATCCCGCCGCCGAATTTCTCGATGCCGATCTGAGCCAACCGATGCACACCACACCGCTCGATTGCGGATTCGATTTCGTGCGCATCACTTCGCGTTCGCATGGCACTTCGGGACCCGACGCCGGAGCCAGGGGCAAAGGCAGAAAACGCAACGGCCCGGATCAAAATATCGGCCCCGGTCACATTCACGGGCGCGACATTGTCGGCGCGACCAACGAGGGACGAAAACTGGTCAGCGAAGGTGCCGATGCCTACGTGCTCACCGAACTCGGCAGTCGACACTCGAACCATGCGATCGAGTTTCTCGAACATCACAGGGGCGGAGGAAAAAACGATCAACAACCGTTCTTTCTCTACTACCCCTCGAACTCGAACCACAGCCCGTACACCACCGACCGCGAGATCGACGGCGTGCCGGTCTCAGGCAGAGGCCTCAGCGTCGCCGGAAAACCGATGCCGAAACCCGAACGCGGCGATTACATTTACGAGAACGACGTTGCCCTCGGGCGGCTCATCGACTGGCTCGAAGCCAATGACGATGCTCGCCACCCGGGACACAAACTGATCGACAACACCGTGGTGATTTTCACCAGCGACAACGGTGCCGAGATCAAAGACAAATACGCCACCGGCCCTTTTCGAAGCAACAAAGGGTCTTGCTACGAAGGCGGACACCGCGTGCCTTTTTTAGTCACTTGGCCTTTCGGCGGGGTCGGCGATGGAGACCCTGCATCGCCCGGTCGCGATCAAACGACGCCAGTCGTGCTGACCGATCTGTTCGCCACCTTTGCCGAAATCCTCGACGCTCCCCTGCCCGATCCCCGCAACGGCGAGCGCGGCGCCGAGGACAGCATCAGTGCGCTTGCGGCGATGCAGGCCGGCCCGCTAATCGTGCCCCGACCGCCGATGTTTTTTGCCGACCACAGCGAAGCCAAAAACGACAACGCGGTAGCCGCCATGACGATGGCCAATCCCGTAATCAACGGCGCTGTGATGGCGGGACCGTGGAAAGCATTGTTTACCCCTGCCCTGATTCGAGCCGGAAAGGCCGAAATATACGAGCTCTACCATCTGGGCAACGATCCGAAAGAGCAGACCAACCTTATCGCCGAAGCTGCACTGAATCCTCTGGTCGAACATCTGCAGGCCGCTGCCGAATCCGTTCGCAACAGCGGCGGCCATCGACTGGCTGAACTTGCCCCCGACAAGCGACAGGTCTTCGATTTCACTGAACACCATCTACATCGCAAACCCGCATCCGGAAGCGACCTCACCATCGATGACTTGACGCTGCACCTCAAAGCAAGCACCGCTGACAACAGCGACCAGACTTTCGACATCAATCCACGCGGCCTCGGTGTCAGCGGCGGCAATGTTAAACAGGTCGACGACGGCGAAGCCCTGCACCTCAGCTTCGACCGCGACGTGCTCATCGAATCCGTCTCCATCGTCGCCGGCAACGGCAGCTGCGGCGGCTCCCTCACTGTCGGCGATCACGCGCCGCTGGCGATCTATTGCATCGACGCCGACAACGACGCCAAAGATCAGCAGGGCATCATGAGCGATCTCGGCGTTCTCAAAAAAGGCCAGCCACTCACACTCGACAGCAGCCCGCACCTCGGTGTCGAGGTCGCCGGTCAATGGCGTTTGCAGCGACTGATCGTCCGCCCCCTGTCTGACTAGTTAAAAATCGTCCGAAACTCGTTTTGCGCACGCATCCCGCTGCGAATACGGTGTTCGTTGTGCCGCCCTCAAGCGGTCTGCTAAAATTTGCAACCACCATCCCGCATGCCGGTTCAGCCTGCACTTCTCAAAAGCTCGAATCGTCGGCGAATGACGAATGTGGGTTAGTCGCTGGGACGACGCAATTTTCCGCCTTTGCTGCCTGACCATGAAATCCCTGTTTTCGATCATCCTTGCTTTTCTCACCTGCCACGCAACCTGCCTCCCCGCACAGGAGCACGGCGACGGCAGCGTGAAAATCACCGGTGAATTGATGACCTGGCACAAGGTCACCCTGACCCTCGACGGCCCGTTCGCCAACGAGACCGACGACGCCCCCAATCCGTTCACTGATTACCGAATGGACGTGACCTTCACGCACCAAGCGGGGGACCTTCACTACACCGTGCCGGGCTACTTTGCCGCCGATGGCAACGCGGGCAACAGCTCCGCGAAAAAGGGCACGAAGTGGCGCGCGCACCTCTCTCCGGACAAACCCGGGCTATGGAAATACTCGATCGCTTTTCACCAGGCCAAAGGCATCGCCGTCGACGAAAACACGGAAGCTGCGACCGCCATCAGCAAATACCACGACTTGTCGGGCGAATTCGAAATTGCCACCTCCGACAAAACCGGCCGCGATTTCCGCAGCGCCGATCACGGACGCCTGCAGTACGTCGGTGAACATTACCTGCGCTTCGCCGGCAGCGGTCGCCCGTTCATCAAAGCCGGCCCGGACGCCCCCGAGACGCTGCTCGCTTTCGCCGACTTCGACGACACCATCGCACCGAAAAGCAACTCGCCACTGAAGACCTGGAAGGCGCATCAGCAGGACTGGCGCGATGGCGATCCAAGTTGGAAAAACGGCAAGGGCAAGGGTCTGATCGGTGCGCTCAACTACCTTTCCGAAAAGGGCCTCAACTCATTCAGCTTTCTGCCCTACAACGTCGGCGGCGACGGCAGCAACGTCTGGCCCTTTGTCGCCAGCAACGACAAAATGCACTACGACTGTTCGAAGCTCGATCAGTGGTCAACGGTCTTCGATCATGCCACCGCCAGAGGTCTGCACCTGCATTTCAAATTGCAGGAGAATGAGATCGACGACAATCGACGCGGCCACAAAAAAGAACAGGGCAAGCCGATCCTGGAATCGCTCGACGGCGGCAAGCTCGGCCCGCAGCGCAAACTTTACTGCCGCGAATTAATCGCCCGCTTCGGACACAACCTGGCGCTCAACTGGAACATCGGCGAGGAGAACACGCAGAGCACTGAAGAGATTCAGGCAATGGCGCGCTACCTGCGCGACACCGATCCCTACGACCACAACATCGTCGTTCACACCTTTCCTGACCAGCAGGATGAAGTCTACCCGCCACTGCTCGGCAAGGACTCGCCAATGACCGGCGCATCGCTGCAAAATCCGTGGGATCAGGCGCACCAGCGCACCTTGAAATGGCTCGTCGAATCCGCAAAGGCCGGCAAACCCTGGGTGGTCGCCAACGACGAGCAAAACCCCGCCGATATGGGCGTGCCACCCGACCCCGGCTATCAGGGGCACGACGGCGAGGCGAGCAGCGGCAAAGGCGAGCGCAAGCGCAGCTACAACCTGCACGACATTCGCAAATACACGCTGTGGGGCACGCTGATGGCGGGCGGCGCCGGCGTGGAATATTACTTCGGTTACAAATTGCCGGAGAACGATCTGCAATGTCAGGATTTCCGCAGCCGCGATCGATCCTGGGACTACTGCCGCATCGCCATCGATTTCTTCGCGGATCAAAATTTTCCGCTGCCCGAAATGCGCAACGCCGATCCCTTGATCGGTAACGCCCGGCACGACAACTCGCGTTACTGCCTCGCCAAGCCCGGCGAAATTTACCTCGTCTACCTGCCGGCCGGCGGCTCGTGCACCCTCGATCTAAGCGAAGACGAGGGAGATTTTTCCGTCGCCTGGTTCGACCCCCGCAACGGCGGCGACCTCAAGCCCGCCGGAACAGATTCGTTCACCGCCGGCACCCCGCTCCAACTCGACAGCCCGGCGACAGCACCGGGCGACGACTGGCTGGCGGTGGTACGGAAAAAATAGTTCGGAATAAACCCGGTCGCTGCCGGCTCATACCGCAAACCGGAGCTCGGTCTCAGGCATCAAGGCCTGCCGTCCCCCCGGAGCCAACGAGCTGTCGCGCTTATGAAACTCACGTCAAAAGAGATCGAGCACCTGGTCACCACGCACCATGCCAAGCTCTATCGCTTCGCCTTCAGTCTGGCGCGCAACGAGGCTGAGGCGGCTGACTTGACTCAACAGACTTATTTCAAACTGGCATCCAAAGGCAGCCAGATCCGCGAAGCCGGCAAGGCAAAGTCCTGGCTGTTCACCACTCTCTACCGCGAATTCCTGGCGCTGAAACGCCACTCCAACCGTTTCGTCTCCATCGATGCCGACAACGACGACGATCAGACTTACGCATCCGCCCCGGTCGCGATCGTCGAAGCCGATGCGGTGAGCAAAGCCGACGCCGGCATCGTCCTCGATGCCCTCAGTCAGGTCCGCGAAATCTATCGGGCACCGCTGGCGCTTTTTTACATCGATGACCTCAGCTACCGCGAAATCGCCGATATCCTCGACATTCCGATGGGCACCGTGATGTCCCGGCTGGCGCGCGGCAAAGAAGATCTTCGAGCCCGGCTGACCCCCGCCCTCCTGGCCCGGCCATCAGGCGATAACATCATTCCCATGCGCAAGGCCGACAACGAATAAACTATCCCGGTCGTACCCGCCATTTCCCCCATTCCCTTCTCCCAACCTTTCCCTCATCGATCCGCCATGACACCTGAAGAAGCACGCTTCATTCTCGCCGCCGTCCGCCCGCCATCGGACACCGTCGATCCCATGCCCTCCGCAGCGCAAGACCCCAACGTCGCCGAAGCCATTCGCGTCATGGAAAATGATGCCGAGCTTAAAGCCTGGTATGCGGAGCATTGCCGCTTCGATAAGGCCATCGCCACCCAGGTCAGCAGCATCGAGCCCCCCTCAGATCTTGAGTCAAATATTCTCGCCGGTCTGAAAGTCTCCGGAATGATTCCCTGGTGGCAGCGCGGCACATTTCGCGTGCTCGCGGTCGCGGCCAGCATCATGCTTATCGCAACGGTTACCTACATGGCGCGGCAGGGTTTAATACCGGAAAGCGGCAGCGAAATGATCGCGGGAAATACCACCGAGTTCCGCCGCTCAGTGGTCGGCGAGATAAAAAATCTCCGGAACTTCGATCATATGTCCGACCAGTCGAGTCAGCTCGTCGCATGGCTGAACCAGCAGGGGGCGCCAACCCTCGCCAATCTCAATCTGCCCTCCCGTCTCGGAGACGCCGGCGTCGCCGGTTGCAAGATGCTCGACTGGCAGGGTCACCGCGTCTCGCTGATGTGTTTTCTCGCGCCCGATTCCGCCGGTGAAACGCATTCATTTCACCTTGTCGTGGTCGACGACAAAGTGCTCCCCGGCGTCACTGAAGGCCACCCTCTATTCGCCAGCGAAGACGGTTGGTCGACCGCTCTATGGCGTCAGGGATCGAAAGTTGTCATGCTCGCTACCGACAATCCTGACCCAACCGAACTGCGCAAACATCGGCAACACATTGCGCTGACGAATGTCAGCCAAAAAATTCACGAATCGGGATTATTCGGGAATAAATCACCGCTGCCGTTGCTCTTACCGATGAAGCGAAGTGCAGCAACTTGATCCTCTGCCTGACACTGCGCTCATTCAACGAACTCAAGGGATCGCCTAAAGAAATGAAATCAGAATCATCAAATCAAACCTCCGCCAGCCGCCGTGCGTTTCTTAACAAACTCGCGATCGGTACCGTCAGCGGTCTGGTCGCCGGCAAAGCTGCCATCACCGGTGCCGCCGATGACAAAAAGGACCTGCCGATCATCCTTCAGGACCCGAACGCGTGTCGCGGGCTGAACACCTGCAAGGGCAAAGGTAAAGGCGATCACAACTGCGCCGGCCAGGCTGCCTGTGCCACCGCCGAAGCCCACTCCTGCAAAGGCGAAAACGCCTGCAAAGGCCAGGGAGGCTGCGGTTCCACCGCCGGTCAGAACGAATGCAAAGGTCAGGGCGAATGCGCCGTGCCTCTCAACAACAAAGCCTGGAAGCAGGCTCGCGCCGCTTTTGAAGCCGCCGCCAAAAAAGCCGGCATGAAAGTCGGTCCTGCACCGAAAAAGTAAGCTCACCCCGGGCAGAATTTTTCCCGCGATCGGGACTTGTCGGCCGCAATCCCTGCTTAGCCCGAAAGACTGGTCGCGGGAATCCCCCTTCCTCTTTGCCTCCGCGCTGCTTCGCTTCCCTTCCCTTCCCTCGCCCCGCTTCTCCTCTTTCCCTTTTCACCCATGTCGCCCGCCCCACGTCTCGGCCACCCTGATCTCGGATTCGGACTGGGGCTGCGCACCGTCCACTACGACCATATCCTCCAGCAGCGCCCCGCCGTCGACTGGTTCGAAGTCATTTCCGAAAACTTCATCGATTCCCGGGGGCGCCCCCGCCACATTCTCGATCAGATCGCTGAGCGCTATCCGATCGTCATGCACGGCGTATCGCTTTCCATCGGCAGCACCGATCCCCTCGACCACGACTACCTCGGCAAACTCAAAGCGCTCGCCACCGACACCAAAGCCGCGTGGATTTCCGATCACCTGTGCTGGACCGGCGTGGCCGGAAAGAATACCCACGATCTGTTGCCGATTCCGCTGACCGAACATTCTCTGCAACACGTCTGCGAACGAATTCGCGTCGTCCAGGATGTGCTCGAGCGTCCCTTTGTTTTCGAAAATCCCAGCACCTACGTCGGCTTCACCGGCTCGACCATGAACGAGTGGGAGTTTCTCGCCCGCATGTCCGACGAAACCGGATGCGGGCTGCTGCTCGACGTCAACAATGTCTACGTGTCAGCGATCAATCACGATTTCGATCCCGACGATTACCTGCGCGGTATCCCCCATCAGCGCGTCGTGCAAATCCACCTCGCCGGTCACACCGACTGCGATACTCACCTGATCGATACCCACGATCACCCCGTCATCGATGCCGTCTGGGATCTCTACCGCAAGGCGATCGCCTACTGTGGCCCGGTATCAACCCTGCTCGAATGGGATGCAAAAATTCCTCCCTTCGACGAACTCCACGCCGAAGTTCTCAAAGCAAAAGCACAACTCTCGACCGATCCGAAAGCGGCGAAATCGGCGGCAGAACAACTCGAACGCCACGTCGACCGGGACAGCGGCGACCTCGGCACGGTATCCACTCCCCTGCACCACTCCGCAGCGATCGTTCAGTAGCGCCCGCGCCCGCCATGTCAAACTCCACCAACACCGCAAGCCCGGCACCCCCGGAGCTCGAGAGTGTTCAGCGCTGGATGCAGGCCGTGATCACCCATCCGGACGGCGTGCTCAAAGGCGCTGACAGCGAGGCCGCACAGCAACTCATCAATGCCGGCGCCGGAAATCTGGAGAGCGTGGTCACGCGCTCGCGCAAACTCGACGCCGCCGACCGCCTGGCGATCTACGCCAATGCCTACTACGCACGCCTGCTCGACTGCCTGGGCGAAGTCTTCCCGATTCTCAAACGCACCCTCGGCGAAGAAGTTTTTAACGGCTTCGGCTTTGGCTACCTGCAGAGCTATCCATCGCAATCCTACACCTTGCAGCACCTCGGTCAGCACTTCATCACCTACCTCGATGAAACCCGTCCCGACAACTCCGACTCGGACTCCGACTCCGCTGCCGGTGACTGGACTGAGTTCCTGATCGATCTGGCCCGCCTCGAGTGGACTATCTACGACGTTTTCGACGGTCCCGGTCTGGAATCCGTCGACGCCTCCGAACTCCCCGATTTCCTCGAACTCAGTCAGGCCAACTGGCTCGACTTGCGCATTGAAACCGCTCCCTGCCTGCAACTGCTGAGCGTCGAATACCCGGTCAACGACCACTACACCGCCGTGCGCGCCACCGACGACGAGATCGAACTCGCCTTCCCGCAACCAGCCCGCCAGTACCTGGCCATCTCGCGGCGCGACTACGTGGTCCGACGCTACCAGCTCAATCGCACGCAGTTCGCCCTGCTCGAGGCTCTGCAGGAGGGCCTGACACTCGGCGATGCGCTCGAGCGTTGCCTCGACATCGCCGAACAGGACAGCGACAGCGACGTCGATCTCGAAACCGACCTGCCGCAGTGGTTCCGCAACTGGTCGGCAGAGATCTGCTTTTTCGCTGGCGTCAATTCACCTCAGCCGTGAATACCAGCGCCGGCAAACCTTCGGCGTTAAACAGATTTGCCCAGCTTCTATCCGCAGCAAAGGCAAAGCGCACCTGCTTCGGCTCCGGCACTTTGTCCGACGACACCACTACTTGCCCGCCATCGATCGCTGCATCGGCCCAGACAAATTTTCCATCCGCACCGGCCAGTTCAAAACCCTGCAGCGTATCGCTATGAGCCACCTTCAGCCCACCACCAAGGTGGTCAAAACTGACCCGCACCTTGCCGCCAGCTTCGAGCGCGAGTTCGCGATAATCCGGTCCACTCCAGACCAGATCGTCGACCTGGTAAACGGCCCCCAGCGCCACCTGCGCTGACCTCTGTCCATAGCCCCATTTGTTGATCGGATGAATCATCCCACCCAGATCACAGGCCGCGACCATGAAGCTGTTCGGCGTTTCGTTCATCAGTCGCACATACTCATAGCGCTGATCACCATTGCCTTTCGGGCCAGCCCCGGGTAATTCGGAAAATTTATCCGCCTCGCGCGTCACCGCATCGTCATCCGCAAACGCACAACCTCCACCGCTCGGCTTTTGCACGAAGATGAAAGGAAACTCGCCCTGCCCCCAGTCTTCGCGCCAACTGCTGATCAGTGCCTGCATCATCGCAAACTGCGATGCCCCGAGCGCGCCTGAGCCGGCTTCGCCCTGATCCCAGAGCACACCGCGAATCCCGTAGCCCACCGCCGGACGGATGTAGCGCTCGAAAAGGCCGCCGAGTTTGCCGCCGCGAATCGATCCACCCGCTTGCACCGGCGCCGCGGGCTTGCGTGGTTTGCGCAGCTTTTTGGTATTGTCAGGATCTGCTTTCAGCTTCGCCTCGTAGGCATCGACCGCTTTCTGCCATTTCGGCAAGGTCACCTCCCGGTAGTTCGCCATTGCTTTCGCGAAGTCGTAGCTTTTGGCAAATTCAGCGATCTCCGCCTGCACCGCCGCATCACCCGCGATCACCTCCTCACTCACCCAATAACCCGACGGGGTGCCACCGACCGCGCCGAGCATCAGACCGATCGGCACGTCCAGCTCCACCTGCAGCGCTTCACCAAAAGGAAACAGCAGCGCCGAAAAAGCATCGACTGTTTCCGGAGTCGCCACCTGCCACGCGCCCGGAGGCTTGCCGATATGATGCAATCGAATTTGCGGGAACGGCCCCGCGTTACGCAACTTCAAAAGCGTCGGGTCATTTTTGATATAGCTCGCCACGCGCCCCGCCATATTCGACTGGCCTGAACCGAGCCAGACATCGCCGACCAACACATCGGAAAAAGACACTTCCTGCGAAGCTGAACCGGAGATTTTCAACACCCCCGGCTCACCCAGTTCGAGAGCGCTGAGCATCACCTTCCACTCACCGCTGGCCGGGTCGACCTTCACCGACTTCTGTTGATTGCGAAAGCTCACCGTCACCGTTTCGCCGGGTGACGCCGTGCCCCACACCGGGACCGCCATGTCACGCTGCAGCACCATGTGATCACTGAACACTGCCGGCAACTCGATCGCCGCCTGACTCGTGGTCGCGGCCAACATGCCGAGAAAAAAGAAAATTCGCTTCATCCCCTGTTGTTGCGCAGGCGGCCGCCGACCGTCAAGCCCGCGCGCAAACGCGATCGCGACAGCGATCCCCGGGGCCTGCCCGCTTCGGTCAATATTTCGTCATGCTCGGCATAACAACAGTCGATTCGTTCCCTCCTTCCCCAGCCACCGGCAAATCCCTGAAGCTACAGCCATCCCCACCGATAGAGGCGCGTAGCGGAATTTGTGAAAATTTCGCCAGTGCGTTGGCCGTGGGACGTTCGACGAAATTCTGACGAATTCCGCTACCTCCGTCATCGCGATGCTGAAAGCCTCAACGCTCACCCAAAAACCGCTCGCGCACTTGCTCCGGCGTCACGCCGCGCTCGCGCAGACTGCGCAGCGACTCGGCCTCATCGCGCTTGGCCAGACGCTTGCCCGATGCGTCGCAGATCAGACCATGGTGTTCGTATTCCGGCACCGGCAGATCGAGCAGCGCCTGCAACAGCCGATGCAAATGTGTCGACTCGAATAAATCCTCGCCGCGCGTCACCCGCGTGATCCCCTGCAAAGCGTCGTCGACCACCACAGCGATGTGATAACTGGTCGCGATGTCCTTGCGCGCCAGAACCGCGTCGCCGAGCAAATCAGGGCGCGCCAGCTGCGGACCTTTGCGCCGATCGTGCCACGTCAATTCCCCGCCCACTTCTTCGAGCGCCCGCTGCAAATCCAGCCGCAGCGAAAAATCATCGCCGTTGCCGATTCGCTCGTCGCGCTCCGCCGGCGACAGGCCCCGGCAAATCCCCGGATAAAGCGGCCCTTCCGAACCATGCGGCGCAGCCCCGGCCCGCTCAATCTCCTCAGCGATTTCGCGCCGCGTGCAAAAACACGGATAGGCCAGGCCGCGCTCGCGCAACTGGTCGGTCACCGCCACATATTCAGCCAGATGCTCCGACTGACGCCGCACCGGCAGCTCCCATTCCATACCCAACCACTCAAGATCCGCAAAGATCGCCGTTTCAAATTCAGTCCGGCAACGGGTCGTATCGATATCTTCAATGCGCAGCAAAAACCGGCCACCCGGTTCAGCACGCGCCGCCTCAAATCCAAACCACCCCGAGTAGGCATGGCCAAGATGCAGGTAGCCCGAAGGACTGGGCGCAAACCGGGTAATCACGCTTTCACTCATAGCATCGCCATCGAACTTGCGCAGGCCAAAGCTGGGCAAAACAGGATCTCGTTCAATAGTATTCCCGGTAAACTATAATTGACACGGCTGCTTTTTTTGAGTCCCGGACCAAATGGCACAGCCAACATTCGACTTACTCGAGTGATTAATCGTCTGCCTGCTGTAGCTCAGTCATAAAGTTAGATCCTTCACTCTTGATGTTCCGAGATGATTCG
>CBDULB010000126.1:0-17299 GCA_965367965.1 uncultured bacterium | reverse complement strand
ATGGACGTCAAACAAACCGCCCACCTCGCCCGCCTCGCCCTCAGCGATGACGAAGCCAGGCTCTATCAATCGCAGCTCGAAGATGTCCTTAAGTACATCGACAAGCTGCAGGAACTCGATGTCTCCGACATCGAACCGACGGCTCACGCCAACCCTGTATTCAACGTCGTCCGTGAAGACGTCGCCCGCGACGAAGCCGATTGCTTCACCCGGGACGAAGCCCTCAGCAACGCTCCGGCCCGAACCAGCGACCAATTTAAAGTCACCCAGGTCATCGAGTAGCGCCTCACAGTGGACGAAAGTGTGATACTGGCGTCCCGCCAGTCCCCGTGGACGAGTCCTCCGGACGATTCTACAAAGAACAACGAATAAAGCACCAGGAACAAAAAACGTGTCCCTCCCCTACACCATCACCGCCCTTCGCCAGGCCTACTCTTCAGGCGACCTCTCTCCGGTCGACGCCATCCAGTCACTCTCCGATACCATCGAGTCGCGCGACGGCGAGATCGGTGGTTACCTTTCCCGGGATACCGAAGCAGCGCTCACCGAAGCGAAGAATGCCGACCTGTCCCTGCCCCTCGGCGGCGTGCCGGTCGCGATCAAAGATCTCATCAACGTCAAGGGCCAACCCTGCGGCTGCGCGTCAAAGATCCTCTCCGAAAATTACACCTCGCCGTACGACGCGACCGTGATTCGCAAACTCCGCGCCGCCGGCGCCATCCCCTTCGGGCGCGCCAACATGGACGAGTTCGCGATGGGCTCGTCGACTGAAAATTCCGCCATCAAACCAACCCGCAATCCCTGGGATACGACGCGCATTCCCGGCGGATCGTCCGGCGGCTCCGCAGCGGTGGTCGCGGCCGGCGAAGCCATCGCCGCGCTCGGCTCCGACACCGGTGGATCGATCCGTCAACCGGCCGCGCTGTGTGGTGTGGTCGGCCTCAAACCCAGCTACGGACGCGTCTCGCGTTTCGGCCTGGTCGCCTTTGCTTCGTCACTCGATCAGATCGGACCGATGACCCACACCGTCGAAGACAGCGCCTTGCTGCTACAGGCCATCGCCGGCTCCGACGAGCGCGACTCGACCTGTCTCGACGACCAGGTTCCCGATTACATCGAAGCCATCGGCCACGATATCAAGGGCCTGCGCATCGGTCTGCCTGCCGAGTATTTCGCCGAAGGCCTCGATTCCGAGGTCAAGGCATCGGTCGAAGCCGCCATCGCCCAACTCGAATCACTCGGTGCCGAAACCGTGCCGCTGTCACTGCCGCACACCGAGTACGCGGTTGCCATTTATTACATCATCGCCACCGCCGAAGCCTCCGCCAATCTGGCCCGCTTCGACGGCGTCCGCTACGGGCACCGCGCCGACGCTCCCGCCGATCTGCTCGATCACTATGAGCGCTCGCGCGCCGAAGGTTTCGGTGCCGAAGTCAAACGCCGTATCCTGCTCGGCACCTACGTGCTCAGCTCCGGATACTACGACGCCTACTACCTGCAGGCGCAAAAGGCGCGCACCTTGATTCGTAAAGACTTTACCGAAGCCTTCGAAAAATGCGACCTGATCGCCTCGCCGGTGACCCCTACACCGGCCTTCCCGATCGGTGAAAAATCCAACGATCCCCTGCAGATGTACCTGGCCGACATCTATACCATCGCCGCCAACCTCGCCGGCATCTGCGGCATCAGCGTGCCCTGCGGATTTTCAAAAAGCGAAACCGGCAGCGACCTGCCGATCGGCCTGCAACTGCTCGGCCCCAATCTCGGCGAACCGACTCTGCTGAAGGCGGCACACGCCTTTGAGCAATCGACCGACTGGCACAAGAAGCGCGCACCGGGATTTGGTGGGTAGACGCCACCGGCGCGGCAGGAACGACAATTGAAAGCCCGGGTGAAAGGGCCCGATCGTCAACGCGTCGGACCAGCGGAGAATCGAACCGTCATCCATCGTCCGGAGAGCCCGGGTTGGAATGATCGAATTGACATCGGCCCCTGTGACAGGTGCCGATTTCTTGACGAACGCTTCGATTGTCGATAAAAGCCTAACAAAGAAGTGAGATCGGCTGCCGCCAATCCCCTGGATCCCATTTCAATCAAGGACACTGAATGCAAATTTCGGGCTGACCAAATAAGCTCGTTTTGCTCAGGTCTTTTCCAGGAAGTACTATGTCGCCGGCCCCTGAAAGAAAAGCCTTTGTTCCGGGTTTTAATCACGATGTATTCGTCAGCTACGCGCAAGTTGATGACATACCTGATATCGATTCTCAACCGGGCTGGGTAACCAATCTGGTCCAGAAACTGTCGAGCCGCCTGGCCCAGCAACTGGGTGGCAATGAAAAATTTTCGCTGTGGATGGACCGCAAACATGGCGCGGGCCTCGGGGGCAATGAGCCGATCAGCGAGAAAATTGCCGACACGTTAGAGAACACCGCCATTTTACTGGTAATCCTCTCTCCCGCTTACCTTGAGAGAGAGTGGTGTAAAACCGAGCTGGCGGCATTCTCGCAAGCGATGGGAAAAACCAAATTCGGTAACGGCCGCATCTTTATCGTCGAACGTGAAAGCGTCGACCAATCGAGCCGGCCTTCGCATTTGCAAAACCTGCGCGGCTATCGATTCTGGATCGACAAGCAGGGCGAAGGACATCGCACTCTGGGAATCCCTGTTCCTTCTGCAGAAGAACGGGAATACTGGGACGAGCTGACCGGCCTCTCGGCAGCTCTGGCCAAAGAACTGAGACAGATCAAGACAGCAGGAATAAATCCTGCCGATAGCAAAGCGATTGCCCCCGGTCCAGTGAATACCGTTTCGGCGATGACTGTGACACCATCCGCGCCGATCGTGCAGAGAGAGACGCAAGCCCCCTCGACCAACACTGACCGGCCCAGGGTATTTCTCGCCGAAGCCACTGACGACCTCTACTACGTGCGCAAGCAGGTGGTAGACTATCTGGATCAGGCGGGCATTGATGTGCTGCCATCGTCGAATCAGCAATACCCGTTCGATGAAGCCGAATTCCGCGCCGCGGTGGCGCAGGACCTGGAGGCGACCGATACCATCTGTGTGCAACTGCTCAGCGCAGTGCCGGGCCGCTATCAACACTTCGTAGCCATTCAAAGTGAGATGGCAGCAGCCAGCGGGAAACCGGTATTGCAATGGCGAAGTCAAGACCTGGATCTTTCTCAAGTCGAGGATGTAAAACTTCGCAAACTGCTCGATGGCGAAATCGTTCAAGCCGTCGGTATCGAAGAATTCAAAAAAATGATCGTCGAACGGGCGCAGTCAATCGCCAGGGCTCCTGCTCTTCCGAATGCGGCACTGTTTGTCCGGGTCAGCGCCGACCGCGAAGATGTTGAGTTGCTGCGCAGTGTCGAAGAGGTGTTGAACCGCAACCAGATCTACTACGACGCCGGCGAGATGGATGACCTCAATGAAGAACTGAAATACGTTTTCGAGAACTGCGACGGCTTGCTCATTCCTCACGGAAAAGCCGACGTCAGAGAAGTCGAAAAGCGTTTACGAGCCTGTCGAACGCAAATGTTCCGGCACAAGCGAAAACCGCTTCTGGCAGTCTTTCAGGCACCAAGGGACAGCCCGTCTCCGGGTATATCGATGCCGGGCATGCAGGTCGTAAAAGGCGAGCTACCCGTCGACGAAGCAGACCTGTTGCAGTTTATCGATGATCTAAGAGCCAATGCCGCCCGCCAAGGCGGTTGATGATAACATCAGCGCCGTTCACCGTATTGCCGCGCCCCCCCTACTGCCGATGCCTGTATACGTCCAAACCCCCAGCGTCACCCTGCCGTATCCCGGCTTGCGTCCGTTTCGGCGCGACGAGCATGAAATCTTCTTCGGCCGGAAAGAGCATGTCGAGCGCCTGGCGGACATGCTGCAGCGCAATCATTTCATCGCTGTTGTAGGTCCCAGCGGATGCGGCAAGTCTTCACTGGTGACCGCCGGCTTACTGCCGCAACTGGCCGAAGGCCACGCCTTACCCGAATCCGGGCAGTGGTATGAAGTCACCATCCGACCGGGCGACCGCCCATTTGCCAGATTGGCTGAAGCCATCGTCGACTGCGGCATGCTCCCCTCCGACCCGGATGCCGATCTCGAGAGTCGGATCGGTTTTCTCGATGCCTTTCTGCGCCGCGGCCCACTGGGCCTGATTGAATCGATCGAAAAACTGACTCCCCTGAACGGCGCGAATCTACTGATCGTAGTCGATCAGTTCGAAGAAATATTTCGCTATCGTCACGAAGGAGGCAACCAGGAAGCGGACGCATTTGTCGCCATGCTTCTCGAGTCTGTTCGCCAGGCGCAGCTTCGCGGCATGCCGATCTACATCATGCTGACTATGCGCTCGGACTACATCGGCGACTGCAACCAATTCAGTGGACTACCGGAAGAAATCAGCAACAGCCAGTTCCTCACTCCGCGGCCAAACCGCGAGCAACGCCACGCCGCCATCGTCGGTCCGGCGGCAATGTTCGGAGGCGAAGTCGAACCGGCACTGGTCAATCGTCTGCTCAACGACATGGGCGACGACCCTGACCAGTTGCCGATTATGCAGCACGCACTGATGCGCATGTGGTCACTGAGGGGATCTTCGGAAACCGACGCGGACAATGCGGGCGATTCCCCACCCCTGTTGACCACCGAACTCTACGAAGAAGTCGGTGGCTGGCGCAACACCCTGTCCCAGCACGCCGATGAAGCATTCCTCGAACTTGGCGCTAACTCAACAAATCAGCGTACAGCGGAAATCATGTTCCGTTGCCTGACTCAACCCGGATCCGAACAAAATGATGTTCGTCGACCTGTCAGCGTAATGGAAGTGGCTGAAGCGGCCGGGGTCTCTACCGAATTGGTAAAAAACGTCGCCGCTGTTTTTCGTCGATCGGATAGGAGTTTGATAACACCTGCCCTTGCAGAAGGCGATACGTCAGGCAGCGACCTCAGCGATGAAGACATTCTCGACATCAGTCATGAAAGTCTTATCCGGCAATGGCAGCGCCTGCGCGATTGGACCGAAGACGAAGCCGGATCTGCCGCCACCTATCGCCGTCTGGAAGATGTCGCACGAAGATGGAAAGCCGGGCTGGAAGCATTTCTACAATCGCCGGGTCTCGACATCGCCCTCAAGTGGAAACAGACAGACCAACCGACCGCTGCATGGGCCCGGCGCTACGGATCTGAATTCGACCTCGCCATGGAGTTCCTCAGTAAGAGCGAGGCTGACCGACACCGCAAAGACGAGGCCGATGAAGCCCGCCGCAGCGAATTGGCCGCTCAGCGTGCACGCGCCGACCAGCACGAGAAGAACGTTTCACGTGTGCGACGGTTCGTAGCCATCACCGGAATGATGGCATTGCTGTTTGCCGGCTCGACCCTCTGGGCGTTCTACCAATGGCGCAAAGCCAACCTGAATATCAAGGCAGCCAGGGAGAGTGAAAAAAACGCTTTCGCCACCGTTGAAAGTTTCAAGGAAGAGATCAAGAAGCTGAAAATAGAGCGGGACAGACAACAGTCCAAAGACCTGCTGGGAGTGAAGGAGCAACTCACAAAACAGAATGAGGCGTTTGAACAGGAATTGCCCCAACTCAAAAAAGAAACCGATGAGAGCAAAATTGCCGCTCAGTTGTTTGATCTCATTCCCAAGTGACAGATTTCCTCAACCGTGCCTTAAAATCCCGACGCAGCCGCCGACCGCGCAATTCGTAACGCCATGAAGCTCACAATTTTGAACTGTTCCACGCTGCTCGCACTGGCATTTGCCCACATTTCATTCGCTGAAACCGGGAAGCCTGCGGCACCCGATGACGGTTCTGCCGCCCCAATTCCTGCCGCCGCCCCTGCCCTTCCATTTGATGTTCAAGAGATCCTGGCTGATCCCACCGGTGCCGTTCCACCTCTTGCCGAAGATGATGACGCATCCGCCAAAGCGACCGGAGAAAAGAAGCGACCTTCTCAACAGAGCCCATCACCGGCTCCGAAACCGCTTCATCCCCCGCGCCTCTCTGATGCCCCCCCGGCAACGGCTCAGCCAACTGCTATCGACTCGTTTCCCATCAATGGGCAAGCCGGCCACGATAACCGGGCCGCGATTCTCGAAGCACCGACGCTGTTGTTATTTCTGAGTGGTTACCACCTGAAGATCGTGTCTCCTCCCCAACCGGAAGCAGCCGGCGCCCCATCGCGACAAGAGACGCCGCAGTCCGATATCGCAGCAGAAGCTCCCGCTGCCGCTGATCCCGTTCATGGGCTGGTGACCATTACCCTTCCCATCGTCGCGAAGAACGACACGGTCAGCGCCATTTCAAAATATCCGACCATCAACATCCTCGATCGCAGCGGTAGCTTAAAAACTTCAAATGACAAAGACCGGAGGGATGTCGTCGAACGCCCGATTCTGAGAGACATCCTCAACGCCTTATCTGAATCGGAAAAGAACAGCCCTCCGCCGGAACTTATCCGGAATATCCTCGACCTCGTGATCCCCGTTGCCGGCATCACCGTGATTGATGAAAATGCCGGTCGACTGGCCCGCATTCTCGATCAGGCGGTGTCGTTGAAATCTGACGAAGGAGCACGCGGAGCTGTAGTCTATGTGCACGGCGAAGTGAACCAGACCTTCTTCGACAATCTCAACGTCTCCGGTCTCGGTATCCCGATCACCCGATATAAAGCACCGCCACAGTCGCCATCACCCGATGCACCGGAAGGCTACGGCGACCTCACCGACTATCCGGCGACCGCAGTAATCTGCGAAAAGGGACAGATCGTTTCTAAACTTCACCTCTCAAATGACGACCTTCAGAATCTTGGCGCTAATTCAGAAGTTAAGAAAATGTTAATCGAGTTCCTCAAACTCTTTCCGGAACCACAGGACAAAGATGAAGCAGTCGATAACCCCACGCGTGACGAAGATCCGTCACAGCAAAAGAGTGAAACGGACAAGTCCGAATAACTGAGTTTGCGATTGACAGACAAGTTAACAATCCCCTTGATCGTCAACAGTTAATCATAACTATCAGAAACATGAAGCTAACCGCGGGACTTATTTTACTATGCACTGCTTTCAGTGCAGCATCGCGGGCCGCGGAGGGTGTGCGCATTCTACCCGATTCAGCGGAAGGCGTTGGACTGCTCGGCGCACGCTTCGCCCTGTCCGATGATCCGTCTTCGGTTCGCAGCAATCCGGCACGCCTGACCTTGTTCGATGGTGCCGCATTTCAGCTGAATTCTCAGGTTTGGTATGGAGAGACTGACTTCACTCGCTTCGACGGCGCCCGGGATTCCAAAGTCGATCCGTGGGTGGTGCTGGCCGGATTGAATATCGTTTACCCTATCAATGACACCATAACGGCCGGCCTGGGCGTCAGTGCTCCCTACGGCGTGGGTATCAATTGGCGACGCGACGGCCTGTTCCGCTACATTGCCGCATCCGAAGCCCTGCTGGAAACCTTCGCGATCAATCCCGCGATCGGCATCCAGCTTACCGACAAGCTCTCCGCCGGTGTCGGTGCAGATATTTTCTACTCACATCTAAAGCTCGAACAAGCCTTTCCCTGGGCGCTGGTTAGCGGCAGATCTTCCCGGGATGGACACATGATTTTCGAAGGTGACGGGTGGGGTCTCGGTGCCTACGTAGGCCTCGACTACGAAATCAATGAGAACCACCGGATTGCCATTGCCGGTCACCTGCCGGTGACCGTTGAGTATCAGGGCGATTTCGATATCAATAACATTCCCGACTCGCTGAAGAGCACCTACTCCTCGCACACAGGTTTTGAGTCGGAGATAGAATTCCCTGCATCGGTCGGCATCGGCTACGGCTGGAATGTTACCGATCGCCTCTCGCTGGGAGCAGACTTCGAATGGATTCAAAACTCCAGCCATGACGATTTGCCTCTGGCAATCGGCCGCAATCAATCGCTGCTCGGCGTGGACGCCCTTGAACTTGGCTGGAAGGATTCGTTCAGCACCGGCGTAGGTTTTGAGTACGCCGTCAGCGACACCTTTCGCCTGCGCGGCGGCTACCTTTACTCCGAGTCGCCCCTGGAAGATGCCGGCTATACCCCGTCCATTCCCGTCAATGACCGGCACATGCTCAGCCTCGGTTGCGGCTATGACTGGGGACCAAATACCATCGACCTCACTTATGCTTCGATGATCTTCGAAGATCGTGAAGTCCGCGGCGCCGCCCAGCGTGGTTACGACGGCACCTACGAAAATTTCTGGCACATCCTCGCGATCAGTTATACCCGCCACTTTTGAGTTGAGCAGTCTTCGCGTCGTTCGTCGTTCAGTGACACCGCATGAAATCCGACGAAAACGTCTCCGCGGCGACCGGTGAGACCGGTTGTTCCCCTGACCAAAAAGCTGCCCATCAGTTCCTCACCGAACTGAGGACACGCGTGGCTACTCAGGCGCTGCCTTACCAACACGGCGTCGAAGCGCAGGCGCTGAAGAGTTTGTTTGAGATTTTCGGACATGCACGGGCGGCGATCAAAGACAACCCGGGATGTGAAAAGTTCGCTGATTTAACCATCGCGGTTCTCAATCGCGACCTCCGCCCGGTAACGGCTAAATGGGATCGACAATGCGAAAACGGAATCCTGAGTTCGCGCGACGGAGCCGACGCATTTCGCGAAGACCTCTCCGTGCTTCAGGCAAAGTTAAAAGTGCATACCCAGGCGCTTCGCGAAATGGCGTACGGAAATACCAAGCAGGACGAGGACGTGCCCGGTCCGTTCGAGTGCGCCGAATTCGATAGCTTGTTCAGTAACCCGATCGCCTACGGCATCGACACTGCCGATCAGATCGAGACGATGAAACGGCACCTCGCAGCACGCGATATCAAGGCCAGCGGCGTGGATCAAATCAACGCAAAAGAACGAGCCACCGTAGAAGCCCGCAGAGAAAGTATTAAAAAAGCGGCAAGCGATCAAAACCTTGAAGTCGAGATGCCCGCATCGGGTATGGACGCCGTCGGCCTGGCCTGTTCGGGTGGCGGAGTCCGCTCCGCTACCTTCTGTCTTGGTGTTATTCAAATTCTTGCCGACAAAGGATTGATCAAACGGCTCGACTATCTCTCCACGGTTTCCGGCGGCGGGTTTACCGGCAGCTTTCTCACTCAGCGGCTCTCAGATATCGATGCGGAAAAGTTGATTGGCGGTGCCTACGGTCCCGACCCGGAACCGATTCGCTACCTTCGACAGCGCGCGAAATATCTGACCACCCGGAATTTCTGGGATGCCTTCGGCATGGTTACTTCAACGGTAGCGGGAATGATCATCAACTGGATGGCACCACTGATGGTCATCGTCGGATTCGCCGCTCTCACGGTCTGGGTGGAAGCCACGCCCTTCTGGAAAGCCAACGAAGTGCCGATCTACATCTCTATCATCCTGCTGACTTTTGGTAGCGCGCTGGCATTTTTCCTTTCACTGCGGCGAGGCGAGCGGGCATCCAACCGGAGTGGATGGGTGTTTACCTTTGCTACCTTGATCCTGGTAATGGGGGCGGCATGGAAACTCGTAGTGGTAGTCTACAATTTCTTCTTCGGTATAGAGCCGCTCACGTCTGTTGAAGCGATTTTCGCCCAACTTACTGAATCCACTGCCACCAATTTATTCAGCATAAGCGGTATCGGAGTCGGTGGCGCCGCCATCCTGGTGCCGGTCATTCTGCGTTTTCTGCCAGTACTCAAGCATCCGAAAGTAAGGGCGCTGGTCAACAAAGCCGCGCTGCTTCTGGCATCTCTGTTCCTTCCCGTGGCGGCGGTGGCACTGTACTTCCTGCTTTGCGCGATTGGCAAACTTCCCGAATTTTCGCTCGGCGATTTCTACAGCTTTCGTCTTGGCGGCCAGGGTTTCCTCATTGCCTTGACCGCAGCACTTTTTATTCTGACTTTTTTCTTTTTGAACATCAATCTAACCGCGCCACATCGGCTCTACCGGAACGGCCTGGCGGGCACCTTTGTCAGGAATGAGGACGGCGGCAGCGACTTCGTCAAACTTACTGACATCAATGAAAAACCACTCAGTGACGGCACCAGCGTTGCGGGATTTGCCCCTTACCACCTGATCAATGCGGCAGTGAATCTTCCGACCAGCAGTTCGCCCGGACTACGGGAACGACTGTGCGATTTCTTCCTGTTTTCAAAACACTACACCGGTTCCCCGGTGATCGGCTACCGACCGACCAGCGACTGGCTGATGAATGGCAAGCCGGCCGACCTTGCTTCGGCCATGGCAATCTCCGGAGCGGCGTTTTCGTCCAGCATGGGATTGAGTTCAATTCACCCCCTGCGCGCACTGTTGACGTTTCTCAATGTGCGCCTCGGCTTCTGGATCAGACGCCCCCACATGCCCGGAATCCTCAATTCACGTATTTGTGGCAATCACCCGGGTTTCAGTTTTCTGATCCGCGAAATGGCTGGAATCGCAATGTCCGAAAAACAGAGTTGGGTCAATCTGTCGGACGGCGGCCACATCGAAAATCTCGCGGTCTACGAATTGCTGCGTCGACGTTGCAAATTCATCATCGCCATCGATGGCGAGTGCGACCCGGGCTTTCAGTTTCATGGCTTAGTTACTCTGATACGACATGCCCGCATCGATCTCGGTGTACGCATCGCTCCGGAATTGAGTGACCTCCGAAAAAACCCGGAGACAGGACACAGCCGCTGTCACTATCAACTGTGTCGGGTTCACTACCCTGACTCAGGCGACGGACGCCCTGCAGCAACCGGGTTGATGCTCTACATAAAGCTGTCCACCACCGGCAACGAATCTGAATTGATCAAACGCTATCAGGCGGTGAACCCTGAGTTCCCCCACCAGACGACAATGGATCAGTTTTTCGATGAAGAGCAGTTCGAGGCTTACCGCCAGCTGGGTGCGCACGTCGGTAACGGATTATTTGCCCGTTGCCTGACCGGAGGCAACACCGCCCCCAAGTCGGTGAAAAGTTGGTTTCAGAGCTTAGCCAAAAATCTACTGCTCCCCGAATAGCCGCAATCGTCATTTTTCAAGGAACCAACATGAACTCAGTAGCGCACCATCCAGACGGCCCCGGCAGTTTTACCGACGAAGAACTCGACGCCACACGACAGGAAGGCGACCCGCATGCCGATCAGCTGGCTGCCAAAATCTTCGGCGAGGCGTCGATGAATGCTGAGCCGGGCAGCCGACTTGGATACAATAAGTTGGTCGACATTGCAGATCTCCTTGATACGGATTCCGAACTGTTGCTTCTCAATGACTCGAATTTCGCCAAGGCGCTGAAGCAGTTTCCAGCGGAGTTTCAAGATTACTACGACCCGATGCCTGCTCCGGACTGGGTCGACGTGACCAAGCTCGAGATGGCCTCCAATATGTGGCGCACCAATTCGTTGGCGATGTTGGGCATCCTCTACTCGGCAAGTCTACCGGCGTGCTACCTGATGAAGAACGGCATTCCGGCGCTCTATCAGACTGCCAAGCTGAAGGACTCCAAGTACGTTTTCCAACGTATCTACGAGACCGGCTTGATGCTTGACGCCGTCATGACTCCCGGCGGCATCGAGCTCGTGCAGGATGTCATGCCCGATTCCGACGATGTCTTTCGGCGCACTCTGGAAAAAAGCGTCGGTGGCAACTGGAAACAGGAAGGCGACAAATTCGTCAAGGTATCCGGAGCCGATGCCGGAACCAGTGAATCACCAGTTGAAAAACCATCGCCCGGAGAAGCCGCTGACGTCGTTGAGAAAACGGTGAAAGACGACTTCCGCGTCGCTGCAGGACGCCGTGCCTACCTATGGGGACGAGGTTACATCACCGCGAAGAAAGTGCGCATGCTGCACGCTTCGATGCGTTTTATGCTGCTCAATCCCGGGGTGATGAAACCACGCGTAGCAGACGGCCAGGCCATGGCGGACAAGTTCGCCAAAGCCCACGGCAGTATGCAATGGGAGACCGAAAAATTCGGGGTCCCGGTGAACCAGGAAGATCTCGCCTTTACCCTGCTGACGTTTTCTTATCTGATTCCCCGTGGCATGGAGATGATCGGCTGCAAATTAACGCTGCAAGAAAAGGAGGCGTTTTTGCACCTCTGGCGAGTGGTAGGACACATCATGGGCTTACGCGACGATTTGATGACCGACGATTGGGATGAGGCAAAAAAATTGTATGAACGCATCCACCGGCTTCAAGCAGGGGCGTCACCGCACGGCATCGCACTGACCGAAGCCGTGATGGGCTTTCTCAAAACCTACCTGCCAAACAGCTTCGGCATCAGCGCACGCGTACCGGTCGCTCTGATCGGTGCCCAGATGGGTGATGATGCGAAAATGCTGTTCAGCGATCACAACAATGCCATCCTGAGCAGCATGCGAACGCAGTGCTCAATGAAAGTAACCCGCCTTGCACTGCGGTTTTTTAATCGCCGCTATCAGCGACTGTTGAGCTGGATTCCCGTAGCCAACCGGGTCTTTGGCGACCTGCTGTATCAAGCGTCCGAACTGTTAGTGAAAAGCTGGCGTGACGAATATACGCGAAAGCCATTCTACGTGCCGGTCAGCGTGGATACCTGGGAGCTCAAGAGTGGTGTCGACGACGCATTCCGCAAACGACTCCACGATTGGCGGCAACATTTATTCCTGGCACTGGGCAGCTCCGTGTTGGCGATGGGCATAATGTTTGCAGCCACAACCGTCAGCCTGATCTTCTTAATCTTCGGCATGATCGGAGCAATGAAAATCGGATTACTCGTGGCGCTTCTGGGGCTGATCTATTCAGTGTTCGAAATTGACGTGCGCATCCCTTCGATATTCAAAAAAAGACCGATTCCATCCGGCGTCAGCGTCCGCGGAAAATAGTCCTTCCCGCCCCCCGTACCTTCCCCTTTCACCATGTCGCAATCGTCCCGCTCCCCGCTATCTCGAATTCCCCGGGCAGTGGCCGCATCCGCCTCCCTCGAATCCGCGCCGATCGGCGTCCTGTGGATCGACAGTGAGGGCGGTGTCGGCTACGCTAACCAACAGATTGAGAATCTACTTGGATGGCCCGCTGCTGAGTTGCTCGGCATGAAAATATCCCAACTGGCCACATTTTGGAGCGTCACTGAATGGCACGACACCGTCTGGCAGAAGGCGGGCGAAGAACGACTGGCTCCAATCGATGGCTCCTGGCAATGTCAGGACGACAGCTCCTGCATCCTTACCGCCAGCCTCGACCGGCTGCAGGTCGCGGGTCAGGACATGATAGCGGTGTATCTGCACCCATCGACTAAGCGCACCTCAAAACCATCCACCTCCTCCGGGCAAAGCGCCTACACGGAGTTTCTCGATCACGTCCCGGCAGGTGTCTGCATGGCTGATTCAGATCTTAAAATTCTGCAGATCAATCCAAAGCTATGCAGCATTGCCGCAACCGACGCATCCTCAGCTATCGGTCAGAATCTTGCCGATGTGTTCGCACCTGCTGACAAAGAGGCGGAATCCCTATGGCATCAACTTCCCAGCCTCGGTCTTCAGGATTGGAATCTGAAATTCCGCGATCCCGGTGGGCACATTTATCATCTGATCGTTTCATCCCAGACCGAACAGTCTTCCAGTGATGGCGAGCCCAGGTTTCTGGTGACCGTCGAAGATGTCTCCGAGCGCGTGCAACTGAAGCGCCTGCTCGATCAGCATGAACACAGTTTCGAGCACTTGGCGCGCAATACGCCGGGCATGATCTACAAGTTCGTGATGTCGCCGGACGGCAAAGCGTCGTTTCCATACGCCAGTCCCGGCAGCTACGATATCTGGGAAGTATCTCCGGAAGAAATTCGCGACGATGCAACACCGATCATCCAACTGATACACCCCGATAACCTCACAGAGTTTCAAAACAGCGTGATGAAATCGGCATCCGAACTCTCGCCGTGGGAGTACGAAGGACTGATTGTGACACCGTCAGGAAAGGAAAAATGGATCCACGCCGCCTCCCGCCCCGAACTCGAAGATAACGGCAACATCGTCTGGCAGGGCCTGCTAATGGATATTACCCATCAGAAGGCGATTGAAGACGAGCTCAAGCACGCCAAGCTCAGGGCCGAATCCGCCGCGCGCTCCAAAGCGGACTTTCTCGCCAACATGAGCCATGAGATCCGCACGCCGATGAATGGCGTCATCGGCATGTCCGAGTTACTGGCCAACACTGAGCTGGCTCCCAGACAGGAGCACTACGTCGAGACGATCCGCTCATCCGCCGAAGTGTTGCTGACGATCATCAACGATATTCTCGATATCTCCAAGATGGAGGCCGGAAAGCTGCTCATTCACAAATCGCTGTTCGATATGCGCCGGATGTTGGACGACGTCGCCACCTTACTGGCACCGCGAGCATTCGACAAAGGCATCGAACTCATCGTTCGCTACGCACCCGGTGCCCCGCAAAGGGTGATCGGCGATGCCGTGCGCTTGCGCCAGATTTTAACCAACCTCATTGGCAACGCGATCAAGTTTACCGCCGAAGGCCATGTGCTGGTGCAAATCATCGAATCCGCACGCGACGGCGACCACGCGGAAATCAAATTCAGCGTCACCGACACCGGTATCGGCATCAGTCCTGAAGCCATGCCGCGCCTGTTTCAAAAATTCGAGCAAGAGGATTCATCGACCTCCCGAAAGTTCGGCGGCACCGGTCTCGGCCTCGCCATCAGCCGCCAGTTGGTCGAACTGATGGACGGCGAGCTAGATGCAAAAAGCACGCTCGATCATGGTTCGACTTTTTCATTCAGCCTGACCATGGAAGTGGCTGACCAGGAAATCGACGAAGAAGTGCATCACCTTGATTTCAGCGGCCTGCGAATTCTCGGCGTCGACGATCACCCCGTGAACCGGGAAGTTCTCAGTGACCTGCTGGGTGATTGGGGAGCCCAGCACATGGAGGTCGAATCCGGCGAAGCGGCCCTTCAGGCGCTGCGGGAAGGAGTAAAGGAAAAGCAACCTTTTGACATCGCGCTTCTCGATTTTCAGATGCCCGGCATGGACGGCGTTTTCCTCGCCTCCGCGATTCGCGCGGAACCGGAGATTAACGACGTCATTATCCTCATGCTGAGCTCAGCAAGCTTCCAGGACGACCAGCAACGGGAACTGGCTCAAGCTGGAGTCGCTGGACAACTGCTCAAGCCGCTGCGCCAGTTTGAACTGCGCGAAGCACTTGGCAATGCGCTGGCCGCCAGCGGCAAAGACGAAGCATCCCAATCCGAAACCACACCAACCTTGGAAACGAAGTCGAAACCCGCGTTCACCGCACCGGAAGAAACCTCGTCGCTGCGGGTTTTGCTCGCCGAAGACAACGAGGTCAATATCGAGATCGCTCTGGAAATGCTTAAGAATCTCGGCCTCAACGTCGACTGCGCAGAAGACGGTGAGGTGGCGCTGACAAAAATGAAAGAGAATCCCTACGACATCATTTTCATGGACTGCCAGATGCCCATAATGGACGGCTTCGAAGCGACACGGGCCATCCGTAAAATGGAAACCGGCCCACCCGCGATCATCATCGCCATGACCGCCCACGCCATGGCCGGCGATCGGGATCGCTGCCTCGAAAGTGGAATGGACGACTATCTCGCAAAGCCGGTTACCTTTATGGAGCTCAACCGGGTGGTTCAAAAATATACCCAAATCATCGAGCAACGCCACGCCGCCGGGGAGTCAGCTGATCAGGAGCACTGGCCTCTGTTCGACAAAGACGCCGGCCTCGCCGTCACCGGAGGCAGCCTGGATGTTCTGCGCCGGGCGGTAGCGATATGGTGGCGCAAAGTCCCCGAGTGGCTCACCGATCTGAAGAGCGGCTTCCAGCGCGGAGATGTCGACCAGATCCGCAACGTCGCCCACACCATTCGCGGCGCAGCTGCTAACATAGGTGCTGTCTCCGCAAGTAAAGCCGCCGCACACCTTGAATCAAAGATTACTGCCGACAACCTCGAAGACATGTCCAACGCATTCGATCATCTCGTCCTCGACATCGAACGCCTGCGCAGCGTCGCCGGAGAAGACTCCATCTAGCTCACTCCACTATGCTCGCCACCCCGACAAAGTCAGCGTTGACTTCAAAAATCCTCATTGCGGACGACGACCCGGTGAGTCGTTCGATCCTCGGCGATCTAGTCAAGGAGCAGGGCTACGAAATCATCGTTACTGACAACGGCACTGACGCCTGGCAAATTCTTCAGGATAATCCGGATATTCGCGTCGCCTTTATCGACTGGATGATGCCCGGGATCGACGGCCCTTCGCTGTGCACCAACATCAAAGAGGGCATCAACGATCGCTACATCTACGCCATCATGATCACCGCCAAGGTGGAGAAGAAAGACCTTATCGCCGGCATGGACGCAGGTGCCGATGAATTCATCAGCAAGCCGGTTCACGAAGGCGAACTGATCAGCAGACTGCACGCAGGTGAACGCATGCTCGCATCAGAACAACGCCTTCGCGCCGAAATGCAGCGCGCCGACGAACTGCTGACGAATATCATGCCACCACGGATCGCGGCACGGCTGAAGGCGGGTGACAACTACATCGCCGATATCTTTCCCGAAGCCAGCATCATGTTTCTCGACATCGTCGGTTTTACTGAATGGTGCCTGCGCATGGACGCGCGCTCCATGCTCGAACAATTGAATTCCCTGTTCGCTCTGTTTGATATTGAAATCAGCAAACACGGTCTGGAGAAAATCAAAAGTGTCGGCGATGCCTACCTGGTAGCCGGAGGCGTTCCCACCCTCAAACACGACCACGCCCCGTCGATGGCACGGCTCTCGCTCGCCATCCGCGATCGAATCGCAGAAATGAATAAGCATCGACTGCAGCCCTGGTGCGTTCGAACCGGCATCAGCTCGGGCCCCGTCGTTGCCGGGGTGATCGGCCAGAAACGTTTTATTTACGATGTCTGGGGTAACACGGTAAACAATGCAGCACGGCTTGAGGATGCGGCTGGCACCGATGAAATCCTCATCAGTCAGGCCACCTACGAACAACTGCACGACAACTTCATTTGTGAGCCCGTTGGCCAACTCGAACTTAAAGGGCTCGGCGAACAAAACGTCTGGAAGCTGATCGGCGAAAAACCGTAGCTGATCCTTTCCATTCGCTTGCCTCATTCACAGCCTGCGCACTGAGCACAAGCTGTCGAAAGGCAGCACTTTGAAATCTGCCGCGTCCTCTCGCCGGCAGATCTTGCTGCGCCCGGCTGACGGAACGGATTACCAATTCCGCAACTCCCAGTTCATCGCGGTGTTTCTTCGATCATACCGGGGT
>CBDULB010000125.1:0-17493 GCA_965367965.1 uncultured bacterium | reverse complement strand
CCGCTGAACAGAATCCCGTCCCGGAAACCGACCTCGCAGTCGAAGTCGCCGCAGTCAAAATTGAAGGCATCACTGCAGGCGACAAAATCGGCGCCGGCGTTCCTGAAACCTTGATCTTCCGCGGCCACGATCCGCGCCGCTGGCAAAACAGCGACCTGGCTCAGTTGCCGAACGACATTTCCTATCTGCGCCTGCGTCGGCTCGACACCGGCGATTCTGTGGTCGCACCGATCACCCGGCGCGAACTGCTCAGCGGCGCCGCGGCCTATTCCGGCGACGGCGGCTGGTCGGGTTCCGGCGAGCGTTATTTCGGCGGGGCTCACCTCGGCCTGTTCGATAAATCACTTCCCCGCGACGTCGAAGTCCGGCTCGGAGCCGGCGGATGGGGCTTCGGCCACGCCTCGCAACGCGGCAGCGGTCAGGCCTGTGGCTGGGCCGGCGAGGCCATCGCTGCCGGCACCGCCTTTGAAATCACCGCCGGCACTCACCCGATCGCCGGCAGCAGCGGAGAAGCCTGCTCGCCGGCCTCGCCAACGATCGCCAATGAGGAACAAATCATCTTTTGCAGCAACGATCCGGGCCTGTGGAATCGCACCGTCTATCAAGGCGCGCGCAGTCGCGCACTGGCGCTGAGCGAACTCACCATGAATGTCGGCTTCGTGCGCGTGCAGCGACTCGACAGTGGAGCGTCGATCCTGCTGCAGGCGACGCGCGACGAGTTGCTCGGTAAACACAGCGACGAAATTCGCCCGTTCGGTTTTCACGCCGGCAACCGCGACTACTACGGCGCCCGCCATCTCGGCGTGTTCGACGAACGCGTCCCCAACGAAGTCGAAACCAAATTTACCTACGGCGGCTGGGGATTCGGCCACGGCAACGGTTTCGGCCTCGCCGGACGGCAGTGCGCCGCGTGGGCCGGACGGAGCATTGATGCCGACACGGTGTTTCAAATCACCGTGTTCCGCGACCGCCCGGCGGCACTCGACGGCGAAACCTTTCTCGGTGCCGCACCGCGACCTCTGGCCGGATGAGTGCCTCGATCCCGCGCCTGATCGGCGTCATTCACCTGCGTCCCCTGCCCGGCTCACCCGGCTGGGAGCAGTCAGCGTCGATGGCCGAAGTCTGTGATCTCGCTGCCGCCGACGCCTGCGCTTTTGTCGACGGCGGCTTCGATGCCGTGGTCATCGAAAACTTCGGCGACATCCCGTTCACCAAAACTCAGGTCGCCCCGGAAACCGTCGCCGCCATGGCCCGCGCCGCCGAATCCGTCCGCGTTGCCATCGATGCTAATCTTCCGATCGGCTTCAACGTTCTGCGCAACGACGCCGACGCCGCGCTCGGTCTGTGCGCTGCCTGCGACGGCAGCTTCATCCGCGTCAACGTGCACAGCGGCGCGATGGTCACCGACCAGGGCGTCATCGAAGGCGACGCCTATCGCACCGTTCGCAAACGCGCCGCACTCTGCCCCGGGGTGAAAATTTTTGCCGACGTGTTGGTCAAACACGCCGCTCCGCTCGGCGAAGTCCCGCTCGAACAGGCCGCCCGTGACACCTGGCAGCGTGGTAAAGCCGATGCCCTCATCGCCAGTGGCGTCGGTACCGGCGAAGCCACCTCGCTCGACGACCTGCGCCGCATTCGTCAGGCCTGCCCCGACGCCCCGCTCCTCGTCGGCAGCGGCGCCACCGCCGCCAGCGCCGCCGACCTGCTCAGCGTCGCCGACGGCCTGATCGTCGCTTCAGCCCTGAAAAAAGACGGCGTGCTCGCCGCAGCGGTTGATGTCGAGCGGGTCAAAGCATTCCGGGAAGCCGCTGAGCAGCGATGAGTTGCGCGGCGCGTTGAGGCTGACCGCAACTGACATTACAAAACCTTCCGGAAGCCGGAGGCTGCAAAGCAATTAGCCGGTGGTCAAGCGAAGCGACACCACCGGACATTGATCGCTCTCCCACCGCATCCCGGAGGGATGCCAGTCGGGTGGTGGCGACAAGTGAAACCTTGCCCGCACCCTGCCCGGCCACCCACGTGCCACGCGCCGCGCGCCGCTACCACAACCTGTCTCCCGCACCGACCGCCTGCGACGCCTCAATCCGGAATATTAAACTGATTCAGCGATTCATCCTTCTTCCCGGTGCGGATCGCCCGTGAGCGCACGTCGCGCATTTCCTCGCGGGTGGGCTGGGACTCGGGCGTCGCGGGGTCGACCGGCCAGCCACCGCTCGGCTGCCCGAGGCTGACTTCGGGCATCCAGCCGGATTGGCCGTTGGCCAACTTCACCTTGGCGAAACTGTCTTTTCGCTTCAGCCATTCGACATCTGTGCCCTGAGTGAGATAGATGAACGGGATCGATTTTTTGTCCGGAAAACTGGTGTAAAACGGCGTCTGCATCGCCACCACTTCGCGAATCTCAGCGGGACGATCGTCGCCGCCTCCAAGACCTTTGATCGTCTCGCAGCCGGCAAGAAAACCAAAGGCTAAAGCCAAAGTGGCAATAGTTAAGGCGGACATTCCCGAATCATCGTCCCGGCGGTTCATAACGACAGCGTGACGGCTGGCGCCCCGCCCTGCAACTGAATCCTTGCGCTTTCGGCAAAGCGCTCCAAGATTTGCTCCCCTCCCAAAGCTCTGAATTCCGGCCCTTCCCGGAACCACCCGCCATGCTCCAGAACAAAAAAATCGTCGTCACCATGCCCGGCTACTACGCCGCGAAGACGATCGAAAAGACCTACCACGACATCCCGCATGACTACGTGGATCAGGTCATCCTCAGCGACGACAACTCTCAGGATGACACGGTGGCGATCGCCAGGCGACTGGGCATCGAGGTGCACGTCAACGAAACCAATTGCAACTACGGCGGCAACGTCAAAAAATGCCTTCAGTATGCGCTCGATGCGGACGCCGATGTCATCATCCTGCTCCACCCGGACTACCAGTATTCGCCGGTGCTTTGCGTGTCGATGGCGTCGATGATTAATCAGGGAACCTGGGATCTGTGCCTGGCGTCCCGCATTTCCGGGCGCGGCGCGCTCAGTGGCGGCATGCCGATCTGGAAATATCTGGCCAACTGGCTGATTACCAACTACATGGACCTGTGCCTCGGGCGCCGGCACACCGAGTATCACACCGGCTTTCGCGCCTATTCGCGCAAAATGCTCGAAACCATCGACTTTCACGCGCTCAGCGATGATTTCATCTTCGACAACGAACTGCTCATCGCTGCGGTCGACCACCGCATGCAGACCTGCGAAATCAGCTGCCCGACGGTTTACGAGGAAGACAGTTCATCGATCAATTTTTCCCGCGCCTTGAAATACGGCCTGCTCTGCTGCTGGATTTCGACCAAAGCACTCGGTCGTCGAATCTGCCGGGTGCCAGGAAAGTCGGGTGACTGAGAGGCGTCCTGCTGCTATCCTGTTTCGTAAGGCCTCTGGCCAACATCTTTTCCCAATCAGCAATCCAATTTACTGCCATGAGCGACGACAAATTCTCCGCCTACGCCAATCCTGAAGCACTGGTCAGCACCCAGTGGGTCGAGGACCACCTCAACGACGACTCGATCCGCATCGTCGAGAGCAACGAAGATCTCCTGCTCTACGATACCGGTCACGTTCCCGGCGCCGTGCACATCGACTGGCGTCGCGATTTGAACGATCAGACGATGCGCGACTACGTCGACACCGCAGGCTTCAAGGAGCTGTGTTCGCGCAACGGTATCACCCCGGAAACCACGGTGGTCTTTTACGGTGACAAATCCAACTGGTGGTCCTGCTACGCCTTCTGGGTGTTCCAGCTGTTCGGCCACACCAACGCCAAGGTCATGGATGGCGGCCGCGACCTGTGGATCGCCGAAGGTCGTCCGACCGACAAAATCGTGCCCGATCCGGCTGCGACCGACTACCCTGAACCGGCCCGCCGCGACGACGCCGGCATTCGCGCCTTTCACGCCGACACCATGGCGCACATGAAAGCCGGCCTGCCGCTGGTCGACGTGCGTTCGCCCGGTGAATACAAAGGCGAAGTCACGCACATGCCCGAGTATCCTCAGGAAGGCGTGTTGCGCGGTGGTCACATCCCCGGCGCGAAGAGCTGCCCGTGGTCGACCGCAGCCAACGAAGACGGCACATTTAAAACCGCCGACGAGCTGCGCGCCATCTACACCGAAGGTCTCGGCCTCGGCAATGCCGACAACATCGTCGCCTACTGCCGCATCGGCGAGCGCTCCAGTCACACCTGGTTTGTATTAAAATATCTGCTCGGCTACACCACGGTGCGCAACTACGACGGCTCCTGGGTTGAGTGGGGCAACATGGTTGGCAACCCGATCGAAAAAGACTGCTAGTCCGCGAATTGCGTCCGCCGATCCGCCCGCTCAGCGTCGCGGAATGGCTCGTCGCAGATCCCCGGTCGCCACGCACTGTTGTTATGTCCTACCCCGCCCCGCTTCAGGAAATCATCGAGCTGTCCGAGCATCTGCCGGATCCCGAAAAGCGCGAGGTGCTGATCTCCTACGCGGAGAGCGCTGCCCAGTACGAGCCGGCCGAGGGCGAGACCTTTGACCTGGAAGACATCCGCAAAGACGAGGAATGCACCGATACCGTCGGCATTTTTCTCAATGTCGACGATCAGGGGCGAGCCTCCTACAAAGTCGAGCTCGGCCCCAAAGTCCAGACCCTGACCCGCGCCATGACTTCGATCCTGTGTCGCGGTCTAGAAGGCGCAACGCTGGAGGAGATTCTCCAGGTTCCCGCCGACTTCGTGCCGCGTATCGTCGGCGCCGAACTGGTGCGCCTGCGCAGCCAGACCGTCTACTACGTGCTGACGCGCATCAAGGGCGCCGCCAAGGTTCAGCTAAATCGACTGCGCGCTGCCTCGTGAGTTGGAGTGGAGTGAAGTAGAGTGAAAGAATCGCGACCGCCGGGACGTAGTCGTCGGCATGTCGCCGATTGCCAAATTTCCCTCCCGCTATTCCTGCACGGTGCGCGTTCTGCTCGCCGCGGCACTCTCCAGCGTCAGCTGCTGCGCTGATCCACCGGCGCTACCGGCGATCGTTTTTTCCGGCAATCAGACCGCCGAAGCGGAGATCACTGCGCAAGCCCGCTCGAACTACCGGTCGGCTCTGGAAAAACTCGAACGCCAGCGCATCGAGCTGGGACAGCGCTACCGGAGCGCAGCCGCCAGCGACGACGGGGCCACCGGGCAGGCAACCATCGCGGCAGCCCGAAGCCTTATCCTCACCGCTCTCATTGAGGACATTTTTCCAGCATGGTACGGGACGCCCTGGGATTTCAACGGCGTTTCGCAAACACCCGGCGAAGGCAGGATCGCCTGCGGCTACTTCGTCACCACCACGCTGCGCGACGCCGGATTTGTAGTGCCGCGCATCAAGCTCGCCCAACAACCCTCACAGACGATCATCAACAGCCTGACCGGACGCGAATCGATATCAATTTCGGCCGGCAAACCGATCGCCGATATCATCGCAGGCCTTCGCCAATCCGGTAGTGGGCTCTATATCGTCGGCCTCGATACTCACGTCGGCTTCGTCATTCACGACGGCAAACATCTCGGTTTCGTACACGCTTCGTACTATGGCCCTTATCGAGCGGTCGTCGCTGAAGCTTGCGATTCCAAAAACCCCCTCGCCGATTCCAACTATCGCGTCGTCGGCAGAATCCTCGATGACAATATGCTGGTCAGGTGGCTCACCACTGAGGCGTTCCCGGTCCGATCACGTGGCTGACAGAGACCTTATGCTTCTGCACCGGGCGGACGCTCACTTCGCTATTTACTGCTATTAAATCAATAAAATCAAGCCGAGTAAAATTACTAGAAATACTACTTGCTAACTTGCCCTTATTTGCCCATCGTTATTTCGTACGCAGTTTGAGGAGATTCAATCTGAGTTGGTGCCTTCTATTTTGAATGCCCGCGCAGGTTACCAAGAGCTGTAACCCCATGGAGGACTCAGTATCTCAACCACCTTACAAACAATCCATCGTCATCAACCATGAAAAAAATCCTGCTATCCACTATCCTCGCCGTTGGCCTGGCTGCCCCCGTTGTCGCGGGCGACGGCAAAGCTCCGGTGTCCAAAAACCCCGCCTGCTGCATCCCGGCTCCGGCCAGCCTCTACAATGCCAAAGAGTTTCAGTTCGATCTCTACGGCACCCACTCGTTTGCGGATCCACTCGGCCCCGATGACTGGGGTGGCGGCGTCGGCGCGAACTTCTTCCTCACCCGCTACTTCGGTATCGGAGCAGAAGGTCAGTTCTATGACACCCCCGGCGACATCGCTGGAACGGCTGCAATCAACGCGATCTTCCGTTATCCGATCGGTGAAACCGGCCTTTCCCCATACGCTTACGCGGGTGGCGGTATCATCTACAACGCCGAAGACATCGACTACGATGATTTCTCCGACGCTTTTGACCGTTTCTTCGACGGCGACGACGCTCGTGCCGGTGATGACGTGCTGATCGAAATCCACGCCGGTGCCGGTGTCGAATACCGCTGCACGCAACACATGGGCGTGTTTGTCGACGGTCGCTACACCTGGACCGACCTCGACGACGTCGATTTCGCCACGGTCCGCGCCGGTGTTCGTTTCGTATTCTAATCGAAGACCACCGATCACGATTCCCGCCGGTCGTTCACCGACCGGCAGTTAGAAACCGCTGCAGCCGAAACGCTGCGGCGGTTTTTTTTCGCCTTTTCGCCAGCTGGCAATCGGCGACAATAGAGCGCTATGCCACTTTCCCTATCCGCCGCTCAACGCGAAACACTCTACGACCACGTCGACGAATCCGACTACTCTCTGGAAGATTGGCAAAGCGCGCTCGAAGCCTTCGACGGCTGGCTGAAGCAGCATGACATCGCCGCCCGCCCGGTCGACGCGATGCTCGGTTACCTGCATTGCTGCACCATGACCAACGCCGACACGCTGCCGTCGCCGGATCTCAACGCGACCCTCATCGCCATGCTCGACCAGTACGGCTTCGACGCCGCCAGGGACGCCGAAGCCGGGACTGATTAAACACCCGGGAATGGATCAGCCGAGCAGATTGCAGGCGCTGACCAACGCCTTGAGACCGGCCATCTCGATCGATGGATCGACGCCGCAGCCCCAGACCAACGGCCCGTCTTTGTCGAGGCCACGCACCTGCACGTAGGCGACCGAGTCCGCATCCGAACCGCCGCGAATCGCGTGCGAGCGATAATCGGTGACGGTAAAATCCTTCAACCCGGCCTGCTCGAGAGCCAGCACAAAGGCATTGATCGGACCATTGCCGAGCGCCTCGATCTCGATCTCGCCGGACTGATCGGAGGCACCGTTGGTCACCCGCGCCTTGCAGCAGACCTGTCCATCGCCACCGGCGCGGTGATCGAGCTCATACTCAACCAGAGCCAGGGGCGTCGACACATTGACGAACTGCTCGAAAAACGCATCGCGGATTTCGTCCGCCTCCAACTCGCGGCCGAGCTTATCGGCCATGTTGTAAATGCGTCCGCCGACCTGAGCGTGCATTGTTTTCGGCAACTCGAAGCCGTGCTCGCGATCCAGAATATAGGCGACACCGCCCTTGCCGCTCTGACTGTTGATACGAATGATCGCCTCGTAACTGCGTCCGAGATCCTCCGGATCGATGGTCAAGTACGGCACCCCCCAGGCAACCGACTCCGGCGCCTCGCCATCCGTCGCTGCCAGTTCAACATCGCCGCGACGCCGGTCGAAACCTTTCTTGATGGCGTCCTGATGACTGCCTGAAAAGGCCGTGAAGACGAGCTCTCCGGCATAAGGCAAACGTTCCGGCACGGTCATCCGCGTGGTCCGTTCGTAGACTTCGCGAATGTGAGTCAGATCGGAAAAATCCAGGCCGGTATCGATGCCGTGACTGTTCATGTTGAGCGCGACGGTAACGATGTCGAGATTGCCGGTGCGCTCACCGTTGCCGAACAAGGTGCCTTCGACGCGATCCGCACCCGCCAGCAAGCCGAGTTCGGTCGCCGCCGTGCCGGTACCACGATCGTTGTGGGTGTGCAGACTGATGATCACTGAATCGCGATTCTTCACCTTGCGGCAAAACCACTCGATCTGGTCGGCGTGTACATTCGGAGTCGCCCACTCGACCGTCGCCGGCAGATTCAAAATGATCCGGTCGTCCGGCGTCGGCTGCCAGACATCCATGACCGCCTCGCAGACCTCAACCGAAAAATCGAGCTCCGTGTCGCTGAAACTTTCCGGGGAGTACTGCAGCGTCAATTCCGTGTCGCCAAGAGTCGGACGCAAGTCCTGGATCAGCTTCGCCCCGGTCACGGCGATCTCGCGAATCTCGTCACGACTGGCATCGCCGAACGTCACCCGCCTTTGCAGCGGCGACGTCGAATTGTAAAGATGCACCACCGCCCGGCGAGCCCCCTGCAAGCTTTCAAAGGTACGCCGGATCAAGTGCTCGCGCGCCTGTACCAGCACCTGCACCGTCACATCTTCGGGAATGCGGTCTTCTTCGATCAATCGACGCAGAAAACGAAACTCCGTGTCCGAGGCCGAAGGAAAGCCGACCTCGATTTGCTTAAAGCCGATCGATGTCAGCAACGCAAACATTTCGACCTTTTCGTCGACACTCATCGGCACCGGTAGCGCCTGATTGCCATCGCGTAGGTCGACGCTGCACCAGATCGGCGCGGCTTCGATTGACTTGTCCGGCCAGGTTCGATCGGGCAGATCGACCTTGGGAAAGGCCCGGTATTTTCGGATGGATTCAGGTTTCATAGGAAATCGGTAGGCAGTGGTTTAACAAAGGACAGACTTGCAGGGATGGCAATGCCTCGACGGTGCCTCCACCTCGAATCCAGTTTCCTCTGAGGGGAACGATTTTGCCCGCTGAGCGGAGCAGGCCTTATTCAGGCACAGAAGAAAAACCGGGAGAGAGAGGCAACAGCGAACTATAGCCCTGGCGCGAGGAGCGCGAGCCGCAGTAGCGAACGGTTGCTGTTGGAAAAAGGTCTCATCCCTGTTCAGATTGACGTAAGGTACCGAGCGTCCCCGCCTTGTCCAGAAATTTTGCCGGGTGGCGGTTCGCTTGCGCCCCATGAACGAATTTATCCTCAACGAGGAAATCTACCACCGCGTCATTCAAACCGAATTGCCGGCAGCGAAGTCGTGGATCTGGATCGCCACCGCTGACATCAAGGACCTGCACGTCGACCGTGGCAAAAAACGCTACGTGCCCTTCCTGCAGGTGCTCGCCGAACTGGTCCGTGAAGGCGTCGAAGTCCGGCTCATCCACGCCAAAGAACCCGGACCTAGATTTCGAAAAGACTTCGACCGCTTTCCCGAACTGGTCGAATCGCAACGCTTCGACCGGCTGCTCTGCCCGCGCATGCACATGAAAACCATCGTCATCGACGGCAAGGTCGCTTTCATTGGTTCCGCCAACCTCACCGGCGCCGGGATGGGCGCAAAATCCCCGCTGCGCCGTAACTTCGAGTCCGGGTTCATCAGTCGCGACCCCGCCGTTATCGACCGCGCTATGGAGTTTCTCGATCAACTCTGGATCGGCGACCACTGCATCAAATGCGGGCGCCGCGATTACTGTCCGGATCCCGTAGTGTGACGCAAACGCGCACCCGTTTGCGGGCCATTGCTCACAGTTCGTGGTTTTCATCGGCGGCGATCTCGGCCAACCTCCCGCCATGAGTCACCTCATCGACCTTTCAGGAAAAACCATTCTCATCACCGGCGCATCGAGCGGTATCGGCGCGCAAACCGCGCGCACCTTTCACGCCGCCGGCGCCGAAGTTTTCATTAACCACCCCGGCCTCGAGGACACCGCTGAAGAAGCCCAAAAATTGATTGGTGAACTCGGCGAGCGTGCTCATGCCGTCGCGGCTGACGTCGCCGACGCCGATGCTGTCCAGTGGATGATGAGCGACATCGCCAGCAAGGTGGGCGGCATCGATTTCCTCATCAACAATGCCGCCATTATCCGCGACCGGACCATCGAGAAAATGTCCCTCAACGAATGGCAACAGGTCATCGACGTCAACCTCAGCGGCGTTTTTCACTGCTGCAAATACGGTCTTGAGATCATGCGCGACCACGGCGCCATCGTCAGCCTCGGCAGTATTTCCGCCCTGCAGGGATTCTACGGACAAGCCAACTACGCTGCCGCCAAGGCCGGCGTGTTATCCATGACGCGGGTGCTCAGCCGCGAAGCCGCGCGACGCGGCATTCGAGCCAATGCCATCGCGCCCGGCGTCATCGATACCGCCATGGCCGCCACCATCCCCGACGAAGTGCGCACCGAAATGCTCAAGAACGTACCGCTCAATCGCTTCGGCGAGCCCCGTGAAATCGCCGAAGTCGCGCTTTTCCTGTGCTCGCCCCTGGCCTCCTACGTCACTGGCCAAACCATCGAAGTCAACGGCGGCTGGCGTGGCTGATCATCCACTCCTGACACGACGCATTGCCCCATGAGAGCTGCCGCAAAAATTTCCACTGCCGCCGATGCCGTCGCCTGCATCCCCGATGGTGCCACCGTCGCCGTCGGCGGATTCGTCGGCGCCGGTCATCCCGAAGCGCTCAGCGTCGCCATCGAAAAGCGCTTTCTCGAACACAACCGCCCGCGTGACCTCAATCTCGTTTACGCCGCAGGCCAGGGCGACCGCCTCGATCGCGGTCTCAATCATTTTGCCCACGCCGGTCTGCTGCGCCGTGTCGTCGGGGGCCACTGGAACCTTGCCCCCAGGCTCGGTCAACTGGCATTGGATAACCTCATCGAAGCCTACAATATTCCCCAGGGCGTGATCTCAGTGATGTTTCGCGAGATCGCCGCCAGGCGGCCCGGCGTATTTACCAAAGTCGGTCTCGGCACCTTCATCGATCCCGTCAACACCGGCGGCAAGCTTAACCGGCGCACCACCGAAGACTTGATCGAACGCCTCGAACTGGATGGGGAAACCTGGCTTCGTTACAAGGCCTTTCCGATCCACGTCGGCCTGATCCGCGCCACCAGCGCCGATCGGCAGGGAAATCTCAGCGTCGAGAACGAAGGCCTGATTGGCGAAATTTTACCGATCGCCCAAGCCGCCCGCAACCACGGCGGCATCGTCATTGCCCAGGTGGAAAGAATCATCGATCGCATCGACGATCCGAAACACGTCAGCGTGCCCGGAATCCTCGTCGACCACATCGTCGTCGCCGAAAACGCCGGCGAACACGACCAGACCTTCGGAGAAATTTTCAACCCGGCTTACGTGACCAGCGCCCCTGCAGATCAGGCCGCGCCACTCGAGCCACCGGCTTATTCCGAAAGAAAGATCATCGCCCGGCGCGCCCTCGCTGAGATTCCCACCGGCGCCGTCGTCAATCTCGGTATCGGCCTTCCCGAAACCGTCGCGGCTGTCGCCGCCGAACAGGGACGACTTCAGGATTTCACCCTCACCGTCGAAGCCGGACCTATCGGTGGCGTGCCCGCCTCCGGCCTCAGCTTCGGCTGTGCCCACCATCCCGAAGCAATCATCGATCAACCGGCTCAGTTCGATTTCTACGACGGCGGCGGCATCGATGTTGCCATCCTCGGTGCCGTCGAAATCGACGCAGAAGGCAGCGTCAACGTCAGCCAGTTCGCCGGCCGCTTCGCTGGCGTCGGTGGCTTCGTCAATATCACCCAGAGCGCTAAACGGGTCATTTTCTGCTGCCCTTTCACGGTCGCCGGCCTCGTCGTCTCCACCGGCGCCAATGGAGAATTGCAAATCGTCACCGAGGGCAAACACCGCAAATTCGTCGCTACCATCTCCCAGGTCTGCTTCCATGGCCCTTCGGCGCTCGAGCGCGGGCAGGAAGTACTCTACATTACCGAACGAGCAGTGCTGAGGCTGACGCCTACCGGCCTGGAACTGGTCGAAATCGCACCCGGTATAGATTTGCAGACGCAGATCCTCGACCACATGCAGTTTGCGCCCCGCGTAGCTGCGCCCGGCATGATGCATGCCGACCACTTCCGCGTGTAGAGCATCGATGCGTCATAAGAGCAACTGAGTCCGCACCCCGGCAAAGCGGCCCGGTCGCAGTTTGCACTCAGCCGCGCAGATCGCGCAAACTGTGAAAATCCTCAACCGCGAGATCGCGAATCGGGCGTGCCGCCGAGGAACGCTTTTCACTCACCTGCTCCGGTCGCTGTTTAACCAGTTTCTGCAAAAACTGCGCAGACCCAAGCGCCGTACCCGCCGTCAGGTGCCTGACACGCAACCGGAACAACTGATGCAACGGCAGCTTCCCGTCGCGGGACAACGCCTGCTCAACCGCCTCCGGCGACGCCCCCTTGCGAATCGCCCTGCCGTCATCGCCCGGTAGCGCCACCGCTTTGCCGAACAACATCAGCCGATAGTCCTGCGCCGCATCCCGCCAACTCAACGCGGGCCTTTTCGGGTCACCTCCCCGCAGCTGTTGATCCATCACAGCGCGCATCCCCTGACGTGCCGTCGCAGCTCCCCCCATCGCCTGCCCGTAGCCACACCAGCGATAGTCCTTCGGGTCTTCGACCATGCCTGCCCTCACCGGGTTCAGATCAATATAACCGGCCACCGTACGCAATGCCCGGGGCGAGTTCTCTACCAACACACTGCGAAAACGAGCATTCCAAAGCGTACCACTGCGTCGATGATGATCGTTGAACCAGATTGAAAAACGCTGCTTCAGCTCTTTCACAAAAACCGACAGATCACCGATCCGTGACAGATAGCCATCAACCAGATCCGCCAATGCCGCATCGTGTCCGGCCTCGACAAGTCGCCCCATCTCGTCACCTATCTCCTTCAGTTCCCGCCCCTTATAAATAATGCCAAGATGTTTCAGAAACGCCCCTGAATCCGCGCGGAGACGGGTTCGCAATGCATCAGCGTCGCTCTCAGTAACCCTCACCAGAAGGTGAAAATGATTCGACAGACAACACCAGGTTAAAACCTCGACCCCGCAAAACGCCGCCGCTTTCACCAGCATCTTACCAAACATCTCCCGCTCCACAGGCCCGAAAAGAAAGTCCTGCCCCGCCGTCCGGCTGATCACATGATAAACATTAGAGTCCTGCCACCCAAGAAGTCGCGGTCGATACATCCCCCAATAATCACCCCCTCCCGCCCCTGTCAAATATAAATAAGCTGCTTATTTATACTCTCGATCGCTGCCGGGGGACGGCGAATATTCCGTCCTTTCAGCTACCCCGCTCGCTGACGAGTATGGCCCGTCAGTCTGCCCTTTATTAAATGGCCCGTTCACCTCGAAGCCGACTAACTGGCCAGATATGAGGAGGATCGATGCTCTACTTTAAGTCTGGTGCATGGCGTTTTTTGCACTTCCCCTCGATTTAGTTTTGCAAAAAGCTCAGCCCTCGGCTGGCACCTCCTGGTCCGCGTCAAGTATAAATAGGTTGCCTATTTAGTCTGAACCTTCCGTCTTCAGATCAGTGAAAACGGCGACCGGGCGGCACTCAGGGGCGGTTCGCCTTCAACTGTTGGTATGTTAAGCGGAGGCGGGTTGAACGATGCAGCACATTGTGCCCGACCAGAGCATCGGCATTGGCCGCTGCACCATTCCCGGATGACTGCTGCCGGTGCTTTTTCAGGCGGTCGGCGGCAGCGAGCTGAAGCTCCTGCCAGCGTGGGTTGGCGATGCAGGGCGCATGGCGAATGTGACGCAGCAGACTGAGCCATTCGATGTAAGCCCGTTCTACATCGCCGGAACCGAAAGTGGTTTCGGTAGCGTCGGTCTGCTGCTTCGACCGGGACTGTGCCACCGGGTGATTTTGCCAATCGTCAATAGCTTCGGCAGTACCTTCACCGTAACCCGGCGGCAGGCCCAGTTCGAGATAACCGGGAAAGTCTGCGGTACCGAAGGTCCGGCGACAGACATACGCCAGGCGTTCACTGCCTCCGCCGTCACGCTGGCGGGCCGACTCGAAGCGATATCCGCCGCGCAAATTGGCGAGATGATCAACCAGTTCATCGATGGGATAATGCTCATCGTCAACCGCAGCGGCGATCGCCAGGCCTTCGCCGTGTTGGAAAAAGCTGAACAACTGACCTCGCCCGGTGGGTGCGCCACGAGCATCGATGAGTCCCAGTTTGCGCCATGCCCAGGCGGCGGATTCAGCCGGCGGGCGGAGCATGGCTCCGCTGTCGACATCTGTGTAATAAGTCTCGGTTTTGACGGCGACTGAGCGGCGGGGCGGCTCGATGAGAGCCCGGCCGGCGTGATCCCGATAGGTCGATTGAGTGGCCCGTGACAGATCGCCGCCGGCATAGAGTGTGTCGCCACGGAGCTTAAAACCATCGATGTGGCCGGGCGCCACGGCATCGGTGAGCGCAGCTGGAATCAGCGCTTCGATCCGACCACGGTCAAGCTGGGCAGCCCGGCCTTGACGACCGGTCAGAGCGCGCAGGCGTTTGTTGAGTCGGTAGCAGTCGATGTCGCTGTCCTTAACCTGATTGGCAATGGCGATTTCGAATCCGTAGGTATTGCCGGGCCGTTTCGAGAGCCGGCTGAACCGGGGAATCAAGCGGCCAATCAGCTCGGCGCTTTGCAGGGCGGGACGCCACTTTTCGTTGCTGAACGAATAAGCATCGATCAGCGCTGTGCGGCGCATGCGGTCCGGCGATGAATCAAAGCTTTCCCACACTCCTTCGGAGTTGAGCACTTCGCTGATGGCGGGGTCGATCCCGAACAGGTTGCCTGATCCACTGTCATCATCGGAGCGTTCGGCGTCGCCTTCTTCAAAGGTAAAACCGAGCCGGATTCGCTGATCGGAAAACAGTCGGTCGCGCAAAGCACGGGCCGCGGCAAACGGCTCATCACCGGCGTCGACCGCACGCTTCATGACACGCAGCAGCGTCGGCCAATCGAGGTCATTGCTGCGGCGAAGTTGCCTGGATCGGGCATCTGACAGGCGCGGACTGGTATCGGAGGAAATGACGAAGCCCTGTTCGTCGAGTCCACGACGGCCGGCACGGCCAAACATCTGCAGCAACTCATCGGCGCCGAAAAATTTCTCGTGGGGGCCGTGCCGGTAGTGGCTGTCAGTGATGTGCACCGAGCGCACCGAAAAATTAATACCGGCGGCGAGTCCGGTGGTGGCGACGATGACGCGCAGTTGCCCGGCTTTTGCCAGCGGTTCGACGATGCGTGCCCGCTGAGTGTAGCTCAATCCACTGTGATGCCAGGCGACGCGCTTGCGCAACACGCGGCTGAGTTCGGGACCGGCGGCATTCAACGCGTGATCATCGAGGCCGAGTGGATCATCAGCGGGAAGTGCACTGGCGATCTTACGGGCGATCTTTTCGGCGACGCTGCGCTGGGGGGCGAAAATCAACAAGGGCCCGAAATCGGAAAGTAAGGCGCCGACGGCGAGGCGCTGCCAATGATTGCGAATCTGCCGCGGGGCAATCTCCGGCAGGGCTTGCACAGGAACATCGTCAAGCGGGACCGGGCGCTGACGGGTGGCGATGACCTTAGCGGAGCGGCCCAGTTTTTCGAGCCATTCGGCGACGTCTTCGGGATTGCTGACGCTTCCACTGAGCAAAAGCAGTTGGGTATCGGCGGGGGCCAGGGCGACCGCGAGCTCGTAGTTCAGGCCGCGGCGCGGATCGGCGATCATCTGGTATTCATCGATGACCAGTAGACCGGGCGCGGCTTCCTCACCGCGCAGCAAGCGTTCGCGTTGAGTCTCCAGCGTGGCGACAAGAATCGGCGCATCGAGGTCTTCGGCAAGGTCGCCGGTAGCGATGCCGACCGGCCAGCCACGGTTGCTCCATTCACTGCGCTTGTCGTTGGCGAGAGCGCGGGTGGGAACGGTGTAGACGGCCTGGCGCCCGTCGGCGAGTCCGGGACGCTTGTTATCACCAGCGAGGTAAGTTTCGAAAATGAATGTTTTGCCGGCACCAGTCGGCGCGTCAACGATGACGTCATGACCAGCCTTGAGTGCCCTGATCGCTTCCTGCTGCCACAGGTCCGGCAGGCTGAGGTGATTGGCAAATGGCTCGCTTTTGCGCGGTCGACGCGGCGGCAGCGGTCGAATTTCCCCTTCCGGCAGTTCGGCACTCAGCCCGTCGAGTGCATCGAAGGGATTGCTGTCGGACATAAGGGTCTGTGGCTCGGCGGCCGAAAATCTCAGTCGCTCACAATCGGTCGCCGCGACCCATCACGGTCGCCCACTCCCTGCCACACACTCCAGCTGCCACCCCTGCTCCACTCAGTTGGGCGAACCGGCGTCGGCCGTCGGCTTAGCGGAACCCACACCGGTGACGCCTCCGCCTCCGTTTTCGATATCGATGTAGTCTTTGAGAATCTCTATGGTCTCGCGCTTCAACGGGTCGAATAAATGTGGGTACTGCAGAGCCTTGGTATCGGCATCCTCTTCTTCTTCGGCAGCGGTCATGCCACTGAGTTGCTCCTGAGTGAGGTCGCTGCGCAAGGTCAGCTTATCATCGTGAACGTTGTCCTGAGTGAGGCCGTAGACGGTGAACAGACCTTTCTCGCGCTCACGAATTTCAGCGAATCGGGCGATGCGTTCTGCTTTGCGTTTGTCTTGCAGGTCTTTGAGGTCTTTCGACTCCGATTCGCGTTGCGCGCGATTCAGAGAGACGACGTTTTCCTGGATGCGTTTCTCGGCGCGTTTGATGTCTTCGAGGACGTACTGAAACTCGGCATTGTTGGCGATGCGCTTGTCGACATTGGCCTGCAAGGGGATGATCGGAAATCCATCGGGATGCACCAGATCATAGTCCTGAGCTTCGATGACTTCGTAAGCGAGCGGGTGCTCGAGCGAGCCTTCGCCGATGTCGAGGGCGTCGTTCAACGAGGGCAGCACAATCTCAGGCTCGACACCTTTGAGTTGGGTGCTGCCACCTGAAATACGGAAGAAAGTCTGAATGGTCAGTTTGAGCGCGCCGCTGCCGGGTTGGGGAGCGAGCACCGAGAGCAACATGCGATTGTTATGCACCGGACGCAGCTGCTGGACGGTGCCTTTGCCGAAGGTCGATTTGTCACCGACGATGATCGCGCGGCGATAATCCTGCAGCGCGGCAGCGAGAATTTCGCTGGCGGAGGCGCTGGCTTTGTTAGTCAGCACGATCATCGGTCCGTCGTAGAGAGCGTATCGATTGCGTGAAAACTTGGCATCGCGATTGTCGCGCCAGTCTTTCGACTGAACCACCGGCCCGCGGGGAATGAACAGGCCGGTCAGGTTGATCGCTTCTTCAAGCGAGCCACCACCGTTGTCACGCAGATCGAGGACCAGGCCGTCGATGCCCTCCTCCATGAGGCGGTTAATCAGGCGCTGCACGTCAGCCGTGGTGCTGGTATCACCACCGCCCATGTCACTGTAAAACGAAAGCAGGTTGATCCAGCCGAGCTTAAGAACTTTCCCGTCATTATCTTTGGTGATGATCAGATCGGCCGAAGCGAGACTCTCCTTCAGATCGACCTGGTCGCGAACGATGCTG
>CBDULB010000124.1:0-17542 GCA_965367965.1 uncultured bacterium | reverse complement strand
GCTCCTTGCTCCTTGCTCCTTGCTCCTTAATAAATAAACCCTACTGCTTCACCAGCTTGATGCCCTTGAGGTTCATCATGCGCGGTTGAGTGACGCCTTTGGCGCGGATGTGCAGGGTGTAGATTTTACCGGTTTCGAGGGTGACTCCGGCTTCAATCTGCACCGGCTTGTACTCTTCCCATTCACTGGTGGGACGGGCTTTGGTATTGAAAACTTTTTCGCCGATGACGACCTGAAAGCTGCTGGTTCCCTCGGTGATATATGACTGAATAATGTCGATATCGTAAGTGCCGGCTTCGCGAACTTTGAAGTGGAACGAAAACCAGGTCTCGGGCAGTCGCCAGTTGGTGAAAACTTTATTCTCTTCGTCGTAGCTGACACCGTTGAGGTCACCGCGCAGTTGGTCAGTTCCCATCGCCGGCAAAATCTCGCCGGGCGACAGATCGACAGCCTTACTCTCCACCTCCGCCATCAGTTTCTGAAACTGGGCAGCCATCGTCTTGAGCTTGGGATCTTTGAGCAAATCCGCGAGCAACTGCCTCGATTCGGGCATCGGGGTGTCGGCGATGGCGACCATGACGCGCTGCACGTCGTTGGGGTTTTCCGAGAGCTCGAGTGCCTTCTTCCAAGCGGCAACCAAAGCGGCCGGCGTACCGGGAGCCGGCAATGAAACCACGCGAGCGTATGCGCGAGTCGCGGCGACGCGCAGTGCCTTGTCGTTGGTGGTGTTAATGATCTCTTCCAAAATCGGTACAACGCCGCGGTCCTGCCAGTTGAGCAGACCGGTCATGGCATCATACTGCTCGCTCTTTTGACCGCCGCCAAAGGTGGATTTCAGCCGGGTCAAAACTGGATCCCCACCCAGGGTCCCGAGCACGCGGAACAACGAACGTTTTTCATCACCGGAAGTGGTCGAGACGCGCGACAACAGGGGGCCCACCGTTGCCTGGTCGCGCGATTTGCGCGCGAATACAGCGAGAATGATATCTTCGAACATGCGCCGCACTTCTACGGAGTGCTGACCGCCTAGAGCATCGAGAACATTGTCGATATGTTCGTCATCGGCGATGCCGCGCACGGCCGAGAGAATGGTTTTCTTTTCCGACTCATCGGCCGCTTTGGAAACGGCTTCGAGCATGAGAGGCACGGCATCCTTGTTGCCGCGCTCCGCCAGCGACTGGCTGAGAATCATCCGCGATGCCGGAGTCGGTGCACTGCGCAGTCGCTCGATGAGCTCCGCCTCGACGCCATCGCCACGGAGATAGAGCAGAATTTTTCGTGCCTGGCCTTTCTCCTCGGGGGAGTACGGACCGGTAAGGTATTTCATCGCCAGAGCGATTTCGTCTTTTCCGCCGGCCGGTTTTTCCTGATTCGAGAGCTGCACGAGTTGCGCGCGCTCCTTGCTCGCGGTGACGGTGCGCATCACCAGAATACCGGTCAGCCCGAGCACGATGGCAATGGATACCGCGAGCACGATTTTCATCGCCGTGCGCTTCGGCTTCGGCTTATCGACGATAAGCTGCTGAGATACCGAACCATCCGGGTGATGCGTGATCACCATGCCTGACGGCGGGGCAGCCGCGTGAGTCGGGGCGGCGACAACGTGCACGCCGGTAGTGTGTCCCGGGGGTGCTTCTTCGACGGGTATCGCCTGCATCACCTCTTCAGCCAAGGCCTGACCCGGAGGCTCGGGATGCGTCGGGAAGCGTTCGAGCGCCTCGCGGGCATTGCCCGGCCGATTCTCCATGCTGCGATTGATCAACCACATCACCCACTGACAAATCGACGGTGACAGGTCGGGGCGAAGTTTTTCCAGAGCGGTGACGCGGTGCTGCAAATGCGCACTCATCACCTGCGGGGCGGTTTCACCGCGAAACGGATACTGACCGGTCAAAGCATGGTAGTAAACACAACCGATGGCGTACATGTCGGTGCGCTCGTCGAGTTCGCCGCGCTCGAACTGCTCGGGCGCCATGAAGTAGATCGAGCCCATAACCGCATCGTCCTGGTCCATGGTCTGCACCGAAGGCGTTTTAGTCAGCTTGGCCAAACCGAAGTCGAGAATCTTGGTCTGGAACTTGCCGCTCGGCTGCCAGATGACCATGACGTTGGTCGGCTTGAGATCGCGGTGCAGCACGTTGGCCGCCTGGGCAGCGATCAGCGCCTCCATGGTCTGAATGACCACTTCCATGAAATCTTCCTGAGTCAGCACGCCGCGCGCGACGGTGTCGTCAAGCGTCTCACCGTTGAGCAACTCCATGACGACGAAGCCGCCTTTCTCATCCTGACCAACATCGAACACGGTGACGATGTTCGGATGATTCAGGGTCGACAAGGTCTGCGCTTCAGCGAGCAAATTGTCAGCGGCTTTCTGGACCTCCTCCGCGCTGCCGTGCTCAGTGGTCAGCACTCGCTTCATCGCGACCTCGCGCTGAAGCTGAGTATCAAAGGCCAGGTAGACAGCGCCCAAACCACCCTTGCCTATTTCTTCGCGAATTTCGTAGCGGTTGGACATTGTCTTGAAAAATGCGGCGCAGAACGCTGGTAAATGCATTCGCTCAGACACTTTAAAAGCGTCCGCCGCGCCTTACCTGGCGAATCCGAATCAGTCTTAGAACGGGTATAGTTAACGAAGCGTTGACGAGTAGCAAGCACGCGGATAGATGATTTTTCACTATTTTCACATTGACCGGAAGAATCATCCGACCACTTCCTCTCGGCAACTGCTTGTAAAAGACGAGCTTGGCCGCTATTGAAAAGCACCTCCAGGCTCCTTTCTGATCCATGTCGCTGTTCGAACTCTCCGCCATCCTGCTCGCCATTGCGGCCACGCTCGGCTACCTCAATGCCCGCTACCTGAAGCTGCCGACCACCATCGGCATCATGCTGATCGCACTGATTTTTTCGGTAGTACTTATTTTGCTAAGCCGGATTATCCCGACTATCGACGACGCGGCTCATGATCTGGTCGCGCAGATCGATTTCCACGAAGCCCTGCTCGAAGTGATGCTCAGCTACCTGCTGTTCGCGGGCGCCCTGCATGTCAATCTCGACGATTTGCGTCAGCAGAAATTCGTCATCGCCAGCATGGCAACTTTCGGGGTGATCGCCTCCACCTTCGCTATCGGCGGCACCTTCTATTATCTGCTGCCGCTGTTCGGCTTCGATCTGCGCCTGATCGATTGCCTGCTTTTCGGCGCGCTGATCTCGCCGACCGACCCGGTCGCGGTACTCGGCATCTTGAAAAAGGCCAAGGTGCCAAAATCGCTCGAAACCAAAATCACCGGCGAATCGCTTTTTAACGACGGCGTCGGCGTGGTCATCTTTCTCGCACTTCTCGGCATCGCCACCGGCAGACACGAACCGAGCGCGGCACACATCGCCCATTTGTTCGGCGTCGAGGTGATCGGCGGCATCGCCTTTGGTGCGGCGCTCGGCTACATCGGCTACCGCCTGCTGAAGAGTATCGACAACTACCAGATCGAAGTGCTGATCACTCTCGCCATGGTCACCGGCGGCTACTCGCTGGCCAGTCATTGGCACACTTCCGGCCCGCTGGCGATGGTCGTCGCCGGATTGATGATCGGCAATCGCGGACGCACTCTGGCGATGTCTGATACCACGCGCAAACATCTCGACCTGTTCTGGGAACTGATCGACGAGATCCTCAACGCTCTGTTGTTCGCCTTGATCGGACTCGAGGTGCTGGTCATCGCCTTCACGGGAAAAACCCTGCTGCTCGGCCTGATCGCGATCCCGCTGGTGCTGATCGCGCGCTTCATCGCCGTCTCGATCCCGGTCACCGCACTGCGTCCGTTCCGACAATTCAGTCACGGCGTGCTGCCGATGCTCACCTGGGGCGGTCTGCGCGGTGGCATCTCGGTAGCGCTCGCACTGTCACTACCGGAAAGCTCCGGCCGCTCACTGTTCCTGACGCTGACTTACGTGGTGGTGATTTTCAGCATTTCCGTACAGGGCATGACCGTCAGCAAGCTCTATCAACGCGTCGCCGCAAGTGGACCACCAGCCGACAAGGAAGTCAGTTAACTCCTGGCTCCCGGCTCCCGGCTCCTGAAAAACGTCCTCACGCCTGCGGAAAAAATCGCCAGGCCGATTCGTGCGGAGCGCCACGGCGAGACGCCACTGACTTTCTGCTCACCGGCGATTCGTTCCCGCTCCGTCACCGGCAACGTCACTACCGACGCATTCAACTGCGTTGCGCGCACCTGGGCTTCGATCGTCCAGCCGTAGGTCATCTCGCGCAAGGCCATGCGCTCGAAGCTTTGCCGGCGAATGGCCCGCAGCGGCCCGAGGTCGTGATAAAAATGCCCGCTCAACGGCCAGGCTGCCAATCCCAGAATCAAATTGGGCAGCGCCCGACCAAACTCCTGCCACCAGGTACGCAAATCAAAACGGCGTAAGCCAATCGCCATATCGGCAGCAGTATTTTCGAAAACAGCGATCACCCGTTGCAGATCGACGACCGTGTTGGCCCCGTCGGCGGCAAAAAATACGTAGCCCGCGACCGGTTCGGAAGTCGACGAGGCACTCAAGGCATCGATTGCCACCTGACAGCCGTAACCGTAACCACGCCGGTTCGTCTCACCAACGACCGCCCCACACGCCTTCGCCAGTTCGGCGGTCCGATCCGTGGACCCGTTCACACCAACGGCGATGACATAGCGCTCCGCCGGCAGGGTGGCGATCAACTCACCGACCGTCGCCTCGATACAGGCCGCCTCGTTGCAAGCCGGGATGATGACCGCGTAGCGCGCTTTTTCCATGGTAAAAGTAGGGCATTTCAACCGGCGGGAACGCCCTGCCGGCATCGCAGCCATGCCACAACAAAGAACACTTGCCAGAGAGAAAAAACCAACTTAGTTTCCGGCCCTCTGAGACGAACGTTGTCATTTGCGGCGTTTGATATCAGAGAAGATTGTTTTTCAACTCAATCATCCAAGCTCGGGTGGCGGAACTGGTAGACGCGCAGGATTAAGGATCCTGTGGAGCGATCCGTGGGGGTTCGAGTCCCCCCTCGAGCACTTTTTCTCTTTTGCGACCTTGTCCAAAGAGAAATGCGGCAGCGCAGCAGCGCTAAACCGCCTGACCTTGGAGGAATTTACGCCAGCTTGCCAGCGAGGTGATGTCCTCCGCCGCTTCGGTCCCGGCGGATTCACAGGTAAAACCCGTTACCCACGTGCCGTCGTCCAACTCCACTTTACCGAGGCCCAGCGGTGCCGGAATCCCGGCCAGGAACGAACCAACCGTTTCCTCGGGCAGAGACCACACCTCGACCTCGATGCCCGTTTCAACTTCGCCTTCCGCCACGCGGACCATCCCCGGTCGAAACGGCGGGCCGCCGGCAAGAGCGTAAAACCGATAGCGCGGGGCACTCCGGCACGAGCGCACCAGGCGACCTCCCCGCTCCGTCAATTGATGATTCAACGGCAAGCCGTCGAGATGGGCGCCACACACTACCAGCTCCAGCCAACCATCGCCGCAACGCTCCACAGTCGCCACGCCGCCCGAGCGGACCTCAGTTTTTGCCACCGGCAGATCCATTGTCGCATGCAATTTTGCCCCCCACTCGAGCACCGCGGCGTCGGCCCAGGCCGGCATCACTAACGTCATCCCGAACGGCATGCCGCGCTGCTCCAGAAATCCACACGGCACCGCCACCGCGCACAGATCGAGCAGGTTCATGTAGTTGGTGTAAAACCCCAGATTGGTATTCAAGGCCACCGGTTGCGCCGCCACCTCATCGATCCGGTACACCGTTCCGGTGGTCGGTGTCAGCAGGCCGTCGAAGCGCTGCCACAGTCCTTCGGTCTGGCGCCTCAGTTCCGCCAGGCGATACTGCGCTTCAAATGCCTGCACCGCAGTGCCCGAAGTTCCGCCTTCGATGATGCCGCGGGTCACGTCGAGCATGTCGCCGCTCCACTCGCCAACCGCCGCCGTGCGTTCCGCCACCCAGGGGCCACCGTAAAGCAAAGCCGCGGCCTCGCGAAACGGGGAAAAATCCACCTCCTCGATATCTGCGATCGAACCCACCTTCGCGACGGCGGCAGCAAATACCTGCGCCGCTTCGGCGTCACCGAAAAACTCCAGATCGGCCGCGCGCGGCACCATCAAACGCGCCCTTCCAGGTGCAGCACTGCGCACTTTTCCCCGACGCGCGTAACTGTCGCCCTGATCGAACTGCCCGACCACCTCGCTCACCGCCGAAGCATCCGCGCAGGTGGCAGCAAAAATCGATACACAGTCGAGCGTCCGACAGGCCGGCACAACTCCCCGTGCGCTCACCAGGCCTCGCGTCGGCTTCCAGCCGACGAGATTGTTAAACGCCGCCGGTACCCGCCCCGATCCCGCCGTGTCGGTGCCTAACGAAAACACACACATACCTTCCGCCACCGCCACTGCCGAACCTGAACTCGACCCGCCCGGCACATAATCCGCATTAAACGCATTTTTCGCCACACCGTACGGGCTGCGCGTTCCGACCAAACCGGTGGCAAATTGATCGAGGTTGGTTTTGCCCATCAACACCGCCCCGGCCTCCAGCAACAATGCCACCACGGTCGCCGTCTGACTGGCTTCATGCTCGAACGCTTCGCATCCCGCCGTCGTCGCCAGGCCGGCGACATCGATATTGTCCTTCACTGCGAACGGCACTCCCCACAAAGGCTTGTCATCCATTCCGCATGCCTCCAATTCGTCCAGCCTGTGCCTGATCGCCGACCAGTCGAGACGGGCAATCCAAACCGCCGGGTCACCGCCTTCGCCTTGCTCCCAAAAATGCCTCAGCACATCCCGCGCCACCAGCTGACCACTCCGGTAGCCTGCCGACAACCCCTCAATTCCACCGTGCCATTTCATCATCATAATTTCTCCTCCACTACCACCAGTCGCTGTCCGGCGATCACCGGCTTGCCCTCGGCGCAAAGAATTTCCCGCACCGTCCCGGCCTGCTCAGCAACAAAATTGATTTCCATTTTCATACTCTCGACCACCACCAGGGTGTCGCCCTCCTCCACGCTGTCGCCGACCGCCACCAGCACCTTCCAAATGCTGCCGCTGACCGGGCTCGACAGTGCCTCGCAGCCGTCCGGCAAGTCCAACTCCTCGATAATTTCCGGTTCCGGCTCGTCGACACTGACCACGTCCTGCCCCGCCGCCACCCAGCGTGCCCGCTCGGCTTCGAAGGCCGACTGCTGACGCGCCTTGGCCGCCTCGATTCCTTCGCGCTGGTGCTCCACAAACGCATTGTATTCGTCCAGGCAGAATTCGGCCTCCTCGATCTTCAGACCGACCTTGCCCTGCACAAAATCCTCGCGGAACTGCAACAGTTCGTCTGCTCCGACCTCGTAAAAGCGGATTTGATCAAAGAACCTCAGCAGCCACGGTTTGCCCGCTTCGAACTCCGCCGTCTCGCGGTACTTGTTCCACATCTGGCAGGTCCTACCTACGAACTGGTATCCACCCGGTCCCTCCATGCCATACACACACAGATACGCTCCGCCGATGCCCACCGCATTCTCCGGCGTCCAGGTCCGCGCCGGATTGTACTTAGTCGTCACCAACCGGTGCCGCGGGTCAACCGGCGTCGCCACCGGCGCACCGAGATAAACATCGCCCAGCCCCATGACCAGATAGCTGGCCTCAAACAAAATGCGCTTCACCTCATCGACCGACTCGAGGCCGTTGATGCGACGGATGAACTCGATATTACTCGGGCACCACGGCGCGTCAGGACGCACCGACTGCACGTACTTGTCGATTGCCAACTGCGTTGCCGCATCGTCCCACGACAGCGGCAGATGCACGATTCTCGACTTCACTCGACGCTCACCGCCGCCTTCGGCAAAAGCCTGAACTCCCCGCTCAATGAACCCTAACATTTTTTCCAGCGGCAAGCGACGGTTGTCGTAGTTCACCTGCAGGGTCCGGATGCCGGGTGTCAGCCCGAGCACACCATCGATCCCGGCTTCTTTTATCCACAGCATCAACGCATGAGCGCGAAATCTCAGATTTAAATCCAGCTCTGCATCGCCGAATTCCACCAGCACATTGTCATCTCCCGACTGCCGGTAAACCACGTCGCCGACCACCTTCACCACCGCCGGTTCGTCCTTGCGCGCCGCCGCCAGAATTGCCGTTTCGCTGATGCCCGGCTCAGCCAGATTTTTCACCAGCTCATCCTGACGATTTTCCAGCGCCGCCGCGGTGCCGCGATCCACCCGCACGAAGCGCACCTTGTCCCCCGGTTTTAACTGCCCCAGCTTCCACAGCTCCGCTTTCGCCAGAGTCGCCGGACACACAAAGCCGCCCAGACTCGGACCGTCGGGCCCGAGAATCACCGGCATGTCACCGGTAAAGTCGACCGCTCCCACCGCGTAGGCATTGTCGTGCAAATTCGACGGATGCAGTCCGGCTTCGCCGCCGTCCTCCCGCGCCCATTTCGGCTTCGGTCCGACCAACCGCACCCCGGTCCGGGCCGAGTTGTAGTGAACCTCCCAATCGGTCGAGAAAAACATCTCAATATCGTCGTCGGTGAAAAAATCCGGCGCTCCGTGCGGCCCGTAAAGCACCGCCACCTCCCAGCGATTTGCCATCGCCGGCCGCAGCTCGTCCGGCAATTTTTTGCCCGCCTCAGCACCGGCACCCGTAGCCAGATGCAGCACATCGCCGGCCAGCAGAGCACGGCCTGCATGGCCTCCGAAACCTCCGAGCGTGAACGTGCTGCGACTGCCGAGATACTCCGGCACCTCGATCCCCCCGGCCACACACAGATAAGCCCGCTGGCCGACGCCGCCAACCCTTCCGACCTTGACCTTGGCACCCGCCGCTACCGGCAACGCCTGCCACATCGGCAACACTTCACCGTCCACCGAGATTTCAAGCCCGGCACCGGTCACACAAATCACTGTCGCCGTATTAAAAATCAACACCGGCCCCGAAGCGGTGATTTCCAGTCCGGCCGCAGCCTCATCATTGCCCAGCAGGCAGTTGCCGAGGCGAAAACTCAAACCGTCCATCGGCCCCGATGGCGGCACGCCAACGTCCCAGTAGCCGGTGCGACCCGGCCAGTCCTGCACCGTCGTCATGGTGCCGCCATCGATCACATCCACGGTCACCGGACGGTAATCGAAGCTGTCCAGAAACCGCGTCGTCATCCTGGCTTCAGCAAATTCCCGACACGCCACCACCTGCTTTAAGTAGCCGAGGTTGGTCTCGAATCCCGCCAGTACCGTCCCGTCCAGAGCCCGACCCAGGGCATCGATCGCCTCGTCCCGGGTATCCGCTTTGACGATCACCTTGGCCAGCAGTGGATCATAAAATCCACTCACCTCCGTGCCGCGTTCCACCCAGGAATCGCAGCGCACCCCGGCCGGAAAAACCGCCTCACTCAGCGTGCCCGTGCACGGTCGAAAATCCTGATTGGCATCCTCAGCGTAAACCCGCGCCTGAATCGAACAGCCACTCGCCCTGACATTCACACCATCGAGCGGCAGCATCTCGTCGTGACCGAGGCGCACCATCCACTCAACCAGATCGACGCCGGTGACCTCCTCGGTCACGCCGTGCTCAACCTGCAGGCGGGTGTTGACCTCGAGAAAGTAAAAACTCCCGTCCTCGTCATCGTACAAAAATTCCACCGTGCCTGCCGAACGGTAGTTAACCGACTCGCCCAGACGCACCGCTGCGGCCAGCAACTCGGCACGCACCGAATCGCTCAAGCCCGGCGCAGGAGTCTCCTCAACCACTTTCTGATTGCGCCGCTGCAGTGAGCAATCGCGCTCTCCCAGGGCGATCACCTTGCCCTCGCCGTCACCAAAAATCTGCACTTCGACGTGACGCGCCCGCGCCACAAATTTTTCCAGAAACACTCCGCCGTCGCCAAAGTTCGCCGTGCCCAGACGCTGCACCGCCGCAAATGCCTCACCCAACTCGTCGGCGCTGGCGCACACGCGCATGCCGATGCCGCCGCCACCCGCCGTGCTTTTTACCATCACCGGATAGCCGATCCGCCCGGCCGCCGCCGAAGCCGCCTCGCCATCGACCAGCAACGGCGTTCCCGGCGGCACTGCCACACCCGCCACCTCGGCAAGGCGGCGCGCTTCGTGCTTCAGGCCAAAGGCCCGCATCTGGTCTCCCGTCGGTCCGAGAAAAACAACTCCGGCCGCCGCACAGGCGTCGGCGAACCCGGCATTTTCACTCAGAAAGCCGTAACCCGGATGAATTGCGGTCGCCGCCGTCTGCTTCGCCACTTCCAGAATACGATCCGCCTGCAGGTAGCTGTCTCTGGCCGGCGCCGCGCCGACACACACCGCTTCGTCGGCCTCGCGCACGTGGCGCGAATGCCGGTCCGCTTCCGAAAAAACCGCTACCGACCGGTAACCCAGCTTGCGCAAAGTTCTCAACACCCGGCAGGCAATCGCCCCCCGATTCGCTACTAACACTTTGCCCTTCATGACCAGATCAAAAGCCTCACCGGCGTCGGGTTGTATCCGTTGCAGGGATTATTGAGTTGCGGACAATTGCTGATCACGCAGACCACGTCCCGTTCCGCCCGCAGCTCGACGTAACGCCCCGGCGCCGAGATGCCATCTTCAAAAGTTAAGCCGCCCCCGGGGGTCACCGGCACGTTCATGAAAAAATTGATATTGCAGGTGACGTCGCGCTTTCCCAGCTGACTCGACCACGCCCTGACACCACACAGAAAGCTGTCGCGGCAGGCGTGCATCGGCTCCTTGTCGAGCGCGTAGCGCATGGTGTTGCTCTCCCGCGAACACGCGCCACCGACCGTGTCGTGACGACCACAGGTATCCGCCACGATGGTCAACAGTGCGTCTCCATCGGTCGAATAGAGCACCGTTCCACTGGTCAGATACAAATTGCGCTGCCGCTGAATGGTCGCGTCAGCACTGTATCGATTCAGGGGCTCGTGGGCGTCATAGAACAGCGTGTCCGCCGCCTGGTTGCCCTCGACATCGACGATCCGCAACACCTGGCCTGCTTTGACTTCGTGCTGCCAGAAGTCGCCCGCCGGTAGCGTCTCGTCAACGACCGCATGCTCCGCTTTTAATTCACTTTCTACCGTTGTCATCGTTGTCATTTCAGAATCTCAGCGCGTTATAATTTTCCGTGTTGGTGAACGCGCGACCGTTCTCCGGATGCGAAATCCGGCAGGCATCATCCGCCGCCGGTGGGTCACTTTTCCAAACCTCAAGATTGACTGGCTTGGGTGCATACCCCGCCGACGGGTCGAGCGGATGCTGACAGGTGTTGAGCACCACCAACGTGTTCATTTCGAAACGCAGTTCGACCGAATCTCCGGCCGCCGAGTTGCCGTCGGCAAATGTCAGCGCACCGGCCTCGTCGGCCACCACCTTACTGAACCAGTTGATATTCGGCACCAGGTCACGCTTGCCCATCCCCCACTTCTCCAACTCGATCAAAAAACCGTCATGCGCGTTGCGGTAGAAATCGTTGTGAGCCTGCTGATAGGTCTGCTCCCCGTACTTCTCCAGCACGGTCGCCGCATCGGCGTGACCACACACGGTGTCATGCCAGCCGCAGCTGTCCTTCACCAGCGACGCCAGAATGCGGCCCATGTCCGAGTGCAGACAAATGCCTTCGCTCAGATAAAAAACCTGCTGCCCCTTGAGCGTGTCCGGCATGTTGTAGCGTTCGCTCTTCTCGTCGGCATTGTAGAGCAACATGCCGACATTCGCTCCGCCCTCGACATCGGTCAGCCGCAGGGTTTTGCCGCGCCCGATCACTTTCGACCACATGCCTCCGCCAACAATCTTTTCCTGGTAAATTACCTCACTCATATCAAACCGTTTCTTTGTTTTTGCCACGCGTTTTCAGCGGCGGCATGATCGCACTCGACAGCGACAAACGCCCGGCCCGCACGCCCTTGCACGCCCGGAACCGGTTACAGATCTCGCGCAGCTTTCGCGCCACCCCCTGCACAATCACCACTTCCATGACGTGCTCATCTTCGAGCAACACATGCTGCGAACTGATGACCTCATCGATATGCTCGCGTTCGATCGCCGCCAACTCCGCCAGCAAGCGCCCTTTCGACTGATTGTAAAAAAGCGTGATCGTCCCGGTCATCACTTCGTCGCCCGTGTTGTTATCATCACGAGCGTCCTCCATGACACTCAAGTTGACCATCTCCGCAATCGCCTGCGAGCGGTTGTCGTAACCACGGGAGATCACCAGATTGGACAACTCACGATAGACATCTTGCGGTAGCGAGATGCTGATACGTTTGACGCCTGTTTCGGATTCGTTCATTGGGCCGGTAGTCTACCCGCTACCAAGCATCATTCATGCCTAATCGTAGTACTTATTTGAAAAATCGTAGTAACGCTGCCGACGACAATTTCGCTTCACCCGACAATCATGTTTGCGGGCGGTCAAAATCGATCTCGTTGCGCGCCTGCGGATGCTTGTTTACCCATTCAGCGATCTCCGCTCCCTTCGCCACCCAGGCATCGCCGGTTTCGAGAATTGCTGTGATGAGCCGCTCCAGCAATTGGATTCGGGAAGGGCGACCGCTGAGCCAGGGATGCAGCGTCAGCACAAAACAACAACCGTAGTCGCGCATCGCCTCGAATTCGTTCCACCACAACCGGAACACCTTGTCGCAATCTTCCGGAATTGATCCCCAGGCGGGATCGGCGTTAAAAGCAAACTGCTCCCAATCCTCCAACATCCATTGCCCGGGGATTTCTACCAAACCGTTTTTGTGGAGGAACGGAACATCATCGCTCATCAGGCTGGCGTTGTACTTGAAACCGTAATGCTGCAAAAGATCGACCGTGCCGGGATTGATCTCAAACCAGGGCGCGCGGTAACCTGCGGGGGGCCGTCCGAAATGCCGCTGAAAGATCTCAAGGCTTTGCTCAAGAACGGCTTGTTCCTCCGGCGGAGACAGGTTGGCGAGTTTCTCATGCAGATGACCATGGGCGCCGATTTCATGCCCGGCGTTGGCGACCGCTTCGGTCATTTTCGGATGCTGCTCGACGATCCAGGTCGGAATGAAAAAGGTCGCCGGCACCTCAAGATGCTCCAACAGACCCAGGATTCGAGGCACGCCGACCCGAGGTCCGTAGGCGCACTGCGACATCGTGGTGAGCCGCCCGGCCAGGGCAGCGTCCTCGGACAGCACAGTGGTTTCACCATCAACGTCGAAGCACAGCATCACCGCGCAGCGTTTCCCGTGCGGCCAACGAAATCGAGGCGTGGGCCGGTAGGCTTTGCCGGGAGTTTTTTGGTCGATATTCATCAGTCGTTCCATCTGCCGTTTTCGATGTTGGCCGGGGGCACCGTATCGTACCGCTCCCAGCCGGCACTGATGCCTCCGTCGACGCTGAGGATCGCACCGCTTACATAGGAAGCATCCGCCGATGCCAGAAAATGAAATGCCGCCGCGACTTCCTCCACTTCGCCGAGACGGCCAAGCGGCGTTCGCGCCTCCGCAAACGCAATCTCCGGATTATCGGGAATCTCAGTCACTGCCGGAGTCCGGATCGTCCCGGGGCAGACGCAATTCACAGTAATCCCCCGCCCCGCCAGCTCAATCGCCGCGAGACGCGTCAGGTGAATCACCGCGGCCTTGGAGGTGGCATAGATCGCGCCGTCGGGCACCCCGGTCAGGCCGACGAAGGACCCGGTATTGACGATTCGACCTCCAGCCTGCATCAGGCGGGCCGCATGCTTGATGCCAAAGGCCACGCCATTGACGTTCACCGCCATGGTGCGATCCATCAGTTCCTGAGTGAGCGATTCGAAACCGACGCCGAGAGGTTGAATACCGGCATTGTTGATCACGATGTCCAGTTTCCCATGATCTTTTACCACCGCATCCATGGCCGAAGCGACGCATGCCTCGACGGAAACATCGCCTTCGATGAAGCCGATGCCGTCGCCGCAGGCAGCCGGATTCCTGTCCAGAACCGTCACCTTCGCCCCTGCCTCCGCGAAACGCCCGACGATGGCCTGGCCGATCCCCGAACTGCCCCCGGTAACAAGGGCAACGCGGCCTTTTAGATCAAACGGCAGCCGGTTCATCAGGATTTGAAGTCGGGCCCCCCGGCAGCGGGCGATCCAAGGCCAGCCAACATCAGAGGAAGGTCAACATCCGGTCGAGTTGATCGTCGTGAATGGTGTAGAAATCGCGTTCCCACTCGGCCGTCTTCTGGCGGACGTAGATGTCCTTCATCTCGCCGAACACCGCTTCCGCCAGGGGATCTTCGTCGAAGGCCTCAATGGCATGGTGCAGGGTCGCCGGCAGAAACTCGATGCCCGACTGGCGAATCTCTTTTTTGCTGAGTTGGTAGAGATCGCTGTTGAGCGGCTCGCCCGGATCGAGTTCCTGTTCGATCCCCTCCAGGCCTGCTGCCAGATGAAACGCGGCGGCAAGGTAAGGATTCACACTCATGTCAGGCGCGCGGTTCTCGAGGCAATAGCGGCTCAGCGGCATGCGCATCATGGCCGAACGATTGTTGCGCCCGTAGGTCGCCAGCACCGGAGCCCAGCTGACGTCGAGCATTTCTCCCCTGGAGATGAAGCCCTGGTAGCTGTTGTAAGTCGGCGATGTCACTGCGGTAATCGCAGCCGAATGCTTGAGCACACCGGCAGTGAAGTGATAGGCCATCCGGGACATCGGGATACCGTATTTTTCGATGAACGGATTGCCGCCCTGTTCCGGCGCAAAGGCATTCTTTGCCGTGGCATCGTCCTGCATCGACATATTGAAGTGACAGCCCGAACGGAAATCGTCAGCGAACGGCTTGGGCAGAAAGCTGGCCACGCAACCGACCGAGTGCGCCACCTCTTTTGCCATCAGTCTGAGGAACACCAGGCGGTCAGCCATGGTCAGGGCATCGGCATAGTCGCAGTCGAATTCGTACTGATTGTGACCGCCCTCCTGGTCGAACGAATAGAGCCCCCAGCCAAGGCCTTCGAGATGGCGGCAGAAGGGCTCAAGAAAATCCATCGCGCCCATGGTTTGGTGGACATCATAAGCCGGGCAAACGCCCCGGTAGCGATGCGGAGCCAGTCCGGTCCGCTTACCGGTCTCGGGATCAGTCCTGAACACGTAGAATTCCGGTTCTACCCCGAGGTTGAAGGTGAATCCCAAATTTTTGGCACGCTCCATCTGGCGCTTGAGGATCAGGCGGCTGTCGTTGGCATACGGTGTGCCGTGGTAATAGAGGTCGCCGAAGAAATACGCGAAGCGCTTGTCCCACGGACACACGATCATGGTGTCGAGATCAGGCACGGCCGCGCATTCATCTTCCTGGGGCCCGGTCAGCCCCATGCCTTCCATCGCCCCGACGGTGAAAAGTTCTGAACCAAGCGCCATCTTTTCGAGGCCTCTCGCGGGATTTACTTTGGCCTTGGGCGAGCCATGCACATCGACATAGGTGGAAAGTAGGTATTCTACGCCCTCCTGTTCGATTTGCTTCGCGACTTTGGCGAGTTTCGCTTGATCAACGGTGAGGCTTTCCGGCACCGCGAAGGCGGGCGTCATTTCGGGATTGGTTGTATCGTGCATAGTGAATCAGTTAGTTCAGGAGGCAGGTAAAAAGGCAGGTTTCCCGAACGTGGATTACCGCGTTCCCCTCGACAGTGCCGCAGGTGTGGCTGAAAAGAATGATCAGCGGCTCTGTTTAATTTTTTCCGCCAGGTATTTCTGGAAGTGCCAGATGGGTTCCTCGAGGTGACTGAGTCGGCCGGGGGCGGCGGCGGCGGATCGCACTCCCTGTTGCGTGGCTTCGCAGACCTCCATGTCTTCCATGTGGAAAGCAATCGCTGCAGCCACCTCGCTGGCGTAGAGCTCGTCGTATCCATCGGCTTCTTTGTTGGAAGGATGAATCAGCATCGTAGTGGTCAGACTGCAGGTCTCCGGACCGGTCGGAAGCAGGCGATACCAGTAGGTCCGATCGGGTGCATTAAAGATCAGGAAATTGGGGAAGCCGAGATAGACCCACCACTCGGTGTAGTCCTCGACGGCGAGTCCCGGGAAAGGAATCATCGTCGTGCCGGCATCTCCGGTAGCGAGAATCTCCTGCTTCATGTCCTCCCGCAAAGGCAGGTGCATGACCGAATAATTTTCGTCGTAGGGCTCGGTCCAACATCCTTTCGCCGGCAGGAAAGGTTCCAGGGTTTTGCGGTGAGCCCCGAGATGATGATAGGCCTCCATGAAATTCTCGAGCAGGATCTTCCAGTTGAAATCGCAATCCCAATGCTGATCCCAGACCAGCTCCGCTTCGTCCAGCTTCCATTTGCCGATGAATTTATCCTTCAGTCCGGCGTATTTCTCCGCCAGTGGCGGAATGTCGTCAGACAGCGTCGCAAAGATAAATCCTTCCCAGATCTCGCTGCGATACTCGTGCAGACAGACCTCGGTGCGGTCGAAGCCCTCCGCCTCCTGCATCTCGGGCACGCCGACAAGTTTGCCACTCATCTCATAACTCCACAGATGATAGGGGCAAAGTATGACCCGTTGATTCCCCTTCTCCGGATAGTCGCCCCCGTTAGGCATCACATCCATTTCGCGGTGTCGGCAAACCCGCGAGAGAACCTTGATCTGCTGGTCCTTGCCGCGGGTCACCAACATCGGTTCACCACAGACATCGACCTTGATGAAGTCTCCCGGATTCGGCAGTTGAGAAATATGCGCCAGCGAGATCCACTCCTTGCGAAAGATCTCGGAAGCCTCGAAATCGAGAAAGGCCGGATCGATGTAGGCGCCCGGAGGGAGTGACTGCGACTGTTCCCGGGGCAGCTCAGCAGATTCGATGACGCGTGCCAACAGGGTCTCCGTGTCAGGTATACTTTTCGACGCGGGAAAGCGGTACTTTGCCGGGCTGCTCGAAGAGCAAGCGGCATTGCAGGGTAGAGTTTCAGTAGTGCTCATGATGTTGTGCTGGTTGAATAAATTTCTGAAAATCGATCGCGTTGACGGTGGGCGATCCATCGATTGATTTCCCAGAGGTCGCCGAGCGGCTCGCCGCTATAGGGAAGCGTATGCAGGTAGCCGTCCGGGCCAAACTCCGGGGTCAGGGTGGAGGTCTCGAAGCCGCGTTCGGTCTGCGATTCCCAGATGGCATTCCACCAACGCTCATGCGCGAGCAGGGCTTCACGGGATTCGGGCGCCCGCGGATCGGTCACCTGAGGCCCCTGGCTGTAGCCGACCCGGGTCTGCAGGTGGAACGCATGTTCAGCGCAGAGCGCAAGAATCTCCGGCTCTTCCTCGAGAACAAGGCGCTCGGCAACCACACAGAAGTGACTGAAGTCGCAGGTGATCTTGAGCGCGGGAAGCTCGAGCAGGACATCGCGCACTCTCCAGGGATTGTTGAATGCCCGCCCCCGATGAGTTTCCACTGACACAGGAATGTCGAATTCCGCTTCGAGGTCGAGAACCCCGCTATAAAACTCCATCACTTCCGGGAAAGACCAGGCATCGTACCCGGCCATGGTATTGATGAAGCGGGGCGAGGCAGTCAGACTTACCTCG
>CBDULB010000123.1:0-17747 GCA_965367965.1 uncultured bacterium | reverse complement strand
ATCAGGTGATGAAACCCCGTAAGCCCGATGTAGACCGGCACCTCGTGGCCCAGGCTCAGGACGGCGACACGCTGGCTTTTGATGAGCTGGTGATGAAATACACGCCCAAGCTGTACGGCATGGTCTACAACATGACCTCAAATCATGAGGACACGCATGACATTCTCCAGGAGGTATTCGCCAAGGGATACCGGGCGCTGAGCCGCTTTCAGGGCAAATCGTCGTTTTACACGTGGATTTATGCAATTGCGGTCAACATGTCGTTGAATTTCCTGAAGAAACGGGGCCGGCGCCGCAAATTGAGCCTCGACGATGTCGATAAGGGCATCGAAAACGACAAAGAGTTCATCGAAGCGACGTCGAAGAGCGATCCGGTGCGCGAGGCAAATATCAACGAACTTCAAGAAAGATTGAACATGGCCATGATGGAGCTGTCAGAAGACCACAGAGCTGTGGTGACGATGTTTGACATCCAGGGAATGCCGCACGCAGAAATCAGCCAGATCCTGGGTGTGTCGGAAGGCACGGTCAGGTCGCGGCTGTTCTATGCGCATCGTCAGTTGCAGACCTATTTGGAAGATTTTGTGAAATGAAAGCGAAGCAAATGAAACTCGAATCTGGAAACTCGGCGGCTGCCGGTTTTTGCTGGCCGATACCGACAGGGTTCATTTGCTTTTATTAATATTATGGATTTTATTATCTCTGAGTTATTGGCCATGAACGCTATTCACCGATAGCCCGTGCTATGAGCGATTCCGATCTATCCAACGTCCAGAAACTGCTCCGGCTGAAGCGCTACGAGCGTCCGCCGGAGGGGTACTATGAGGACTTTTTGCTCGAGTTTCAGCACCGCCAGCGTGCTGAGATGCTGCGTCGTTCAGCCTTCAGCCTGTGGACCGAAAAGGTCGCCAACTGGTTTTGGGGCTTCGGCAGCAGCAAGTGGGTGGTTGGCGGCGCAGCGGCTTATGCCTCGCTGATGATTTTCGCCTATCTGAATAACGACCCGGTTGATCCGCTGCATGCCGGTGACGGTGGCGGCCCGGCTTCACCGGCAGCTGAGCAGGTCGGCTTGTCACCTACGCAGGCCGCGGCGGCGGACCCGGTTCGGCCGGTAAAGCGGGCACCTGAAAAGCATGGTGATGCTGAGCGGGGTTTTTCGGTTCCGGGTTTTCGGGAGCTGTGAGGCGGACTACCTGATGTCGCGCGCCCAACTCCTCACCGACGGGGATTTTTGCACTATGATGCCTGCAGAAAAAATTCGCCGACGAGGCGTTGTGAGTTCCGCAAGCCTCCGGTTGCTGACCCTGGTGTGCAGTTTTGTTGCACTGGTCGTGGGTTCATCATCCGCCTTCGCCAGGGACAAGGATGAGGATTCCGATACCGATACCAGAATCGCGCCACCGCCGGTGCCGCTCGAAGCGACCGTGGCGACCACCTCAGTCGCTGTCGGCGGGGTAGGCGTCGATGAGTCGGTGCGATTCGGGGTTTCGTTGCCGGAATTGCATAAGCGCACGGCACAGGCGGTTTCAGAAGTGTTGTGGAGTCACTCCAGCGGCGGCATGGATGCGGTCACCAGTCTGGGATTCTCCGTCAATGATGCGGGTTCAGAAATTCTAGTGACGGTGTTGCCCGGGCGGGTCGTCGCGGATGAGAATCTGCGCGTTGATGTGCGTCACGACCAGGTCACCCGTTCGGCAAAATTGTTGCGCATCGATGAGCCAACCGGTGTGGCTTTGCTGCGAATCGGCAGCGAAAGCGGAGATGGGCAGGGAGATGATTCTGCCGGGAAGCCAGCCGCCGACGCGGGGCGCCGGCGTTTGACCTTAGTGCGCAACGATAAACCGCGCAGTGCGGCGGTGGTGTTTGGTTTTGATCAAATCGATGCGGACGGTGGACCCGAGCGTTGTGTACCGGGTCGTATCGCCGGACGGGACAGTCGTTACCAGGGGGAAACCCTGCCGACGTCGCTGTGGCGAATTCACATGAATCTCAGCGCTACCATGGCGGGTGCACCGCTGCTCAACGAAGCCGGAGATGTCGTCGCCATCATGAGTGCACGCAAGTTGAGTGCTCCGGACGAACATCATGCCGTGCCGATCCCGGTGTTGTCGCGCTTGCTGCGCGATCTCGCCGCCGATCAACCGACCGGTGTCGCCTGGATCGGAGCGACATTTCACATTGATTCATCAACCCCACAAATCGTCAGTGTGCGCGAGGAGTCTCCGGCCCAGCGAGCCGGCCTGCGCCCGCAGGATGTGGTGGTGTCGATCGGTGGCGATGAGGTGCGCACGCTCGATCAACTGGCCGACGCGTTTTATTACCTCAGTGCCGGTCAGGCGACCCAGGTTGAGGTGCTGCGCGGTCTGGAGAAGTTGTCGTTCCGGCTGGTTCCGACTTTGTTTGAGAATCCCGACCTCGATGGCGATGGTGTCGACGACCGTTCCGGAAATCGTTCACTGCCACGCACCGCGGTAGATGAAGGCGATACCCCGTCGGCCGCCGTGCGTTCGCGCAAGCAGCGTTAACGAGAGGACGGCAATTGGAGGCCGGCGGCACCGTTGGCCACTCGATTCGCACCGGGGCTGGCAGATTCAAAAACGGCATACCCGGCCCATGAAGTGGTCAGAGACTCTCTAGTCATTTTTCCGCTGAGCCGATCCGGCTTCGATCAGTTCACCGAAGCTCTTGCGGTAGCGAATCCGCTGGAACAACCAGAGACCGATGGCAATGGCCACGAAGTAGATCCACCAGGTGGAGATCGCTTTGCTGAAAATCGTTTCATCGAATGCGGCGAGCCCGGTGGCGGACAGCTTTTCAAAATGTTCCGGTTGGTGGGCATTTCTCAACCATGAAGACTGCACTCCATAAGCGAGCGTGACCGCACCGTAGGACAGGTTCATGGTCAGGCCGCGGAACGACAGCACGGTGGCGCGATGTTCCGAATCGGTGATGCGGTTGAGGTAATTGGATAGGAAAAAGTGCAGCAAGCGCATCGCCAGCCACAACGGCACCAGAAAGACCACCCCGTACCAGGGAATCGGAAAGGCGAGGCTGACCAAGCCGACAAATATCAGCAAGGTCACAATGTGAACGTTTGTGTCCGGTGTAAGGCGTTTGATCATGCGATGCGCCAGCCAGGCGGAAAAAATGCCAACCACCGACCCGGCGACACTGATCATGCCGAAATGACGCTCTTCGTATTGCAGCAAACGCAGATAGATTGAACCGACGGTGTAGTAGAGGCGGACGATGCTGTCGAAGAACAGGCCGATGAGCAGCAACATCAGCGCCGCCGGCGAGCGCAGAATCCAGACACCGGCGCGCAGGGTGGCACGGGAGGTTTGTTTCATCGCCGCAAACAAAGGCAGTTCAGCATGGGGGCGGATGCGCTCGGGCTCACGCATGCGCACCGCGACGTAAAGGGCGCTCAGGGCGGTGCCGACGTTGAGGTAGATGGGATATTTTAAAGTCTCTCCCTGAGTCAGCGAGCGGTCGACGCCGAGTTTATTGAGCACGCCATTAACCCACTCGGGGTCATACACTGCGGCGCCAACCAGCGTCACCAGGATGAAGGCGGCGCTTTGCCATTTCATCAACTGCGAGGTCAGGTGCGACCAGTCATCGTCGCGCGTTGCCACCGGCAGTGAGTCATAGGCGAGCGCTTCGTCGGCTCCCGACGCAGCCGCTTCGGCGGCGCCACTGACCACCCGGTTGATCATGAAAACGGTGAACAGGATGAGCAAGGCTCGCGATTGTTCTTCGGCACTGAGCGAGGCATCGCCGGAACCGACTACCGGCATGACCGCGAGCACGATCATTTCGATCAACATCAGCACCGCGGCGGCGATCACCAGACTGCGGCGGCCGAAATGATCAGCGAGTGCGCCCGAAGGCACTTCGAGCAGGACAATGGCGACCGCCCAGGCAACGTTGAGCGCGGCGAACTGTTCCATGGTCAGACCGAAGTCGAGGAACATGATGGCGTAGACCGGATAGTAGAAACGACAGTTGAAGAAGATCCGGAACAGCAGAAACAGACGCGGATTGCCATCGGTCGAGCGGGCGCGGGGGCTTGGATCTGGTGGGGACGTGTCGGACATCGCGAAACGGACGGGCAGGGGAGCTCTGTTCATCGCCGCAGGCGACAGTCTTGGCAACGCCAATATCCGATAGCGACACGATGGCGTTGATGTTAGTCTGGCGCCTCGCCGCGCATGTCGGTGTCTCGATTGTGTTTGGCTGGCTGAAAAAAATCAGAAACGGTGACGACCGGGGAACGGTGAAATGCTGGCCGTTTTGCTCGAGCGTGGCAGCCGTCGTGACCTCGGGTCTGCTGCTCGCCGTGGTGATTTTCTGTGCTGCCGTGCTGGCCAAAACCGGCAGTGAGTGGCGCGATGCGATCGCGTTGCGTGAAGCTGAGGGCAAGGGGCTGCGCGTCGACCATTTTGTGCGTTGGGGCCTGTGGCGTGCGGCACTGGTCGACGGCTTGTTGGCGCTGGGCTTGTTGCTGACGCGGCGGTTTTGGTGGATAAAGCGCAGCCCGGAGAGCAAACCCGTGGAGCGCCTCCAATCCAGTCAGCCTAGTTCCGGGCGCTGGTGGATCGCGGTGGTCCTGCTGGTGGTGCTGGCGGCGGGCATTCGCTGGCCGCGCATGGACCTGAGCCTCTACAACGATGAAATCGCCGGGTTCTCGCGCTACATCGAAGGCAGTTTCAAAAATGGCTACATCGATCACGAAGACGAGACACCGGCTGCGTTCGTTGAAACCACCTGGTTGGACACGCTGTGGGGCAACCGCATGGCGAATAATCACGCGCTGTTCAGCGCCCTGGCGAGACTGGGCTACGATAGCTGGCAGTCGATCAACGACGGAGTCCCCGGGCAGGTTTACGAAATACCGCTGCGACTGCCGGCTCTGGCGGGTGGATTGCTGTCGGTGCTCGCCATCGCCGGTCTGGGACGTGCCGCCGGCATGTCCACCGGCGGGCTTTTCGCGGCGCTCCTGTTGGCGTTGCATCCCTGGCACCTGCGTTATTCCACCGAGGCACGGGGCTACGGATTGCTGTTCGGATTCGGCGTGCTCGCCGCGTGGTGCCTGGTCGAGGCCCTGCGCGATGAGGGCGGGCGGCCGCGCTGGCGATGGTGGCTGGCTTATGCACTCTGCCAGGTGGCATATTTGTGGGCCAATATCGGTGGAGTCTATCTCGCCGCGGGCATCAATGGCCTGGTGCTCGGCGGGCTCGCGGTGACGGCGCTGCGACGCGGAAAATTTGCCGCGTTGCTCACCGACGCATCGATCCGCTGCCTGCTGATCGCCAACATTCTCTCGGCGATGTTACTGATGCCGCTACTGCTGCCGTCTCTGCCTCAAGTCGTCGACGCCATGCAACGGGTGCCGGTTTTTAAAGAAGGCATCCCATTCGGTTTCTGGCCGGATGTGTTGAGCGAGCTGGCGATTGGCATGCCATGGCATGACGGTGACCCCGAAAATCGCTTCAATCCTGCCGTGGCTAAGTACGCCGCACTGCCGCAGCTCTGGATCGGTCTGTCAGTGGCAGCGGTGTGTTTTCCAGTCGGCCTGGTGGCCTTGCTGCGGCGCTCCGCGGCGGGGGCGATGGTAGTCATCGGCGCCCTGCTCGGTCTTGCCCTGGCCTGGCTGAACAGTGTGCTGACCGGCGCGACCTTGCTGCCCTGGTATGTTATTTTTGTGTTGCCCTTTGTTACGCTGGCTTGCGGAAGTGGCGTTTCGACCATCTCCGCCTGGATCGCAACGCGGATCCGCAGGGGAGCACGCGCAATGCTGCCGCGCTACGTCGGCTATGCGCTGGTCGGTCTGGTCTTGTGGGCAGGCTATCCCGCACTGTCTGCCTATCAGGTGATCGGTAAACAGGCGACGCGCGGTGCCATTGTCGCGGTGCGCGGCGGGGTTTATCCGTATCGAAACGATGAGCAGAAACATCCGATCATCGGGGCGTGGTGGACCGAGGCAGGCGTTTACGATCCGCGCCTGCGGCTGGTCTGGCAGGTGCCTCAGATGCAGCGCCTTATCGAGCGATCACGCCAGCAACAGCGCCCCATGTACTTCATCCTCGGCAACCGGGAAAACGCGGTCGCCGAGAACGCCGAGGTGGTGAAAATTCTCGAGGATCCCGAACAGTTTGAACTGGTCAAACTGTTCCCCGGCCTCGAGCAGAGATCCTACCGGCAGTATCTTTACCGGCTCAAATAGCGCTGAGCGGACAGGACGCCGGCAAGCGAAGTGGCTTTGACGTGCCTCACTGGATCCGATACGCTGAGGCATGAATCAAAAAGCCCCCCAAAGCAGCAGTCAGAGTTACAGCATCGCATCGGTGATTGCCATCGTGGCGGCAATCGCCACTTTCTTCGTTGGTGCCGGCGCTCAGTTCCTGATCGCCATCATTGCGATCATTTTTGGCGCGATCGGCATGATCATCGCCTTATCTCCGAAAAAGCGTGGCGGCATCGCCAGCACGATGGCGGTGGTCATCGCGCTGGTCGCCATCGTGGTTGCGGTGCTGCGTGGGATTATCCATTTGCTGTAAGCTCAGCCAGCCCCTTCTTCGAGTAGGCCTCCAGGGTTTCGATCCAGCGAGGATGCTCGTTCATGCACGGCACCAGCGTCAACTTTTCGCCACCGGCGGCGATGAAATCCTCTTTCGCGCGAATACCGATTTCCTCAAGAGTTTCCAGACAATCGGAGACAAATGCCGGACACATGACCAGCAGATTTTTGATGCCGCGTGCCGGCATCTCTTCGATGACTTTGTCGGTGTAGGGCTTTAACCAGGGTTTGCGGCCGAGGCGCGACTGGAACGAGATCGAATATTTATCAGTCGGCAGACCGGTTCTGGCGACGAACGCCTCGACGGTTTTAAAACACTGCGCGCGGTAGCAGGTGGCGTGCGCCGGATGATCACCGGAGCAGCAGTCCGCGGCCATCATGCAGTGTCCGTTGGTCGGGTCGGAAATTTTCAAATGATGCTCGGGGATGCCGTGGAAACTGAACAGCAAGTGGTCGAAGTCGGAGGCCAGATAAGGCTCCGCGCTCGCGGCCATCGCCTCGATGTAGTCCGGCTCGTTGTAGTAAGGTGCAACGATATTTAATCGCATTTCAGGAGCCTGCCGGGCGGCGACCACCTTGACCCGTTCGACGGCGCTCTCGTAGCTGGACATGGCATAGTGCGGGAACAGCGGTATGACGACCAGATTTGTCACGCCTTTTTTCTGCAGTTCGGAGATGCCGTGCTCGATCGATGGATTTTGATAACGCATCGCCAGTTCGACGGGAAAATCGACCAGGTCCTGCAGCAAGTCCTGCACGTGTTGGCTGGTGACGATCAGCGGCGAGCCCTGGTCAGTCCAGATGGCGCGATAGGCTTCGGCCGACTCGTGCGGACGTTTTGGCAGGATCAGGCAATTAACGATGAAAAAACGAATCGGCGCGGGGGCATCGAGCACCCGTCCATCCATCAGGAATTGACGCAGGTAGCGGCGCACGTCGCTGACATCGGTCGAGTCGGGGGAGCCCAGATTAACGAGCAGGACGCCGGTTTGTGAATCGCTGGATAGATCGTTTACAGACATTACGGGATATTACGTTGCTCAGACAGAGTTGATCAGAAATTTTTGAATTTTCCCAGCCGCCCGATCACCTGAGTCGATCGAGTCGCCGAGCGAAATACCATCGCGACTGTGCCCGGCGAGAAACAGCCCCGGCAAGGCGTTTTCGGCAGCGGTCATGGCCTCACGGAATCGTTGGTAGCCGAGATTGTACTGCGGAATCGCACGGGGATGGTTGATGCTGTGAGCGAAAGCGGGCTCGCCGGTAATCCCGTAGAGTCGTCGCAGATCGTTCAAGGTGGTGGCACACAGTTCGTCGTGGCTGCGCCCCTCGACTAAATGCGGAGCTCGCGTCCCACCCAGATAAGAGGTGAGCAGCACGTGATCTTTCGGTGCGCGACCGGGAAACAGAGTGGAGGAAAAAATCGTACCTAGAATTTGAAACCCCTCAACTTCTGGAATCAGTGCTCCGAAACCTTTAAGCGGGTGTTCCACCTGATCACGGTGAAAACCGAGAGCTACGCTGGCGACCGGCGGATAGTGGATGTCGCCGAGCGGGTTGAGTCCGTTGAACGGTGTGGCGGCATCACTGATATCCAGCTCTGCCATACGGTAAGCCGGCAGTGCGAGCAACACTGCCTCGTAGTCTGCCCCGCCGTCCGGACCTACGCTCCAGCCCTTATCGCGGCGTTGAAATTTTGTCAGTGCAGTGGCGCAGCGCACACGCTCACCGAGAGCTTCAGCCAGCGCATCCGTTAACACCTGCAGGCCATCGTCAAAAGACAGCTTGGCGGCATTCTGCCTGGACATCTCACCGCTCTGTTTGCGCTTCCTGGCTCCGCGGATCTGGCCGATGATCAACGAGCCATACTCCTGCTCGATGGCGTGCAGGCGGGGGAAAGCTTCACGCAACGACAACTTCTCAGGATCGCCGGCATAGATACCACCTACGAAAGGATTGATGGCGTAGTCGAGAAATTCCTGGCCGAGTCGGCGACGGACGAAATCTGCCAGACTTTCATCGGCTTCGGGTTTTGATTTTCTAACGAAGGGCTCAGCGAGCAAGCGCAGTTTTGCCGACCACGAGAAAAGTCGGCTACTGAAAAAACCGGGCGGAGTCGACGGCGCGGCAACGGGTTCGTTGCGGCGGATGATGTAACGCGCTTCGGCTCCGGGATCAGAATGCAGCACTCGCTCACGCAAGCCCAGGCTGTCGATCATTTCGCCGATCAGCGGTGTTGTTTCGAGTAAAGTGTTAGGGCCACGCTCGACCAGATAGCCGTCCCTCTTAACCGTACCGATAACTCCGCCGACATGTTCGCCAGCCTCAAACAGAGTGACGTCGACGCCGTGTTGCTGCAGGCGCCACGCGGCGGTCAGACCGGTGATGCCGCCGCCAACCACCGCTACGGCGGAGCGCTTCATTTTGTTGCGTTGCCGCGAAAGTTGCGCACCGTGGTCAGCAGGCTTTCGATGCAGTCCAGCTTGGCTTCGGGCATGACCCCGTGACCGAGATTAAAAATATGTCCGGGCAGATCGCGCATGCTTTCGAGAATGCGCTGCGTCTCGGCAGCGATGACTTCCGGTGTGGTCAGCAGAAATGACGGATCGATATTACCTTGAACGCCGATACCGGGACGAAGTTGACGGCGAAAATCGGCCAGGCTGCTGGTCCAGTCGACACTGATCAAATTGGCGCCGGTGCGTTCGAGGTCGCCGCGATACGACGCCGCGCCTTTGGCAAAAACGATGACCGCGGTATCCGATTGCTGGCGGAGACGGGTGATGATCTCACCGGTCCAGCGCGCCGAAGCCTCGTAGTAGGCGTCGTCACTGAGTATGCCCGCCTGAGTATCGAAGATCTGCACCGCGTCGATGGCACCGGTATCGATCTGCATCTGCAGGTACTCGGCAACCGACACCGTGATCTTTTCCATCAAGTTGTGGAACACTTTCGGTTCGGTGTAGAACAGATTCTTGGCGGTCTCAAAATTCCGTGAGCTGCCGCCCTCCATCATGTAATTTGCCAGAGTCCACGGTGAACCGGCAAATCCGATCAACGCGGTTTTGTCACCGAGTTCGCCCCGGATCTGCGTCAATGCTTTGGCAACGTAATCGAGGCGCTCGCGGATCGCGCCGGTTTCCAGGCGGTCGACATCGGCGGCGGTCTGGATTTTAAAATCCATGGCGATCCCGCCTTTTTCGGCAAAGCCATAGGGCTGACCCATCGCCTCCGAAATAACCAGAATGTCGCTGAACAGGATCGCTGCATCGTAGTCAAAGCGACGGATCGGCTGCAAGGTGACCTCGGTCGCCAGATCGGGAGTCTGCGCGATTTCGACGAAGTCGTGCTTTTCTTTGAGCGCGCGGTATTCCGGCAGACATCGCCCCGCCTGACGCATCAACCAGGTGGGCGGGTAATCGAGCGGCTCAAGACGGCAGGCGCGGCGAAATCGCTGACGACGGGTCATTGGCGCAGTCGAATCGTCGGCGACAGGACTGGCAGGGGAAGGATGGTTCAAAGACAAAAGTGGCTGGGTAAAAGTGCGGTGCACCGTCACGGCTGACGGAGGTGCGCCCACTAAAGACCGCCTGACACCTGCCTGCAAGCAGACGATAAGGCGTTAAACCGTGCGCCGCTGCCGGCGCAACAGCAAGCTTACGCCTGCGGTGAGCAGCAGCAGAGCCGAAGTCGGCTCGGGAACCAGATCGTAGCCGATGTCATCCAGCGATGCGGCATCGAGAGCGGTAAACTCGCGACGGGTTCCGGTCGGCAGTGATTGAGACATGACCGCGTCTTGAGTTCCACCGCCAATATAAACCGTGCTGCTGGTGCCATCGACGAAGTGTCCATCTGACTCGAGTGGCACGTTGCCACCAAACGAAGCGACCGCTTTAGTGCCGGTGAATTCGTTGGATCCGTTGATCAGAGCCGTATAGGAATCCCCGGTGGAATGACCGAGCACGTGGCCCAGCTCGTGCAGCGCTACCGTTCTAAAATCGTGCTCACCCACACCGGCGCCCGGTCCAGTCTCATCGTCGAAATTCCACGTTGCCGTGCTGTCGAATGAAATAACGCCACCCCAGGGGGCGACCTCGGTATCGTCGCCGGTGGTCGACGGCGTGATCACTCCTCCCTCGCCGCGTTTAACGACAGTATTCAGCCAGGAACCGCTTCCGGAGGCGGTAAACCCTCCCGGTTGTGCCAAACCCAGCGCACCGCCAAGGTTGGCACTGCCGACGTATACACGGATCGTGTCCGCCGCGATCGACTGATTTACAATCGATAGCGTCGAACCAATGTTCTCCGGATCAAAGATATACGCCGTCCAGGAGTTCCCTCCGCTGGGTGTGATGGCGTCGAAATCATCACCGATAATGCCTTCGAAATAAGACGCCGCGCTTTCCAGGGCATTTCGTTGAGTCGCTCCGAAGAAGCCGGCGTCGTCGTAGGTGTAGTCGAACTCAATTTCGAAGCCGTGAACGGAATCGACGCCCAGCGAACAGTACGAAGCAGCTGCGAGTGCAAGGACGGCGAGAGCTGACGGAGCCGTGCGGAAGGGAAAAGAGCAGTTCATGGGAGGGATTTATTTTAAACAAGCGTAAAATACCATAATAACCATATTTAAGCACTTCCTTTTTTTACCATAAACCCAAACCTGTTGCCGCATCCGGATGTCAACCCGCCTCGCCCCCCTGGCTGGAGCCGTTCACTGTTGACGGTTGAGCCTCATAAGCTCACGGAGCTTCCGCTTTTCACCAACGCGGGGACCCGGGAGCGACAATTGGCTACGGCTCCGTGGTGGCATCCGCATCCGCATCCGCAGCCGGCGCCGACACCGCTTCGTCGACCAGCACGGGAGGCTCCGGAATTTCCAGACGTTTTTCGGAGCCATTGACATTGACGATGTAAAACCCGGGGCGCAGCCCCGAGACATCGATCGGCAAGGAACGATTAAACGGTGTCAGACTTTGATTCATGTCGTCGGCGCGGGCCGGACGTTCCAGTTGTTCGAGATGCACCCGAAAACCGTCACGCCATTGTCGCGGGGGCAGAAGTTCGGCGTCCGGCCCGGACTTGTAACCGGTGGTCATCGCCCAGGCGACGAAATGATCGCGCCCCTCGGGATATTGTCCGCTGACCACGAGATTCTCGATCCGAACCTTCTGGGTGGGGACTTCCTTCTTAAAAAGCGATTTACATCCACTCAGCGCAAGTGTCGCAACAACGACGAGCATGGCGGACGCGGCGACGGGCTTCATGGCGATTACTTTTCCGCTTTCGCGCCAAGTTGCAAGGGCTGATCGATCGGCGGTTTTTCGGTCAAAGAGTTCCAGTATTCGACAAAGGCCGTTTGGCTGTCGGCGATCAGCGGGGAAATTTCGATTGGCTGCGCCGGCAAGCCGGTGTCGTCGACGCTGAGTGCCTCGTCCGCAGCGATCAGCCAGCGGGCGAATTGCCGCATCTGATCGTCGCGGCAGGTCTGCGGTGAATCGACACCTTCAGCATTTTTCACCGCGCTGAACTCATCCTCGCGCGCCGCCTCGATGATGATCGGGTTCTTCGCGAAGGGCAGCGCGTCGAACACAAACATCTCGAATTTGACGCCGTTGGGCTCGTCCGGACTGATCGCGTTGCCTGCGGCGTCGACCGTCGGCACCTTCTTGCTGGCCTTGTGAAACGGCAGGGTCGCCGCGGAATCGCTGCCGGAACCGAGACGCTCGACAAAGTCGCGATCGAAGAGATGAATCGCGACGCTGCCGGCACGGAAATTCAGCGCGCCGATTTCATCGCGTTCCTGCGCGAGTCGCCCGGGCAGGTCGCTGTATTCGATAACGATGGCCTGACCGTCCTGTTCGCAAAATACGCCGACCTTTTCCTCTGGAACCGTTTTCAGCACCGTCTTGCTCGACAGCTCCGACTGGTTCAACAGGTGATGGCCGACAAAGGCCGGATCGATGCAATGCACCAGCGGGTTGTCTACCTGAAAATAACTCAATACCTCGACGCCGCGTTCGCGCATTTTCGCGGTCGCACCGCTGCGCACCAGTGCCCGCAGCGAACCTCCATGCCCATCCGGACTGAGCGCGATGCGATGCTTTTCGGCGAGCAGAATTTTGCCGTCCGGATCGACCGCCGGCATCAGGCCCTGACTGAAACAGAACACCTGATCCCGTTCGAGGCCGAAGTAGTCGTTCTGCTCGAAGAATGCCAGCGTTGCCTCATGATTGATGATGCTGGTCATCAGAAACCACGGCACCGGTTTGCCGTAGCGATTACCGGCAGCACGGATTTTTTCGGCGAACACCTGGAAAAGTGTCTTGCCCAGGATTGGCGTCACCGGAAAGGTGCCCTTCGGTCCTTCAAATCCAAGCCGGGTGCCCTGACCGCCGGCGACGGTAAATGCCGCCACCTTGCCGTCGCGCAGGGCCCGCTCACCAACCTCGCGTGCCTTGGCCCAGAGATCGGCATCACCGCCGTTTGCCGGTAGCGGCAGGTAATTTGCCGGGGTCAATTGATCGGCCAAAGCTTCGTTGCCCGCGGTATCCGACTTGAGCAGCGTGTCGACCAGACCATTGATTTCCGCCAGATCGATCTGTCGCGCGTCATCGAGCAGGAGCTCGCGCTGCGCTTCATCGAGTTCGTCAAAAAATCGAAATACCTGTCCCTGACCGGCAGCTTCGAAAGCGTCTCTGAGTTGCTGTGCGTCCATAAAATTATCTGATTGTCAGTAAGCCATCAACATCACGATGGCAGAGGTAGCGGAATTCGTAAGAATTTCGTCGGGCGCATCGCGGCCAACGCAGCAGCGAAATTTTGATAAATTCCGCTACACCCGGTTCGTGAAATTTTGGTGCGTTAATCGATCAAACGTTCATTCCTTAGTTAACAGGCTATCAGGCCTTACCGAGTTCTTTCGACCGGTCACAGGCTGCACCCACCGCGCGGCGAACGATGCCGTCAAAGTCGGCGGCGCGCATCGATTCCAATGCCGCGAAGGTGGTGCCGTTCGGGCTGGTGACATTTTCCCGCAGTTGGGTGGGGGAGTCCGTTCCCTGAAGAACCATCGCCGCCGCTCCGGCGACCGTGTTCGCCGCAAGATCGTGTGCCACTTGAGCGTCGAGCCCCTGTTCGATCCCGCCGGCGACCAGCGATTCGATCATGGCAAAAATGTAAGCCGGGCCCGATCCCGACAGTGCCGTCACTGCATCGAGCTGATCTTCGCTGACCTGCGTCACGTAGCCGACCGCGCCGAGCAGTTGTTGCGTCGTCCCGGCGTCGTCGTCATTGGCCGATGGACCCACCGCGAAGGCCGAGGCGCCTTTGCCGACCAGGGCCGGCGTATTAGGCATAACGCGCACTACTCGATGCCGCCCACCGCTAAGCTTCTCGATGGTTTCAATGCGCACCCCGGCCGCGATCGAGATCAACAGTCGGCCTTCGACGTCCGCTTCGCTCAACTGACCGAGCATTTCGGCAAACGTCTGCGGTTTTACGCACAGCAACACCACGTCCGCCGCTTCGATGACCGCCGCATTGCTGTCGACCGCCGTGACGCCAAGATCATTCGCCGCCGATTGCGCCGCATCGGCCCAGGCATCGTGAACCGTTACCGCCGACGGCTGCACCAGACCCGCCTCAAGAATGCCGCCAAGCAGCGCCCGTCCCATTTTTCCACAGCCGATAATTCCCAATCGCATGAGAATGACTTAACGCGAAATGCACGGTTGTCGACCGGAAAGGCGGTGTTTACCCTCGCCACCCATGAACTCGCGCGCCGCGCTACTGCTGATCGTTGTCGCACTTCTTGCCGGCGCAAATTTCGCCAGTGCCCACCCGGCGCTGTATCACTATCTGGAAATCAATCTCCACCAACCCGGCCAGGTCACTGTTTACGTGACGGTGCACGCCCCGGAGTTGAGCGATGAAGTCGCGCCGCTCGAAGAGGACGTGTTTGGTGCCGAATGGCTGGCGTCGCTCGACGATGCCAGCATCGCCGGTTTGGTTACCAATGCGGGGCGCTTCAGTGACGAAAAATTTGCCTTCCGCTTCGGCGAACGCGCCGCCGGACTCGAGCTCGATTTTCCCGATGCCGATGTGATCCGTTTGCCCGCCGCCGACACTGAAGTGCCCGCCGGCTGCTTCAGTGGCGTCGGTCGTCTCGCCTACGCAGCCGGTGAAAATACGCTCACGCTGCAGTTCGCTGCCACGGCCGAAAAGCGACTCATGCTGGTCATCAATCGCCCCGCGGCATTTCCCGAAGTATTCGACATCGAACCCGGCACGGTGCGCGAAATTCCGCTGCCACCGGCGCCTGAGGTCGGCAAGTTCGCCTTTTCCAAAGCCTGGGTAGCGGCGATCGCCGCAGCGATCGTTGGGATGGTGGTGCTTCTGGCCATCCGACGTCGAGGAAGGTAGGGCCCCAAGGAGGGACGACACTCCTGTCGTCCTCGTTGCCTTGGCAGGGTGGACGGCCGCAACATCAGTTCGTCATCCGGCTCGTCCACTGCGAACCTCAGGAGTGAGGTTCCTCCCTGGGGCTTCACGCTCCGATGACGCTGCTCACCACGTCGTGATGTTGTCGTCTTCGGTTTCGTCTTTGCCGTCGGGGCCGGGCGACCAGACGATGACGGGCTGCGGGATGGGCGTTTGGTCTTCAGCCCAGTCGGGAGCGGGAACGTGGCCGTCACCGTCGAGATCGATGATGACCCGGTAGTGATTGCCCCAGGAGTCGAACAGTTCGCCGCCGCCGTCAGAATCGAATCTAACACCGCTATGGAAACCTCTCTTCTTGTCACCCTTCGCAGGATTGTTTGTGTAATAAAATGGGATGCGTCGTGGATTGACGATCTTGTTGGCTTCGTTGTCCGCTCCAAGAATTACATCCATTAACGCTTTATCAGAAGGTTTCCAATCGGCCTCACCGTTGTTATCTGCCGATGGTTCGACCGGCCACTTGCGAAACTCAGTGAAGTAGGACTCTATCGCTTGGCGGAAGTGCATCGCGGCGTTCTTTTCCCAGATTTGACGGTGGTGTGCAGCACGTTGCTTTAATCCTGCGAGAAGGTTCACGAGCCATGACGTAACTAGAAGAATCAATAGGGCGCCTATAATCCAAATGACAGGCTGAACAAATCTGGTTCCCGGTGGTGTTTCCCCGTCCATGTGAAGTCTCGATGTCGGTATCACGCTCGGCTTGCCAGCGATTTGAAAGTCTATCATGCTGGCCAAATGAGAACGATGCCGAACTTTCTGTGCCTGCTGCTCGCGGTTCTGGCCTTTCGCTCCCCGCTGGCGGCGCAGGAGTTGCCGGACGGGGTCACTTTGCAGCGCGGAAGGCTCAACTCGGTGGTGATCGAGAAGGGTGGTCACCGAGTGATTGTCTATGGTGCCGAGCAAGGCACGGCGACGGCTGACACGGTGCTGATGACCCATATGCGGCGTGACGCTACCGAGTTTGCACGATCCGCCGCAAGTGAAGATGGGAAAGTGACGACTCCGAAGGGCGTTGCCGGGTTTCTCGCCAATCCTTCGGCGCATTGGGATGCCTGGTGGGACGATCGTTTTGACTACTACATGCAGCAGGTGACGAGGCTGCCCGTCGTTGCGTTATCAAATGCCCACGCTGTGTTCGGAAGTGATATGGTCATTGGCAAGCAGGGCGTCGCGATTTCAATTCTGGAGACTCCCGGACACACGCGCGAGGGCGTGACTTACCTTACGGAGATCGGCGGCAAGAAGATCGCCTTCAGTGGCGATTTGATTCTTGCCGGGGGTCGGGTTCCGGATCTCTACAGCTTTCAGGAGGCGATTCCGGAGGCGAAAATCGGCGGCTACCACGGCTACGGAGGACGGTTGGGACAATTAATCAACAGCCTTGAAAAACTCGCCGCCGCAAAGCCGGACATCATCATTCCGCTGCACGGCGAGCCGATTTTTGACGTTCAGAAGGACATTGGCATTTTAATTGATCGTATGCGTAAAATTTACGCCAACTACCTGTCCACCAATGCCTTGAATTGGTATTTTAAAGAGGAACGGCTGACCATTGCCGGCCGTCGAGTGCTCGGCGCGGACGCTGAGGTCGAATTGATGGATTACAGCGAGCATGTCGATCTTCCGGACTGGTGCAAGCATCTGGGGACGACCAAATTGCTGCTCGCCGACGACGGTTCGGGCTTCGCGCTCGACGTTGGCGGCCAGCGGGCCTTCGAGGATTTGAAAAAGGCCATCGCTGACGGCATCATGACGCGGATCGACGGTATTTTCGTCACCCACACGCACAATGATCACACCGCTGCGGTGGCGGAGGCGGCGCGCGAATTCAGCTGTCCGGTGTATGCGGTCGCGGAGGTTGCCGATGTTTTGGAAAATCCCGGTGCGTGGTTTCTGCCGGGCATCTCGCCAAACGCGGTCGACGAGGTCACGGTGATGGCGGACGGTGAGGTCCTGGAGTGGAAAAACTTCAAGCTGACGGCGCAGTTCTTTCCCGGTCAGATGTGGAACCACGGCGCGTTGCTGGCGGAGCGCAAGGACCACGCGCCGGTGCTGTTCATGGGCGATTCGTTTTCGCCGTCGGGGATCGATGACTACTGCCTGATGAACCGCAATCTGATGCGCGAGGACAGCGGCTTTTTCCTGTGCTTCAAAAAGGTGCGCGAATTGCCCGAGGGGGCGTGGATGGTCAATCAGCACATTCCGCATCTGTTTCGATTTTCGGATGAGCGACTCGATCTGCTCGAGAAGCGCTACGCAGAACGTCGCGACCTGATCGCTGAGCTGACGCCTTGGGACGATGCCAATTTCGCCATCGATGAGCGCTGGGCGTCGTTTTATCCGTATGGTCAGGAGCTGGCGGCGGGAACTACCGGACAGCTGGAGTTGAGATTGTGGAATCACTCGCAACGGCAGCGGCAGTTTAGCTTCACGCTGAATCTGCCGGAGGGCATGTCGAGTGAGATGGTGACGAAGTCGGTGAAGATCGCGGCGAGGAAGAGGGGGAGCGTGATTTTTGACTTCGAGGTCGCTGCGGATGCGTCGACGGGCGTCAAAGTCATCACTGCGGATTTGGCCAGCGACGGTTTTGAACTGTCGCAGTGGGCCGAGGCGCTGGTGAAGGTCGGCGAAGAATAGCCGCCCGGTGAGTTAAAGTGTGATACTGGCG
>CBDULB010000122.1:0-18195 GCA_965367965.1 uncultured bacterium | reverse complement strand
TCGCCTGCCTTTTTTTATCGATGTTGTTCCCGGGCAGTGCCGCCGCCGACGATTCGGCGCTGGCCGGGGCCCTGACCTTTCATGCTTCGTTCGACGGCGGGGTGAAGGCGGATTTTTCCAAAGGCGATGCCGAGCTGTACACGCTGATCGCCGGGCCGGAAAAGCAGGTCGAGGCCGGCTTGCACGCCGATGCCACAGAGCTGGTTCATGAAAAGGGAACGGGACGCTTCGGCGATTGTCTGCACTTCAAAGCCAAGGCGGCGCCGCGCGTTTTTTATCAGGTGGAAAAGAATTTTCCTTACGCGACTTCGGATTGGCAGGGGACCGTTTCGTTCTGGCTGCGCACCACGCCCGACGAAGATCTCGAGCCGGGCTACACCGATCCGATTCAGATCACGCCGCGCAGTGCGCTCGACGGCTGTTTCTTTTTCGAGTTCGGTATCGAAGATCCGCGGCCCTGCCGGATGGGCGTTTTTCCGGACCGGCTGGCGTGGAATCCTGAGGACAAACCAAATGGCGAGATTCCGATTGCCGAGCGCCCGCTGATCGAGGTGCCGACGCCACCGTTTTCACGCGACAAGTGGACGCACGTCGTGTGCACCTTTGAGGGCTTTAATAACGGCGACCTGGCGGGTGTCGCGCGGCTTTATCTCGATGGCGAACTGCGCGGTGCGATGGATGGCTGGAATCAGCAGTACACCTGGGACCTGGCGATGTCGCAGATCCGGCTTGGAGTGGCCTTCATCGGTGGCTTCGACGAGTTGTCGTGCTTCGACCGGGCGCTGACGGCGGCGGAGGTGAAGACGCTGCATGGCCTGGAGAACGGGGTGAAGGAATTGCTTGAGAAGAAGCCGGCGGAGGTGGCGACGCGTGATGCCTTGTTTGAAACTCATGACCTGAAGGTTGGCGAAGCCGTCGAGGTCGATGGTGCGAAACTGAAACTGATCTCGGTCGACGAGCCGAAAGGCCCTGTCTGGGGCGAGATCGCGCATCCGCAAGTGGTGGTCGAGGTCAACGGTGAGCGCGCCACTTTGGTCGCGGGCAATTACCGGCTGCCTGTCACCGTGGGTGGCGTGCAGATCGATTGTCCGATCACCGGCGCCCTGCAGAACAACAGTCACATCGACCACTGGGCCCTGGAAAAAGATGCCCGCCTGCGCGTCTGGCCGGCGGACTCAGCGTGGATCGCGGAGGGAACCTTCGGTTATCCGGTGAAGCAGAAATTTCTGGCCAGCAAGACTTCCTATTCCAACGAGCCGGTGGCGGGGCGTCCCAATGGTCAGCTTTATTATCATGCCGGTCTCGACATCGGCGGCTGCGAAAAACTGATCGATGTGGTGGCCGCGACCGATGCGCTGGTGGTGTCGGCCGGCAACAAGATCCTGCCCGGTCACGAACCGGCTGCCGGATCTCCGGTCGAGCCGCGTTACGATGTGCTCTATCTGCTCGACGAGCGCGGCTGGTACTATCGCTACAGCCATCTCGATTCTTTCGATGAGTCGATTCGCGCCGGTGCGCGGGTAAAGATGGGGCAGCGTCTCGGCGCGCTGGGCAAAGAAGGCGGCAGCGGCGGCTGGACGCATCTGCATTTTGAAATCAAGAGTCGCCAACCTTCGGGGCGCTGGGGCACGCAGGAGGGCTATGCATTTCTCTGGCAGGGCTACCGCGAGTTGTACGATCCGCAGGTGATTGCGGTGGCGCGGCCCGGGCATGTCGTGGTGGTCGGCGATTCGGTTGAGCACGATGGTGCTCGCTCGTGGAGTCGCGATGGTGAAATCAAATCTTGGCACTGGCAGTTTGCCGATGGCAGTGCGGCTGACGGAGCGGTGGCGGCAAAGCAATATGACTCTCGCGGTTCGTTCGTCGAGACCCTGCTGGTGACCGATGACAGCGGAACCACCGACTACGATTTTGTGCCGGTGAAAGTTTTCGAGCGCGACGAAAACGGCAACACGATCGATCCGCCGCGGGTGCACGCGACCTTTCACCCGACTTTCGAGCCGCGGGCGGGTCAACCGATCACCTTCAAGGCGCGTAGTTTTAATACTACGCATGGTGAAGAAACCTGGAGCTTCGGTGATGGCAGCGATGAGCAACACACTAAATCAGATGGCAATGTCGAGCAGCGGGCCAAAGATGGCTACGCGGTCATTGAGCACACTTACGAAAAGCCGGGCGACTACCTGGTGCACGTCTGGCGCACTGACGAGCGCGGCGCGCACGCTGAGGATCGGCTGCACGTGCGCGTGGTCGACTAGATTTGTGGGAATTGCTGCGGCGAAATCATCGCAACCCATTCAGCGCTCCTGTGATAACGTGCCGCCTGCATGAAATCCCTCGTCGCCATTCTCAGTACCCTGATGGGCAGCCGCACCAGTCGCGTCAATTTGTTGGCGTTGCTCAAACTGGTCGCTGTGCTGCTGGCGTTGATCGGTCTCTACAGTGTGCTTTTTCACATGCTGATGGAGCGCGAGGGGCAGCATCACAGTTGGGTCACAGGCTTCTATTGGACCCTGACGGTGATGTCGACGCTCGGCTTCGGCGACATCACTTTTGAGAGCGATGCCGGCCGCTTCTTTTCCATCATCGTGCTGGTGACGGGCGTCATGTATCTGCTGGTGCTGCTGCCGTTTACCTTTATCGAATTTTTCTACGCTCCGTGGATGGCGGCGCAGGAGGCGGCCAAGGCGCCCAAGCTGGTGCCGGCAAAAACTGAACACCACGTCATCCTGACCCGTTACGGGCCGGTCGAGAAAATGTTGATCCGCATGTTGCGTGAGTATGGCTACCCTTATTTCGTGCTGGTGCCGACGGTGGAACAGGCGCTGGAATTGCGTGACCAGGGAGTGCCGGTGGTGATGGGGGACCGCACGGATCCCGAGACCTACAAGCGACTCGAGATTGAGGAGGCGTCGATGGTGGTGACCACGCTCGATGATGTCGCCAATACCAATGTGACCTTCACGGTGCGCGAATTTTCCGACACGGTTCCGATCGTGGCGTCGGCGACATCGGACAGTGTCCGCGATGCGCTCGAACTGGCGGGCGTGACTCACATTTTGCGGCTCGAGGAAATGCTCGGCCAGGCGCTGGCGCGGCGGGTTATCGGCAATGATGCCGCCGCTCATGTGATCGGCGAGATGGAGGGATTGATCATCGCAGAAGCCAGTCCGGCGCGCACGACGCTGGTTGGTCAAACCATTGCCGAGAGTGAACTGCGGCCGAAGACCGGCGTCACGGCGGTCGGCCTGTGGGAGCGTGGCCAGTTTCGCCCGGCCGACCCTACTTCGATATTGAGCGAGCACACCGTGTTGGTTCTGGCCGGAACTCAGGAGCAGATCGATGTCTACAACGAGGTCTTCGGTCAACAGTGTCAGGAGCACAACCGGGTGATCATCGCCGGCGGCGGCCGGGTCGGTCGCGTCACCGGCAAGGCGCTGACCAAGGTCGGTGTGGAGTGGACCATGATCGAAAAGATCGCCGACCGGGTGAGTAACATCGAGCACGCCATCATCGGCGATGCCTCCAATTTCGACGTTCTGGTTCAGGCGGGCATGCAGGAAGCGACTACGGCGATCATCACCACGCACGACGACGATATTAACATTTTCCTGACGATTTTTTATCGCCGCCTGCGCCACAGCATGCAGATCATCAGTCGCTGCACTCACGAAAAAAATGCCGCGCGCCTGCACCGCGCCGGTGCCGATCTGGTGCTGTCGTATGCGTCGATGGGGGCCAACACTGTGTTTAACGTGCTGCGCAGCAGCGATACCGTGCTGCTCGCTGAGGGCGTGAACATTTTCTCCGCGCGCGTGCCCGCCGCGCTGGCTGGAAAAACGCTCGCCGAGACTGCCGTGCGCTCACGTTGCGGCTGCTCGATCATCGCCGTCGAAACGGAGGGTGAACGCTCGATCAATCCGGCGCCCGATCTGGTGCTGGTCGAGGACAGCCTGCTCGTGCTGATCGGGTCGTTGGAAGCCGAGCGCGACTTTTTCGCGGTGTTTAAGCCCGAGGTGGTGCTGTAGGGCAGGCGCTCAGCGGGTGTTCAGCTAAGCCTGAAGTCGGCGCGACTGGAGCAGGACGGGATTGCATCCCGTCGCCGGTGCGTTGGTGCAGCAGATGTGTGACAGGCAGCACCCCGGGCCGCGGGTCCATCTGCAGTCCGATGAGTTTGCGATGCGGATCATCCCGGAACTGAACCGGGATCAGCCATGCGCAGGTGATGACGACCAGCAGGCTTCACCTCAATTCCATCACTGCACCTCGAACAACTCGATGTCGAACAGCAGGGTCTGGTTCGGGCCGATTTTGGGCGGCGAACCCTGCGGACCGTAGGCGAGGTAGCCGGGAATCTGAAAGCGGTACTTGGCACCCTCGCGCATCAACTGCACGCCTTCGGTCCAGCCGGCGATGACTTGATTGAGGCCGAACACGATCGGCTCACCGCGGTCGACGCTGCTGTCGAACACCTGGCCGTTGGGCAGGTAGCCGTGGTAGTGGACTTTGACGCGACTGAATTTGGTCGGGCGTTTGCCGGTGCCGAGGCGCAGCGCCTCATACTGGAGGCCGCTGGCGGTGGTGTAAGTTTTGTTGAGCGTCGGATCGGGGATGTCGGCGCCCTCGGTCGGACCGGCCGTCGCGGTGTAGGCGGGCCTGGCGTCAGCGTCTTCCTTGTTGGAGCAGGCGGTGAGAGTCAGTGCCGCAGCACCGAGAACGAAAGCGGATGAGAGATGGAATCGATTCACAAGGCCGGGATGATAGCGGTCGGGCTGCGCCTTCACAAGTTCGCATCCATCTGTCGGGTCACTCCGACTCCGATCTGAGATGTAAGTATAAGCAGCTTATATTTACTTGCGCTGACAAAACCCTGATCGTTCCCGGTCCTTCTGACCTGGTTGGCGGGGAGGAGTCTTTTATGAAAATGCTACGGGGAGTGGAGACGAAGCGCTGCAAGATCCGGCTGACGGGCGCCTCTGCATCGCTACCCGTGATGGTCGCGTCGTGGCGCTGGGTGAGTGAGATAAGCTGCCGGATACGAACAATCCTGTGCAAGTTTTTCAGTGCCGTGCGTCTGCAGGTAACGGTGCTGTATTATCTTCTTCGTTGAAAGGCTGGCCAAGTCCAGCTTGATAGTGCGTATTAAGTCTATCCAAGCCTATGAGAATTCGTCCCTGCCTTGCCCCTTTCCTCGCCTGCTCGCTGTCAGTGCTGCTTTCTGTTTCGGCGAAGGGGCAGACCGATGATCCGGACTCTCCCGCGGAGGAAAAACCGGAAACCGTTGCCGAACTGGTCCGGGTAAAGCCCGCTGATATCGGTCCGAAAAAGGGCACCGGTGAACTGCCTGCAAGCGGTGAGGGTGAGACCGACGAGGCAGGCAAAGACGGTGCCGATGCCGACTCCGGTGAAACGACGCAGCCCGCAGACGGCGGTGCAGCCCTCGAAGTGATCTTCGATTGTTCGAACTCTATGAACGCGCCGCTCGGCGGCGTTGCAAAAATCAATCTCGCCAGGCAGGCCCTGTTTCACCTGACCGACACGCTGGGCAAAACCGATCTGCAGGTTGGCTTGCGCCTTTTCGGCCACGACCGGAATATCGACCGCGAGGACCGCGTCAAAGGCTGCACCAACTCCGAACTGGTCATTCCCATTGCGGCTGACACCATCGGTCAGATTCGCGCCCGCATCCCCTCGCTGACCGCCTGGGGACGCACGCCGATCGCTTACAGTCTCGAGCAGGCCGGCAGCGACCTGAATCCCCATCTTGAAAATTCACCGATGATTCTACTGATCAGCGACGGTCTCGAAAGCTGTGGTGGTGATCCGGTGAAATCGATTCTGGCGCTGCGCGACCGCGGTGTCAAAGTGCGCGCCTTTGTCATCGGTTTCGACATCAGTGCCGATGAGCGGGCCGCGCTCGAGCAGATCGCGGCGGCCGGCGACGGACGCTATTATGATGCGGCCAACTACGGCGAGTTGCTGCGTGCGTTCGATCAGTTTGCCAGTGACGTCGCTATTGCCCCGAAGCCGGTGCAGGAAAAATACACCAACCCCGCGCAAGGCGGTGCCGACTTTGAAAATGCCACCCTCATCGGTCCCGGCCGCTACACCGTCTGGAAGGACCTCGCCAAGGGGGAGTGGGGTTATTTTAAAGTCGATTCAAGCAAAGGTCAGCGGGTCGCGGTGCGGGCGGTGGTCCAGGGCAAGGCGATCTATCGCGACGACAAGGGCGAATTTCACGAGGCAAAGTACAGCGAAGGCGGGGCGATGATTCGCTTCTATGACCCGCAAGGCGAAGTCATCACCGGCCGCAACATTCTGCTGCGTGGCCAGGTTGGTGAGTGGCAGCGCCAGCACACGCTCGACGTCTCCGGCGAGGGCTCGTATTTCGCCGTCGGTGATGACTACGGGCCGACCAGCCGCCACGTGATGTTTGAAGTCATCGTCCAGGAAGCGGGCGACCTCTACGAGGGTTGGGAAGCTCCCGATGCCAAAGACAGTGGAGATATTTTCGAGGCGCCGCTCAACGATGCCTTCTATGGCCACCTCGGTACCGAGGACCGTTTTGACCTGTATCGCTTCGATCTGAAGGGCGCCGGCAACCCGGCCGCGCTCGACCTGAGTATCGCCTTTTCCGACGTCGACGAACCGTGCAAGTTTCTCATCGAAGCCTACGATGCGGCGACCATGAAACGCTTCGCCCGTTTCACCAAGCTGGAGAGTAAAGCCGATCTGCAGCTGGAGACCGAAGGCCTCGATGGAGTGGTTCTGTCGATCAAAGACAACAATCCGAAGCTCTATCATTTGATGAACAGCTATCAGTTGGAAATGAAAACCGCGAAGTGATCGGCTCATGAAAATCAGGTAGCCGCTTTCGGCCATTGCTAGAGTGGGGGCAATTTGTTGCAATGCCCTCTGCTCACCATGATTTCTGCACGATTCTTTGCCTTTTCCGCTGTTTTCTATTTTTCGTTGGTCGCGCATGCGTCGGCTGATGACTGGCCGCAATTCCGTGGTGTGAACGGTTCGGGGGTGTCGACTGCCACCGATCCATTGCCGACCGAGTTCTCGCTGGAGAACAAAATGCTGTGGAAAGCCGAGCTCGGCGATGGCATTGGCTCGTCGGTGATTGTCGACGGTCGCGTTTTTAATACCGCGATGAAAGGCGAGGATACCTTTGTCGTGTTCTGCCACGATGGCGCGACCGGCAAAGAGCTGTGGAAAAAGGAACTGCCGGCCGGTGAGCTGCATCGCATCACTCCGCCGAACAGTCACGCTTCGTCGACACCGGTGGCGGATGCGCAGCGGGTCTATGCCTACTTCAGCACGATCGGTATTGTCGCTTTCGACGCTGAGTCCGGCGATGAAGTCTGGCGTCACGAGTTGCCCAAGCCGGCCTACCTGATGGATTGGGGCGCCGGCGCGTCGCCGATTTTGCATGATGGCAAAGTGATCTTTGCGCAGGACGATGACCTCGCGTCGTATGTGTTGGCGCTGGATGCTGAGACCGGTGAGGAATTGTGGAATACACCGCGACCCGACATGCTGGCCGGCTACGCGCTGCCGGTCATTTGCGAAGCCGGAGGGCGCACCGACCTGGTGGTCGCCGGCTCGGGCAAATTGATTGGCTACGATCCATCAAACGGCAAACAGGTGTGGACCTGCAATACGCTGCTGCGCACGGTGATGACTTCACCGGTGGTCGATGGCGATCACATTTTTATGGCGGTGCAGAGTTATGGCGACACCAAGCGCACGCTGAAATTCGCGCTCATGCAATGGCTCGACACCAATCAGGACGGCAAGCTGGCGCGGGAAGAAACGCCGAAGGAGTTCCACGCGCGCTTTGATGCTTCGGATAAAAATTCCGATAAAGTGATCGATGAGGTCGAAATCGAAACGGCCTTTCAAAGCCCCGACAATATGGTTGGAGGCGGCAATACCATTCAGGCGGTGCGTGGTGGTGGCACCGGCGATGTCACCGCGACTCACCTGGTGTGGAACATCGACAACAAGTCGCCGTCGAACCTGAGCTCGCCGCTGGTCTACAACGATCGCCTGCACGTGGTAAAGTCGGGCGGCATCTCCAGCTGCTTCGACGCCACCAGCGGTGAAGAAGTCTGGGGGCGCACGCGCTTGCGCAATTTCGGCGATTACTACGCGTCACCAGTGGCGGCCGATGGCAAAATCTACATCGCCGGACGCAACGGCTTTGTAGTGGTCATCGATGATAAGCCGGAGTTGAATGTGCTTGCCAAGAACGACGTTGGTGAAGAAATTTTTGCGACGCCTTCGATCGCCGACGGCCGTATTTACATTCGCACCCGCGAGAGCGTAGTGTGTTTTTCGAACGAGGCGAAGTGAAACGCAACTAAGTGATGTGCAGTGCAGTGTAAGTCTAAGCCTATGAAACGATTCCTTTTTTGCATCGCCGCGCTGGTCAGTGCGAGCCTTCCGCTCAGCACCCATGCCGGGGGGCCTTCGGTGAGCGTCGTGGTCGGGGCTGATGCGCCCGCCCTGGAACGCCTGGCGGCCGATGAGTTGGCGGCGCAGTTTGAGCAGTTGTTCGAGGCGGAGGTTACCGTCGCTACAGCGGCTGACGATGGAGCGGTGAACGTGATTCTGGTCGGTAGCCCGACGACCAATCCGCAGATCGATGCCGCCGTGTGGCCGGCCGAATTGAGTGATCAGGGGCAGGTTTTAAAAACCGTCAGTGACGACGGCAAAAGTCAGCTCGTCGTCGGCGGTGGCAGTCCGGTGGCGACCTTGTGGGCGGCTTACGAACTGGGCCATTCGTTCGGCATGCGTTACCTGTTGCACGAGGATTTTGCGCCTATCGATGCACCGCAATTTTCGTTGGCCGGCTTTGACACGGTACTCGAGCCGAACGTGAAGGTTCGCGCCTGGCGAACCATTGATTCCAACGCTGCCGGCCAGGAATCGTGGGGCCTGGCGGATCATCAGAAGCTGTTGAAACAGCTCGCCAAACTGAAGTTCAACCGGGTGACACTGGTGATTCATCCCTGGCAGCCGTTCTATGACGTCGACAGTGGCGACAGTCCGAAAACGGATGGCCAGTTGTGGCACGGGCGGGAGTTCGACGTGTCGGGTGATACCGCGGGTCGCTCGGTTTTTGAGGGCGCCAAGGTGTTTCAGAATCCGGATTTCGCCGGGGCGGAAACCGATGCCGAGCGAGTGGTTGCCGCCGGCAAGCTGGTGGAAGGAATCAAGGCGGCGGCGAAGCAGTTGGGCATTGCGGTGACTTTTGAAACCAATGAAAAAAGGGACGATGCTGTCGAGATTCTGTCGCTCGGTCAGGATAGCGGCGGCGTGTTGCCGCAGTTTTCGACCAGCAAGTTGCCGCAGCGCCTGGCGGCGATTCGCGCTGACCAGACCAGGCAGGGCTTCGCGGTGAAGTGCTGGATCCCCGGTGATCTTAATGCCGACGTCTACTATCTGTCACGGGCATCCTTCGACGCCGAACTGATGCCTGCGGATACGCTCGATTCGCTGGTGACACCGATCTGCGGTGAGGGGGTCGCGGAGCGACTGGCGACCGGCTTTGCCGCGATCGAAGAGGTCACGGCGCTGATTGAAAAGGAGGATCCCAATTTTGCCGTTCCCGACCCGATGATGTTCATGGAGCATTTTGAATCTTCCGAGCCGGCCCCGGAGTGGTGGGCGAAGGCGAAAGAACTTTACGGCACGGCGGTCAACGAAATGTATCGCGCCAACACCCGCGCGCGCGGCGGGGCGCGACCGTTCATTTTGTATCACGCCAAGTATTTCACCTTCGCCCTGCACTACATGGGCGCGGTCGAAGCCGCACGTGCCGCCGGCATTGCGCGCGCCGGCAACAAGGATGAAGGCTGGATGGAAGATCTCGAACTGGCGGTCGAGTCGATGCACAGCGCACTCGACATTTACTCCGACGTCGCGCGCGACAACAGCGACCGCGGCGTCATCGCCGTGCTCAACAAATACGCCTATCGGCCGCTGATCGAGGCGCTCAATGACGCGCCGCTTCCGTGATGGCGGGGCTCCCGGGCTGGCTCGTTCGAACTAGAGTTGGCTTTCCAGCGGGGTCTGCGCGACAGCCGCAGGAGTTTCGAGCGCGGTCTCGAGGGCGTCGCGATTGAGATCGACCGGGAGTGAGTTACCGAGATCATCGCGGAAGATCCGGGTCAGTTCGGAAGCGAAACCGGCATCCATCACATTAAGGTTGGCCTCATCGTTGATGTGCAGTGAACGGGGGTCGAAATTCGCTGAGCCGAGCGACACGAACAGTCCGTCGGCGATCAACAGTTTGGTGTGAATCATGGTGGGTTGGTATTCGTAGAGCTCGACTCCGGCTTCAAGTAACTCGGGCCAGCGTTTGCGGGAGGCGCGTTGTACGGCCTTCTGGTCCATGTGCTCACCGGGCATGATGACCTGCACTTTGACGCCGCGTTGCGCGGCTTGGCGCAGTGCTTCAACCAGTGGGTCGTTGGGGATGAAATAAGCGTTTTCGATGAGCAGGCTCTTTTGCGCGGAAGCGATCACCAGATGATACATCAGTTCGATGGCGAACTCGTCCTGCCTGGGGGCGCTGGGAAAGGCGCTGGCTTTCGACGATCCGACCGAAGCTAAAGGTGGAAAGTGGCGGGGACCTTGAAGGATCTCATCGGTGGTCGAAAACCAGTTGTCGGCGAAAGTTGCCTGCAGCTGTGCGACCACCGGTCCGTCGACACGGAAATGGAGTTCGCGCCATTCATCAGGATTGCGGGCATCACCCGCCCAGTTGTCCGCAATTCCGACGCCGCCGATGAAGCCGACCCTGCCGTCAACGATGAGCAGCTTGCGGTGGGTGCGAAAGTTGTAGCGGCGAAGATCCCACCAGAAGATCGAATGGTAGATCTCCAGGTTGACTCCGGCAGCCTTCATTTCATCGTGGTAGATCTCGGCTTTTTTGCATCCGTGGGCGTCGAGGATGACATTGACTTCGACGCCGGCCCTCGCTCGTTCGGCCAGTGCCTGCGCGAATTGTGCCGGCACGTCACCGCTTTCGAAAACGTAGGTCTCGAAGTTGATAGTCTGCCGGGCGCTGCGGATGGCGTTGAGCATCGCGGGAAATATCTCGTTGCCGTTGCTCAGCGTAGTAAGCTTGTTTCCGGAGACGAAGCCTTGCCCGAGCAGCGTTCCTGAAGCCTGTTCAAACGAGGCGCTGCCAATGGCGGTAACGCTTGGCAGTGGCTTGCGGATACCGCTGTTTTTGGCGCACGAAGTCGAAAGTCCGGTGACTACCAGCAGCGCACTCAGCGCAATAGCGATCTGAAGTGAAAGGTTTGGATGGGGTTTGTCCGTGTGCTCCATGTCTTGATTGTTAGGGTAATACAGAACCGGCGCCCAGAGATTTAAGCGAAATGAAGTTGTCGCACATTTTCATTTTATTTCCTGAAAATGCGATATCATGCAGCGGATTCTTTGCCCCCCCTTGGAACCGTGACCATTAAGAAGGATCGACATCTCAATCGGCGAGTTTTAGCTGTTTCGATTCTGTTCGGAGTGGCAGTGCTGTTGTTATTTGGCATGTCGGCGGCCTCATGGAGTACGCGTGCCGCCGTCGAAAAGGCTCAGAAAGATGTGGTGCTTCAGCAGAGTATCGACGCGGCGTTGATCGAGCTGCGGCTTCAGGTCATCAATGCCGAGACCGGACAGAGGGGCTTTCTGATTACCGGTGAAACGGAATACCTCGAACCATACGATCAGGCGCAGGTTAAGAAGGATGAACGGACGGCCGATCTGATCGAAAAACTTGGTAAAGATCCGGAAATCGAAGGGCAGTTGACTCTTTTGTTTCAGTTGATTCAAGCAAGAGATCGCGAGCTGGATGAGGCTATCGCCATCCGTCGCGAAGCGAGTCTGGAAGCAACCATCGCATTTGTACGCGCGGATACCGCCAAGCAACTTACTGATCAGATTCGTGAGAAGATCGAAGTGATCAGAGGCATTATTCACGAACGCTATGAGCGGGCCGAGGGCCAATTACAATCGACACTGATTCGCAGCACTTTGGTCATGAACGGCTCGGCGGCGGTGGCGCTTGCCTCTGCCCTGGTTGGCTTGAGCCTGTTGCTCGGGCACCTGAAGTCGCGGGCGGAATCTCTTGAATTGGAGCGGGATAAGAAGCGGGCGGAACGTTCGGATTACGAGAAAAGCCGCTTTCTCGCGAGCATGAGTCACGAGATTCGTACGCCGCTGAACGCGATGCTTGGTTTCACAGAGCTGCTCGAGGACGAGACGACGTCGGCGAAAGGGCGCAAATATCTCAAGGCGGTGCGCGACAGTGGCGAATCGCTGGTGCTGTTAATCAACGATGTGCTCGACCTGTCAAAGATCGAATCGGGTATCCTCGAACTGGATTATGACTCGGTAAAGATTCGTGATCTGGCGCAAACTGTTTCGCTGTTGTTTTCGCAACAGGCGCTCTCCAGGGGTGTGGATTTTCGAGTGACGGTGCACGATGATTGTCCGGCATTTATGCTGCTCGATACCCTCCGGCTGCGGCAAATCCTGGTTAATCTGATCGGTAATGCGCTCAAGTTTACCCAGGCTGGATTTGTCCGCTTGGACGTGAAGGTATCGAACATTCACGCCAGGCGTTGCAACCTTATCTTCGAGGTGTCGGACTCCGGCCGGGGCATCGCGGAGAACAAGCAGAAGGAGATTTTTAAACCGTTCAAGCAGGCGCGCAGCGAAGATGAACTACTTGGCGGGACCGGTCTCGGGCTCAGTATCAGTCGTGAGTTGGCGACGCTGATGGGCGGTGAGGTGAAGGTTGAGAGCGTGGAGGGGGTGGGTACGACATTTTCGGTTACGATGCCGGGTGTAGAGATTGTCGACGGCACTAAGCCGCTGACCGATGTCCACGGACCGGTTGAAAATTTTAATCTCCTGCGAGCTTCTTCAATTCTTATCGTCGATGATAATCCGCTGAATCGCGAACTGCTGGCGGGTTACTTCGAAGGAAGTCATCACCAGCTTCACTTCGCCGCCAATGGCCGGGAAGCGATCGAACAGGCGCAGCGCATCGTGCCCGATGTAGTGTTGATGGATATTCGGATGCCGGTCATGGGCGGGCAGGAGGCGCGGTCGATCATGAAAGACGATCAGGCTCTGCAGGCGGTGCCGGTGATCGCGGTCACGGCGTCGAGCTTGCTGCGTCAGGAAAATATTCTGCGTAAAAAATTCGACGGTTACATCCGCAAACCGTTCTCCCGCGCGGAATTGTTTTCCGCGTTGGATCAGGTTGTTCGTCGCGTTGATGCTGCTGCTGGCGACGAAGAAAAGCCGGCGACAGAGTCGACGGGTGGTGAAGACACTGCCGCTGCGGCTCCGGACGGGATCGTTGCCGCAGACCCGCAAGCTCAGTCCCGGGCCGTAGCGCTGGTCTCCGAGCCCGAAACGTTGCTTCGAGAATTGGCTGAGCTGAAGGATCGCCGCTGGGAACAGCTGACTCAGGTCATGGCCATGAGTGATGTCGCGGATTTTGCTGCCACCCTCCAGTCTTTGGGCGAAAAGCACGACTATTCGCCGCTGATCAGATATGCCGAAGCGGTCCGCGAGTACAGCGAGAACTTTGAACAGGCGAAGTTGGAAAAATCACTCAACGACTTTGACTCGGTGATCGGCAGCATCCCGACCTCTCCGTCCGGAGAAGCTGACAAACCGTAATCTTTCCCACCATGCCAAACTCGGAACCCAAGACCAGCATTATCCTCATTGTTGACGATCAGGAGCGAAACATCCAGGTGGTCGGTACGACCCTGGCGGCGTTCGGTTTTGATTTTATGATCGCCAATTCCGGAGAGCAGGCTCTCGAACGGGTTCGAAACAGAATTCCTGATTTGGTTCTACTGGATGTTTTGATGCCGGGAATGGACGGATTCGAGGTTTGCAGGGCATTCCAGGAAATACCCGGAATGGAGGAGGTTCCGGTGATTTTTCTGTCTGCCGATGATGAAAAAAATACTGCCGTGCGGGCGCTGGAAGGCGGCGGGGTCGACTTCATTACCAAGCCTTTTAACAAGGCGGAGCTTTTGGCGCGAGTGCGCACCCACCTTGAATTAAAGCACAATCGCGATCGACTGCAGGAGTTGCTCACCTCACGGGAAAAGTTCGTTGAGGTGATGGCGCATGACCTCAAGAACTGGGTCGGCGGTGCGAGTTTCGGGGCCAAGATGTTGGTCGAGATGAAGGATGATCTTCCGGGGCAGGCAAAAAAGCTGTCGCTGACCATCGATGAAGCATCGGGCAAGGCGCTGGAGTTCATCGAGGAATTTCTCGAGAACACGAGATCGTCGAGGGTCGATTTTGAACTGAATCGAAAACGAGTTGATCTGGTCGAACTGTGCCGCGAGTCGAAGCTTCATTGCGAAGCGTTAGCGGCGGGGAAAGGTATCGAGGTCGCACTGCGGATCCCAAATGGGGAGGTCTTTGTCGACACGGATCGTCGTGCGGTGCTGAGAATCGTCGACAATCTGCTCAGCAACGCGGTAAAATTTTCGCCGCCCGGTTCGCAACTGACGCTGTCACTCGTTGCGGAGCCGGCCGTGTTGGCCGTCGAAGACTGCGGTCCGGGGTTCACTGACGAAGACCGTGAAAGGCTGTTCGAGCCTTATACCCGCCTGAGTGCGCGGCCGACGGGAGGAGAAATCTCGACTGGTCTCGGTCTATCAGTGGTCAAGCAACTCGCTGACCGGCTCGATCTTGTGATCGAGGTTCTCAACACCGGCGAAGGGGCACGCATTGCGGTGAAATTTTAACGCATGTCGAGCCGGCTGATTGATCGGGCGTCGAATGAATCGGCGACCCGTGTCGTGCGGGGCCAATGGTCTGCTTTTACAGCAGGGCTGGCACGCGCTATGTTGGAATGATGTGATGGCTGGCAGATGTTTCCATTTTCAATTGCGAGTGATGAGGCACTCCTGGCATAGCTTCGACCCGGTGTCGTCCATTGTCGGATTGATGCTCGGATTGGGCGTGGTTTATCCGGGGCCGCTGGCGCAGAGCGCTTTTGCGCAGCAGCCGGTGCCGGCGCCGGTGCAGCCTGTTCCCGCAGGCCCCTCGGCGGTGCCGCCGTCAGCGCCCGCGACCGACGACCCGGGCATGGTGCCGAGTGTGCCGATTTTCGGCCCGCACAGCGGCATGCCGGGAAATGTGGCGGAAGTGCCGCCTGATGTCTCGCCGCAAGCGCCGGCAGGCGGGGAAGATCGATTACCGGCACCGCTGCCTCCGGGGCAGCAAGCTCCGAACGGCTCCGGTGGTGGCGGCCTGAAAGAATCCGACATCCGCGCCTACGCGATTCCCGAAATGGATCTGACGCCGGTGCAGACCGAGCCGGGGGGCGTGATCTGGGAGCGCAATGCGGTGCTCGCCTTTCATAAGGCAAAAACTTTGCAGCGGCCCTTGCTGCTGCTGTTCACGGCTCAGTGGAACAATATTTGTCAAAAGCTCAGCGAGGAGGTTTTCGTATCGAATACCTTCAATACCTTCGCCAAAGAAAACTGTGTCATCTGCTTTGTCGATTATCCGCAGAACAGTCGCGACGCCTCGGAATCGATGCTCAGGGTGAAGGAAAAATTTCAGGTCCGGGGTTATCCATCGCTGATCATTTTCGATCCGGACGGTAATGTTGTGCAGCAAATGACCGGCTATCGTCCGGGCCGTCCGGTCGCCTATTACAACGAACTGTTCTCGATCGTCGACCCGCTGTGCATCCATCTTCGCGAGCGCAAAAAGAAGCTTGTGAGCGAGGGCTACCGGGATTGGTCGGATGCCAATGGTACGCAGGTTTTTGCGCAGTTTGTCAGTCACAACACCGAGAAGGTCATGATCGCCGGGCCGGCTGGCGATCGCTGGATTTTTCCGATTTCGACATTGGCGGCCGAAGACCAGGCGCTGGTGCGTTCGTTTCCCGAATACGAGAGCGAAGGTGCCGGGGCGGCGACTGAGAGGGTCGGCAACGGGCGAACTCGTTGATCTGAAGGCCGTCAGGCGTCAGTCGCGACCGGCAGGCTGTCAGTTGAGATAGGGATTCGAGACCCGCTCTGTGCCGATCGTCGTTTGCGGTCCGTGACCGGGCAGCACCCGCGTGGCATCGTCCAGTTTGAGGAGCTTTTCCTCGATACCCTGCAGCAGCAGCGGCCCGTCGCCGTGAGGAAAATCGGTGCGGCCGATACCGCCGGCAAAAAGCACATCGCCACCGAACAACAGTTCGTCGCCCGGCAGCAGATAACACAAGCTGTCCGGCGAGTGGCCGGGCACGTGATGAATTTCAAAATTCGGCCCGGCAGCACCGAGCGGTTCGACATTTCCGGTCCCGGCCAGAAGCTGACCGATGGTGAACGGCGGCAGATCGAAGGGCCAGCCGATAGTTTCTTTGAGCACCGTCTCCAGCGTCAGATCCGCATCGGGGCGGGAATGTGCGTAGATTTCACAATCGAACCGCTGCTGGACCGCGGCCGCATCGACGACGTGGTCGTAATGCAGGTGGGTCAGCAACAGCGCGGTCGGATTGGCGCCTTGAGCGGTCAGCCAGTCGGCAACGCCTTGCGGAGCATCGATCAGCAGTTCGCCGTGATCCGTCGACAGCCAGTAGCCGTTGGTCTGAAAATAGCCACCGGTGTAGCTCTCGATCGTCATGGGGAAATGGATACGTTCTGGTGTGCTCCACGGACGGCTTTGACGGGCCGCCAGAGCGCCTCGTGGCTGACATTCCTCCCGCGATCTCGTCCCAAACACAAGCACAATTGCCTTTTCCCCGCGGCTGCTTTCGGTGTATCCTCCCGCACCTGCCGCGTGTTTGGCTTGCCATCGGCGGTGCAGAACCCCCGCAAAGCCGAATTTTGCCCGTTTTTTTATGTCTACCAGAGTCTCCCTGCCTTCCAGCCGCATGATGCGGTTCGCGCTTCTGCCGTTGCTTGCGCTCAGCCTGTGTTTAGCCGCTGCGCCACTCAGTCGAGCCCAGTCTGACGTTGGTGAAATCGCTCAGCGAGTGACCAACATTCTCAGCGAAGAGCATTACCTGCAGAAGCGCTTCGACGATGAGATGTCCGAGCGCACGCTCGACAGCTATCTCGATTACCTGGATTACTCGAAAGTCTATTTCACCAAGGCTGATGTCGATCGCTTTTACTCGCAATATCGGCACACGCTGGACGACGACATCATGGTGCAAAATCTCAGCGCTGCCTACGACATCTACGACGTTTACCTGAAACGGGTGCGCTCGCGGATTGACAAGATCAATACGCTGCTGGCCAATCACGAGTTCACCTTCGAGTCCGACGGCAAAATTCAGATCAGTCGCAAGGATGCCGAATGGCCTGCCGACGAGGCCGCCGCTGACAAGATGTGGATCGATATCATCGAAGGCGAACTGCTGCAGGAAACCCTGCGCAAAGAAGCTGCGGATCGCGCCAAAGCTGAGAAGGAAAAGAAAGATGCCGAAGCGCCGAAGACCACGCAGACGACGCCTCCGGTGGTTCCTAAAGCTAAGCCTGTCAGCCCCGCCACCGACAGCGAGCCGGAGACACCCGTTCGCTCGACCACCGAAGCGCCTACGCCGGGTATTGGCCTCGAGCGCACCGAGATTGTCACCAAAACGGACACCAAAAAAACCGATAAGACGCCGAAAGAAAAAATCATCGATCGCTATGAGCGCATCCTGAAAAGCATCAACGGCAACGATGCCGAAGACCAGGCCGTCATTTTTATCAAATGCATCGCCCGCGCCTACGACCCGCACTCCGAGTATTTCTCGCAGTCGCAGTATGACAACTTCCGCATCAACATGGACAAGCGCCTCGAGGGTATCGGCGCCATGCTCAGTCTCGAAGAAGATGGCAGCGCCGCCATTAAAGGCCTCGTGGTTGGCGGGCCCGCCTTCAAGCAGGGCGAACTCCAGGTCATGGATCGCATTGTCGGCGTCGCTCAGGGCGATGAAGAAAGCGTCGACACCGTCGGCATGGACCTCAACGATATCGTCGATCTGATTCGCGGTAAAAAAGGCAGCATCGTTCGCCTTGAGGTCATTCCGGTGGACGGCGGAGATTCTGCGGCCCACAAAGTCATCAGCATCGTTCGCGACCAGGTCGATCTGAAGGAGAGTCTCGCTTCGGCCGATCTAATCATCACCAAAGATAATGACGGTAA
>CBDULB010000121.1:0-18265 GCA_965367965.1 uncultured bacterium | reverse complement strand
AGCAGTGGCAAGACCCCGAACACGCCGAACGCGCAGTCGATCAAGCGCCAGCCGAGTGGTATGTCGCGGATCGCGCCGCAGATCAGTGCGGTCGGAATGACCAGCATGCACGCGGCGACGCCAACCCAAAGCACCGCGATGTTGCGTTGTGGGTCGATCCACGGCGCGATGAAAAACAAGGCGATGATGAGGTGACCGAACGCCAGCCAGTCGGTGCCGTAGGCGATAAAGGCATCGCGGGCGTAGGTGCGCTCCAGCCCTTCGTGGACGCGAACGATCCATTGCGCCCAGCCGCTGGAGTGATCGGCATCGATGGCCGTCGTCCATTTCACCAGTAGATTGAGTTCCCACAGCAGGGGAAATGCGGTCACGCCGCTGACCACCAGGCCGACAATGAACAGCGCGATCCAGATGCGGATCGTCCGCAGTGGCTTGGCGGCGTCCTTGTCTGTATCAATGTCAGCATCCTTGTCAGCACCAGTCATCGGTCGGCGAGTCCTCTCGAAAAAGGATTACGACTCCTCAGAACTGTCCGGTTTGTAAAAGCACCAGCGTGCAGGCGTTTTCGGTGGCGATGCCGGCGGCGTTGAGTTGTTGTTCCAGTTCGGTTGATTCGGTGCCCGGGTTAAAAATGACGCGACGCGGCGCCAGTTCGATGATTTCCGGGGCGAGCGGTGCGGACAGTTCCGGGCGCAGATAAAGGGTCAGGGTGTCGACCTCGCCGGAGATCTGGCTGAGCGAGGCGGTGACCGGAATGCCTTCGATCTCACGCAGGTTCGGGTGGACGGGAATGACCTCGTGATCGTGGTCACGCAGCATCAGCAGCGCGCGGTGCGAATAGCGTTCGGGTTTGTTGCTGGCTCCGAGGATGGCGGTGGTCATTTTGGGTAGGAGGTAGGAGGTAGGAGTTGGGAGTTGGGAGTTGGGAGTTGGGAGTTCGTCCACTGGGGACTGGCGGGACGCCAGTATCACGTTGTCATACAGAGGTGGCTCGTCCACTGGGGACTGGCGGGACGCCAGTATCACGTTGTCGTCCACCGGGGACGGGGTTATGGGGCTGGCTGGTTTTTCAGCGGTTTTTGGAAAATCATGAAATGTTGGATGGGCAGGAAGTCGCGGGTTTCGACGTGCTCCATGCCGACGGCTTTCATTTCCAGGATGCACTGCTGCTCGGTCATTTTGTGCAGCGGCTTGATCTGAACTTCGGGATCTTCGCCGCGGTATTCGAGCAGAATGATGCGCCCGCCGGGGCGCAGCCCTTTGACCATCGATGTGGCCATCTCGAAGGGATGGGAAAACTCGTGGTAGGCATCGACCATGATGATGGCGTCGACCTGACCTTCGGGAAGCTTGGTATCTTCGATCGTGCCGAGCACCGTTTCGACATTGCGCTTCTTTTTGAGTTTTTTCTGTCCTTCGATAAAATCAAGCATTTCCTGTTGAATATCAACGGCCAGCACTTTTCCTTCGGGAACCAGATCGGCCAATCGGAAGGTGAAATAGCCACTGCCGGCACCGATATCAGCGACCACGTCGGTGGGCTTGAGTTGCAGATTTTCGATGACTTTGGAAGGGGCCTCCTCGGCCTCACGTTCGGGCCGTTCCAGCCAGCGGACCGCGCCGTGACCGACCACCTGAGAGATTTCCCGACCCATGTAAACTTTGCCGGTGCCGTCGCGTGACGGCAGCTTGGTCGAGTAGCGTGGGTTGGCGGCTTCGGATTGGCTTTTGCCGGTCTGCGTCGAGCTGCCGTCGTCGGCATCGGTCCAGCCGCGCAGCTGAGCGTGAACCTGGGCGACTTTGCCCATGTAGTGATCCATGCGGTAGTCGACCGCAGCCTTGCGCATGTGGGCTTCGGCTTTGATGTCGTTGCCCAGTGCCTCGTGGTAGAGGCCGAGGTAAAGATGCGCGTAACAGAGGTGATTGCGCAAGCCTTGCGGGCCGGCGTTGGCATTGTTGGCGGCTTCGATGACCGCCGCCTCGTCGCCACTGCCTTCGAACAGGGCGTGGATCTGTTTCATCGGTACCCGACCGTCGGCGTTGATGTTGATGAATTCCTTACGGGCCGCTTCGACGCTGCCGCCCGGGGCGCGCACGGCACACAGGAAATGCCAGACGGCGTTCTCGACGTCCTGGCTGTTGACGTCCTGATGGCGCTCGAACTGGGCTTTGCCGTTTGCGTACTGCTCCGCGTAGTAGTGGGAGATACCGCGCTGCCAGTGGTGCGGGTCGCGCTCCGGGAAAAGTTTCAGGAAGCCGTCGAAATCGGCAATCGAACCTTTGATGTCGGCGGCGAAAAAACGATCCTGTCCGCGTTGCTGGAGTGCCTGGGCACGCGCCTGATAGGCGACATCACCGAGCGTTGCGCCGTCGATGGTTTGATCGGTCGCGGCGATCACCGCATCCCAGTCGCCATCGCGGAGTTGTTGGATCAACGCCTTCTCCTCAGCGGTCGGCGCTGGTTGCGGGGCGTCCTGAGCGTTGGTGAGATGAGTGGAGTTTCCAAAGCAGAAGACTGCGGTGGTGAGGGCGGCAACGAGGAGGCGTGTGTTCACGCCGCAATGGTGGGGGATTTTTCGATCACTTGCAAGGGGCGCAAGGGCCTACAAGAAAAGCCCGGTCCTTGCGGACCGGGCTTTAAGTGGAGTTTCGCAACTAGCAACAAACCAAGCAACTCGTCGTCTCAACTCAAAGTCATCACCTAGCCGGAATGGGCCGACAGGCGGTTGTGATATTCGAAATACTTTTTGGTCGGAACCACCAGTTCCTGACCGGGGCGGAGGATGGTGCTGCGGCCCATTTTGTTGAGCTGCTGGATTTCCTGCTGGGTGGTGAAGAAATCGCGCGACAGTGACCAGAGGGTATCGCCTTTCTGAATGGTGTAGGCACCGAATTCTTCTTCGCTGGCGGCGGGAGCCGGATCGACCGGAGTATTCTTCGCCATTTGCGGAGCCGGAGCTGCCGGCGCTGCAGCGCTGTTGCTGCCGCCATTGACCGGAATCTGCAGAGGCTGATTGATCGAGATGTGGTTGGCATTGTTCAGCTTGTTGGCACGAACGATGTCGTCGACCGAGACCTTGTTGCGGCGGGCGATGCTGCTCAGGCTGTCACCTTTTTTCACCGTGTAGGTGGTGAACTGAGGACCGCCATTGGGGGCGGGTTTGGAAGGCGCAGCAGCGGGTGCCGGAGCGGGCTTTTTGGTCGGCGACGGTTCGGCATTGGTGACTGGCGGAGCCTTGGGCGCCGGAGCGGGAGTATTCTGTGCCAGCGTCGGATCGGACTGCATGGCGCTTCCCGAGCCGGCCGGGATGATCAGCTCGTCACCGATGTAGATCTGCTGACCTTCCTTAAGATTGTTCGCCGCCATCAAACTGGAGCGGGGCACGTTGTGGCGGCGCGCGATTTCACTGACGGTATCACCGGTCTGAATGATGTAAGTGCGCGGGCTGTTTTCCTGTCCGGCGTGATAAGCGGTGTGCTGGATGACGCTGTGTCCGCCTTTGAAATCGACTTTCTTCATTTCCGACTCAAGCGAGGCGATGCGCGTCTCGTGATTGGTGACAGTATTACTGAGACCGTGAAGGGTCGGGGTGGGCGCTTTGCTCTGCTCGGCGTCAGCATTGATAGCGGCAAGAGCGAGCGCAACAACAGTGCTCGAGAGCGTCGTGGCGGCAGTGGTTTTCATCATGGGGTAAATTTATAAAACTTTTACGCTTAGGACAAGCAAAAATTTAACTTATCTTGATTAAATTTAACCCACTGAGTCTTATAATTATAGGAAACCGCTGCTGATCGGAGTGTTTTTGGAAATATTCGAGGAAATTTGAAAAGTTTTATAAACTTTTCAGGGGTTTTGAAACCGGTTTAACGGTCGGGCGAAATCAGGCCGCTGACTGCGGTGATCGCCCTGTGGCAGCCCGTTTTCAGGAAGAAACCGGCCACACCGCGCTGGCGTGATCGGCGTGCAGCCAGCCGCGCAGATTGCCGGGAATGGCGACAAATCGCCACGGACCGCGCTGTTCGAGGATGCGCACCACCGAGCCCGGGGGCAGGGCGATCACCTCGGCGGCGTCGGGTACCGCGTTGACGCGCGCGCTGACACCGGCGGCGGTAACGACGGCGTAGTTGCTGCTCGACAGACGGTTTTCCCAAACGTGTTCGGCGTATCGCGATACAGCCAGTAGACCGAGGCTGAGCACGCTCATGATGATCAATGCCGGCAGCCAGGGGCGACTGCGGCGCACGCAACAGGCGATGACCACGAGCAAAATGGCCATCCACAGGAAAAGGGTGCTGCTGACGGCAAAAAATCCCGGCGACAGTTTTGCGATCCATGCGTCGAGATCGTGATTCTCGATAATCAGGGCACCGGTTTGATCTTCGATCACGGTCAGGTTTTGCCGGGCTTCCGCCATGGCCGGATCAAAGACCAGCGCCCGATGGTAATTGAGTGCCGCCCCGCCCGGTTCGCCGAGCCGGTAGCGGGCGTTACCGAGATTAAAAAAGAGATCCGGGGAAAATGCCTGATCGTCGACCAGAGTTTCGTAAATCACCGCGGCGGCCTTGAAATCGCCGGCGTCGTACTTGCTGTTGGCGGACTGGTAACGCGTGTCGATCTCGCTGTCTTCAGCGTGCACGGCAGCGACCACAAAAAGCGAACTGAGAATGAAAGCTGCCACCGCCAGAGTTCTTGCGATCTGATGGTTGACCCGCGTGGGGAACGGTTGTTCTGACACGGTATGAAAAGATCGGAGACGCATGCGGACGGAATCGGAAACGAAGAAATGGCGGCGCGGTGAGCGAGAGGTGACAGTTGCTGCCATGCGGCGTTAGCGCAAGTTGGAAGCAATCTGGTCGAGGGTGCCGACCGCCTGTTCGATCTCACTGGCGGAAGGTGGACGGTTTCGATCGGCGGCGCCGCCGCTGTAGAGGGTGCTGTGAATGTGCTGTTCGAGTTCGGCCAGCCGCGAGCTGCCGGCCATGGGCAGGCGTGCTTCGGCTTCGCCATGTTCTCTGCGCCAGGCATCGAGGCAGCGCTGAACCTGTTGATAATACGCCGCCCGACTGGCGCGAACCGTGTCGCTGTTCAGGCTTTTGCGCAGGCTCGCGTAGCTGGCTTGCAGCGCCTCGCTGCGGCGGGCACCGAGGCGTTTGCGTGCAAAGCGGGTGGCGCTGGCGCCGACCAGTAGCAGCACGATGGCGGCCGGGACGATCTGCGCCAGTCGGAAATACCAGCGCTCGCGAATTCCGGTCAGCTGCTGCGTCCAGGCAGGCTTGCGGGTTTTGATGGTGAGGATATCAGTTAAGGTGGCCGACGGTTTGCCGTGGGCTGCGTACGAGCCGGTTCCGCTGCCCGTGCCGGCGTGGTTGAGCGCAGGCGAATTGGTCAGCGACGGGGCCGGGATGTCCTTTGCCACCGTGATCGGAATCGGCGCACTGCGCAGGGTCTGGTATTGACCCGTCTGGGGGTCAAAGTAGCTCATCGTGAAGCTCGGCAACTCGGTCACCTGACCCTGCGGAATAACAATCTGGGTAAAGGTGACGCGGCCGGAGGTGACGCCGTCGGAAGTCTGCGTCGGATCCTGATTGCGCCGCGCTTCGTAAGTGCGCCAGAGTTTTGCATCGCCCGATTGAAAGGTCGGCACCGGCACGTTGTCGAAATTGCCGACCCCATTGATGACGACATCGACTGAGATCGGGTCGCCGGTTTTGACATCGGTCGGACTGGCGGTGGCAGTGATTTCGAAGCTGCCGACGGTGTCAGTGAAATCCGCCGGCTTACCTTGTTCGGGAAGCGGCTTGACTTTGACGTCGATGACATTGCTGGCCATGCTGACCGCTTCAGTGGTGGAAAAAAAGGCGCGCAGTCCGCGGGTGCGTGACGAAGTGCTCTGCTCGATGCGGCTGTCGATTTCGACGGGGCCGAGTTTGTGATCGCCGGGGCGGAGCGCGAATGCCGACGAGGCGATCTTGGCGCGGGTGTACTCGAAACCATCGATGTCGATGGTCTCGGTGGTTTGCGCGCGCGGAAACGGCTTAATGACGAATTCACTGTCGCCCAGCTTCGGTTGGCTGACTTCGCGCAGCGTGCCGCGGCCCCGCGAGTAGACCGAGATTTCGATCGGCACCATCTGATGCTCGTAGATTTCGGTTTGCAGTAAATTGAGTTTTAAAAAGTACGGCTTGGACGCATTCAGCGACAGGTCATCGTCGCGCGGCTGGTAGATCGCCAGTTCGACCGGCTGGGTGGTGTGATCGATGCCGCGAACTTTCACCGTCACCGCCGGTATCGTAAACGCGCCGGCATCGTTGCCGATCACCGCGTAGTAGTAGTAATAGTTGACCTCGGTGACGCCGTTGGTGATTCGCCCCTGGCGGTCTTCGCTCTGCAGGCGCACGGTCAAGCCGTCGGCTTTGATCTCGGCCGGCACGTCGTCGGGGCGTCCGTTGGCGACGTGAATGATGAAAGTGCCGGCCTGTCCGACAGCGACTCGCCGACCCAGTAATTTGCCCTCGACCGATACCGCCGGAGCGGTGGCTTGAGCCTGTGCGTTCAGCTGCGGCGCTGGCAGTAGTCCACACAGCATGATGAGCATGCTGCCGGTGACCCATAGCTGGCGGAGAAGGTTGCGGTGAACGACGCTTAAAATCATGGAGAGATAGGAAATGCGAAAACGGGGCAGGGCGTGCCGGTTACCGGGCAGCTTTTACCAATTGCGATAGCCACTGGTCGATGCCGGCACGCGCACACGCATCATGCGCAACGCTTCCTCGGACTGAGTGTTGAGCAGGCGGCGTGCTTCGGAAGGGGTGAATCCGGTTTCGCGGTTCATGACATTGGCGTTGGGATCGCCTTCGCCGCGCTCGCCCTGCGTGGCTTCGCCGGCCTGAGCTTGTTGGCTCTGTCCGGGGGAGGCGTTGGCGGGCTGGCTCTGCGTTCCGGGATCGGCTTTCAAATCACCCTCAGGAGTGGGTTCGGGCTCCGCCGGCTGGCCATCGGCGCCGGCATTCTGCGGCGACGCCGGAGGCTGCTGCTGCGGTTGCTGCTGAGGCGATCCGTCCTGCTGATTCGCCTGGCCGTCGCCGCCTTCGGGTTGCTGTGGTTGGCCCTGCGGAGACTGCGGCTGAGCACCCGGGGGTTGCTGATTTTTCTCCTGATCGCCTTGCTGATCTTTCTGGTCGTCACCGTTGCCGTCAGGGGATGGTGGTTGACCGCCGGGAGGTTGCTGGCCCTGATCGCCACCGGGAGGTTGTTGGCCCTGATCACCCTGATCGCCGCCGGGCGGCTGCCCGCCGTCACCGCCTTCGGGTTTGTCACCCGGGTCGTTCGGCGGCGGATTCGAATTCGGATCCTGAGAATTGTTGGGGTCCTGGTTCTGGTCGTTGTTTTTCGAGGGATCCTGATTCTGGTTCTGGTCCTGGCCGTCGCCCTGGTTGTCCTGATTCTGCTTGTTGTCGTCGCCTTTGTTGTCCTGCTGGTCGTCTTTGTCGTCCTTATCGTCCTTGTCGTCTTTTTCTTCCTCCTCTTCCTCTTCCTCGTCTTTTTCATCTTCCTCTTCCTCCTCGTCTTCCTTGTCCTCGTCTTCCGGTGGCGGAGGTTCTTCGTCTTCAGACTTTGGCGGATCCTGTTGTTCCTGTTGCTTGCGCAGTTCGGCGAGACGCTGCTCGACGACCTCGGCGTTGTGGCGCGCCCGGTCATTGCCCGGATCCAATTTCAACGCGCCGCGGTAATGCTCCAGCGCAGTATCCCATTGTTGCTCGGCAGCCTTGGGATCGGGGGCACCGACTTCTTCGTTGAGAAAAGTCTCGCCGTGTCGGAACAGCGTGTTGGCGAGATTGTATTCGCCGCGCGCGGCCAGCTGATCGTCGGGGCTTTCGAGCACTTTGCCGAAGGCTTGTTTGGCCTGCTCGAAATCGCCGAGCTTATAAGCGGCGGAGCCGAGTCCGAGATTGAGCTCGGGATTGCGGTCGACCAGTGTTTTGTCCGTCAGGGCACGCTGATAGTTTTCCAGGGCGGCTGCGTAATCCTGTTTCTGCAGTGCGGCCATGGCCGTATCGGCGGCGGCACGACCGTCGACAAACGCGGTCGCGGTCTGGCCGGCCGCCTCGCCGTCATCGCTGTCTGCCTGCTGGGCGCCGGCCAGCGTCGGCAGCAGTAGAATCAGCAGCGCCGAAACCTGCGCGGCCTTTTTGCCGGCCTTGACCGGCTGCGGAGGGGGAGGCGGCAGATCGGCACCGTTGCCGTTGCCGTGGTCCCGGGTGGCGCGGCGGGTCGACGGTGGCGCGAATTTCGAGCGGCTGACGGTCGACGACGCCGACGGCGATTTCGAGTGGGTGATCACCGAACGGCGACGCTTGCGGAAATCGGGCAGCAACCAGGCGGCAATCATAAACACCAGCCCGAGTCCGAGAAAAACCGGAAAGCGTTCGATCGGTCGCTCGCGGGCGAGCTCATCCCGGGCGGTTGATTCGAGTTGTGACAACGACGCGGCGACGACGCTGGAGATCGAGCGTCGACCGTCGAGCATCAGGAACAGGCCGTTCTCGGCTTCCGAGGAAATCTTCTGCAGGGCGAGTGGATTGAGGCGCGAGCGAACGATCTGGCCGTTGTCGTCTTTGACAAAAACCCCCGGCTGATTGGCTTCCGGATCGGGAATGATCGATCCGCTCTCGGTGCCGACGGCGATGGCGACGATGGTCATGCCGGCGCCGGCCGCTTCGCCGCGCAGTCGCACCAGTTCTTCGCCGCCTTCGAGGTCTTCGCCGTCGCTGAAGATGATCAGCGCACTCTCGCCGATATCGGCCTTGCGAAAGGTATCGATGGCCAGCGATACCGCACTGCTCAGATTGGTACCGCCGCGCGGGATCAGCTCGGTGTCGAATTGCTGGAGGGTCTCGTTGACGGCGGCGTGATCGATGGTCAAGGGAGCCTGAACAAATGCCGATCCGGAAAACGCGATCAGGCCGATGCGGTCGTTGGGCAACGCGTTGACGATGTCCTGAGCGGCGAGCTTGGCGCGGGTCAAGCGGTCGGGGGTGACGTCGTTGGCCATCATGCTGCGCGAGGTGTCGATAGCGATCAGCACGTTGCGCCCCTGGGACTGGGCTTCGATTTTTTCCACGCCCCACTGCGGTCGGGCCAGGGCGACGGCGATCAAGGCGATGGCCAGTGAGCCGAGACTGAAGCGCATCCAGCGCCACACCGTTCCGGTGCCGGAGATCAGCTGGTCGCGCAAACGCGGCGAAACCAGTCCCGGCAATCCGCGGCGCGACAAAAAGTGCGCGCGCACCCGCAATGCCAGCACTGGCAGCAGCGCCAGCATCAGCAGCAGCCATTCGGGATTAGCGAGTTTAATTTGCGGCATCAAGGTGAGTGTTAACGATCTCCGAATTTCAAAATCTCAAATTTTCGTCATTTCAAAATTTTCCGCCTTCACGGCAGGCGACGTGAAAAGGTTTCATCCGCGACCATCGATAGCAACCCGAAAACCAGCGCCGACAGGGCGAACCACGGGAACAGTTCCTCGACGTCGCGCATCACCTGAGTCGACAATTCGGTCTTTTCGAGCTTGTCGATGCTGGCGAAAATCTTTTCCAGCGAGTCGGTGTCCTGAGCACGAAAGTAGGCGCCCTCGGAGATGGTCGCCATGGCTTGCAAGGTTTCCTCGTCGTATTCCTGACTGAGCGGTTGCGGCCCGTTCGGTGTCGAGATGATGTGGTTGCCGTAGGTGCCGACGGCGATCGTGTAAATGCGAATGCCGAGCGTCTTGGCCAGCTTGGCAGCAGTCTCCGGCTGCAGGGTGCCGGAGTTGTTGACGCCGTCAGTGAGCAGCACGATGACCTTGCTTTTCGACTCGCGCTTGTCGAGACGTTTGGCCGCTGCGCCGACCGCGGAACCGATCGCCGTGCCGTCTTCAACGGTGCCGATCTGCACCTGACTCATGTTCGATTCGACCCACTCGTGGTCGAGCGTCAACGGGCTGACCAGATACGGTTGCCCGGCGAAGGCCACCAGACCGATGCGATCACTTTCGCGACCGCGGATGAAATCGCGGGTCACCTTTTTCGCCGCCTGCAGCCGGTTGACCTTGCGTCCGCCGATGAAGAAATCCTCGGCCTGCATCGAGCGCGAGACATCGATGGCGACAATCATCTCGACGCCGCTCTCGGTGCGCTTCACCGATGAGCGCACTTTTTGTGGTCGTGCCAGGGCGAAAATCAGCAGAGCCAGCGACAGGTAGAGCAGGGCGATGCGCAGGCCGCCCGCCTTCGAGCGCGCCTGACGACCGAGCCGGCGCAGGATGTGCAGCGACGAAAACTGCACCGAAGCCGGTGAGCCGTGGCGGCCTTTCAGTACCGCGAGCACCGGAATCAGCAACCACAGCAAAAGCAGCCATGGATTCGCCAGCCCGAAGCTCAGGTCAGCGAGCAGCGGGGGGGGAGGAAGCATGATTGGCCGGAGGGCGCTTGGTTTTGGTTTTGGATTTGGTCCCGGATTTCGATTTCGACTTCGATTTTTTCGGGTCGGAGTCGACGGCTGGCGGTCGGTCGTTGATGATCAAACGCGCCTCGTCGAGCAGTGGCTGACAACGCTGACCGGCATCGCCGGGGCGACCGAATTTCAGTTCTTCGCAGAGGTCGACAAAGTTGGTCAGCGACGCCTGCGTTACCGGCGGCAGACTGCCGGTCGCGGTTTTGTGGAAGCGGGCCAGAAACTCCTCCGCGGTTTCGAAGCGGAAGCGGTCACCGTAGTTGGCGTGCAGAAAATCTTTGACGATATCGGACAGGCGCAGACCGAACTCATTCGGCGTCATGGTCGCCGACTCAGCCTCGAGCCGGTTCATGCGCGACAGAGCGATCGTGCGCGGTCCGCCCGGCTGCGCACGCCGCAACCGGTCCTGGCGCACAAAATAGACCAGCAGCCAGGCCACCGTGATCAGCAGAATCACCGCCAGAGCCGTCCACAGGAACATCGCCAGGTAGTCGGGCGGCGGTTCGGGAATATAGATGTCGAGAATGTCCGGCACTTCGGTCGACGACGGCGAGGAGGTATTCATCGAGGTCGGAAGGGGAATCAGGCGGATGCCTGACGACGGTTTTTAAAGAAGCTGTGCAAGGTCGGAAGGTATTCCCGGTCGGTGCTCAGTTCAATCTTGTCGACCGCCAGGCGGCGGCACTGTTCGTTGAGTTCCTGCTGCCACCGCTGCGCTTCGGCGCGATAGCTGTCGCGCACGTTCTGATTGGAACTGTTGATTTCAAAAAGCTCGCCGGTCTCCGGATCTTCGAGGCGCACGCGACCGACCGCCGGCAGTTCGCGCTCGGCGGGATCGCTGATCTGCACGGCGACGATATCGTGTTTGCGCGACACCGTTTTCAGGGAATGAAAAATATTGTCGTCGAACAGAAAATCGGACAGCAGGAACACCAGCGAATGGCGGTGAATGTGATTCTCGAGAATGTGCACCGGCCCCTCGAGCCGGGTCTGCCGTCCGCCCGGTTCGCAGTAGAGGATTTCCCGGATCAGGCGCAGCGCGTGCGACGAGCCCTTGCGCGGTGGCAGGTAGAGTTCGACCTCGTCGGTGAACAGGATCAGGCCGACCTTGTCTTTGTTCTGCAGCGCGCTGAAGGCGAGCAGCGCCGCCACCTCGGCGGCCAGTTCGCGTTTGCTCGGCCCGTGGCTGCCGTATTCGCCGGAGGCACTGACGTCGACCGCCAGGAAAACCGTCAATTCGCGTTCCTCGACAAATTTCTTGATGAATGGCGCGCCCATGCGGGCGGTGACGTTCCAGTCGATGGAGCGCACTTCATCGCCGTGCTGATATTCACGGAAGTCTTCGAAGTCGATGCCTTCGCCCTTAAAGCAGCTGTGATATTCGCCGCCAAAACTGTCGCGCACCAGGCCGCGCGTGCGCAGCTCGATCTTGCGTATTTTTCGGAGAATGTCGGAAATGTCAGGCATCGGTCACAGGGCCGGCGCCGCGAATCATCGCAGCGTGCGCCAGTGTGCCCGCACTGACCGCGCATCGCAAGCGGCAAGCTGCCGCCGCGCCACTTCCGTGGACGGGCCGCATTTTAACCGTGTCGTGCTTTTTGTCCACCCGGGGTAGCTGCGAGCGTCAGCGAGTGGCCGGGCCGGACGGAGGCCTCGCGCAGAGGCGCAGAGGCGCAGAGTTTTTTGATCAAGGCAACGGGACCGCCGGGACGGACGGTCTCACATTTTCGTCATTCTCCATTCTCCATCCTCCTGCGATCCATTCCACTTTCTCATAACACTTGCCAATCATACCTATCGCGGCTAACCACTGCCGTGTCCCTTGTTTTGGCATTGACCGCGACAGGGGCGTACGAGAGAAACGAATACGACTGACGCATTCATGAAAAAAGCACTCATCACCGGAATTACCGGCCAGGATGGCTCCTACCTCGCCGAACTTTTGCTCGACAAAGGCTACGAGGTGCATGGCATTATCCGTCGGTCGTCTACTTTTAATACCAGCCGGATCGAGCATCTCTATCAGGATCCGCACGTCGAGGATCGGCGTCTGGTACTGCACTACGGTGATCTGACCGATTCGGTGGCACTGGTCAAGTTGCTCTATCAGCTGAAGCCGGACGAGATTTACAATCTCGGCGCGCAGTCGCACGTGCGTGTCTCGTTCGACGTGCCGGAGTCGACCGGCGACATCGTCGGACTCGGCACGCAACGCATTCTCGAGGCGATTCGCGAGACCGGCATGGTCGATAAGGTGAAGTTCTATCAGGCGTCGTCGTCGGAGATGTTCGGCAAGGTGCAGGAGGTTCCGCAGAAAGAGAACACACCGTTCTGGCCGCGCTCGCCCTACGCCTGTGCCAAAGTTTACGGTCACTGGCTGACGGTGAACTACCGCGAGTCGTACGGTCTGCACGCCAGCAGCGGCATTTTGTTTAATCACGAGTCGCCGCGCCGCGGTGAGACCTTTGTCACCCGCAAGATCACCCGCGCCGCGACGCGCATCAAAGTGGGCCTGCAGGACGCGCTTTATCTCGGCAACCTCGACGCGCAACGCGACTGGGGTTATGCCCGCGATTACGTTGAAATGATGTGGCTGATGCTGCAGCAGGACGAGCCGGACGACTACGTCATTGCCACCGGCGAGACGCACAGCGTTAAGGAGTTCTGTCAGGAGACCTTTGCCTGTCTCGACCTGGACTGGGAGCAGTATGTTAAATACGACGCCAGCTACGAGCGGCCGGCCGAAGTCGAGCTGTTGATCGGCGACGCTTCCAAGGCCCGCGAAAAGCTGGGCTGGGAGCCGAAGGTGAAATTTGCCGGACTGGTCAAGCTCATGGTCGAGGCGGACCTGAAGTTGGCCGAACGCGAGAAAGCGCATCGCGAAGCCGATGAAGTGCTTGATTCGGCGGAGCCATGCGCGAAACCTTGAGCTGAGCTGAGGTGGGCCGCTGCCGGAGCAGAAGGTGAGTGCCGGTGCGATTGCTATTGTGATTGCATTTTCGCCTTCGCCTTCGTTTCCGAAGATCGGCTCCGGCATCATCTGCAGCCTGTTTTGATCTTATGAGTCGCAAAAAATTGTTCATCGCCGGCCATCGCGGCATGGTTGGCAGCGCTCTGGTGCGTCGCTTCCGCGAGGGCGACGACTGGCAGATTGTCACCGCCGACCGCGCTCAGGTCGATCTGACCCGTCAGGCTGAGACCGAGCAGTTTCTCGCCGCGGAAAAACCGCACGCGGTCATTGTCGCGGCGGCCAGGGTCGGCGGGATTCACGCCAACTCCACTTACCCGGCCGAGTTCATTCATCAGAATCTCGCCATCGCCGATCACTGCATTCACGGTTCGTGGTTGGCCGGGGTCGAACGGCTGTTGTTTCTCGGCAGCTCGTGCATTTATCCAAAGCTGGCGGAACAACCGATGACGGAGCAGGCCCTGCTTACCGGGGCGCTGGAGCCGAGCAACGAAGCGTACGCCATTGCCAAGATCGCCGGGTTGAAGCTGTGCGAACACTACCGTCAGCAGTACGGCGTGGTTTATCACTCGGCGATGCCGACCAATCTCTACGGCACGGGCGACAATTACCATCCCGAGAATTCGCATGTCATCCCGGGCATGATCCGGCGCTTTCACGAAGCCAGGCAGGCGGGCGCTGAGCAGGTGGTCATCTGGGGCAGCGGCACGCCACTGCGCGAATTTCTCCACGTCGACGATCTGGCGTCGGCCTGTGAAGTGCTGTTGTGCAGTGAGCAACCGCCGGACCTGGTCAACGTCGGCTCGGGCAGCGAGCTGACGATTCTCGAGCTGGCTAAACGGGTCGCCGAAGTGGTCGGATTTGAAGGCGAGATCGTCACCGATCCGCAGCGACCGGACGGCACGCCCCGGAAGCTGCTCGACATCTCGAAGATGGAAGCGCTCGGCTGGCGACCGCAGATCGAGTTGGGCGACGGGCTGCGATCAGCCTACCGCGACTTCAAGCGCGCCAGCGAAGACGGTGTCGTGCGCGGCTGACACGACGGACGCGGTTGAAGAAACCGCTGAAAACTGCCGCCGTGCCTGTTTTCACCGCCGGGCGGATTCACTCAGCTGCGGCACGGGCGCATATTTCGTCTGCGTCGGATTCGAACCCTTTTTCTCCGCGGGTTGGATCAGGCCGATGTTGGTGGCGGCCGGCCAGCGCTTGAGGGCCGTCGACAGACTGGGCAGAAAACACTGGGCAATCTTTCTCCAGTTCCATTCGGAGAGATTGGCGTCCTCGTGAAAGCTGAGATGCCAGTGTCCGTGTGCACCGAGGTCGACCGTGAAGCGCTTGCTGTCATCGGCGCAGGCTTCGTGGGCTTCGGCATCGAGCGGCTTCAAACCGGATTTATGCAGTGAGTTTCTGAAGCTTTCCCAGAACAGATCGGCTTCGAGGTTGAAGTCGAGTTCGTGTTCCAGCATCTGAGCCAGCCGCACGGCATAACAGACGCGTCTCCTGGCGCGCAGTGCGCGGCGCACCCGTGACGGAAACTTAGCCGGATGCAGGGCGAAGGCCCGGCAGTAAAAAACCGCCAGCGCCAGCAGACCCAGCGCACCGACCGAGACCGGAATCAGCAGTCCGCGATTAAACATCATTCCCAGGGCCGCAAACGCGAGACAGATAAACACCGTGTAGAAGAAGGCCAGCAGCCAGGTGCGCGGCAGCCCGAGGGTGAGCATGCGGTGATGCAGATGTTCGGCATCGCTGCGGAAGATCGGAAAACCGTAGATAAAGCGTCGGCAGATGGCGACCGCCGTGTCCGCCATCGGGTAGGCGAGAACCACCATCACGATCGCCAGCACGGTCGCGGCGGTGCCCTTCTGTGACGAATGAATGGTCAGCAGCGCCGCATGAAAGCCGATCAGATAGGCGCCGCCGTCGCCCAGGTAAATTTTGGCCGGCGGAAGATTAAAAACCAGAAAGCCGGCGATGGCAGCCGCCATGATAAAAGCCAGAATGGCGCCGCCGGGATTGCCGACCAGTGTCGCCGCGGTTCCGATGACAACGAAGATCACCGTTCCGAGGCCGCCGGCCAGGCCATCCATACCGTCAGAAAGATTAAAGATGTTAGGCAGTGCCACCAGCCAGACAATCGTCACCGGCAGTGACCACCAGTCGAGTTCGAGGCGCGGCGCAAACGGAAGATCGATCAAGTCGATACGGAAACCGTTGGCGTGTGCCAGCCATGCCACGCCGATCTGCGCCAGCATCCGCCAGCGGGCCGGGATGGAGCGCAGGTCATCGGCAAAACCGACCACAAACATCGCCGCGCTCAATGCCAGTAAGAGAGTTATGTTGACGCCATGCAGGGATTCGAAGGTCGATCCGGCGATCCATGTTGCAGTGGCAAAGCTAAGCAGGATCGCAACGCCGCCGACTCTCAGTACCGGCACGGTCTGAGTTTTCCGAAAGGTATCACCGTGATCGAGGGCGGCCGGCAGGCGCCAGTAGCGCAACATCAGCCATACCGATGCCATCGACATCAGGCTCGCCAGGGTGCAGATAAGAAGTAAGGATGGCATTCTGAAATTAGTTAGACCTAACCTTTCAGTTGGAATAACTACGAAGGGGTCATGTATCCCTTCTTCCGAATTAATGTCAAACTAATTAGTTATGCATGAAGGGGTCTCAGGGATGTCCTTAGAGGCTAAGCGTGCCACCTGAGTCAGTTATGACATATCGGCATTTACGGGTGGCGTTTTTGTAACAAAAGAACCCGGCAGAGATGGTTGATGATCTGCTGCACGGTCGCCCGGGCGGGGCCTGGCGGGCTGACTGGTAGCGACGTAAACCCGGCCGGCAAAGCGGGCCGATGTCCCCTTCTGTCGGTGAATCGTGTTGGCTTTGCGGCCAGATACACGGGATCGTGTCCCCTCAATGAAGGGGGTATTCGATCGATCCGGGCTGAAGAGCCTCCTTTCGATCGATGCATTTCTCCGCTGAAAAATGACTTATCCGGTTGCGTGTCGGACAAGCTCGGCCTGGACCCTGACATTGCTGCAGGTTTCGCCTGCTGAAGACTGCTGCCAGATTGAAATATTCAGTTTCCGGTAACGCAATCCGCAGTTTCAGAGTTCTGACGGTCTTGGCTTGAGTCAGTTACAGGAGGAATAGTTTAGCGGCGTTTTTCTGCTGGCGTTCAGACAGGTGCTGTGCGAGGTCATCGCCGGCATGATGCTAAGCCTGAATAGGCTAACTTTTATGCTCGAATTCGATTTGACAAGTTAGACGAAAGGCTAAAACATGGCGAGCTGTCGTAACATGCCTGCCGATTGTCCGGTTATGAGAGAAACGTTTAAAATAAACGAAACTGCTGAGTCTGGATGCATTGAGCCCGAAGAACGTATCGTGATGAGCTACAGGAAAAGATTTACCGCGCTGCTATTGTTTCTCGGCGCCGGTGGGGTGGTCGCGGAAGAGCTCCCCATGGCGCTGGATTCTGCCGACGAGCAATACCTCAGTGACAATCCGGTGCTGCCTGCAATCGCGGCTCCGGTGCACAGTGATCTTGAGGTGCTGCTGGGCGGGAGCTACTTGTACGATTCAAACATTACCCAGACGGCGGATGGCGAAGGCGGCACGGTCGGGGTGACCGATTTCGGTGCCAGCTACGTGTTTGGCAATGAGGACGCCCGCGGCGCTCACTTCGGGCTGTCTTATCTCGGTCAGGCATTCTTTTATGAGGATGCCCAAAGTCGTGCCGGCCGCGATCCGCTCGAGCATCGTCTGCAGGGCGTCGCCGGCTTGACCGGAGGCAGAACCCGACTTCGTCTCGACACCTCGCTGCACATCAACAACGGCAACGGGATTTCTCTGGAGCGTGCCGACCGCGAGACCCGCTACGCGTCCGGTATCGATTACACCGTCGACGTCACCGTGGTGCGCGACCTGCCGCACGGCACGCTCGAGTTCGGGGTCGGCACCGACATTCACGACTTTGACGGCGGCAACGGGCTCAATGACGGCGAAAGTTACTACGGCGACCTCGCCTGGTTTTATCAGCCCGGCTTTGCGCCGAAGTCGGCGTTCGGCCTCGGCGTGCGCGCCGGTCAGGAGGATGTTGACGCCAATGGTTCCCAGGACTTCGTCACGCCGTCGTTGCGCTGGCGTTACCAGGTGTCGGGAAAGACTTCGCTGGAGACCTCGACCGGCTATGAGTTTCGCTCCATTGAGGGCTCGGATGATCAGGGCGCGTTTGTCTACAAGGTGGGCGCGGAGTGGGCGGCGACGGCGAAGACTTCGCTCGGCATCGCCAGTTATCGCGATGTTCAGCCTTCCTACGCTGCCGCGGGGCTGACTTTACAGCAGCAGCTGCCGGCACGCTTTTCGCTGGCTTCGACCATCGGTTACGAAGTGGCGGATTATTCGAGCACGGTGCGCGGCGTGGTCGCCAATCGTGAAGATGACTACTTCAAGGCGGATGTGACATTGGGGCGCGAGATTTCCCTGTGGGGCCGCCTCGATGGCTCGATCGATCTGTTCTACAACTTCAGTCAGGACAGTTCGAACCTTGATTTGGTTGAATTCGACCGGCACGTCGTCGGTATCCGCCTGGGCTTCAAATTCTAAATAGTTAACACGGTTCTTTTATGAAAAAGGCGATTCTTACTCTGGCGGCGGCATTGCTTGCCCTGTCACCCTGGTCCCTGTCCGCTCAGCAGGCGGAGCCACCCATCTCCGGCGGTGTCTTTAACGACCTCGACGGTGACGGCAGAATGGGTGAAGGCGAGCCGCGCGTCAAAGGCGCGACGGTCTCATTG
>CBDULB010000120.1:0-18690 GCA_965367965.1 uncultured bacterium | reverse complement strand
GCGTGAGTGTGCCGTAAGTGCCAGGCGTGGCACCATCACCCGCAGTGATGGTGAGTGTGTCACCATCGAGATCGGAGTCATTGCTGTCGATCAGGCCATCGGCTTTTGCGACAGTGAGAGTAGCCTCTTCGTTGACCGCTCCGGTGTCGTCGACGGCAATCGGCGCGTCGTTGGTGCCGGTAACCGTGATGGTGATTTGAGCGGTATCGGTGCCACCGTTGCCATCGCTGACGGTGTAGGTGAACACGTCCGTGGCGGTAACGCCATTGGCGAGTGCGTCGGCGGCGGGCTGGTCAGCGACGTAAGTGTAGGAACCATCTTCGGCGAGCGTGAGGGTGCCGTATTGCCCAACCAGCGGGTTGCCCACCAGAGCTGCGATGGAATCGGAATTTTTGACCCCGGTGACCCTGAGCACGTCGGAGGTATCAGCGTCGGTGTCTGTGCCTGCACCCTGAATAACGCCGTCGGCTGCGCTGATGCTAAGTGTGACGTCTTCGACGGCATCGTAGGTGTCATTGACGGCATCGGGAGCGTCGTTTTCGCCCGTTACGGTGACCTTGACGGTCTCGGTTGAGCCGGTGTTGGTGGTATAAGTGAATGTCACCACTTCGGTTTCGCCTGCGCCCAGGTATTCGAAGTCACCGTCGGGATCGAAGCTGACGAAGCTATTGTCCGGAGCGATCGTGACGGTGCCGCCGGGCATCCCGGTGGTGTTGACACTGGCAACTTCGAGATTGTCATTATCGCTGGTGTCGGGATCGCTATCGTTGCCGAGCACATCGATGGCAACGACATCGCCTTCGTTGGTAGTTGCGGCGTCTGGTTGGGTAACCGTGGTATCGTCGCCACCGGTGATGATGATCGTCGCAGTCGTGGTGGAGGTGCCGCCGTGGCCATCCGAGATCGTGTAGGTGAACGAGTCGGTGGTTGTCTCGGCGTCATCAAGATAGTCGAATGCGTCGCCTGGATTGTAGTCGACGCTACCGTTCGAATTGATGGTGACCGTGGCGCCGCTGGGCAGAGTCATCACTCCGCCGGCGGTCACACCATTAATAGCGCTGATCGTCAGCGTGTCGCTGGTGTCAGGATCTGTGTCGTTGCCGAGCAGGTCGAGATTTACGGTGGCGTCTTCGTCTACTGTGTCGGTGTCGGCGACGGCCGTTGGGCCGTCGTTGCGACCGGTAACCGTGATGGTAAGTGTCGCGGTGTCGGTGCCGCCGTTGCCATCAGAGACGGTGTAGGGGATTGACAGCGTAGCGGTTTCGCCTTCGCCGAGGTAGTCGTAAGCGGTGCCCGGAGTAAAGGTGATGGTATCGTCGGCATTCAGTACGGCGGTGCTGCCGACCGGGAGGGCGCTGTCGTCGATCGAGGTGACGTCCAGCGTATCACCATCGACATCGCTGTCGTTGGGCGCGACGGAGATGGTAAGGGGGGCTCCATTTTCTGCGATGATCGCGCTGTCGTCATTCGCGACGGGTGCATCATTAGTGCCGGTGATGGTGACTGAAATTGTCTCAGTACTCTCAGCGCCGTGCTCATCGGTAACCGTGTAATCAAAGGTCTCGGACAGCGTTTCGCCAACGGCGAGCGCCTGGACATCGGGATTGGAGTTGTCGAGGTCAAAGCTCCAGGTGCCGTCGTTGGCGATGGTGAATTCGCCGAAATTGTTATCGCCGGGAGCGTTGGTGACTGCTTCAAAAGTCAGTGTTGCCCCGTTGTCGACATCGGTCGCCGCAAGTGTGCCGCCGACGGTGACGGCGTCCTCGGCGATGGTTGCGGTCCCGGCCTGAGCGACCGGCGCGTCGTTGGTGCCGAGGATGGTGATGGTCAGCGTCTCGGTGTCGGTCGCGCCGTGTTCATCGATGACTTCGTAATCGATGGTTTCGGTGATCGTTTCGCCAATATTGAGAGCTTGAACGGTGGCATTGCCCGGATCGACGAGGTAGGTCCAATTGCCGTCGGCGTCCATGGTGATGGAGCCGAAGCTGGGCGTGCTGGTAGTCGTAAAGCTGAGGTCGGCGCCGTTATCAATATCGGTAGCTGCAACCTGACCGGTGGCGAACGCCACGTCGACGTTACTACCCGGTTCGGCGACGGTGCCGAAGGCGGGAGAAGCCACGGGCCCGTCGTTGGTCCCGGTGATGGTAAATTTCACGACTGACAGCGCTTCGCCGCCACGATCGTCGCGCACCCGGATGGTGGCGTAGTCGACGAGGGTGTCACCGACGTTGAGTTCCTGAATCGTCGGGTTGGAGTGGTTCGGGGTGTAGACGTAGGAACCTGCAGAAGACACGTGGAAATCACCGTACTGAGCACCCTGAGCGAGCGATGCGATGACTCTATCGCCATCGGGATCGATGACCGGAACGCTGCCATACACAGAAACTGTACCGTCTTCTTCCAGCGAATGTGTGTAATTTGTCGAGATCGGGTCGGAGTTGACGTCATCGACCGCCGCCGGGACATCCCCGCCGGGAACTGCGAAGAACTGCCGGGCGGGACTGGCGCTTCGCCCGCTCTGGCCTCGATTTTCACCGGCACCATTGTCAGTCGGGGGTGCCTGCTCCCCACCGTTGTTGCCGCCTTCGCCTCCGCCTCCGCCTCCGAAACCGGAGCTGGCACCGGGAGTATTATCGGTATTGGCGAGACCGGAGATTTCATCACCGATGCTGCCGAGGGAGTTACCGAAATCGGTGTAACCAGTGCTGGAAAGGCGCATCAGTGAGAAGCCACCGGTGTTGGGAAGATTGCCGACGCGACCTTCGAATTCAGCATATTCCTCGACCGAGCTCTGCGCGGAGAGGGCAATCGTGACCGGGTCATGGTCACCGGCATTCAGATAGAAATTTTCCAAACTGACGGAGTCGCCGTCGGGGAAAGTGACCTCGAGATTTTCGCCGTCGCGGGTCAGGCTGGCTTCGGCGGGTTCGCCGTTTTCGTCGAGGATGACGACGTCGTCGCCGGGATTGACCTGCAGGGAGAGATCTCCGTCGATGTTGTATTCGGTACGGGTGCCGTCTGGTTGGGTGATGACGAGGGTTTTCATGGGGAACTAGAAGGAGAGGCGAGAAGCGATGGGCGATTGGGTGTAATATTATGATAATTAATGCATATAATTATGGTAATTATAACAAAGAAGTAAAAAAGGGGTTATTTTTTTCGTTTGAACAGCCCGAAAAAGCGTCTGGGCTCATCTTCGGAGGCGGCGGGGGCTTCTGCCTTGACCGTTTCCCCGGTTTCGTCAGCCGGGACTGTAACTGGTATTTTGTTGTCGACCTTATGAGTGTCTGTTGCGGCGGGTTTCAGCGGAGGGAAAGGGCTGGGCCATGAGTATTCCTCATCCTCATCTTTACCCTCTGTTGCTTCGTCCGCTGCGGGCTGTTCGGTGGCTTCAGGAGTCGATTCGGCAGGCTGATTGGCAGTGTCAGTCACGGTCAGCTGGGCAGCGACTTGCGACTGATTGCCTACCGGGGTGCCTTCCGACGTAGCGATCAGTGTCCGCTTTGATTTGTCTGTTGCTTCGGTCTGTGGATGCGGATACCACTTGTCCGCTCTGCGATTGCCGACGGTGACGTAGTCGGCAACGCTATCGCCGATGAGCCTTTCGACCAGACGGCCCTGGGCACCGAGCATGCGGTAGTCCGCCACATCTTGATTGAAACGTGAATCGATCAGCCGGGAGCGTGCCTGATAGTGTTCGTTACGAACATCGAGGATGTTGAGTAATTCCTTTTGGCCGATGCGGAACTGCTCCTCGTAGTCGGCGATAACGCGACCGAGTTTGTCGACGTATTGTTCGAGTGAGCCGGTCGAAGCGCGCGAACCTTCCTTTTCGGCGAGCAGCAGACGCAGTTGGTATTCGCGTTGCTGATCGGCGGCACGTAGCAGTTCGCCGGCCTTGGCGAGTTGCAGACGTTCGCGGTGATTGGTGGCTTTGTTAGCACCGCCGCGGTAAAGGTCCCAGGAGAGAACCAGCAGGGCGCGGACTTCGTCGTCGCGGCCGCGGACTCCGAGCGTGTCCTCGCCGCGCGAAGCGCCGGCGTCCAGGTAGACGTTGGGACTGTACAGACCACGCTTGGATTGGCGTTTGAAGTCAGCCGCCTCAAGAGCTGAGGTGGCGGCGAGGTAATCCCAATTCTGCGTGACATCGAGTTCGCTCAGAGAGCTGCCGGTTTTAAGGCTGGCCGGTTCAGTGATATTTGACGGTTCGACCCCGGTGAGACGTTTAAAACGCCAGCGGGCGTTCTCCATCGCCAGTTCCTGAGTGTAGAGGCTGTTCTCGGCAAGACTGAGGCGGCCATCGATGAGTGACGTGTCGGCGCGCACGCCACCGTTGCGTTGACGTTCGGCGAGTTTCTCGCGCATTTCCTTATGAACGGCGACATTTTCTCGAGCTGCCTTCACCTGGCGACCGACCCGGATCGTTTCGAGATAGACCTCAGCCAGATCGACGACCCGCGCTTCGATCTGACTCATCTGCAGGTAGCGTTGAGCATCGTAGAATGCCGAGGAAGCCCTGACTTCGTTGGAAACGGTGCCGCCATCGAAAAGCAACTGACGGATCGAAAGGCCGACTTGATTGGACCAAAGGGTATCGCCCGACTGTGATACCAGACCGTCTGTGGACCGGTCCCGTTCGCTGACGCCGGACGAGCCGTTGAGAGTGACTTGAGGAAAAAGATCGCCACGAGCGATTTTGTAGTCCTGAAAACTGGATTTGGAATCGAAGTCGACAGCGCGCAGTTCAGGCTCCTGCTGAAGCATGAGGTGGACCGATTGTTCCAGCGTCTGAGCTTCGGACAGGGGCGCGAAAGTCAGTGTGCAAATGGCAACGAAGCAAGCGAAGGGGAGGGGGTTGTTGGTCATGGGAGACATTTGTGATCCAGCGTAAATAAGCGAAAGCCTGCGCCTCCAGGTATACGCGACAATAAAATATAAAATTACCATAAAAATCATAATTCATCAAGGGGGAAATATCATATGGGTTTACTTATCAGGAAATCTTGATCTTTCTTGGCAACCCGATCGAAAATGGGCGCGGTTATCGGTGAAAGTGCCTGAATGCGGGCAAACGGCGCGGTTCGAGCGGATCCTCAGTGTTGGCGTATGCCCCGCTTCGTTCGATGCGGCAGCAACGGCTGCGGAAAGCGCGACAGGTTCCACCCATACTGGCGGAGCGATTTCAACTCGGGTGAAGCGACTATTTACTTAACCGCTGCCGGATCAGTCTTGCGGCTTACTGAGTCGGCGCGGATAGGGTGGACTCGCCAAGCCGCCTGCGCCGCTTATGTAAAACGAAGCGTTATTGCGGAGCGCGCGTATCAGCGTTCAGTAAGGGAATTGAGGCGCATGCGGTGGAACGGTTTGGACAAGTACTCAAGCACGGTCCGGCGACCGGTCAGCACGTCGACTTCAGCGATCATGCCGGGCATGATGTCGAGTTCTTCACCATCCTTTTCGAGTACGCCGCCTTCGTTGCGCACTTTGATATGGTAGTAGTGCTGCTTGTCGACCTCATCCTGAATGGTGTCGGCGCTGATGTGTTCGACCACGCCATCGAGTCCGCCGTAGATGGAAAAGTCGTAGGCGGTGAGTTTGACCTTGGCCTTTTGACCGGGACGGAGAAAGGCGATGTCGCGCGGGTTGATGCGGGCTTCAACGAGTAGCGTGCCGTCCCTGGGTACGATGTCGACGATGTCCTCCCCGGGCTGGATGACGCCGCCCAGGGTGGTCTTGTGGAGTTTGTTGACCGTTCCGGAGATTGGCGAGCGCACCAGGGTGCGGTCGACGCGGTCTTTGCGTGCGTCGAGCACGCTGACTAGAGCTTCGAGCCGACTCTTGGTTTCGTTGTAGGACTCCATGGCTTCACGCTGAAATCCATCGGTGAGCTCGAGCAGCCGGCCTTGAAGCTCATTCACTTCCCGCTCGAGGCGCAACTGCTCGACTTTAGAAACGATCTGCTTTTGCACCAGGGGCATGGTCATGCTGAGTTCTTCATTGGCGAGTTCGAGACTTTTGCTGATGACAACGATCTGTTTGTCGCGCTCGCCGATGCGCGTGTCGAAAAGAGCCTGTTCACGGGCCAGCAATTCCGGGCGGTCGTTGACGATCTGAGGAGGGAATTCGATGCGCTCCTCCTGGTTGGCCTCAGCGTGGTGGCGGGCGAGCATGGCTTCGAGGCTGTCACGCTGTGAGGCTTCCTCACGGTAGGAAGCGGAAGTCATCGTATCGTCAATGCGGATCAGCACGTCACCTTCTGCGACGCTTTGACCTTCGTGGACCATGATTTCAGCGAGAATACCGCCTTCAAGATTCTGCACCGTTTGCATAGCGCTGGAGGGGATGACTTTGCCTGCGCCTTTAGTGACTTCGTCGAGACTGGCAACGCCTGCCCAGCTGACGAAGGCGATGATCGATGCGACCACGCCCCAGAGCAGAAAGTTGGCTCCGCGCACCTCGTTTTTAAGCACGGCGCTGCGAGCCGCCTTGCCGAAATCGAGGTCTTCGTTGCGCAGGGTGCGCGACCAGAGTTTGTCGGCGTCGGAGCCGGGTTGGGAGGTGGTGGTGGGCATGGGCAGAGAGTGGGGAAAAATTGAGCGGACCGGAAGGGGGATCGATATGCGTTCAGGAAGGAAGCACTACGTCGCTATCGGCGGCGGCAATATGTCCGCAGGTGGTTGCCGGCACAGTGCGCGAGCTGTCGCGCTGGCCGGGTTCAGGCGGTGAGGTGGGCGTGCCGGAAGCGGGTTTCCGATTTACGGGCCGAGCGAGAACTTTCTCCTTGGGGCCGTCAGAGATGACGGCACCGTTATCCATGACAATCACCCGGTCGGCGACACTGAGCACCGAGCGACGGTGGGTGGCGACCACCAGGGTGCGCGCTTTGTCTGCGGCGAGATAGCTGGCGAGATTGGCGAGGACCTTGCGTTCCGTCGCGGTATCCATGGCACTGGTCGGTTCGTCGAGAATCATCAGTTCGGGCTCGAGCAGATAGGCGCGGGCAAGGGCGATCGACTGTCGTTGACCGCCGGACAGTGAGCTGCCGCCTTCGCTGACAGGGGTGGCGAGGCCTTCGGGCAGTGAAGCGATAAAATCATCGATGCCGGCGCGCTTCACTGCGCGCATGATGGCGTCGTCGTCGACTTTTCCGTGACAGCCGGCGAGCAGATTGGAGCGCAGTGTGCCGTAAAGCAAACAGGGCTCCTGCGGGACGTAACCGATGTGGCGACGCAGGGCGCCGACGCTCCACTGCCGGGTATCGACGCCGGAGATGCGGATGCCGCCTTCGCGTGGCGTGTAAAGCGCCATCAGCAGTCGCAGCAGAGTGGTTTTGCCGCAACCGATCTTGCCGAGCAAGGCGACCTTTTCGCCCGGTTCGATATTGATATTGAGTGACTTGAGGACTTGTTCGGTGTTCTCGCTGAAGCCGAATTTGAGTGTTGAAATACGGATTTCAGGGGAGAAATCGTTGACTGAGATTTTGTCGCGGTCGCCGTTCTCGTCGTCGGCGGCCATCATTTCGTTGAGGCCCTTGAGCGAACGGCGGGATTGTTGGAAACGCATCAGCAGCGAAGCGAACATATTCAGCGGAGCCATGGCGCGTCCGGCGAGGATGATGCAGGCGATCATCGCTCCCATCGACATGTTTTCCGCCGCGACCTGAAAGTAGGCGACGATGACGATCAGGGTGGTGGTCAGGTTTTGAACCAGAGACAACAGGCTCATTCCGGTTTGGCTGATGCCGCGCGATTTGCCATCCGCCTTCGCCGATTCGCGCACGCAGTCTTCCATGCGCGCCTGCAGCTCTGACTCGGAGCCGGTGGCTTTCACAGTTTCGAGCGCGTTGACACTTTCGACCATCATCGCGTAGCGCTGGTTGCTGGCGCGGTAGCCGGCATCGACGGCCCGATTCATCGGGATCTGCACGATCAAGGCGATCAGCAATCCAAGCATGACGCCACCCAACAGAGGCAGGGCGGCAACCCCGGCGAGCGCATAGACAACGGCAACGAAGAAAAAGATAAACGGTAAATCGACCAGGGCGCCGACGCTGGCGCTGGTGAAAAACTCGCGCAGGCTCTCGTAAGAGCGCGCCTGTCCCGCCAGAGTGCCGGCCGAGGCGGGTTTGCTTTGATAGCGGGTGGCGAGAACTTTGGCGAACACTTCACTGCCGAGCACGAGGTCGGCGCGTCGACCGGCGCGATCGATGAAGATCGTGCGCAGCGTCTTCAGCACGAATTCCATGACGTAGGCGATGAGTACACCGAGGGCGAGCATCATCAGCGTGTCGGTAGCCTTATTAGGCACCACGCGGTCGTAGACGTTCATAATGAACAATGACGAGGCCAGGGCGAAGAAGTTGATGCAAACGGTCGCCACAGCGACGCGGGCATAGACGCCCCGGAATTGCCAGAGAGTGCTCCAGAACCAGTGACCGGGTTTGGCTTTGTCGCCAGACAGGTCAGCCCGGGTTTCGAACTGCGGCGTGCTGTGAGTCATCAACCCATAGCCGGTGTGGTGTTTCTTTAAGTCGTCAATACTAACCTCGGTTTCGAAGTCCCCGTCATCAGCAAAGGCGACGATTTTAACCGTTCTGCGATCGACCCACTCGGTGAGAACTGCCGCCGCACCATTTTTAAGGAGAAGCACCACCGGCAGGGTTGCGGGATGAATATCGTTAAGTTCACGTCGAACAATTTTCGCCTCAAGGCCGATCCGTTTACTGGCAGAAACCAGGGTTTCCGGCGTCAGTTGCCCATTGACTGTCGGCAAACCGCGAGTCGCTCCGGCGACGTCGACTGGCAGAGAATTGAGGCGACCAATCGTGATCAGGGCACGAAGCAGGGGATCATTGGAAGGTTTATTAACCATAATTTACATATTTACTATAACTTTATGTTTCGTTAAGGTCAAAAGTTTTTGAATATAAACATTCAGCTTTGCCTGGAGGTCTGGCTGAGCCGACCCGTTGCGTAGAAATTTGGGTGACGGGCGGTTCGTTGATCCGTGCCTCAGCAGGAATGCAGAACCGTTTCAGACGTAGAAAATGCGGGAAACAACCTGACCGGGGAGAGGCGCTTGTGAAATTTTTCACAAAATCTGCTTGCGAGTTTTTCGACTGCGATTTAAGTGCGGCCAATCAACCGAAAAAGGCCACTCCTGGAGCCCTTCGGAGGTCCCATTGCTGCTATTTTTTGCTAATGCAATCAGGTTTATTAGAATCGATCGGCACCATGTCGAGCGGGGCGCTTTTAGCGGCCGGTGGAATTGCGCCCGGAGTGTTCGAGGGCGGTGGTGGCATTACCAACTCAATTGTCGTCGCGGTCATTGTGACCGGGCTGATTCTCTGGTTCTGCAGCTTGGCGACTCGTAAGATGTCGATGGTTCCCGGCCCGAAGCAGAACCTGGTCGAAATGGTTGTCGAGTTTCTCTATGGCCAGGTCGAAGGCATTGTCGGTAAGAAGATGGCGCCGAAAGCGTTTCCTTTATTGGCGACTTTGTTCGTGTTTATTCTTTTGAGTAACTGGCTGGGTCTGGTGCCCGGTGTTGGCACTGTGGGATTTGGTCCGACGTCCGGCCCTCTGACCATCGATGAAGCGGCTTTGGCTGAACACGCGGATGCTGTCAGTCACGCGGATGAGACGCTGGCCTCGCAGATTGTTGAGGCGGCGCACGCCGATCACAAGGCAGGGGATGCTCACGCAGAAGCTGGTGATCACGCGGCGCACGGTGAGCACGCTGATGATCACGCGGCACACTTTGTGCCATTGCTTCGCCCCGCCACGGCGGATTTCAATGCGACGCTGGGCATGGCGTTGGTGTTTATGCTGGCCTGGACCTGGATGACGATTCGGGAAGTGGGTGTCTGGGGGTTTCTGGTGCACACTTTTGGACCCAAGGGAGGTCTCACCGGTTTCCTGAAATACATGCTGGTGCCGATCTTCATTTTTGTCGGTTTGATTGAGATTATCTCGATTGTCTTCCGGCCGATTTCGCTGTCTTTCCGCTTGCTGGGTAACGTCTATGCCGGTGAGTCCCTGCTGCATGCGATGAATCAGATTGGTGGTCTGCTCGGCCTTGGCGGAATTGCCTCATTCCTGCTGGGTATCATTGTTCCGATTCCTTTCTACTTTCTCGAGATCCTTGTGGGCCTGATTCAGGCGATCGTTTTCACCCTGCTCTGTGCGGTTTACATTCAGTTGTCGACGGCTGAAGAGGAGCACTGATCCATTTTTCGAATTTCGTTGTCGGGACCATCCGTAGTGAGTGGGCGACGACGTTGTAACACCAAAAACCAAAACTAATAAAGATATGACTTCAATGCTTCCCATGTTGGCTGAACTGGAATTTAACGGCATGTTTGCCCTCGGTATGGCTGGTCTCGGTGCCGGTATCGGTGTGGGCCTTGTCGGCTCCGCTGCTGCCCAGGCTGTCGGCCGCAACCCCGGTGCTTTCGGTAACATTCTGACCATTGGCATCATCGGTATGGCGCTGGCAGAAGCTATCGCCATTTACGGTCTGTTGATGGCGCTTCGCTAAAACCGGCAGGCCTTCGACAGGCCTTCTAACTACTTTCAGCTGCGGGGCTAATGCCCCGCGGCTGCTTCTTTTTCCTCAATTTTTCCTGACAGTCCATGGGCGATCTCTTAAAAACCTTCGGTTTCACCTGGGTAGCGTTTATTTCGCAGGTTATCCTGTTTTTGACCGTCTTCTTGATCCTCAAGAAGTTCGCGTTTGGTCCCGTGCTGGCGATTCTCGAGCAGCGTCGCAAGCGTATCGCCGACGGTGAGGCGAATCTGGAAAAAATCCGCATTGAGCTTGAGCAGGCGGAGGTCAAGGTCGCTGCGACACTGGCTGAAGCCAATAAGGACGCAGAGCGTCTGATCAACGAGGCGAAAGAAAGCGCCGCGTCGGTTCGGGAAACCAAAACTCAGGAAGCTATTACTGAGGCTGGCAACATTATTGCCAAGGCCAAAGAGGCATCCAAGCTCGAGCACGAACGTTTGCTCGCTGACCTTAAGCGCGACTTCGGTCGTCTGGTGGTCGACGCCACTGGCAAAGTCACCGGCAAAGTGCTTGATGACAGCGATCAGGAGCGCATCAATTCGGAAGCGGCAGGTCAGATCTCCCTGTAAACCGATCAGGATAGTGCGGGCCGGGCTCGCACTCCTTCCTCCTTCTTTCCCATTTTTTCCATCCGATGAAAGCCAGTAACGTCGCCCAACGAGCCGCTCGAAAGCTGTTCAAAGCCGCCATGGCTAACGGTGATCTCAACTCGGATGTTGTCAAAAAGGTGATCGCCAAGCTTGGTTCGGCCAAGCCGCGCGGCTACCTCGGCATTATCTCTGCCTTTGCGCGTCTGGTCCGTCTCGAGGTCGAGAGCCATAACGCCCTGGTTGAAAGCGCTGCCCCGCTCAGCGAAGACATGCAGAACACCGTGCGTGCCGACCTGGCAAAAAAATACGATTCACAGCTTGAGGTCAGCTTCGCGGTCAATCCCGATCTGCTTGGCGGTCTGCGCGTAAAGGTCGGTAGTGACGTGCTCGACGGCAGTGTTAAAAACCGTCTCGACCGTCTCAATGAAGCGTTCAGCTGATCGGCGACCGTTTCACTTTTTCTTTCCCCTGTTTCTTTAATCAATTCATTCACGCTAAAGCCAACGAGCCATGAGCAACATCCTCCAAGAGCTGGAATCTGAAATCGCCAGCCTGAAAACATCGGTCACCAAATCGAACGTCGGCGTCGTCCGCGAAGCGGGTGATGGTGTCGCAAAAATCGAAGGTCTGAGCGACGTCATGCTCAACGAAATGATCGAATTCCCCGGCGGAATCTACGGTCTGGCCATGAACCTGGAAGAGACCGAAGTCGGTGCCATTCTACTCGGGCCCGGTGAATCGATTAAAGAAGGCGACGAAGTTAAAACCACCGGCAAGCTGCTGCAGGTTCCGGTTGGTAAAGGCCTCCTTGGTCGCGTCGTTGATGCGCTCGGTCAGCCGGTTGACGGCAAGGGTGACATCCAGTCGGACGAAAGTTATCCGGTGGAAAAGATCGCTCCGGGTATCATTGCCCGTAAGTCGGTCAGCGAGCCGGTGCAGACCGGTATTCTCTCCATCGATGCGATGATCCCGATCGGTCGCGGACAGCGTGAGTTGATCATTGGTGACCGTTCGACCGGCAAGACCACGATCGCCATCGATACCATCATTTCTCAGGCCAAGCAGAACAAGCTGGCCGAAGAGGGCAAGCTCAAGGATCACAAGCCGGTCTACTCGATCTACGTCGTCATCGGTCAGAAGTTGGCCAACGTCGCTCGAACCATTGCCATTCTCGAAGAAGCCGGCGCGATGGAATACACCGTGGTCGTGGTTGCTTCGGCCTCCGACCCGGCCACCAACCAGTATCTCGCACCCTATGCCGGTGCCGCGATTGGCGAGTGGTTCATGGATCAGGGTGAAGACGCCCTGATCGTTTATGATGATCTTTCCAAGCACGCCGTTGCTTATCGCCAGGTGTCGCTGGTGCTGCGTCGTCCGTCCGGTCGTGAAGCTTACCCGGGTGACGTTTTCTACCTGCACTCACGTCTGCTCGAGCGTTCGGCCCGTCTTTCTGAAAAAGAGGGTGGCGGTTCACTGACGGCACTGCCGATCATTGAAACCCAGGCCGGTGACGTATCGGCATACATCCCGACCAACGTGATTTCGATCACCGATGGACAGATCTTCCTGGAAACCGACCTTTTCTATCAAGGCATTCGCCCGGCCATCTCGGTGGGTCTTTCTGTGTCCCGTGTCGGTTCCGCCGCTCAGACCAAGGCGATTAAAAAAGTTTCCGGCACGACTAAGCTCGACCTCGCTCAGTTCCGTGAACTGCAGGCCTTCGCACAGTTCGGTTCCGATCTCGACGCAGCCACCAAGGCGAAAATCGAACGTGGTCAACGCATTGTTGAGCTGTTCAAGCAGAATCAGTACAACCCGCTGACCATCGATGAAGAAGTTGCCGTCATGTGGGCCATGCAGCACGGCAAGTTCGATGACGTTGCCGTTGATAAAATCAAAGAGTGTCAGATTGCCCTGCAGGAATATCTGGGCAGCCGCAAAGAGCCGTTGATGTCGAAAATTCGCGACGAACGCGCGCTCAGCGACGAAATCGTTAAAGATCTCGAAGAAGCGATCGACGATTTCAAAAAAACCTGGAAGCCGGCCTAAGCGGTTAGCTTTCAGTGATTAGCCGTTAGCTGATCCAGTGGACGATCTCCTAACACCCAACTCCTAGCTCCTACCTCCTCTAAGAAGTGCCAAGTACGCAGGACATCCGCCGACGCATCCAGTCGGTCAAAAACACCGCCCAGATTACCAAGGCGATGCAATTGGTCGCGTCTTCGAAGATGAAGAAGGCGCAGGACCAGGCGACGGCCGGTCGCGCCTACGCGGATCTTCTGAATAAGGTGCTGGTGAATCTGCGTGAGCAGACCGACGAGGAAGATCATCCGCTGCTCGAAGAGCGCGAGGGTGGTCGCGAACTGGTGGTGTTGATCACTACCGACAAAGGACTTTGCGGTGCGCTCAATACCAACCTGTTGCGCAAGGTTGCCGAAGAGGCGTCACCCGATGCCGGTTACGTCACGGTTGGTAACAAGGGCCGTCAAGCCATTGCGCGGCTGAAGAAAGATCTTATCGCGGACTTTCACGTCAAAGATCCGGTGCACTTCGCTGAGACCAAACTGGTGTCGAAGTTCATCATCGAAAAATTTCTCTCCGGCGAATTCAGCACCGTCAAAATTGGTTTCACCAATTTCGTCAACACGCTGTCACAGAACGCGATGTTCGAGACACTGTTGCCGATCCGCCCGATCGATCTCGGTCAGGACAAGGATTACGTCGGCATGGGTGAACAAGAGCCGCACGTTTCTGACGCGGGCGCACTGCCTGCCGGTGGCTACGAATTTGAGCCCACCGCTGAAGCCGTGCTCAACATGGTGGTTCCACAGTATGTGAACTACGAGCTTTACCAAATGACGCTTGAGTCACGTGCTTCCGAGCACAGCGCCCGAATGGTCGCTATGAAGAGTGCGACCGACAACGCCAAACAGCTCATCAAAGATCTTACTCTGGAGTACAACAAAGTGCGCCAGGCCGCGATCACCAACGAATTGCTGGAGATCACTACTGCGATGCGTGCGCTTGAGTAATCGAATTTGAGTCCACGTGCGATCTCGCCCTCCCCTTCATCTTACCCTTTCAACAAAGCTAACAGCCAACAGCTAGACAATCATGAGCAGCCAAGGAACAATCGTTCAGGTCATCGGCCCCGTCGTCGATGCCGACTTTTCCGGTGCGGAAAAGCTTCCCGAGATTTACAACGCCCTAGAGGTTGAGTACGATCTCTACGGTACCGAAACCAAACTGACCCTCGAAGTGCAGCAGCATCTCGGTGACGGTTGGGTGCGCGGTGTTGCCATGTCGACCACGGAAGGTCTGCAGCGCGGCATGAAAGTCACTGACACCGGTGGCGCTATCACTGTGCCGGTTGGCGAGGCAGTGCTCGGTCGTATTTTTAATGTCACCGGCGATCCGGTTGATGAAAAAGGTGAAGTTCGCGCTACCAAGCGCTACCCGATTCACCGTCCGGCTCCGGCGCTCGTCGACCAGGCGACCTCGACCGAAATTCTCGAAACCGGTATCAAGGTCATCGACCTGATCTGCCCGTTCACCAAAGGTGGTAAAGTCGGTGCCTTCGGTGGTGCCGGTGTTGGCAAGACGGTTGTCATCATGGAGCTGATCAACAACATCGCCAAGCAGCACGGTGGTTACTCGCTGTTCGCGGGTGTTGGTGAGCGAACTCGTGAGGGCAATGACCTTTATCACGAAATGTCCGATGCCGGCGTTATCAAGCAGGACAACTTGAGCGAATCGAAAGTGGCTCTTGTCTACGGTCAGATGAATGAGCCTCCGGGTGCCCGTCTGCGTGTGGCACTGAGTGCCCTGTCGATGGCTGAATATTTCCGCGATGAGCAGAACCAGGACGTGCTCATGTTCGTCGACAACGTGTTCCGTTTCTCGCAAGCCGGTTCCGAGGTGTCCGCACTTCTCGGCCGCACGCCTTCGGCGGTGGGTTACCAGCCGACGCTGGCCACTGAAATGGCGGCCATGCAGGAGCGTATTACTTCGACTAAGAAGGGCTCGATCACCTCGTTCCAGGCAGTTTACGTGCCGGCGGATGACTTGACTGACCCGGCTCCCGCAAACACCTTTGCTCACCTTGACTCGACGGTCGTGCTTGAGCGTTCGCTTGCAGAGCTCGGCATCTACCCCGCGGTTGATCCGCTGTCGTCGGTGTCGAATGCACTCGCCCCTGAGATTGTCGGTGAAGAGCACTACAAAGTCGCTCGTGGCGTTCAGAACGTGCTGCAGCGCTACAAAGATCTGCAGGACATCATCGCCATTCTCGGTATGGACGAACTCAGTCCTGAAGATAAGCTGCTGGTGTTCCGCGCTCGTAAGATCCAGAAATTCCTCAGTCAGCCATTCCACGTGGCGGAAGTTTTCACCGGCTCTCCCGGCGTTTACGTCTCGGTTGAAGAATGTGTGCAGGGCTTCAAAGAAGTTCTCGAGGGCAAACACGACAAAGTTCCTGAATCCAACTTCTACATGAAGGGTGGCATCAGCACGGTCGACACCTCGGCAAACGAGGCTTAATTTGCGTCTGCTCTGATATCAACTCAGCACTCCTACCGCTTACGCCATGCCGTTCCAGCTCGATATCGTCACTCCCGAGGCGAAGACCTTTTCCGATCAGGTCGACGATGTCGTCGTGCCCGGCAGCGAAGGTGAGTTGGGTGTGTTGGCAAATCACGCACCGTTGGTAACGACACTGAAGCCGGGCGAACTTCGCTATCACAAGGATGGCGAAGAGCATCACCTGGCGGTCGGTGAAGGTATCATCGAAGTGAGCGCGAACGGCGTTGCCGTGTTGACTGATCTTGCGATCGGTGAAGCCGATATCGATGAGGCAGAAGTTCAGGCCGCCTTGCAGCGCGCTCAGGACGCCCTCAACGAAAAAATCTCCGACGAAGAGATTGCTGCCGTTGAGGCAACGATCATGAAGTCGCTGGCTCAGCTCGAGCTTAAGCGTCGCCGCCGCAAGACCTTGTAGGGTTACCGGCATCAGCGAGCGCCGGCGAATGGCGCGGCCATGTGCCCGGTGGGCGACGACGAATCGCCACTCAGTAGCTCGCTCGCGTAGAGATGCTGTGCGGATAGCCGTCAGTATCAGCGACGGGCCCGGAAGATTGGATCTGCTGAGCGCTGCGGAATCCAGGTTCCACGCTGCTCAGCGTCGTCGGCTAAGCATGGTCACACGTTCAACGCAACAGATTTGACTCTCGATCCGTCCCGCGCGCCGCATCGGCTTGAGATGGCAGGTGGCAGCGACTACCGGGCGGCCGCCAGCGTCGCCAGCACCGCGTCGACGACCTTGGAGCCGTCGATCTCGTGCATGCAGCGGTAGTCGCGGGGGCACTCGCGCAGGAAACAGGGACTGCACTCGACGTGGCGACGGATGACGGTATGCCCTTCACCGAGTGGCGCGGTCCATGCGGGTTCGGTCGAGCCGAAGATGGCGACGGTCGGAATGCCGAGCGCAGCGGCGAGATGCATGGTGCCGGTGTCGTTGCTGAGAACGACGCTGCACTCTGCAAGTTCGTCGCATAGTTGCTCGATGGTGGTGGCTCCTGCACGGTTCACGGGGTTCGTGGAAGCAATCAGCGCGGTTAGCTCTGCCGCGAGCCCGGCTTCGTTGGGCGATCCGAAAATGTGAAATTCACAATCATCTGCCAACTGTTCGTGGATCGTCAGGATCGCTTTCGCGTAGCGCTCGAGCGGCCATCGCTTGGCGTTCCCGTACTCGGCACCGGGACAGATGCCGACCTTTCTCACAGTTGAGCCATCGCCTTTTCGGGTGACCGGCATCGCCGCGTTGCGATGGATGAATTCACCGAAGCTACCACCCGTTCCGGCTCCGCAGTGAGCGGCGATGTGAAGGTAGTGTTCGGCGTGGTGGCGGAGCTGTGCGCTGAATTCTGCCGGAGGCACGATCTGATGCAACAGGCGACGGCGTTTGTGGCCACTGGCTCCTGCGATCCGCGGGATGCCGGCAAATCGACATTCCAAAGCCGAACTCAACGAATTCGGAAAAAGAATGGCCGCATCAAAGTCGGCTGCCGCGCGGATCGTTCCCGCCACTGACCATGCGGAAGCCTTGCGCTCGACGGTGATCACTTGATCGACTTCTGGAATTCGCCGCCAAAGTGGCTCGAGGTTCTTTCGGCACAGGACCGTCAGCTTCAGGTCCGGACGCGTATCGAGCTTCATGGCTCTCACCGCTGGAATCGCCATACACGCGTCACCAAGTGGATTCGGAGACCGGACCAGCAACTGGAACGGCTTAAGCGGCGGGGTCGCAGGATCGGCGATGTCAAAATGCGCGGCACGCAGGTCACGGGCGCTGTTCGCGAGAAGAAATTGGGGGTCCGGAGTCTTCCACCGGTCATGGACCCAAAACCATTCGGCCGGCGCGCGGCGAATCAGTCGTTCGAGGGCTCTGTTGAGCTGCGTGGTCAGGTAGCTGGCCCTTTCGATGCCTTCCGGGATCGCTATATCGGGATTGATGGCAGGTTCGAAGACAATCTTCCATCTACCGGGCCCGTCGGAGTGAACAGCGGTCGGGATGATCGGCGCCTTGGCTTTGATTGCCAGTAGTGCCGGAAGCTTGGTGGTAGATGCCAGCCGCCCGAACAGGGGGCACCAGATGCCGACATCGCCGGCGTGCTGATCAAACAGGACACCCAGGCCGCCGCCATTGCGCAGGAAGTTGAGCGGGCCGAAAACGCCATCCGAGCGATCGAACAGAGTCAATCCGTTGCGGCTGCGACTGCGCACGATGTAGCGGTTGATATACGGATTCGCCAAACTCTGAAAAATTGTCGCCGTATCCGGTTTTTCGAACACGGATGGAACCTGGGAGAGGATTTCCCAATTGCCGAAGTGGCCGATGGCGAATACGGCACCTCCTTCTGAGCGAGACGCGTCCAGAAGGTGTTCGCGGCCTTCGTAACTGATCAGCCTTTCGATTTCCCCGCTTGGCAGTGTCGCCACCTTGAGGCTGGCGAGCATGTTGCTGCCGAGAGTGGCGAAATGCCGGGCCGCGAGGTGCCGGATCTTCTTTTCGGTAAACTCACCGCGGTAGGCGACGCGGAGATTTCTCAGCACCAGCTGGCGGTAGCGCTGCGATACAAAGCCGAACACTTCACCGCCGAACGCGCCGAGCGTGCAGCAAAAGGAAAGGGGCAGCAGCCGAAGCATCCCTTCAAACACCCGCAGTCCCAGGTAGGCTGTGTAGTGTTTGATCCTCTGCATGACCGGTGCCTGCGATCGCCAGCGGGATTACCCTGGAGAAGCTGGTATATGTCACCGGACTGCCGTCATCGTCTGGACGGCTGTAAACGGTGTCTGTCAGTTGGCGGCATCACCGCCGGCGTCCGCTTGTGGCTTGGCGTCAGCGGGGGCCGGAGCAGATTCAGGTTTGGCATCTGCTTTTGGTGCTGCCGCCTTGGCAGCTTGAGGTTTGGCGTCCGGTTTCGGCTCAGGCTTGGCAACCGGCTTCGGGGCATCTGCTTTTGGCTTATCTGCGTCG
>CBDULB010000119.1:0-19048 GCA_965367965.1 uncultured bacterium | reverse complement strand
ATTACCTGGATCGCGCCCTCGCTTCACGCCGAAGACTCGGAGGCAACGGAACTGCTGAAAGCACGGTCTGCGCATCTGGAACCGATGATCACGAAAGTGTCGGATTCGGTGTATACCGCATCGGGATACAGTCCCGCCAATATTTCAATGATCGTCGGCACGGACGGGGTGGTCATCGTCGATACCGGCATGCTTGCGCAAAACTCTGAAGTGGTTCTCGAAGAGTTTCGCAAAATCACCGACCTGCCCGTCAAAGGCATCATTTACACTCATGGTCACGGCGACCACACCGGCGGCTCACGGCCGTTTGCGGAGGAGCGCGATCCGCAGCCACCTATTTTTGCAAGGTCACCTTTTAATACCGAAGGCAATTTGTTCAATACCGGAGGGGTAAAGATCAACGCCCTGCGTGGAGCCCGTCAGGGCGGATTTCTGCTGCCGCAGGAAAAGCGCATCAACAATGGCATCGCTCCCGCCGCCAGTCCGCCCAAGGATCGCAATATCTTTATCGGCGACCCGCTGCTTCCCACCGAAACCTTTCGCGGTGGCCGGGAAAAGATTTCTGCCGGCGGGCTCGAACTCGAACTGGTGGAAGCACCCGGCGAAACCGCTGATCAGCTCTACGTTTGGTTTCCGAAAGAACGCGTCGTTTTCAGCGGCGATAATTTTTATCAGTCGTGGCCCAATCTCTACGCCATTCGGGGAACCACTTACCGCGACGTCCTGGATTGGGTGAAAAGCCTCGACCTGATGCTGAAAGAAAAGCCCGCCCACGTCGTGCCCGGTCACACTCAGCCGATTATCGGCGAAGAAAAAACCACCGAGGTGCTGAGCAACTACCGCAACGCCATCAAGCACGTCTTCGACAAAACTATCGAAGGCATGAACAAGGGCATGACGCCGGATGAGCTGGTCGACTACGCCCGCTTGCCCGACGAATACGCGGAGCTGGACTACCTGCGCGAATACTACGGCAACGTCGAGTGGGGCGTGCGCGCGATTTTCACCGGCTACCTCGGCTGGTTCGACGGCAATCCCACCAACTTGTTTTCGCTGCCCCCGGCGGAGGAGGCGCAGCGCATGATCAAGCTGGCGGGAGGTGAAGCGGCCTATCGCGCAGCGGCAGCGTCGGCGTTGCAGGAAAAAGACGCACAGTGGTGTGCCGAGTTGTGTGATCATTTGCTGGCCTTGAACCGGGCGGATCAGGAAGCGCGCAACCTGAAAGCGGATGCACTCGAAATTCTCGCCGAAAACCTGATCACTGCGACCGGTCGGAACTACTACCTGACGGTGGCTCAGGAACTTCGGAAGTCTGTCGTGAAAAAATAGCAGACTAAGCAAACCTCCAAGTTGAAGTCATGATGAAGTCTAAGACTGAGACCACATTCACCGTGATGGCCGCGCTGATTCCGGCCGTTATGCTGGGAGCGCAGTTGCTCGCCCAAGATGATGATCCGAAAGCCCAAACACCGTCATCGTCTGAGTCGGTCCCACTTTCTAAAGTCGAATGGGGGGCGCTCAATCCGGCTCGCGGCGCCGCCGGTCCGAGGGCGGGAAACCTGTGGGGCGATCGCACTGGTAAAGGAACGACAGGATTTCTGGTAAAATTTGCCGACGGCTTTTCTTCGCCCCCGCACATCCACAACGTCACCTACCGTGGCGTCGTGATAAGTGGTCTGGTTCACAACGATGACCCGGAGGCAGCAGAAATGTGGATGCCGCCGGGATCCTACTGGACACAGCCGGCCGGCGAAGTTCACATCACCGCTGCCAGAGGCGAAAATGTCATGGCCTACATCGAGATTGAGAGCGGTCCCTATCGTGTAATGCCTGCCGACGAAGCCTCGGACAACGGCGAACGGCCGGTCAACATCGATGCTTCGAACATTGTCTGGTTGGACGCATCGAACTGCACCTGGATCGGTCACGCGTCCAACCCTGCTTCACCTGAAGCCGCAAAAATCGCCTTTCTGTGGGAAAATTCCCGGGGCGATCGAGGAACCCTGGTGAAACTGCCGGCAGGATTTACCGGTCGCATTGAGAGCGGCTCGAGCTTTCGTGCGATTGTGATCGAGGCGACACCCGAACTTCGAGTAGAGGGTGAAGCGGATGGCAACACGATGCAGCCCGGCGATTATTTTGGTTCGGAGGAGGGCGGGAAGGTGTTCCAGCTATCAAACGAGACCGGAATGGACTGCATCATTTATGTGCGCACCGGGGGTAAGTTCGAGATCGTACCGGCACCGACCGATAAATAACAGGGACCGGTAACTACTGTCATGGGGGAGAACGGTTGAGATAGCTCCAGCCGATCGGTGGTGCTTTCCAATTTAGGCGGCACCGGATTTCGCCGTCATCGCCAGCGCGATCACGATTGCTAAAAGCGTGCAAAGGTTCTTCATTGCTGCCGATTCGATTCCGCATTGGTATCAGCCGAACCTTTCGCGGATGGATTGCCGCTGCTTGAACGGGCGTCCGGTGCAGTCGCCCCCAGGCGTTTTACCAATTCGGACAGGTCGCTGACGACGTAGTCGGGTTCTGCCACGTTCGGATAAAGCGTCGTGCCGGGGCGGGCGATGAAGGCGGTTTGCAGGCCGACGTTTTTGGCTCCGGCCAGATCCCAGGCATGGGCTGCAACCATCAAGGCCTGCTCCGGTTCGATGCCGAGATCGTCGAGCACCATCCGGTAGGTATCGGGATGCGGTTTGTACTTTTTAATGGTTCCGATGGAGTAGCGTTTCTCGATCAGGTCGGTCAGTCCGGCATTCTGCAACTGCGTCTCGACACCGAGAGCTGACGAGTTGGTTAAGCTGACGATGCGATAGCCGGCGTCGGCCAGTGACTTCAGTGCCGGCGCGACATCCGGGTGCGGCGGCAGGGAGCGCAGTGGAGTGACGATAGCAGCCTTGGCATCTTCGTAGTCCAGATCGATGCCCTGGTTCTTCGCCACCATCATCAGTGCGGCGGTGCCGATCTCGCCGAAGTCGTGGTAGTTGCCGCTCAGGGTTTCCACCAACGAATAGTGCAGCATGGTCGAGAACCAGAGCGGCAGAAACTCGCGGCGTCCGCCCAGGGCATTGCCGACCGACTCCTTCAGCGGTGCCAGATCGAGCAGCGTTTCGTTGACGTCGAGAATGATAACTTTGGGCTGTGGCATAGGGTGTTGAGACTCGGGTTCGGCGGTCTGAGCGTTGGCGAAGGGCGTTAACGACGCAGTCAGGATGACCGCAAGTGTGGAGATGTGTGAACGTAATGTTTTCATTATTTTTTACTGGGCCCGGGTTTGGAGTTGGGGTGGGGTTTGTGATCAGCCTTTCCAGGCGAACTTCTCGAACGGGGCGTCGACCGGAGTTTCAGCGATGTGATTGACGTAGTTGCTCATCACTTTCTGTGACAGGCCGAGAATGATCTCGAGCAGTTGACGCTGTTCATAGCCGGCTGCGAAGAAGGCCGCTTTCTGGTCTGGGGTCAGGCGTCCGCGACTGCGCACCATGGCGAGCGTGGTTTCGTGCAGTACTTGCAGTTTTTCGGTTGGCAGTGGCGTCCGGTTCCGCAGCGCTTCGGTAATCGCTGGATCCACTTTCATGGAATTGGCGATGAAGGTGTGCGCCGGTACGCAGTAGTGGCATTCGTGCTCAACGTTGATCGTCTGCCAGACAACCGTGAGTTGCTCGGCGTCGAAGGACGAGTTCTGGAACAATTCGTGCAGGACCTTGTAACCTTCAAGCAGGCCCGGGGAACCCGCCATGACCGCATGCAGGTTGGGGATCATGCCGAAGGCTTTGATCGAGTCTTCGAGCAGCGGTTGGCTCGCTTCGGGGGCAGTTTCGAGGGTGTGGACAGTGAGATCACTCATGGTATTTCGGTTGGTTCAGTTATTAGAGGGGGGAGAATTCGTTGCTTTTAGAGCCTGTTATCGGGCAGTGAATCCGCCGTCGACTTTGATCGATTCACCGGTGACGAAAGAGGCTTCGACGATCGGTCTCAGGGTTTTAATACCGGGGTGTTGACGGCGACATCGAGACGTCCGTATTTTCCGACTGTCGTGGCGACGAGGTTTTTCAGGTCGGCCTCTACCGCCACGTCCGCCTGAACGAAGGCCGCCTCGCCGCCGGTTGATGTGATGGCTTCCACGACCGCATTGCCTTGCGCTTCACGGCGTCCGCAAACGGCGACTTTGGCACCGGCGGCGGCGAATTTCAGTGCGCTGGTTTTACCAATGCCACTGGTGGCACCGGTGATGAGAACGATTTTGTTTTTCATGGTCTTTGCTGCGCACAGGAGAATTGAAGTTCTTCATGAAATAGACCAGTCGTCTAGTTTTTCGAAAAATTACAGCTCAGGGGCTGAAAAGTGAAATAAATCACCCTGCGGCGACCAGCCGCTGCCGAAAAATCTCGACCGCCCGCCGGGTTGGTTCGGTGTTGCGGGTGATGATGGTGCGCTGCTGCGCGCCCGCCCAGAGATCCATGATGAATGTGGCCTCGGCCCCGGTGTCGAAGCCGTCGGGAAGATTACCTTTGGCCACCGCTTCATCGAGGGTCTGCTTGATCAGTTCGATCATTTCCTCGAATCCTTTGGCCAATTCCCCGCGCATTGCATCGCTGAAATTGGCAACTTCGGCGTACAGCTTTTGCATCAGGCACGGGCACTTGCCGCCGGTTTCCTGGATTTTGCCGATGACCGAGTGAAAAAACATCAGCAGGCGTTGCACCGGATCTGCTTCAACCTCGCTGTTCAACAACATCTGCCGGCGGAGACCGTTCTGACGTTGCGCGTAGTGGCGAACCATCTCTACGCCGAATTGTTCCTTGGAAGAGAAGTAGTGATAGAAAGAGCCTTTCGGCACACCAACCATCGACAAGATCTGGTTCAAGCCGACCGAATGAAAACTCTGCTCGAGCATGATCGCTTCAGCGGCGTCGAGAATTCGTTCTTTGGTCGGTGCTTCTTTCACTTCGATGAAAAGAATAGACCAGTCGTCTTAGAAGTCAAAGGGTGGCGCTGTGGAGACTTATTCCGGTGTCGTAACGATGAGTTAGCAGCGATCAGTAGCGAACGCTGAAACCGGCAGGGAGTGGGTTCAACGGAGCCACTCCGGCGGTGAAGTTGCCGGCTGACCGGTCTACCGATTGGTTTGGACTCGCACTTTCCTGCTGACTGCCAAGCCGGGCATCGGTAAGCACTGTTTCAGCTTCACCCGGAGGGGCTGTCGCCCGGTAAAACTCATCTGCATACGCACTTGATGAGGTCAACCGGGCGGTCGTTACCGGATTCCAGAATCATGGAGCGTTTGGCGACCGGAGACGAGGTGTACGGTCATGTCTCCAATATCGATGGGTCCACGCCCGGGCGTCGATTCTGCATCACCTGCAGTTTCAGCGGTGCAAAGGTTGTCCTGAAGGAGTGGCGATGGTTTTCGATGGCAAAGCCAGCCGGGTTTATGTGGACGGCAAAGGTCGATGGTTGGGCGCTCGTCATCTGCTTGAAAGTCAGCTTGTCTGTTAGCGCCCCGTCCGCGGCTTTTTGAGGGATGATTCGGCGGCGCGAACGCAGACGCGGGCGGACACTATCGGTCGGTCCGGTGGGCAGGGATCTTTGCACATCGTCGACCGGAAGGGTGCCAACACCGGACTGCCGGTAAAAGCTGCTATTGCGGATTTATACCAAATCCGAGAAGGGCAGGAGGAACAGCAGCATATCGGCCTGCATGAACGCGCATTCCGTCACTTCGTCGCCGCGGTCGCGCATCGGCAACAGGCCGGACTTTGTGCGTTTGCTGAGCATGGTCTTGAGCAAGCGCCCCGCTGCTTCGGTGTTCTGATCGCCAGCGACGCGCATCAGCACGTTGTAAGTGATGGCGTAGGTCCACATGTTGTACTTGGCGGAGGAGGTCTCGTTTTTCTCCCACAGCAGGTTGCCGTCTGAATCGATGCACGAACACAGGAATGTTGTGGCCCTGGTCAGCGCCGTTTGCAGGTCGGCGGTCGGTGCGAAAACGTTGAAGCGGTCCGCGGATGCTTTCAGGTCAATGCTGTGTCCCAGGCCGGGGCGCATCGGTTTGTCGAGCAGGTCGAGGATGTTCAACAGGCACCAGACTACCAGTGAGGTGTAGTTGATCGTTACGCCGCCACTGGTGCGATAGGGGAAACAGCCGTTGGGCATCTGGCACGACAGGGTGTGCAGGACGCTGCGCTTCGCGGCCTGGTAGAAGATGTTCAGTGGCCGTTTGAAAATCGTCTGCGATGTCTTGAAGCCGGCCATAAAGGTCTCTGCGGCATGCAGGTTGGCATTGAGCGTGTCGTGAGGCGAGCGTTGATGATGGGGGAAAATGCCCGAACCCGGAGGCCATTCGATGGACAGTTGCCAGTGGCCCGCTTTCTGCATGCATTCGCTGTAGAGTTTTTTCGGCGGCAGGCCGAGCAGCAGAGCGTGGCCCATGCCGTGCGCGGCGAAGCCGGTTGAAATCGTCGACGATTCCTCGAGGCCGGTGTACTCCCAGTCACTCGGCACCTCATTGTTCTGGATTTCGAGGAACCCGCCACTGGGTTGCTGTCGCGCGGCCAGCCAGTCGAAGGCGAGCTCGGCGCGGTGCTTGAGTTCCGAGTCGTTTCGCTTCAGGCCGAGCAACCACAACGCCAGTCCGCCGCTACCGGCCGCGCGATGATGGTGACTGCCGCCGGCATCGTAATCCAACAGTGGACCGTGATAGCCTTTTTCACTCCAGAACGAGCCGTAGTATTCCCCGGGTGTGAAATCCTGACAGCGCAATAAATAATCAAAGACGCTCTGCGAGATCGAATCAATGTCGGCGGTTTCAGCTTTGCCTGGAGGTACCGGCTTGGCTTTTTCGTCTTGCTCTGCAAATGCACCGGGCAGGGCGCAACCCATCGCACCCATGCCAATCGCGCGCACGAAAGAACGTCGATCTCCGGTCGGGCCCGACTGTCGCAAGGCTTTGACAAATCTTTCATCGGCTTCGGATGAAGAGGGTATTATTGCTGTTGGTGTGGTTGGATTCATGGTCAGTGATGACTTGGGGACGAACAGAATGCGTTAACGATACTTCAGCCTTATTCGACGATGCGATTGTCCTCGCCGCCTTTGATGATGACCGCTTGAAAGGGCGGCTTGTCGTCGCGGTCGTCGCGGATGAAGTTGCCGTGGATGCTGCTTTTGGTCACGCCGCGCAGCAGCAGTCCGGCATTGTCGCTGTCGAGGATCGTACAAGCGTTGACGTGAAATCGGCTGCAGTTTTCCAGAATGAGCGCGGCCGGTTGATTGTGGACGCCATAGATGTGCAGGCCGCTGAGCGTGCAGTCGGCACTGTCGCGGAAGATGAGGCCCTGATTGGCAAATTCGGTGCGACCGTTCTCGTAGCCCGGGTTGCGCTCAAAGTTGTTGCCGGTGACGACGATATCGCGGCATGACTCGACCAGCACATCCTGATCGAAACCCTTCCAAAAGGTGTTGCCGGTGATGACCACGCCGCGCGCGTGCTGGAGATGAATGTTGGTGCGCACGTCGCTGAGGATGTTGGCGGAGATGGTGATGTTACCCCACTCGGTCGCCCGGGCATCAGGTGTGCCGGCCTGATAATCTCTGCCCGGGCCGATGACGCGGATATTCGCCGAGTCCGGTGCGAGGTGATTGTGCTGGATCGTGCAACCGGTGATGGCGACTTCCGCCGTCGTGCCGCCGCGATTGTCGATCTCGACATTGGCAGTTCGCGGCAGATCGGGCGCCATGTTCGACTCGAGGTCGCAGCCGGCGATGTGCACGTTGCAGACATGGCCGCCGCGCGTGACGATCCCTCCGCCGGTGCAGTAGCTGATGTGGCAGCCGCTGATGTTGGTCTGGTGCAGATTGACTTTGTCGAAGAAGATGCCGATGCCGTGGTTGTCGTAAATGTGGCAGTCGGAGATGATGACGTTGCGGTTCCGCTTCGTCATGTGGATGCCGTGGCGGAGTTTGCTCAGTCGCGTGCGCGTGATGGTGAGTTGCAAGGTGCCCTCTGCCTCGATGCCGTCAGCGCCGTCATTGTCACCGATGATTTCAAGTCCATCGATCATTGGCATGCGCTGCCGGGCGAGCACCGCGTCCGACACCGTGTCGGGCTCCGCCGTGCCATCGTGCGTGCCGACGAAGCGGAATGCCGGGCCGCTGCCAGCCATGACGATGCGCGCTGTGCCGTCGCCGTGCAGTGCGGTGAAGCCGGACTTCGAGAGATCGATGGTAACAGGCCTGGTGAGTCGATAGCTGCCGCTGAAGTGCAGCGCACCGCCCGCGTCCACGGCTTTCTGGATTGCCGCGGTATCGTCAGTGCCGCTTGGCTTGAGCTCGACGGCAAAGCCGAAAGAAACTGTGGCCAGCGCGACCAGCAACTGGGTCGTCAGCTTCACAAAAGCTCCGCAAATCTTGTGCGCCTGGATGAATGAGCAGAATGCAGATTTCGGAGGGAATAACTTCATAACGGGTGGCTGGATTTCGGTAGCCCGCGTTTGAAAGCCTTCCTATGACGGATAGGCGTTAGATTTTTGTGCTCGTTGTTTCCGCCGCTATGAGCTGCTGACCCGGGGAGAGGCTTGCGGTGACAGGTTTGCGGCGGGCAACAGAAAGGCGGGCAGCCCGGGAGCTTGCTTGAATAGCCTGCAGAGGATTCGCAGCAGGCGTTCAAGGAGTGTCGTCTGCCGGCGGTTCACGATCCGCGCCGGGACGAAGCGGTAGCCGGCCGGAATGAGTTTTCATGACCTGTTGTTTTTAGAATCAACTACGGGCTCACTCAAAATTTGCGCCGCGCCGGGAGTTGGCTGGGTTCGAATTGTGTAGGGCTCAGCTTGAAAAAGTCGCGCCGGACGCGCAGGATCTGCTGCACTGGAAAGACGGCTCGGTCGCGGCTGGAATCGGTTCGCCGGGCTGAGGGCGTCTTGATCAATGGCCGGTGGCTGCGCCGTTTTCACCACATCGTCGGCCGGCGTTTTCAGTTGAACCTCACGCCATGGGTGAAATCCGGCGAGGCAGACGAGATGGAAATCATTCAGCTTAACGGGCCCGGCCGGGGGGGGATCAGGGCCGTAGAGTTAAAATATGATGCGCCACAGCTGGCTTTCCCGTGACAGGATTCCGTGCTGACGATGTCGGGGTTTGGAAGGCCGGAAAAGGAAATTTCTAGCAGTTCCCGAACTCTGACAGTATGTGACAGGGGAGTGGGGCCTTCGGACCTCGTTCGCAGCCTGAATGACAAAGGCGTTTTTAACACCAGCTTGATTGAATCAGATACTATGGCATCACAACCGATCTTGGACCTCGCTACCATCAACCTCGATGATGAGGCCGTTTCTAAAGAGAAAATTCTTGAGCTGAATGCGCAGCGTGATGAGTTTGAGCAGTTAGACCGGCTGATCTCACTTGATCTCGAGCAAGGGCTTGCCGTTGGTGTCAAAAAGCAGACTGCTGACGAATTCTGGACCCGTGGTCATATTCCCGGGCGCCCGATCATGCCCGGCGTTCTCATGATTGAAATGGCGGCTCAGATCAGTTCCGTGATCTATCATCTGAAATTCGAGACTGGCGGGAAAAAGTTTTTTGGATTCGGCGGCGTCAACCACGTCAAGTTTCGCGGCAGCGTGGAGCCCGGATGCGATCTTATTATGGTGGTCAGAGCAAAAGCGTTGCGATCGAGAATGGCCATCTTTGAAGCTCAGGGATTCGTCGACGGCAAGATGGTCTTTGAGGGAGAGGTCACCGGGATTGTGATTTAAAGAATCGCAGGGTTCCGGGGGGGCAGGCGACTCGCCTGATCTGCCTAGTCATTCAATCTCGAGATCCGCTCTGCGGGTGCCGGATGGGAAGCCAGGTATTCGCCAAGCACTTCCGGATCGGTGCCCATGCGTTCGATTCTTTTCAGAAAGGAGATCGCGCCGTTGGGATCGTATCCGGCAGCGCGAACCAGACCCACTCCATCCTGATCGGCCTTGAATTCGATGTCCTTTCCGTGAGCGCTGCGAAGCATGGGCAGGCCCTGCTGCCGCACCCAAGCGGACAGAAATCCCGCTCTTCCCGCCGCAAAAGTGGCGGCGCGAAGCGCCGATTGCTGGATCATCCGGTCCCAGGTATGACGGCGGATCACGTGAGCGGTTTCGTGGGCGATGACGAAGGCTACTTCATCGACACTGCCTTCACAGAAATCGATCAGGGATCGGCTCACAAACAGATAACCGCCGGGTAGACCGATGGTGCCCGGGTGCTCGCCCTGCATCAATTCACAGTGATAGGTAAATCCCGCTTGGTCGATGGATGCTTGCAGGCGATGGCAGATTCCCCTGAGCCAGTTCAGCAGTTCCGGTTCGTCGAGGATTTCAGTCGCAAGGCGAAGTTCCGCGGCAAGCGTCTCTCCCAGGTCGCGTTCGGCTTGCAGCGCTTCCGCCTCGGTCCCGGTAAGCCCATCCCAGATCCACTTGCTCTTACGATAGGTCGGCACCGCCGCCCTTCCCAGCTTGCGTCCCAAATCTTCAAAGAAGCTGCTCATGTGATGGTGTTGTTCCGTCGTTCCGGTCGGCTGACTTCCTTGAGAGTGACAGAATGCGGCTGGAATACAATCACGGGCTCTGCCCCTGCTGTGAAGATCACTGACGTATCAGCGGTTTTTGCGAGCCTCTTCAAAATCGCACTCAATGCGTTCAGGTTTAGACTGGAACTTGCTCTGTCAACGGTTAGAGAATCGGGGCCATGAAAATTTTCCAACTCTCACTGACCTGTCTGCTTCTGCTCACTCACGGTGCGTTGACGGGGGAGGACAAGGTCGAAGCGGTTCCGGATCTGGTCTGTTTCTGGGATTTCGACGAGGCCGGAGGAAGCGCCCGCGTGTCGGAGGGGCAGCAGAGCTACTCGCTTGAGGAAGTGAACGGGCCGATCGCCCGGGTGCAGGGTTCCGCTCCCGGAAAACAGGCGGTTCGAATTAAGGCCGGACAATATTTCCGCATTCCGGAAGGGCGCTTTGAAGCGATCGATTTCCATGGGCCCGAGGCTCAATTATCGGTCGTGGCTCTGGTGCGAAGAAAGGCCGCTTCGCATTGGCAGGCGGTTGCCGGGATCTGGAACGAAACGCAAAAACAGCGGCAGTACTGTTTGTTTCTCAACGCCACTACCCGCTCCGATTCGCGGATCATGAAGCGCTTTCCGACCAGGGACGAAATTCACGGTCACGTGTCCGATGTCGGCGGGCCCACTGAAGGGCACCCTTTCTGCATCACCTACAGTTCCAGTGGCACCAAGGTGCCACTGAACGAGTGGACCCTGGTCGCGATGACCTTCGATGGCGAGGCGAGCCGGGTCTATGTGAATGGGAAATTTGTCGCTGAAGAAGGCTACAATCCCTACCCGCTGAAGGGCGGGCTTTTTGACGGCAACGCTGATTTCACTGTCGGCGCAGTTGACCGGGGCGGAGAGATCGGCAACTACTTCGACGGTGAGCTGGATGAACTGGCGATCTATTCGCGGGCACTGACCGAGAAGGAATTGCTGAAGCTGGCGGCCAAAGTTGAGCGTTAGCCCGGCGCGCTGCTGTCTGGTCTTCCGGTGAGGTAGAGTCAGAGGTTTTCTCCGCAGAGTTCGAATTTGCTGTCCGGGCCGGGGCGGGAAAGCGGACCGGTCAGGGGTGATGGTTTGTAAGAACCCGGGCGGGGGTTGCGGATTCGGGAATGGCAGCGGAAATGGGTTTATCCAAACAGGGCTGCGATCGGTTCTCCCCGATCAGTGATGGGGACGGGGCGGTCGCCGTCATAGAGGCTCTTGTGATAATCAACTCCGACGGCGGCACAGAGGGTGGCGAAGAAATCGGGAACACTGACGGGGTTTTCGATGATTTTTTTGGCAAGTTCGTCGGTCTGTCCCCAGGCTCCATGATGTTTTAAGCCGCCGCCGGCGAGGACGCAGGAAAAGGCGCTGCCCTGATGGCCCCGACCGCCGCCGCCGTCAAATTCGGGGGGACGACCGAATTCTGTGGTGATGACGATGAGGGTCTTATCAAGCAGGTTCTTCGACTCAAGGTCGGTGATCAGGGTGGCTACGGCGCCGTCGAGTTCACGGATCAGTTCGTGCTGATTGAGGATGCCTTCGTTGTGGGTGTCCCATCCGGTTCCGTTGAGGAAATTAAGATTGTGTGAAATTTCGATGAAACGCACGCCGCGCTCGACGAGGCGGCGACCGAGCAGGCAGCGCTGGCCGAATTCTCCGCCGTAGCGGTTGCGCAGATCGGCGGGCTCTTTGTCGAGTTGGAAGACCTTGTTGAACTCCGGTCCGCTCAGTTTGAGGCTTTGTTCGATGGCGGCGCCGTAGCTTTGCACCTGACGGTCCGTGACGGGATCTTTGGCAGCGAGGAGCGCGGCGAGAAATTGTTCCCGGCGGGTTTGGCGGGTTGCGGTGACCCCTTTGGGGCGGGACAAGCCGGCCGGTCCGCGACTGGTATCGGTGAGATAAAGGTAGCCGGACTGTGCGCCGAGAAATCCCGGTCCGCGGGTGACGTTGGGGTAGCCGATGACGACGTAGGGCGGTGCGCCGTCTGCCGCCGCTCCGCGTTCGTGGGAGATCAGCGAACCGATCGAGGGATAGGTGATGGAGCCGGTGATGGGACGACCGGTGTGCATGCGGTTGGTGGCGGCGGCGTGCTCGTCGATGACGGTGTGATTGACGGTTCGCACCGCGGTCACGCGATCCATAAGCGGGGCGAGTTTGGCGAGGTGTTCGCAGACACGCACGCCGGGGACGGCAGTTTCGATCGAGTCGTAGTAGGAGCCTGCCTGTTTCGCTTTGGGATCGCCTTTTTGCTTTGGATCAAAGGTGTCCGTTTGCGCCATACCACCGCCGAGCCAGATGGAGATGACGTGTTCCGCGTTTCCCTGAATGAGCGGGGAGGCTGTGGTGTTTGCCAGTAGCGAATGTGGCCAGGCGAGGCCTCCGGCCAGTGATGCGCCGGCGCCGAGAAAGTGCCGCCGGTTCATGGGGGTGAAATTTTTCATGAGAGAATCCGGTCGCGTGAAAATGGGATGAATGTTAGTCAACCCGGCCTGTCGAAAGGGGTGATATAACAGGGGGAATAACTGTTTCTACGGGGTGAAAAATGTGAATGCGATCAGGGAATCCAGACGAACTCGCGATCGTTGATGAGGCTCCAGATGATGTCTTCGTAAATTTCCCGCCACTCCGTTCGCAGGCGCGGGTCGGGGTTAGGACCACGCTGGACGCGATTTTCCACTTCGAGCTGAATGTTGTTGGCTTCGGGGGTGACGTGGTTCAACCAGGTGGCGAGGGGAAGCGGATCGGGCCTGGGAGGACTTGTCTGCTGGTTGGCGGGGATGAGCCTCCGGTTGAATCCGTCCCGCAGAGCGGGGAGAAACGCTTCGCGCTCGGCGGCTTTTGGCGGACGGCTCAGAAAGCGGAGGAAAAGGTTTTCGAGAAGGGCGTCAGGTGACCCGGCGCTCACGGCGAGCCCGGCGAGTTCGCTGCCCTCGGAGGCGCGGGACAGGTTTTGCACGAGCAGACCGTTGGCGAGAACTCCGGGTTGCAGAACGTCGGGATCGACGGAGCGCTCAACGATGGGCTGTTGCCGCGAGCCGGTCCAGCCGAAAGCCTTCAGCACATCCACGGTGGTTTGCGCGTGGGGCAGGGCGAGACTGGGGCGGTCGCGTTCGTTGTTGAGGCTGGCGAACATCCAGGCGCGATGCGGAACGCCGAGATCCTGTCGCCTTCCGAGTGGGTGACGGCCGTCGTGAACGAAGGTGATTCTTTCGGAGTCGATCGAGTGGGCTGTGGAGGCGTGCAGCGAGTCGACGATCTGCTCGGCGGTGAGACGGCGTCGTTGGGGAGCGCTGAAGAAGCGTTCGTTCGCTGAGGCGGAGGCGAGTTTTTCGTCGCCCGCCTCGCGCTGGTAGGCATCGGAAGTGGTGATGAGACGCATCAGGTATCTCAGGTTGTAATCGTGGGAAACGAATTCTCCAGCGAGCCAATCGAGGAGCTCAGGATGACTGATATCGCGGCCTTCCCAGTCGTGAGCGGGTTCGACGAATCCGGCGCCCATGAGCTGTTTCCACATCCGGTTGACGACCACCCGGGAAAAACGGCGATTTTCCGGAGCGGTGATCAACGCGGCAATGCGCTCGCGGGAGTCATTTGGGTTTTCGAGTATGCGATCAATCAACTCTCCGTCGGTGATCCCGGTGGCGGCGGCAAAGGGCCAATCAGGCGTGATCGGTTCGTCGGGTTTGAGGGTGACCTGGATGAGCGATTCGCGTCCCTTTTTTTCGAAAAACCCGGCAGGTACACGGCTCGTTTCGGGGACGGTCACCGTCTTGCGCTCCAGCATCGCAGCGAGCGAGTAAAGGTCTCGCTGAGTGGTGCTGTGATAGGGGGAATCGTGGCAGCGCGCGCATTGCATCTCGATGCCGAGAAAAGCGGACGCGACGATGTGGCCTTTGGCGGCGAAAGGGGCGTCGTTCTCAGCGGCGAGCGCAAAACCGGCGCTGCCTCCGTAGGCGGAGTCGCCACGCATCATGAGCAATTCGGTGACGATGCGGTCGAGTGCTTTGCCGTCGCGGAAGGCGTCGAGGAGAAACCAGCGGAAGGGGCCGGTGCTGTTGAGAGAAGGATTGATGAGTGACGGGTTCTCGGCGAGGAGGTCGAGCCAGGGGCCCATCTGGTGATCTACCCAGCGTTCGTCAGCGAGCAGGCGGTCGATCAGTTGGGTGCGTTTGTCCGGGGCTGAATCGCTGAGGAAAGCGCGGGCCTCTTCCGCAGTGGGTGGCAGCCCGATGGTGTCGAGATAGATGCGGCGGAGAAACGCCGCGTCGCCGGTCTTCGCTGTTCTGGTCACTTTTTCAGGGGCGAGCGGCGGCTCCGGCCACAGAGCTCCTTCGCGAATCCAGGTTTCGAGAGCGGCGATCTGTGCTTCGGGCAGGGGGTCGCCGGTAGGCGGCATGATCAGGTCTTCGTCGTCGGAGCGAATGCGCAGGAAGAGCTCGCTGGATTCGGGTTTTCCGGGAACGATGGATGGAATCTCCGAGTCGCCACCGTGCAGCGCGGCTTCGCGGGAGTCCAGCTTCAGGCCGCCTTTGTCTTTATCGCCGTGGCAGCGGAAACACTCTTCCCGCAAGACGGAGAGAACGTTTTTTTCAAAATCTTTGCTTTCGGCGGGAGAGGCCGTGCTTTTCGCCAGAGCCGTTTCGATTTTGGCGTCGATGAAAGCGTCAACGGGATGGCCGTCCCCGGGCGGGGTGGGCGGTGGATTTTGCTTCACCCAGGCTTCGGCGATGGCGTGTCGTTTTTTCCAAAAATTGTCGCGTGATGCGGCGGCGGCGCGGCGGTGTTGGTCGTCACGGGCGGCCAGCGTGGTTTCCATGCGGGAGAGGAGCGGTTCGACTTGTGCATCGGTCAGGGGCAGCGCGGGCTTGTCGCCGGCGCGGAGAATCGAAAAAGATTGGCCGTCTTCTGTCTCGATCGCGACGCAGACTTCACCAGTTTCGGTGCGTTGATTTTTTCCTCCGGCGATAAGCTCCAGAACTACACGACAGGGTTCAGATTTTTCCGGCAGGTCGATCGCTGCGATCACTTCCTGTTGCTTGTAGCCCTTGACGCGGAGACCCGGGTGAGGTGGTTCTGCGAGAGGCGTGACGAGATCGTGTCCGTTCGGGCTGGCGGCATCGGCGGGTTGAGTTTCGGCGACCAGTTTTCCATCAATCCACAGGCGGGCGAGCGCGCGGGACCGAATCAGAAAACGCTGCGTTCCCCCGGGTAGCTTAAGGTCGGCGGCAAGGCGCACCAGAACCGGCGGCTTCCAGGCGGAACGGATTCCCCAGTCATCGTAGCGCTGCGGAAGGCGGGAAAGCAGGAAGGTGTCGCCCGTCCACTGGTCCGACTGTTTCGGACTTTCGCTGACATAGGGCCAGCGACGGTAATCCGGGAGACCTTCGCTGAGTTGAACGAGCACTTCGCTCTCTGCAATTTCCCCCAGCTCGGGCATCTTCTGCGACTCGACGAGAACTCCCTGCGAGCCTCCTTTTCGCTGAAAGCGTTTTGCCATGAAGGCATCGGTGAGAGCGACGCGATGCACGGCCACGGCATCGAGCATTCCCTGAAGGCTGTTGGTCGAGCTGCCGCCCATCGACGAACCAATCCAGACATCGTCGTTGTCGACTACGGGAGCCGCCTTCGTGGGACCGTCGACATCCCAGGTGCCGTCCGTGGCCTGCCCGTCGATCCATCCACGGATGTTTTCGGGTTTTCCAAATTCATAGGAAATGGCGACGTGATGCCAACCGGTTGCGATTTCGAATGCGGCTTGGGAATTCCACCGATGCCAGTGCTTTTCGCCGCCGGCCGTGACGCTGGTAAAAAGAAAACCAATTCGCGCGAGATCACCTTTTTCGCCGACAAGACGCAGCGACCAGTTCTGGTTGTCGTGTGAGAAATTCGGGGAATGGGTTCGCCCTTTGCTGACCACATACATCGGTTGTCCGTCACGAATCGCGTCGAGCTTTACCCAGGCTTCCATGGTGATGGCATCGCCGTTGGTGAAGTCAAAAGCGCTTTTTTCGCCGGGGTCGGAGATCTCGATACGGGCGCCTTTTCCGGGCAGTCGAATCGCGGTGTTATCCGGCGAAAAGTTCGGAAATTCCGGAGGGCGCGGTCCGGCTTGATCGCGAACGACATCTCCGTGAGCTGTGCTTGGAGTCGCTTCCTCGGTGCCGAAATTCCATTCGATCACCCGGGGAAGGTCGTTGGCACTGGCTGCGGTGAGGAGCAGGAGTGATCCCGCAATGCAGAATAGTGCGCCGCAGATGTTTCGACCCGGGGAATTGAGGGAAAAACGTTTCATCGGTTTCGAAGACGGCTTGCTGATGAGCGTCACTGCAATATGAGGAAGCTTTGCAACAGCGTCAACGGGCGGGAGTTCGCCAGAAGCCACCGACTGCCGCGCGTGGATCGGGGCCATGGTTACGGCGAACCGCAGGGCCGGACCACGCAGGAGTCGGCTGAGTGCGTGCCGTCAGGTGATTCGGGTCTGCGTTCAGGAGCCGCGCCGTTTTTCGTTCTCGCCTACTGCGCCGAGTATCCGCCGTCGACCATCCACACCGCACCGTTCACGAAGGAGGCTTCATCCGAGGCGAGAAAGGCGATCACATTGGCGATTTCGTCCGCGGTTCCCATGCGCCCGGCGGGGTGAAGAGAGTTGAGCGTTTGCAAGGTCTCGGGATTCCGGGTGACATTTGCGGTGAGCGATGTGTGCACAAAGCCGGGCGCCACCGCGTTGACCCGAATGCCTTCCGCCGCAAAGCGAACCCCCATGTCCCGGGTCAGTTGAGCGACTGCGCCCTTGCTACTCGGGTAGGGATTGAAACCGTCCGAAAATTCGAGAGCCGTCGGGTAGCCGGTGAAACCCATCACTGAACTCAGGTTGATAATTGCGCCGCCGCCTGATTCTCTCATCGCCGCAACCGCCGAGTGAGCCATCAGCATGGAGCCTTTTACATTTACCTCCATGACCTTGTCCCAGCGTTCTTCCAGACTCGCCTGTTCGCCCACATTGCGAGCCGTGATCCCGGCTGAGTTCACCAGGATATTCAACTGCGACCACTTTTTCGTGGCTGCATCGACGATCGCGTCAACCTCTTCCGGTCGGCTCACGTCGCCGGACATGATCTCGAGACATGGCAGTTCCCGGACCAGGTCTTCCAGGGCCGTCATGTTGACATCGGTCGCCAGGACCTTGGCGCCCTCGGCGTGGAATTTCCGGACGGTCGCCTTGCCGATTCCCGATCCGGCACCGGTGATGATGGCAGTTTTGCCTTGTAGTCTCATACCAGCTGTTACCCGTCGCTTGCTTCCCTTACAAGACACGTAAAAATGCGCGCCTCACGGTCGCCGCTGCCCACCGCCCTGTGACGAGGCTGAAAATTCCGAATCCGGAAAAGTGGCTCGGTCCGATTCGTTTTACTTGTCGCCGGACTGGCGCATGGCTCCGGTTCCGCCGTGGCCTGAGGCGCTGGAAATGCCGCTGCCGGAACTGCCGCCGTTACTCTGGCGCCTGGCGCCGCCTTCAGAGATTTCAACGTTGCCTGCTTCGACCAGCTTGACCACGGCAGAAGATGCGGCTGCCTTCGGGGTGATCTGTCCGGTCTTTCCCGGGCCGAGGAAGAGTTTCTTTCCGGCGGGAAGAGGAACACTGAGCGGCTTTTTGGTTTTGTTGGTGATTTCCATGATGTTGAGGGAGTGGGGAGCTTAGCATATGGTGAGCCTGGGCGTGGAAATACCTGCACCGGAAATTTCAGCTTTCTGGAGCGATTTTGTCCCGCTAATGGTTCAGCTCGCGAATCGCCTTGTGGAGTGTGGGTCTTGGAGTGAGCCCCTTTTCAAAGAGGTCCTGCTTGACGCCGGTTGCTTTGAATCCGAAAGACGAATCGATCAAGTTGCACCGGAAGGCACCGATCCCTAAGGGCGTCGCCATGGCGTCGCACAGGTAGTCCGCGTTGGCCGCCCCGGCCGCTTCAGCCGCTTCAGCCGTGGCCATCGGCTCATAACCACGAATTACTTTGTCTCCGTCTTTAAAGCGAATCGCGAAGTCACAAATGATGATCGGCTTGCCGGTGAGTTGATGCAGTTTTTGAAACTCAGCCGCCGGACTTCCGACGCTGACCATGGTTCCATCGGAGAACCGCAGATCGACCGGGCTACTGTTGAGTTGATATTTTCCGGCAGCCAATAAAGTGCCGGGTTCAGGATCGGCATGGTGCCGGTGGGCATCGGTTGATGCGTCTAACAAAGCCGCAACCAGCGCCGGGGAGTTTTCCGTTTGTCCCTTCCAGAGCGCAGTCGACAGGCCGAGCACACCCACCGCGGCAGCCGCCAGCCAGTTGATCGCAGATCTGGAAAACGTCGGACGCAGCAACCCGAAAGCTATAAGACGCGGCTTGCCTGCTTTAACTGGTTGGCAGCGGGCGGGAAAAGGCAGAAAAAATGAGTTCGGGCTTTTGTACGGCAGCTTCGGGTCAACAGACGG
>CBDULB010000118.1:0-19075 GCA_965367965.1 uncultured bacterium | reverse complement strand
CAGAATTTAGAACTAATCCAGATACAAAAATTCGTTGAGGTTGAGGATGACCAGCGCAAGCCGGTCGAGCGCTTGTTCGTCGTTGAGGCCGTGTTCGCTTTTCAGGGTCGTGAGCAGGGATTCGCAGTGAGTGATTTCATCCCCGGTGGCGGGGCGTTGCAGGGCGATCTCGAGGGCCGTGGATATTTGGTCGCGCGGGGATTTGGCGGAGCCGGACCGGAGCCGGTCGGCAAACAGGTCGGCCTGGCGATTGGTGAACTCGCTGTTGAGCATGGCCAGTGCCTGGGTGGGAACAGTGGTGGCAAATCGGACGGCGCAGGGGGAGTCGGTTTGAGCCTGATCGAAGTCGGTCAGCATCGGGTGACTGAGGCTGCGCTTGACGTGAACGTAGATCGAACGGCGGAAATGTTCGGCAGGGTCCTGAGTCACGGGCCAGCCTTTGCCGGGGCGTGAAGCGGTGGCGAGCACTTCGGCGGGCAGCGGTGGATAGACCCAGGGACCGCCGGTTTTCAGATTGAGTTTGCCGGACAGGGCGAGCACCGAATCGCGGACTTCTTCGGCGGTGAGGCGACGCATGTCGAAGCGCCAGTGCTTTAAGTTTTGCGGGTCGGCGGCGAGGTTGGCAGCGTTGGGAGCTGAGGACAGGCGGTAGGTGCGACTGGTCAGAATCAGGCGGTGCAGTGCTTTGAGACTCCATCCCTCGCGAACCAGTTCGGCGGCGAGAAAATCGAGTAGCCCGGGGTGGGTGGGGAGATCGCCGAGTTTGCCGAAGTCACTGGTGCTGGCGACGATGCCGCGACCGAAGTGATGCTGCCAGACGCGGTTGGCGATGACCCGGGCGGTGAGCGGGTTTTTCGGATCGACCATCCACTGGGCGAGCGCGAGGCGGCGACCGGAGGATTTGGCGCCGCGCCATTCGACCGGGCTGGCGTCGGCAGGTGCCGGGTCGTCGGTAACCATACCGCTGAGCACGGCGGGAAACGCGGCGCCGACAAGGTCGCCGGGAGCGTGCGCGGAGCCGCGTTGGTGAACGTGCAAAGGGTCGGGCGTCGGGCCGGTTTCGGTGACGACGTTGAGCGGCGTGCCGGGAGTTTCTTTCTGGATCTGTGTGATACGGTCCTTGAGTTCGTTCCACTGTTTGACGACGTCGCGACCGAAGTGCTTGTGCAGATCGCCCTTCACCTTGGCGCCACCTCGACGCAGGGCTTCGGGCAGGCTGTCGGCATTGCGGGCGCCGGAACGCAGGGCGAGATCGATGAATTGACCGCCGCCTTTATTCCGGCAGTGGACGGCAACGACATTTTTACCGGTTTGCAGGGCGTCGAGCGCCTTGCGATCGAGTTCGATGCTCTGGTAGTTGGTGACGAAGCCTTTGGCGCTGAAAATATTCACGCCGTTGAGAAATACCTCCACGTCCTCGTCGTAGTAAATGTCCATGACCAGGGTTTCGGGAAGAATTTTCAGGCCGAAGTCGGTGCGCATCCAGATGTTGTCGCTGGTCCACTCGGTGGTGATCCTGGTGTTCGGCGTGCCGGGTTTACCGAAGCCGGCTTGAGCGCGGTGCCAGCTTTTGACTTTTTCGCCGACTTCTTTCCAGCCCGGGGCGGGCTGATCAGTCGTGTAGAACCATGTTGCCGGGGTGCCGCGTGCGTCATCGACGAAGGTGCTGCCGTTTGCGGCTCCGGCGCCGTCAGCGGCAGTGAGTCGTTGGTTTGACTTGAGCCAACCGGTCATGTCGGTCTCGAGCGCCACGAGCTTCTTCTGCTCCGTTGCGAGCCGTTGCCGGCGTTCTTTTTCGAAGGTCGCCAGTTCGGCGGGATCGGCCCAGGTGCGAATCGTGCCTTCGGTTTTGTAGGGGGTCAGGCCGTGGAAAAAGGCCATGAAAGAGTAGTAGTCCTTTTGTGACAGCGGATCGATCTTGTGATCGTGACAGCGCGCGCAGCCGAGCGTGGTCGCAAGAAAGGCTTCAGTGGTGACCAGCACGTTGTCGGCGAGCACGTCGTAGACGTGTTGTTTGCGGTCGGCGGGTTCGTCGTCCCACTGCATCAGTCGGTGATAGCCGGTGGCGGTCAATGACGCCTGAGTCGGTTCGGCGATTTCGTCACCGGCGATCTGTTCGATGACGAACTGGTCGTAGGGTTTGTCGGAGTTAAACGCGTCGACGACGTAGTCGCGATAGCGCCAGATCCCGGGTTTGGAATCGTCGCGCTCGAAGCCGTTCGATTCGGCGTAGCGAACCACGTCGAGCCAGTGGCGCGCCCACTTTTCGCCATACTGCGGAGAGGCGAGGAGTCGGTCGATGAGTGATTGCCAGGCCGTATCGGGGTCGGTGCCGAAGGCGGTCTCAAAAGCACTGACTTCCGCTGCAGTTGGTGGCAGGCCGGTCAAATCGTAGCTGAGTCGGCGGATCAGGGTGCGCGGGCCGGCGAGTGAGTTGGGCTTCAGTCCGGCTTGATCGAGCTGGGAAAATACGAAGGCATCGATGGCATTTTCGTGCCATCCGGCAGCGGTGACCTTGGGCACCTCGACGCTGCCAACCGGAACGTACGACCACCACGAGCGGTCTTCGTCGGAGACGGTAAAGCCGTGGCGCGTGGATTCGGCCGGGTCGCCGGCGATTTCCAGGGCGGGATCGTAGGGTGCTCCCTTTTCGACCCACTGGTGAAGCAGGGCGACTTCATCGGCAGCCAGTTTCGCCTTGGGTGGCATCTGGTGCTCGGCGTCCTTGTAGCTGATCATCTCGAGCAGCAGGGACGCGGACGGATTCTCCAGATCGATCGCCTGACCCAGTTCGCCGCCCCGCAGCAGGCCGGCGCGACTGGTGATACGGAACTCGGCTTTGAGTTTGTCTCCACCGCCATGACATTTGAAGCAATTCGCCTCGAGCAGGGGGTGAATCTTCTCAGCGTAGAATTTTGCGTCCGCAGCGTCCTGCGCCGTTGCATTGGCGCTTGCGCCGAGCGCAGCGCCAATGATTGCCAGAAGTTGGAGAAGTGGACGACGCATTGCGGGCAAAGGAAAAAGTTCGATGGTGTTAAGCGTCGCTTAATTCATCGGTGAAGTCTTGTATCGGATTGGGGTTTTTTATGACAGATGCGACATCGAAGCGATCGTCTGGATGGCGCGATCGTGGACCTTATTCGATTCAGCGATAATTCTTCCGATACTGAAGCGGCGTGATGGCCATGTGTTTGCGGAACTGGCGGGTGAACGAACTTTGGTCGTAAAAACCTGATTGAGCTGCAATTTCAATGATCGGATCGCGAGTTCGACGCAGGGCGTCGCAGGCGGAAAAGACGCGCATTTTCATGATAAATTGTTGCGGTGTGGTCTTCAGGTGGTGTTTGAATTTTCGCTCGAACTGGCGCACCGACAAGCCGGCCATTTCGGCCAGCGCGAGAATCGAGAGATCCTCGGTGAAATGCCGACTGATGTGTTCGAGCGCCGGTGCGATGTCCATATCCGAAGGCAGCAGTTCGCGATGGGTCTGGTAGTCCTGAATGGTGCCCATGACGCCGATCACATTTTGATCGCGGTCGAAGATCGGCAGTTTGTTGGTCAGGAACCAGGCGGGAATGCCCTGTTGGTTGGGGAAAATTTCGACGATTTCGAGCAGCGCTTGGCCACTGTCGAGGACCCGGAGGTCATCCTGCCGGAATTTTTCCGCCAGGCTGCGCGGTAACAGGTCGAAATCGGTAAGGCCGAAAAATTCGTGCTGTCGTTCGCGATCAAAACCATACTGATGCAGCAGGGCATCGTTGGCGGCGAGCAGGCGCCCGCGGCGGTCTTTGGCGAAGAACAACAGATCGGGTAGGTGATTGAACAAACAGGAGAAATCCCGATCCGGATGGATCGATTCGAGAAACTCTTCGCGCCACTGCTCTATGTTGCCCACGGTATCACTGAAGCGCTTGAACGGGGTGTTTGCCACGTCCGTTTATGCATGCTGATTTTGCGGTGAAAGAATTGCGGGGAGGCCGGCGTATCATTGGAAAAGACTTCCTTATCGCTTAAACTCAAATGTCATGAAAGAACCGGCCGACGATCAGCTCTCCGAAATTCCAGCTTACGCTCCGCGTCGTTCGCGGACAGGTGTCATTGTGCTTTCCCTGTTATTGTTGCTCGCGCTTGGTGCCTGCGGCGCAATTGGCTATTTCTGGAGTATCGACAAAGGCAAGCTGATGTCGCAGGAAAATCAGTTGCGCAGCTTGCAGTCGGATCTGATCGCGTTGGAGGCTGCGAATGCGGATCTCGGGGGGCAGCTCGAAGACCAGCGTTCCGAAAATGAGCGGGTGCGCAACGAGTGGGATACTCAGGTGGCGCAGTTAAAGAAAGATCATCGCGAGCAGATGGAGAGCACCTACGCGCAAATGGACAACATCATTCACGACAGTCGCAAGACATTGGAATACATCGCCCGGGTAGAGCGCAAGTTGAAGGCCGGGCAGGCGATCAGTAAAGATGAAGCCCGCCAGTTGGCAGCCATTGGTACCGGGCTGACGTTTTTGCACAAACAGTATGAGAAGCCGATCGAAGAATTCCGTGAGCTGGAAAAATTTCTCGCCGATCAGTTGAACGTCGCCGCCGTGGTGCCACCGACGCAACGCGGCCAGTTCTTCAAGCGCATGTTCAGTAAGGACTATCGCGAGCACGAGCAGGAATACTTTCGCGATCAGGGCAAACGTGACGCCTTTGAGCGTTCACGCACCAAAGTTACCGAGGCCTACTCGCGGGCGCAGGCGCAAATGAAGCAACTGTCGGTGCAGTCGACCGAGTACCTCGATCAGTTGCAGGCGATTGTCGATTCGAACAACGCCAACGCTGCCGACATCGAAGATTTCTTCGAGCAGTCACGTGAGATTCTGCAGATCCACGATCGGATCATGAGTCTCGAGCCCGACAGTCCCGCGCAGATCCGCCCGTAGTTTTTGGTTTGCGTCGTGGTGCAGCGTCTCTGCGGAAGTGGCTTGAGCGCGATTGCAGGGTGGGGCGCCCCGCCTTGCCCTGTTGCGTTGGCGGGGGATAACTTTGAGGGGCTGAAAGCGGCGCGGCGTCAATCGGCCGGCCTCGAGTGTGACAAGTGACAGACGGAGCGCCTGCTCTGCCACGTGCCGTTACAGCGTAACCGCCCGGCCACGAGCTTTTTGCCACGCCCACCAGCACCAGAACGGCAGGTTGAGGTAGAAGATCAGCAGCAGCAGTTCGTTGTTGTAGAAATGCAGATTCATCACGGCCAGAATGCCGCGGTGCAGGGCGATCAGGGCGATGCCGGTCCAGAACGCCCAGCTGCGATTTTTCAGAGCGACGATGGCGAGTGCTTCGAGCAGAAAGGAACCGCCAAAAGCAACCCGCGCGAGCATCGGGTTTTCGACCACCCACTCGGCGGCGCGTGCGGTGTGCAGCAGCGCGGGATCTTCGAGCAGCTTGTAGTATTCCTGGCGTTGGCTTTTGACCAGATCGAAGGAGATGTACGGTGCGTTCCATACCCACATGCCCTTTGAGTTCAAGAATTTACTGAGTGCCGCCACCATGTAGGTGCCGGCGATGATACCCTGGCTGAAGTAGACGTAGTAACTGGCGGCGCTCAACCCGGGCCGGGCGGTGATCTTTTCGGGATGACGGCGCTGCCGCCACCACCACCAGACGGCGACTGCGAACTGGGTGAGAATGACCACCGACACGATCTGATGCGAGTGATTGATGTGGCCCTGCGAGTTGGCCAGCGTGCGCGGCAGAATGTTGACCAGTGCCAGCACGCCGAGTGCGACAGGCATGCCCATGCCGAGCAGGTAGAGAATCACCGCTGGAACCGCGAGGGCGACGAACAGCGGGCGCACCCAGGGTTCGTGCAGCCAGGTGAGATCGAATACGATCGCCAGACCGACCGGATGCGTCTGCACGGAATGAACGTAGGGGTGGTAGTCCCAGATCGCCCAGATGATCATCGGTGCAAACAGCAGGCGCATCCACAGCCATTCGATCTGGCCGATGGGCACGGGGACAAATCCGTGAGCCAACCACTTGGCGGCGCGCTTCTTTATCGCAGCAGTGTTCATGGCCGGGTCTCCTCTTCAGCCTTCAGTTCGGCAACCGTTACCGGTGTTTCGTGCAGCTTGCCATCGTCGTCCATGTGAATGGCGACCTCGACCAGTTGCAGCGGCGGTTTCAGGTGACGTTTTTCACTGCGATTGTGAGAGAGCTTGATCACGTAGCGCAGCACGATCTCGCCGGCTTCGGCGCGGATCCCGGCGTCACTGAGCTGCTCTTTGCCATTAGATTTTTCCAGGCGTTCTTCGATTTTTCCCCGCTCGGCGCGGTGCTTTTTGGTCAAGCGGGCCGGCGTCTGTCCACTGTGCCAGAGAATCGGGATCGGTTCGCCCTCGCCGTCGGCAACGTAGTAGTAGCGCAATGGCTCACTGCTCGGGTTCGAATACATCGAGAACGGCGAGAACGGATAGAACTCACCGATGATTTTCGAAAACAGTACGAACACCAGCACGATGGAAACCGGATGGCGGCGGAGCTTGTAAAACCAGCTCCGGCGATTCGTCGCGCTTTGCTTTTTGTCGGACTCCATGTCTATCAATCTGCAACCTCACGGAGCGCCGGGACGTTGCCCAGCCAGGTGCATGCGGCGCAGGCGATAAGAGCAAACAGCAGCATCGTTTCTGACGAATGTCGCAGGTTTTCCAATGAATTTGTGGCGCGCATCGACTCGACCACGAAGGCGATCAGTGCGATGCCGAGCGTGCCGAAGTAGACGGAGCCGAACAGTAGTCGTCCCCTGGGTTGCTCATTGGTAAAGGTCATCGCTGCAGGAACGGTCGACGCGGCGAGCATGACGCCGAGAATGATCGAAGGAAGATGGCTGAATACCATGCCGAGGCCGAAGGCCATCACGGCAACTACCATGCCGCCACCGACGGCTGAGCCTTCTATTTTTTCCGCTTTCTTCAAGGCGTAGCGGGCGGACTTGTCCATCATCACCAGGAAGCTGCCGATACCCGGGGCGAGCCATACCCAGAATACAAAGCCGAGGTAGGCGAACACAAAAACAGCCGCGGCAAATGGTGAGATGGCCTGCAAGGCCTTGCTGCCGAAGCGGAACGCGAGGTAGAGGCCGATGATGATCAGCCAGCGGTTCCCCGAGGTAAAACGCTGCATCCAGAAACAGTAGCGAAGGTAGATCCGGTAAAATACCGAGCGCGCCTTGAACGATTCGAGCAAGCCTTCGCGGGCGGCATCGAACTCCGGATCGAGGCGCAACGCTTCGCGGAAATGGCCCTCCGCTTTTTCCGTCTGGTGCGCCTGCATCGCCGACCAGCCGGCGTTGAAGTGGGCGTAGGGATCCTCGGGATCACTGGCCAGCAGTTTGTCGACGGCGATCTCACTCTCCCATTGTTTGCCCTGCAGGCGCAGCAGCGAGGCGAGCATGTTCGCGGCAAAATCGTTGTTTGGATCCAGTTCGAGGGCATCGCGCGCGAACTGCTCGGCATCCGCCCAACGCTCGAGCGTACTGTAGGCATCGGCTTTGACTGCGTAGTTAAATGCGTGATCGGGATCGATGGCGATGGCGCGATCAGCTGCCTCGAGCGCGTCCTTGCCACGCTTCAGCTTTGAAAGAATCAGCCCGCGAATCGCGTGGTGATGGCTGTTATCCGGAGCGCGCGAGATCGCGTCATCGATGCAGGCCAGTGCATCGCGACTGCGTCCTTCCATCGAGAAAAGGCACAGTGCCAACTCGGAGTAATTTTCATCGCTGTCCGGATCGACGGCGATTGCCTCTTTGAAATAGGCTTCAGCTTCCTGGTGGCGTCCCTGCTCACGCAATATGCGGCCACGCTGTAGTTGGGGGAGACTGTCTGACATTGAGGGCGGAATTTGGGAAAGGCGATTGGCGAAACTGTACTGCCAATTCAAGTGGTGCAACGCTAGGCTTGAGGGGGGATGGGGTTGGGTTGGTCACCCGACCTTCGATAGAGCTGGTAGACCCCTACTTGAGGCAATAAAAGGAGAATAAAGGGAGCAATGGTGGCTAACAAAATCACGAACATTAACGGATGAAGCAAAGTAGTCCCCGTTGCTACGATATAGATCAAGGCCAGCGCTAAAAATCCGACTGTCAGCCATCGTGCGATCGAAGATCCTTGATAGGCGTAATGGAATAACAATCCTGAAACAAAAATCGAACCGAGCTTTGAAGCCTTAAATCCAAATTTGAAAAACCAGAGAATATCAGTCAGAAGATCGGTCGTCAGTACTATCGAGAAAGCTACGATAACAGAAAATTGGCCAACTCGCCGGTAGCCGCTGGGATCGTTATCTCTCATGAAATCGCATATCCTTCTCCTCTGGTCTCCTTCTATTTATTAATCCCAAGGTAGTCGAGGACGTCGTCGTAGAAACCGCTCTGGTTGGCGTAGAGGGCGTAATTTTTGGCGCTCTCAAACCACTTACGCGTCGACGGTTTGACCTGTTTGGCGGTTTTGGCGAGTTGTTTGGCGGTGACCGGCACGATCTTGCCGGTTTTCATCGCTTCGGTCAGGGCGAGCTCGATCGCCTGATCGAACACGGCCTTGATATCGGCACCGGAAAAATCGCGGGTGCGTTTAGCAAGAGCCTCGGGGTCGAGACCGGTAAGCGGTTTTCCCTCGGCCATGATTTTGATGATCTCGCTGCGGGCGGGATCGTCCGGTGGCGGTACGAACACCAGACGGTCAAATCGCCCGGGACGAAGAAAGGCGGAGTCGAGGTGCCACGGCGCGTTGGTCGCGCCGAGTACGAGCACGCCGTCGTTCTGGTCGAGGTTGCTGTCGAGTTCGGACAGGAACTGGTTGATCAAGGTGCGCGCTCCACCGGCGCGCATGTCCTTACGGTCGGCGGCGAGCGCATCAACTTCGTCGAAGAACAACACCGTCGGTGCATTGCGACGCGCCAGTTCAAACAGTTCATGAAGTTTCTCTTCACTCTTGCCGATCCACATATCGAGGATCTGGTGCAGGCCGACGGAGATAAACTTGGCGTTGATCTCACCGGCAGTGGCACGGCTGATCAACGTTTTTCCGCAGCCGGGAGGTCCGTAGAGCAGCACGCCTCCGCCGGCTTTTTTGCCATAGGCCTCGAACAGTTCTTTGTTCTCCAGCGGATAGAGAATCTTCATGCGGATGTCTTCCTTGACCGCTTCCATGCCGCCGACTTTTTTGAAGTCTATTCCCGCCTTTTCAACGTGGTCGAGTTCGAGATCATCGTCGAGGGGACTCTTCACTTTCGAGATGTCAAAAGGCGAGCCGCTGAAATCGATGTCGTCGTCGTCATCATCATCGTCGTCGTCATCATCGAACTCGTCGTAGTCGTCGCTGTCGAAGGCGGCTTCGACGTCGGGGTCGATGTAAGCTCCGGCCTGCCAGCCATCGCCGCTGCCCTGCGCTGCTGATGAAGTTTGGTCGCCGCCCGGGCTGCGCCGTCCGCCGCCCTGTTGAATGCGCTTCAACAGATCGCTGTCGGCGAGTCTTGGGTCGCTGTTAACCGCACGATCGTAAAACTGACGGGCGTCGTCACCGTTGCTCTCGTTGAGGCTTAACTTGGCGCGCAGCATCCACGCCGGAGCGTAGTCCGGGGAGTGAGCGCAGACTTGCTCAAGGCGGAGAATCGCCTCGGAAGACTTGCCATTCAGATCGAGAATCTGCGCAATACCGGTGCGGGCCTCAGGGTGATTCGGTTCCTGCACGATGACCCGGTCGAAGGTGGTTCGGGCATCGTCGAGCGAAAAATTTTCCAGCTGGGCGCGGGCCAGCATGAGCAGCAACGGAACGTTCTCCGGCGAGACGGAAAGCGCGGCCTTCAGTGATTTGATATCGGACACTTGGACAGGATGTAGGAGATTGGAGGTGGGCGGAAGAAAATTCAGTAGTCTTGTTTCCGCTTAGCCACTGACGACCGCGTAAGGGAGACTGACAACTGAAAAACGCTGTGTTTGAGGGCGGCCGCAGCTGCCTTCGTGAGAGGGGGAGCTTGCGTCGGGGGAGCAGCTTGCGCTTCTTCCCTGACCGCCAGCTGGTCCGCGGCCTGACGGACCGCGGCTACGATTATCTGGCCTCAATCGAGTGACGCTGATACGCGCTCGACACGCTGAAGGGCAGGTCGTTTTTGAGGTGACGATGGGTGCTGAGGAAATCGATGGTGTTTGCACTTGCGGGAATTTCGATGGTGGCCCGGTAGGTATAGGCGGCGATCTTTTCCATCGCTGTGGACTGCCAGTTGTCGTACTCGAAGGCGAGTGTGTAGGGGAGGTGGCGGTTGATGCTCCACGACAGGGTGTTGGTCTGCGGCTCGTTGTCGTCGGTAAAGGTGGTGACGACTTCGAGGTGTTTGCCGTCAGCGTGCAGCAGGTGATTGATGGTGGGCGTCGCCGGAAGCGGACGCGCCTCGAAAAAGTGGCTCAGGCAGAAGGTTTTAAAGTTCTCCGCCGCTTCCGGGATCAGTGGTGTGCGCACCGTAAAGCCGGCGTCAGCGGGGCCACCGTGCTGACCACCGGGGGCGATGTAGAGCGGGAAGTGCGGCAGGGATTTACCGAGTTGCAGCAGCGCCGGACTGACGCTGTCGTTGCTGCCGACGAAGTAAAAATAATCGAGGCCACGTTTTTCCAGCGCCGGCAGAAAATCGACAATGCGACAGGAGTCCCAGGCGCGATCGGTGATGCTCTCGATCTGAGCCTGGCTCCATTTCGCGTCGGTGACCTGCTGGAGCGAAATACGCGAATCGATGCGGCGCTGAGTGCGCCCGTCGAGTGCATCCTTGACCGATGGGGCGAGGGGTAGCTTTCCGTCAGCGATAGCAGCGAGGTATTTTTCGTTGGCCTCGACGATTTCAGGATCGTCGAGGCCGGTGACGTAGCTGCCGCCGGGATTGCCGAGGATGGGGGCGACCACCGGCATGATGGCGGTGAAGCGATCATCGTGAATGCCGGCTGCCGCGGCGGCGACTCCGCGTTTTGAGCCGCCGGTGGTGATGACTTTAACCGGTTGAAAAATATCGCTCTCCGCTTCGGCGGCGGTCAGGGCGCGCATCTGACTCATGCCCCAGATCCAGGCGGGTGTGTAGCGGGTGTTGTCGGTGGCGAGCAAATGCTCGCGCATGCCGAGGTGCAGTTGGCCGGCGGGCTTCATGGCATCGATGGTGCTCATGCCGATCAGCACCACCCCGACGCCGTGATTTTTCAGCAGATCGAGTTCGACACCACGCGGTGTCGCCGGCTTCAGTGCGAGCGATGCATTGGCGACGATGACGTTTTCGATTGGCGTCGCTTCGGCGGGGATGCTGAGTGTGACCGGCAGGCGAACCTTCTGGCCGGGCCACCATTCGCACACGGTGATCTCGATGAGCTTTTGGCGAATCGCCGGATCTTTGGGGTTCGGGTGCCAATCCTCAATGACGGCGGTTTCGAGCGTGCTCTGATCGCGGACTTCTGTGACCTCAAAGTAGTCGTCGGCGCGGGTGCTGGACAAGCTTAGTAAAAAAAGCAAGGTGATCGGGAGGATTTTCACGGTAGCAGTTCTGCGTTAGGAATCAGGCGCATCAAGTCGGTCAGGTCGTAGTGCAACAAGGCGCCGTTGACGATGGTGTGGACGAGAGATCGCGGGTCCTGTTCGTCGAGCAGGGGGAGCCAGGAGTGCCATTTTGCTCCGCCGGAAAAAGCGGCTGACGCAAAAAGGTCCGGCTCAAGGGCGGCGGCGTGCATCGCCGGTGCCACCAGTTCGCCCCGGGCGTGCAGGTGGATTTTTTCGCCGCCGCAGCGGTCGCTCTCATACCGCGCGACGGCAATGATGTCTGCGGCGCGCATTGCCAGAAAGGAATCGCCGAGCATGTATGCGACCGTCGCATCGGCCCCGTAGTAGCGCCAGTTGCGGGTTTTGGTCTCGCCGATGTCGCGCAAGTCGACGCCGGTGATAGAGAAATTTTCCGGAGGTGTTGCGTCGCCGAACACGATCTGCGTTGCCTTGTTTGCGGTGTCACCAATGCCTAAATCGTGGACGATGAGGTGAACTTCATCAGGCGCTTGATTGCCCTCGCTTAGCTGACGATAACCGGGCAGCGATATGCCGGCCTCCGGAAAGAAAATCAGCTTCGAGCGGTAACCGTTTTCGGCTGAAGGAATGACGCTGCAGGAGACGAGAGCCGCCGATGTTTCGATCCCGGTGACTTCGCGGACCAGCTCGCGAAAGGCTTCGTCATCCTCGGGAACCGCTTGCCTGGCTTCGCGGTAAAACTCCCCGTTAATCTCCAAAAGATCGCGAGCTCCCGGCAAGCGCATGACTTCGCCTTCCGCCGTGACCTGCAGTTCGGCGTCGGTGGCGACGGGTTGCTGTTCCGGTTCGGTGACTTCGAGATGTCGCCCCTGCAACCAACGGGCGAAAAAACGCACGGCTCCTTCCCTCAGCAGCTTGGTATAGCCGTGCTTCTCCGGCGCCTCGATCAGTTCGACGGCCTCGGGTCGCCCCAGTTTGGTGTAGATCTGTTTGGCTTGCCGAAAATTGTCCCAGGCCCCTTTGATCGGCACGAAGTCTTCGGTCGCGGTCAGGTAAAGCGTTGGCCTCGGCGCACGAATGATGGCGAAGTCAGGATGATCGAGTCCGTCGCGGATTTGTCCGAACAGATTCTGCTCGGCGTCGCCGGGACCGGGCTTTTCGTTTTTGGTGCGCGTGGTCGCCATGAAGCATCCGGGAGCAGCGGCCTGGATGCGATCATCGAGTGCCATCAGCATCGCAGTCAGATTTCCGCCACCGGAGTTGCCGGTGCAACCGAGCCGTTCGGCGTCGACTTCGGGTCGCGAAGCGAGGTAGTCCATGGCGCGCATGCCGTCCCAGATGAAATACGTCGCCAATCCACGCCCGACCAGGATCGGCGCGACGCCAAGTTTCTGATGTTCGCCCGAACCGCCATCGACCGGCTGTCCCGCGGCGTCGAGAAACTGATGGCGTTCGCCCTGACCGATCGGGTCGTAGCAGAAGACCACGAAGCCGTTCTGCGCGAGCAGGATAGCGGCACGTTGATACGAGTCGTAAGCCTTGCCGTTTTTGCTGTGACCACAGGGCAGCAGGATGCCGGGGCGTGGAGCTTGAAGACCGTTGGGAAGGTAGAGGTTGCCGGTAACGAAAAAGCCGGGCTGAGATTCGAACAGGATTTTTTCAACACGGAAGCTGTCGCGGGTCAGAGTAGCGGTGACTCTCGCGTTAAGCGGGGTTCGGTCGGGGAGAGGACCGATCGATTTGAGAAAGACTTCACGCAGCGCTTTCTGGTAAGCGGCAATCGACTCGGGGGTGTCGAGCGCTTCGAGCTTTTCGAGGCGCTGATCGAGAGCGGCGTGGGTCCGGGTGCGCAGGTAGCTGCGCATCATTTGGGTGTTCAGGTCGGCGTTAAAGTCGGCGGGTAATACGCGCAGGTCGGGCCGTTCCCGGGCGAAGCTCAGTGTGGGCGGGAGCAGCAGCGGCAGCAAAAGCAGCAGCAGCAGCAGGATCGTCCAGAGGGACCGGCGGGACGCCGGTATCACGTTCTCGTCCACTGTGAATCGCCGCAACATGCCGCAAGGCTTAAAGCTGAATGCCGACAGCGAGCTGCTTTTTACACGTCGCACATCATCGCGGCGTGGCGCAGGGCGAGCACGGGATCGTCCCAGGTGGGAATGAACTCCTGAGCGACAAAACCGGTGTAGCCGGTTTTGAGGATCTCGCGCATGATCGGCGGGTAGTTGATTTCCTGGGTGTCGTCGAGCTCGGCACGACCGGGATTTCCGGCGGTGTGGTAGTGACCGATGATGTCCTTGTACTGCCGGATGCGGCGGATGACATCGCCGTTCATGATCGACACGTGGTAGATATCGAACAGCAGTTTGAAGTGCTCGGAGCCGACGCGATTGATCAGTTCGGCGCAAAAGTCGACGTCATCGCCGAAGTAACCGGGGTGGCCTTTCATCGGGTGGGTGTCGTCGCGCGAATTGAGGTGCTCGAGCACCAGCGTGATGTTTTTCTCTTCAGCCAGAGGCAACACTTCCTTCCAGGTGTCGACGCAATCTTGCGCAGCTTTCTCCGGATCCATGCCGTCGAATTTCATACCGGTAAAGGTGATCACGCTCGGGCAGTTGACGGCGGCAGCGAGTTCGATGCGTTCCTTGAGTGTGGCGATGACCTTGTCGCGAAATTGTGGATCGCAGGGACCTTCCTTAAAGCCGTGCGAACTGACCAGCGAGATGTCGAGTCCCATGGCTTTGACTGCGGGATAGTCATCCGGCGAAATGCCCTCCATCGCGACCAGGCCGATGTCCTTGCAATGCCTGGCGAGTTCGACGCCGTTGAAGTGCTTGTTGAAACACCAGCCCATGATCGATTGGCGGATATTGCCGTTTTTGATCGTGTAGTCGGCAGCGACCGCAGACCGGGCAAGCTGGGCCGAGGCCGACGGCAGGGATGAACCGAGAGCGCCAAGGCCGAGAGCGGAGACCGCGGACTTGCCGAGAAATGAGCGACGGGAGGAGCAGGACTTCATGACTTAAGTAAACGGAATGAACGACGCGGCGGCAAGGCCATGTTTCCGTGAGTTTGCGTGCGTCTCATGATGCTTGCCGAGCGGCAGGCGGGGCGGTAGGCTGTAGGGACTTCGATTTCATGTCTGACTCCGATCAAGCGAAAATCTGGCGAAGCCTGGCACGACGCACGTGTCTGAAGTTCAACGTCGGCTGGTGGCTCGATCGGCTGACGCCAATGCTGATTGGGGCCGGCTTGGTGGCGGCGGTGACCTTGATGGTGTTGCGCTCGATGGAATTTGCCCTTGATCCGGGTTCTCTGGCATTGATCGCCGTGGCGGTGGTCGCGATTATCTGTGCGCTCGCCTGGGCGATCGCGCGGCATCGTTTTATCGGCGAGCGTGAGGCGCTGGTGCAGTTGGAGTCGCATTTGCATTTGAAAAATGCGCTGACCACGGCGGATCACGGCGTTGCCCCGTGGCCGAGTCCACCGCAGGACGGTCAGCGCGCCGACGTCACGACCGGGCTGCGCTGGCGTTGGTCGATGGTGCTGATGCCGTTCATTTCGGCGGCGATCATGGTCGCTGCGGGTCTGTTGGTGCCGGTGTCCAGCATTGCCAAAAAGCAGGAGCTGCCCCCGAGCGAGCCGCTGGCTCGCGAGCAGGTCGATAAGTGGCTCGATAAGCTCGAGGAAACTGAAGTGATCGCACAGCAGGCGATCGAAGAGTATCGCGACAGTCTCGAAGAATTGCGTCAGCAGGACCCGGGCGATTGGTTCAGTCACGCCAGCATGGAGGCCGGCGACTCGCTGCGCGATGCGCTCGGGCGGGAGACGCAGCAGATGGAAGCCGATCTTTCAAAAATCGAACGCAATCTCAATGCTTTGCAGAATTATTCTCAGCAAATCGACGAGAAGACGCGCAGTCAATTGATCGAAGAATATCAGAATGCGGTGCAGGGGCTTGAACTCGGCAAGCTGCCGCTCAACAAGGAAATGCTGGAGGCCTTGCAGTCGATCGACCCTGCCAAACTCGGCGATGCCTTGAGCCAGTTGAGTGAGGAACAGATGCAGCAGCTGCGCGAGCAGTTGAAAAAGGGCGCGCAGGCTTGCAAAGAATGTCAGGGCGGTGGTTCAGGACTGGGTGAAATGAGCGACAGCGAAATGTTGCTGGGCATTCTGCGCAGCGAACAGGAAAAGAAGAACGGGCAGGGCAAAGGTGAATTGCCCGGCAGTGGCGGCATCAGTCGTGGTCGCGGCGATGCGCCGATGGCATTCGGCGATGAGAAGGAGCTCAACAGCGGTCAGTTGGAGGCGGTCACCAACCTGGACCTGTCGCGGGCGGCACCGGGTGATGTCATCGGCAGTGGTGAGACCGAACACGAAATCGACGAAACGAAGTCCGGTCCGGTCGAGGCGGGTGCGGTCATCAACAACGGACAGGGCGGCGATGCCGTCTGGCGCGAATCGCTGCTGCCGGAGGAGAAGGCGGTGTTGAAGAAGTATTTCAAGTAGTTCGACGTTCTTTGGTTTTTTTCGCCTGAGGGTATCGATTGATCGGATCGACGGTGATCATTCGCCGGGCTTTTGGTGCATCGCGGCGGGCATGCCCCACGCAGACTTGCATCGAGATGCAGGGGGGCAGGATTGAGGCGGGACTTCGACCCGGGGAAGAACCGCACTCCTGTGGTTCATTGCCGCCAGATAGGGGAATGATCGGAAGTGCAGCGTTCCGGCGTATGTCGTTAGGTTTAGTGTGGGCCGTTCGCCGCTGCGGCACGACAGGAGTGTCGTGCTTCCCTGGAGTTCTTGTATCCGAAAGCTCAGTGTTGGCTGCCGCATTCCACGATCCGTTGCGGCTTGTCATCGGAGTCTGATCCGCGCACGATTCGCCGTGTGGCAACTACGACGACGGACGCGATCATTCTTGGCGCGGGACACAACGGGCTGATTCTTCAGGCTTATTTGGCGAAGGAAGGTCTGCAGACAGTTTGTCTGGAGAGGGCGGCGAAACCTGGTGGCGGGCTGACGACGGTCGAGTTCGGTGACGCCGGCTTTCTGCACAACACGCACTCGTTTTATCACCGTGGTATCACCGCATTGCCCTGGTATCGCGACTTGCAATTGGCGCGCCACGGTGCCCGTTATCTCACGCCTGAACTGAATGTTGCCATGCTGACTCCGGATGAGCCGGCGCCGGCCCTGGAGTGGTGGACAGATTTCGATAAGACGCTGACGTCTTTTGCCAACTACAGTCAGCGCGACGCGGACACCTTGCTGCGTTGGCGCGATGCGTTTCGACCGATCGTTCAGGATTTGCTGGGTCCCGAGGCAGAGGCGCCGCCGCTGCCGCCGCAGCAGCGACGCGAGAAGCTGGAGCAGAGTAGCGAGGGACGGCTGTTGTTGGAGACCAGTGTGTTGTCCCCCATGGAGTTTGTGCGCCGCGAGTTCGAACATCCTGCGGTGCAGGCGGGCCTGTTGTTTTTTAACGGACTGCGTGAGGTCGATCTTCGCCAGCCGGGTTTCGGCCATCACATTCCGGCGCTGCTGGCCAGTGGACGCTATGCGCAGATGTGTGTCGGCGGTTCGGCGAAACTCGGCGACGCGTTGGTCGGGGCGGTGACGGAGAGCGGTGGTGAAATACACTGCGGAGTGGAGATCGAACGCATTGTTGCCCGGAGCGGACGCGCTACGGCGGTGGATCTGGCCGGCGGTGATCGAGTTGTGGCGCGCAAGTTGGTGGCGTCGAGTTTGAATCCGCAGCAGACTTTTCTCGACATGATGGCGACGGATGACGTGCCGGCGCAGTGGCGGAAAAAGGCGCAGGCATTTAAATACAATCTGTTGGCACCGCTGTTCGGTTTACACGTCAATCTGACCGAGGCGCCGGACTACTCGGCAGGGGCGGGGGCGCACCTCAACCAGGCCCTGATGACCATTCACGGCTTGAAAAATGCCGGGCAGTTTGAGCAGATTGTCGCGGCACATGAGAGCGGCAGGATTCCCGGGCCGCGGGTGATGTGGGGTAGCGTGCCGTCGCGCTTCGATGTCTCGCAGGCTCCTGAGGGCAGGCATACGGCGTTCATGTGGGAGAAGTTGCCGTATCATCTCGCCGGCGATCCTGCTTCGTGGCAGGCGGTGCAGCAAGGACACGGTCAACGCATGCTCAAGGCGTGGGCAGGCGATGCCCCGAATCTGGCGCGCGACGGCGTGGTCCTGGATTCATTCACGCAAACTCCGCTCGAGGTGGAGCGGGCGCTGCCCAACATGCGCCACGGCGACCTCTTAATCGGCGCGTTTGCCAATGATCAGGTCGGGTATCACCGGCCGTTCCCGGGGGCGGGGCACTACCGGACTCACCTCGACGGGCTCTACCTGTGCGGCTCGTGTTGTCATCCGGGAGGCAATATCACGGGCCTGCCCGCCTACAACGCCGCGCAGGTGATTCGTGCGGATCTGGGGATCGGCTGAACGAAGTCGAAAATTTATTGCCTTGCGGCTGGCCGACGGGTGCGAGATAACGCACGGTTGCTTTCCCAGTTAAACTTTTCGTTATGTCCGCCTCAGAAGAAGACGTCAAAAAACACGCCGATACCATCGCCGCTCTGCGCGCTACCATGAATTCGGTTCTCTTTGGTCAGGAGGATTTGATTGACCTGGTGCTGACCGGTCTGCTGGCTCGGGGACACATTCTGCTCGAAGGCCTGCCGGGTCTCGGTAAAACCGAGTTGGTCAAAGGGCTGTCCAAGGCGCTCGACCTTGAGACCAAGCGCATTCAGTTTACCCCTGATCTTTTACCGGGGGACATCACCGGCAATCCGGTGCTGCAGGAAACGGCGGACGGACGGCAGTTCGTATTTCAGCCGGGGCCGTTATTTGCCAATCTGGTGCTGGCCGATGAGATCAACCGCGCGTCGCCGAAAACTCAGTCGGCCCTGCTTGAGGCGATGCAGGAGCGCCAGGTGACGGTGCTCGGTGAGGGCCACGAATTGCCGGCACCGTTCTTTGTTTTGGCGACGCAGAATCCGATCGAATTGGAAGGAACGTATCCGCTGCCAGAGGCGCAGCTCGACCGTTTCATGTTCAAGCTGGAGGTGCTGCGCAACAGTGCTGAGGTGCTTGAACGAATCGTCAGCGAGCGCGAAATCGGTCGCGATCCGGAGGTGCAAACGGTGCTCGATAAAAAGGGCCTGGCGGAACTGATGGAAACGGCGCGCTCGATTTATCTGCCCGATGTGGTGGCTAACTACATCGCCCGGCTGGTTGACGGCACGCATCGTGGCCAGTCGAAGACTGCGGAGTCGCTGAAGTTCGGTGCCAGTCCGCGAGCGGCGCTCAGCCTGGCGGCGGCTTCACGTGCGCGGGCCTTGCTCGATGGCCGCTTAAATGCCAGTTTCGAAGATGTCAAGGCGGTGGCGGTGCCGGTGTTGCAGCATCGGATCATTCTCGAATACAACGCGCGCATCGATGGCATCAGTAATCGCAATGCGGTCGAACAACTGCTCGCCGAAGTGCCGACCCAGGATCTGCAGAAGCCGGCGACCTTGACCAGCGAGGTTTCT
>CBDULB010000117.1:0-19493 GCA_965367965.1 uncultured bacterium | reverse complement strand
GTCTAAAACTGATCCCGATTCCGCCACTGGCAAAGCCATCTTCGAATCGGATGACGAGTCGATCTACACTCTGAGGACCACCGCAGAGGGTCCTTCCGGTCGCCTGCCGTTCGCGCCCGAGCAACTGCGCGACTCGCCGAGCGGCGACCTGTTCGGTTGGACCCAGGACGTCGGCATGGGTTGGTCGCCGGAGAAACTGGGTGGCGCAGAAATTTTGATTCTGAGCACCGCCGGCGGCATGCGCCGCGACGACGGCTCACCAATCGCGCTCGGATTTCACACCGGCCACTGGGAAGTCGGCTTGCTGGTCGAGGAGGCATCGAAGGTGCTCGCTTCGTTCGGCGCCGTGCCGTTTGCCGCAGCTTGCAGCGATCCGTGTGACGGACGCACACAGGGTACCACCGGCATGTTCGACTCGCTCGCCTATCGCAATGACGCGGCCATGGTGTTCGGGCGACTGATCCGCTCGCTGCCGACCCGGCGCGGGGTCATCGGTGTGGCGACTTGCGACAAGGGGCTGCCGGCAACAATGATGGCGCTGGCCGGTTGCCGCGACCTGCCGACGGTGCTCATTCCCGGTGGGGTAACCCTGCTCAGCGAAGACGCCGACGATCTCGGCCGCATTCAAACCATCGGCGCGCGATTTTCCCACGGCGAACTGACGCTCGACCGTGCGGCTGAAATGGCCTGCCGCGCCTGCGGATCGCCGGGCGGCGGCTGTCAGTTTCTCGGCACGGCGGCGACTTCGCAAGTGGTTGCCGAAGCGCTCGGCATGACCCTGCCCCACTCCGCACTGTCGCCTTCCGGCGCGGACATTTGGCGCGACATGGCGCGACGCTCAGCCCTGGCGATGCTCGATCTCGAACAGCGCGGATTGAAGACACGCGACATTCTCACTCAGGCTTCGATCCGCAATGCCATGGTCGTCCACGCGGCCTTCGGCGGTTCGACCAATCTCATCATGCACCTCGCGGCCATCGCCCACGCGGCCGGCCTGCGCCGGCCGGATGCCGACGACTGGCGCGAGGTCAACGCGGTCGTGCCACGTATCGTTGACTCGCTGCCCAACGGTCCCCACGGTTACGCCACGGTGCAGGTGTTCCTCGCCGGCGGCGTGCCGGAAGTCATGCTGCACCTCGCTGAAGCGGATCAGCTCGATCTCAGCGTGCTCACCGCCAGTGGCCGCAGCCTCGGCGAAAACCTTGAGTGGTGGCGCAACAGCGATCGTCGCAAGCGCCTTAAAGCGAAGCTGCTCGAACTCGACAAGATCGATGCCGATACGGTCATCATGACCCCGACCGCCGCCGCTGAACGTGGCCTGACCTCCACCGTCACTTTTCCCGGTGGCAACCTGTCACCCGAGGGCTCAGTGGTGAAATCCACCGCCATCGACCCGACGATGATCGACGACGATGGGGTCTACCGGCACGAAGGCCCGGTGCGGGCATTCGTCTCAGAACGGGCGGCCATCGCCGCCGTGAAATCTGAAGGCCCCGATGCGGTAAAGCCCGGCGATATCATGGTCCTGATGGGCATCGGTCCGATCGGTGCCGGCATGCCCGAAACCGCTCAGGTGACGATGGCGCTGAAACATTTGTCATGGGGTAAGCAAGTCACGCTGATCACCGATGGACGATTTTCAGGAGTCTCGACCGGCGCTTGCATCGGTCACGTTTCTCCCGAAGCCTGGGCCGGTGGCCCAATCGGAAAACTGCGCGACGGCGACCGCATCCGCGTAGAGATCGATTGCCGCAATCTCATCGGAACCCTCAACTACGTCGGTGACCTCGAGGCCCTGCTGGAGCGCCCGCAGCACCCTGATCTGGCCCTCGATCCCGCCCTTCCGGACGACACCCGCCTGTGGGCCGCGCTGCAAAATGTCGGTGGCGGCAGCTGGGGCGGATGCGTCTACGACGTCGATGCCATCATCGAGCGGCTGAATTCCAATAACGGCAATTGCTAAGCGGTAAAATCATTAATGCGAACAGGTAAGCTGGCATTTTGTCATTTTTGACACCTTCCCGCTTGACCCATCGCGCCGGTGTGGCCAGTGTAGCGCCTTACCGAAAAGGTCCATGAATCTACGCGATCAGCTAAAGAAAATTCTTCCCGATATCCTGCCCTCCAACCCGGCGGAATCGATCAAAGGAACCGAGCTGATCGAATTGGTAAAGTACCGGCTGAATCAGGACTACAGCGAAGCAACGCTTCGCTATCACTTTTCTATCATGTCCTGTGACCCCTCGGCACCGATTGCCAAGGTCGAACAGGGACAGGGTTACTACCTGCGCAGCACGACCATCCACACGCTCAACAGCGCGCGTAACTTGATCGGTTCGAGCCAGGGGATGCTCGGCGAGGACCTGCACCACAGCGAAGAAGATGTCGACGTGATGTTGGCCCGTGCCAACAAGTTCCGCTCCGTATTTCAGCGCTACAACGAACTGAATCACACCTTCCCGTTTCTGTTCGAGCGCTCGTTTTCGAGTGGTGACGCCACCACCAACCGTTGGCGTTTCCCCGATGCAGCCGTCGTCGACTGGCAGGTCGGACGCATCGAAGAGGATGGCTTCAAACTCGACTCAAACGAGATCGATGTACGCCGACGCCTGAGCAGCCCGCCTTTTTCGGTGAGCAGCGTTAAGCTGAAGCTCGACGTCTCTCTCGGCAGTCTGCGCAAAGACCTGTTCCAGTGCCTGAGCACCTCCCTGTGGAGCAACACAGGTGAACTGGTAGTCGCCGCCCCCATCGTCGACGAACAGCTTCTTGAAGAAATCCGTCAGCTGGCCGGCCAGTTCGGCATCGGAGTGACCAGCTTCGGGCTGTCTCTCGATGATCTCGACGACCTGCCCGAGCCGGCCGCAATCGACAACCTTCTCGAACGTGAGTTCGAGGCCATCCAGTCTCAGTTCACCCGTCGCCGCATCGTGTCAGCGATGGAAGTGCGCAGCTTCGACTGGCAGCACGTGGCTGACCTGCGCGACGACCATGCCGACTTTCACCGCTTCGAGCGATGGATCTCCCGCTCATTGATCGACGAACGCGCCTACACCGTCAGCGATTTCCTCAGCCTGGAGAAGAAGGAAGGTCCCGGCGTCGCTGACCCTTCTGGAAATCGACAGGAAGATCGCAAGCCCGAGAGCGGCAAGTCTGATTCCGATTCGGGCTCCAGTTCAGAGATCGTGGCTTGAGCCATTCGTTCGGGCAGCCCACGTTCGGGCAGCCCACTGACTCGACTCGCTTGCGTCAATCACCTGCGTTACGAGCTAGTCGCTGAAGAAAATCGTTTCCCCTTCCAGCACCAGCGCTTCGCGATTCATCCGGCGCACAATCCGCTGCGGCGGCAGGTGATGACTCTGCACTTTGGCAAGTTGCCGACTTCGGCGAATCCATGAAATAAACGAGGGCACCGCCATCACCGCGACACCGGCAAGGACTCCGAAACAGGCCACGACAAACCAGAGGGCGACAAGAACAAAAACGGGAATCTCCATAGCAAATACAAGGTTGTTATTTGTTAGACGTTTAAAACGCAGAAATTTCTCAAAGTTTTTCTAAAAATGTGTCTTTTTTGCTGCGAACCCCCATCTTTACTACGGTCCTCGTCCGTTGACAGATGCCGGGATCGCCATTTATTCCACGCTCTATGCTCGCCGTCATCTCCCCAGCCAAGACCCTCGATTTCGAGTCAAAATGCCCAACGAAAAAGTACAGCGAGCCGGATTTTCTCGAGAAATCTGAGGTGCTGATGAACAAGCTGGCGAAACTTTCGCGCCCCAAATTAGCGGACTTGATGAGAATCAGCGACAAGCTGGCCACCGAAAATCATCAGCGTTTTCAGGAGTGGAATCTGCCGTTCACTCCCGGGAACGCCCGTGCCGCTTTGTTCGCCTTCAAAGGTGATGTCTACACCGGCTTCGAGCTCGACCAATACAAGGCCCGCGACTTCGACTACGCGCAAAAACATCTGCGCATCCTCTCCGGACTTTACGGTCTGCTGCGGCCGCTCGACCTGATCCAGCCGTACCGCCTGGAAATGAGCACACGACTCAAGGTAGGTCGTAACGCAGACCTCTACGCTTTCTGGGACACTGCAATTGCCGACGCACTCAACGAAGCGTTGAAGAAATCCGGTCCTCAGACTTTGGTCAATCTCGCCTCGAACGAATACTTCGCAGCGATCAAAGCCGAGCGCGTCGACGGGCGGGTCATCACTCCGTCTTTCAAGGATCTGAAAAACGGGCAATACAAGTTTCTCAGCTTCTTCGCCAAAAAAGCGCGCGGCATGATGGCCGACTACATGATCCGCGAACGCATCACTGATCCCGAGGGGCTCAAAGGCTTTGATCGCGAAGGTTACACCTACAATACCGACCTCAGTAAGGGCGACGACTGGGTGTTTACACGCGACAAAAAACCCGGCTGAGGCTCGCCAGCTTCAGCCCTCCTCGCGATAAGCGGCCGCCAGCAGCGACACCGGGTGCGCGACTTCAGCGCTGCCCGCGAGCCCGTTCTCGATCTGTAAATGGCATCCGGGATTAGCCGTCGCCACCAGTTCAGCTCCGGTAGCGCCGATGCGATCGCATTTCTCACGCTGCAGTTTCCCTGCCTGTTCGGGTTGGGTAATGTTGTAGACGCCGGCGCTGCCACAACATTTGGTCGCATCCGCCAACTCTACCAGTTCGATGCCCGGAATCGCCGCCAACACGGCGCGAGGCTGCGAGGAAATGCCCTGACCATGACACAAGTGGCAGGCTTCGTGATACGTTGTGCAGCGCGATGCCGGCGCAGTGGCATTTTCTGCGGGCTTGCGGAAATCGATCTCGACCAGCCATTCGTTGATATCTCGAACCTTCGCATCCCACGCTTTGGCCCGTTCGGCGTAGGCCGGGTCGACGGCGAGCAGATTGCTGTAGTGCTTGAGATGCGAACCGCAACCCGCAGCGTTGGTAATGATGGCATCGAGCGACTCGATATCGAAAGCGTCAAGCATCGCCCGGGCACGATCCGCGGCACTGGCAAGATCGCCATTGTGGGCGTGTAGCGACCCGCAGCAGCCCTGAGATCGGGGCGTCACAACGGTACAGCCATTCTCAAGCAGGACATCAGCCGTGTCGCGATTGACGTTGGAAAAAATCAAATCCTGCACACAACCCGTCAGCAGCCCGACGCGGTAGCGCTCAACCTCGACCGGTTCACATTCAGCGATCAGCTGATCGGAAAATTGTCGCCGTATGACCGGCGTGGTCGTCTCCAGATCGCGCAGATTTTTCGGCAACACAGCCGTCAGTTTGAGCTTGCGCACCAGCGACTGCAGGCCACTCGCCTGAAACATCCACAACAACCGCCCGACGACTCGCAAGCGCCACTGACTGACAAAAAGGAAGCGCAGCGTCAGCCAGCGCCAGAAATTCCGCTGCGGCGAATCAAGCACGCCACTTTCTTCAACTTCGGCGCGAGCGTGCTCAAACAATTCAGGATAGTTGACCCCGGCCGGACACGCCGTGGTGCAAGCGAGGCAGCCGAGACAGTAATACATCTCATCACCGAACGCTTTAGTGACCTCGAGATCCCCGTCAGCGATAGCACGCATCAGCGCAATGCGTCCGCGCGGCGAGTTTCGCTCTTCCTTCGTCTCAACGTAGGTCGGACACGAGGGCAGGCACATACCGCAATGCATGCACTGCTGCACGATCGAGTAATCGAGATCCTTCAGAGAGGAAATCGGGCGCAGGGATTGAGTGCTTTCCGTGCTGTTCGACATCAGTTGTTCATTCGAAAAAGAAACCGCAGATTACTCAGATATTCGCCGATTATAATCACCCAATCCGGGTTTGGCAGTTTCTTGAATTCAGTTTTTCAGGGCCGGCTCGATAGATCAGAAAAATCCGTGTACATCCGCGTATTCCGTGATCGAAAATTCTTTCGACGAGTCGTCGCTGACACTTCTAATCAATCAAAGATTTTGCCGGGGTTGAGGATGCCTTGGGGATCGAGCGACTGCTTTACCTGCTTGAGCAATTTCATCGACGCTTCGCCGAACTGTTGCGGAAGAAATCCCTTCTTGGCGAGACCGACACCGTGCTCGCCGGTGATCGTGCCATTCAGGTCGACGGTCTTCTGGAAAATCTCATCCAGAGCAAGATGCACCCGCTTCATCTCCTCGTGATCACGCTCATCGGTGAGCACGGTCGGGTGGACATTACCATCACCGAAATGCCCGAAGGTAGCGATTTGCAGATCGTATTTTTGCGCCATCTCCTCGACAAACGCCACGATGGCCGGTAACTCGCTGCGCGGCACAGTGACGTCTTCGAGAATGGTAGTCGGACGAATCCTCGCCAATGCAGCGAAAGCACTTCGGCGGGCCGTGGCCAGCCGGGCCGCGTGCGCGTCATCCCTGGCAACTTCGACCGTGATCGCCCCGTTCTCTTTGGCGATTGCCTCCATGGCAGCAGCCTCTTCTCCGACGACCACGGGATGGCCGTCGGTCTCCATCAGCACCACCGCAGCGGCAGTGGTAGGCAGTCCGACTTTGGCAAAATCTTCGACGCATTCACAGGTGCGCTTGTCGAGGAACTCGAGCGTACAGGGAATCATCTGTCGGGCGATGATCTCCGAAACCGTTCGCGCTGCAGACTCCATCGAACCGTAAGTGGCGAGCATGGTCTTGCGCGCTTTTGGCCGGGGCAAAAGCTTCAGCAATACTTTGGTAATGATTCCCAAGGTGCCTTCCGAGCCGACAAACAGATCCTTGAGCGAGTAGCCGGCGACGTCTTTGACACACTTTGAGCCGAGCCAGCAAATCTCCCCGTCCGCCAACACGACTTCGAGACCCATGACGTAATCGCGAGTCACTCCGTACTTCAACCCGCGCAGTCCGCCCGAGTTGTTGGCGACATTACCGCCGATGGTCGATATTTTCTGTGAACCCGGATCGGGCGGATAGAACAGTCCTAACGGTGCCGCCGTCTCATCGATCCGCTGCGTGATCACACCGGTCTCACACAGCATGGTCAGGTTGGCCGTATCAGTTTCCAGAATCGCATCCATCTTTACCAGACAGAGGACGATGCCACCATCGACCGGCACACTTCCGCCGCTGAGTCCGGTCCCCGATCCGCGAGTGACCAGAGGGATTTTCCCGGCGGCAGCGCATTTCACAATCTGCGAAACGTGTTCAGTGGTCCCGGCAAAAACCACGCAGGACGCCGACTCCTTGAACGTCGCCGTGCCGTCGAAGCCATACGGAATCAAGTCCTCGGCTTCGGTGAGCACTTCCTTTTCACCGACGATAGCGCGCAGGGTCGCGATAGTTTCAGAAGTCACGGAAGCCATACTTTTCTCCGAGGTTTAAACAATCAACCAAGCTCAGCACACCATTCGAAGGCGTTGGATCACTCAGACTACAGGCTGCGGTGCAAACGCCCAGTCGCAAACTGTCCTCGAGCGAGTCGCCTTCGTGGACACCGTGAACGTAGCCCGCCATGAAGGCATCCCCTGCCCCGGTGGCCCCGGCGATAAATTCAGCGGGAACTTTCACCGAAGCTTGCGCGACAATGGCACCGTCACGCTCGCCGCCGACCACGCCACACGATGCATGAATCACGACACGCGCACATTCCGTAGATGCCAGCAACGACTGCACTGCCTTTTCCATCGACTTGCGATCAGCCGTCAGCCCTCCTTCAACCAGCGGCGCGGCTTCGAGCTCGTTGAGTACCAGGTGATCGGTATAAGGCAACGATGAGCGCGCAATTGCGGCAAATTGTGGATGTCCGGTACTGACAAAATCAATGATCGTAATCAGACCCGCGGCCCGGGCCGCCTCAAGGACGCGCGAAGCGCCAGTCCGACCTTCGTCGTCGAAACTGTCGAGTCGGTCGAGCAACATCAAGTAGCCGAGCAGGAACAGTCGCGCCGACGTCGTCGAAAAATCAAAGTCTTCTGCCGACAGCAACGCGTTGGCGCCACGCTGGTGAAAAAACGTCCGCCGCCCGGTGTCGCGCACCGTCATAGCGTCAGTGTACGAAGTCGGCGCTTCGGTTGATTGACGCAGTTGCCCGGTGCCGATGCCGGCCGCTGCGCAGTCGCCGACGATCCAGTCGCCGTAGTCGTCTTTGCCGACCAGCCCAATGGCTTCGAGCGGATAATCCGCGCCCATCGCGGCGAGATCTTTCAAGACATTGTAAGGGCCACCACCATTGGCTCGCGACTCATCAGAAATCGACGCCAGGGTATCCTGGTCGGGCCAACTGTCGATAAGCTTGACCTGATCGACGATGAAGTTGCCACCAGCGATCACACCGCGGCGATCCCCCATGTCACCAGCCACTGTTACGTCACTGCTCATCGTCTGACAGACCCGGTCAGGCTACAGCGAAACACTGTTTCCCGACGCCTGGCTCTCGAGAGCTGCGGCGAAGATTTCCTGACTGGCCACCGCCTCGTCGGGCGTGGCGCAACCAAAACGATCGCCGAGTTCACCTTCGCGCTCGACCAGGTAGGCGGCCCACATCTGTTGAATCACATCGGCAAAGCCCGGCTCAAAAATGCCGCCGGTAACGGTCTTGAACGGCGTGCCGAAACCGAGATCGGTGCGACTCCACTTCTGTTCTTTACCGCGCTCAAACGTCCACAAGGTCTTGGGCTGTGCGGTCGAGAAACGAACCCCGCCGTCGGTGCCGAGCACTTCGATAAACCAGGTGTTGGTTTCACCCGGAGCGAGACGTTTCATTTCCAGGCGCATCGGGGTCGGCTGATCGTTGCCGTCGATGTCGATCCAGGTGTGCAACATGGCGTTGTCCCAGGTATCGCAAGCTGCGGTACCGCCTTTACCATCGGGGCGCTCGCCGTAGCCTTTCTGCAACTGCGCAAAAAGTGATGTCGGTTTCCAGCCCAGTCGAACAGGCAAATGGCAGGCGTGCATGCCCAGGTCGCCGAGCACACCGATCTCGCCACAGGTGGCACTCATGCGCTTCCAATTCGCCGCCTTGGTCGGATCCAGGTCACTGCTGTGATGAAACCCTGACACCACTTCAAGCACCCGGCCCAGCTCACCGCTGCCGGCCATTTGGAACGCTCGCTGCGCCCCGGGGAGAAACGGAAACTCGGAACTGCAACGCACGAAACAACCACTCTTTGCGGCAGCGTCGCGAATGCGCCTGGCCGAATCGAGATCGATCCCGAAAGGCTTTTCAGCGAGCAGATCCTTGCCGGCGGCAAGAACATCCAGATAGATTTTTTCGTGCAACTGATGCGGCACCGCGACGTAGACCACATCGACCCCCTCATCGGCGAGCAATTCGTGATAGTCAGGCGTTTTTAAACGGACGCTGGGAATGACATCAAACCAATCGCGCGCCGCATCACTGAGGTCGGCGACCGCTACCAGTTCGGGACGAACCGGCATGTCGATGAGAGCGCACCAGCGCGCAAAAGCGCTGGCCATTTCGCGACCCATAAGGCCACCTCCGATGATTCCGATGGATACTGTTTTCATGGTCGGGGCTGCCTGCGACAGCGTTTAAAAAGGTTGATCATTGCGTTACCTGACGAGTCGAATGCCGCTCCGCTAAGCGCTCACCATCGCTTCCGCTTCGTCGACGCTGGCACCTTCGTGCAGGACTGCCATCAGGGCACGAGTGATGCCAGCAGGATTGTCATGCTGGATCACATTTCGGCCATAGACGATGCCGTGAACTCCCTGCTCGAGAAGCGCTGCGGTCCGCTCCAGAATAACCCGGTCACTGACCTTGCCGCCACCCCGCACCAGCACCGGAATGCCACCTGCGGTTTCGACCACTTCGTGATAAAGGCTGACGTCGTCGGTCGGATCGGCCTTGATCACATCGGCGCCGAGTTCGACCGCCTGACGGACCAGATGAGTGATCTGTTCTACGTCGCCGTTGACCATGTATCCGCCGGCTTCTTCGTTGGGACGGAAAACGAGAGGCTCGACCATCATCGGCATGTTGTATTCATCCGCTTCAGGCTTGAGACGCAGAATATTTTCGATGCATTGATCGTGAATTTCGGAAGCTCCGGGGACCTGAAAGAGGTTCACACACACACAGGCCGCGTCGAGGCGAACCGCCTGCAACATGGTCTCGTCGATCATTCGACTGAAACTGGTTTCGGGCAGCTCTTTGCCATAGATATTGGCAACGTCGGTGCGCAGAACCAAAGCAGGCTTGTTTTTGCCGGGCACCGACTGCAGATGCCGCGCCTGTCCGACCGTCAGCTGAATCGCATCCGGACCAGCTTCAACCAGCGTCTCGATGACTTTCGGCATGCTCTCGATGCCCTTCAGAAAGCCGGGTTGATTAAAGAAGCCATGATCGATGGCAACGTCGAAGCAGCGCCCCGAGGCACCATTGAACAAGCGGTTTAGACGGTATTGTTTCATGAGAAAATGGGAAATTTTAGACGTTGTCAGAGACGGCATTCACCAGAATTTATGGCTCCGCTCGGAGAACGGGCAGTGTGACACGGCATGGCCCGGCTTCAAGTTTACATTCTGAAAAGGCTGATGGCGTGACCGCGCCGCGATCCACCACGGGCCTGCACTTCCGTAAATTGTCCATACCGGGACCCGGTTCGACACGCCTCTAGGGCTCCGAGAGCGTATGACCGCACCTTTTGCAGTAGTTGGCGATCGGGTCGTGGCCAACCAGTTCGCAGCCGGGGCATTGGCGCCGGTCCATCTGAATCTTCATCTGCCGCCCTATCTCCGCAGTCACAATGCCGGTCGGCACCGCAATGATCGCAAAACCGGTCAGCATAATGATCGACGCCATGATTTTCCCCAAAACCGTCACCGGAGCGATATCGCCATAGCCGACCGTGGTGATGGTCACGATCCCCCAGTAGATCGACTGCGGAATACTGGTAAAGCCGGTGCCTTCACTGTGTCCCTCCAGCAGATACATCACAGTTCCCTCAACACAGACCAGGGTCATCACCCCGAATACGAACACCAGGATCTTAGTCCGACCCGCGCGAAGTGCATCGAGCAAGACATTGGCCTCGCCCATGTGCCGCGCCATTTTCAGCACCCTGAACATGCGCAACAGACGCAGGATACGAATCATCATCAGGTACTGACCACCCGTCAAAACCAAGGCCAGATAAGTGGGCAGGATCGATAGCAGATCGACAATGCCGAAAAAGCTGAAAATATAGTGGCGCTTGCGACGCACGGCCCAGACACGCAGACCGTATTCGATGGTAAAGATGATGGTAAAAACCCACTCGACTATGTGGAACAATCGGTAATGTGTCGCAGCCAGCGACTCAACACTCTCCAGCATGATGACCGCCACACTGACCGCGATCAGCCAAAGCAAAACGATATCAAAACGCTTTGCCCACTTGGTATCGTGCTGGAAGATTATCCGCCATACCTCTTCCCGCAGACCGGATCTTTCCGGCAGGCTTTTTTCCTCGTCGTTCAGCATTTACTATCTTAAAACACATTGCGTGTGCCCCGAGCAACCATGAATCGCCACCGAGCCCCGCTTTTCAATATACCGGTCGCCGTTTACGCTGCCCTGGTGTTGCCACTTTTGTGCTCGTCATGCAGTTCCCTGAAGTTCTGGTGCTGGGGTTGTAGCGACGGGGAACCTGCGCGCTTGCACCATATCGTGCTGGTTTGGCTGAAACTACCGGGCAACCCTACCCATCGCAGGCACCTCATCGAAGTCTCGCAAAGTTTTGCCTCCATCCCGGGAGTTAAGACTGTCTCGGTAGGTGAACCTGTGCTCAGTGATCGCGAAATCGTCGATGACAGCTTTGACGTCGCCATCGATCTCACCTTTGAGGACAAGCAGGCCCTGCAGAACTATCTGAACCACCCCGACCACCTCCGTGCCGTGGAAGTGTCGCTGAAACCGCTCGCCGACCGAATCGTCGTCTACGATTTCGCCGCGCCGCTACCGAACTACTGAACAAAAAGAGCCCGTGTAATCCGCCCCGGCTCTCCGAAAATCGCGAACAGCCGGCAACAGCGCTGCAGCGCGCTTATGCCTCGCACTGCAGCCGGCACAGCAGTCAATCTGAGCTGTAGCGCTCCAGCTTGACCGAATCGGCTCACCGCACTGCAACGCGACGCAACGAATGGCGCGACATGCGTCGCCGGCCCGGCAAGTCACGACGGTGTTGGCAATTAAAATCCCCCACCCATCGGACCGTCAGACCTGCCCGCTACGCTACGCGGCGCGCGAATCCGCCCCACGGCTCGGCTGCAGGCAGCCGCAGACCGTTCGGCGCGGGCAATAAGTGCTTTCGTATCAAGCCTCAACCGTTCGCGACACCTTAGAACGTCGCACGGGCACCTACGTGCACGCGCCCGTCTTCGCCATCATCAAAGCCTGACTCGTTGACCTGGTAGCCGTAGTCGAGGCGAATGCTCAGGTTATTGTCCAACTGATAACGCAGACCGACACCGACACTGCCGAGTGACAGGTGTCCGGGTTCGCCTTCAAGCCGGTCGGTATTCTGCAGATAGCCGTAATCGTAAAAGGTCAGCGCCTGCAGGCCGTCGCGAACGTTTCTGAAACCCGCCACGTTGGTCAGCGAGATAGAAGGTGTGCGCAGTTCGATGCTACCCAGAATACCATTATCGCCACGAACCAAACGTTGCTCATAGCCGCGCACCGTATCGTAACCACCGGCACCCAGGGTTTCACTGGCGAGCAGATTCGCGCTCGAAAGCTGTCCTTCAAGTCGGGTCAGCAGCGTGAATTGTTTGGGCAGGTTGTCGGTCCGCTCAAGTCCTGCACGTGTGTAAACATAGGTCGAATCGGCCCCTCCGCGTTGCGAACGGAACGTCTCATCGTCATTCTCGCTGGTGAGACCACCCGGGCTGACCACGATTTCAGTGTCCAACTTGGTCTGGCCACGGCGATCACGACCGATCGCATTGTAGCCGAGGCTGAATTGAATCACGTCAGATGTGGTATCAAATACCTCCAACTGATTGAAATTCAAGTTACTGTTGCTGGTCTTGTAGTCAAAGCCGAGCTCCAGATCGTGCGTGAAGCGCCCCTTGGTGCGCGGCAATGGAATTCCGTAGCGCACGCTGCCCTGCTGATTTTCACCACCAATGGCCAGCACCTGGTCATCAATCTCGATCGTCGCATCCGACGTGACGAAGGCACCCAGCAAAGTCAGGTGATGCTTCCACGGCAGGTAACTGCTCCACACTCCGGAATGGCCTTGAAGCTTTTCAAACTCAAAGTCAGAGACATACTGATAGCTGAACGTGGTCTCATTGCTGAGGAACAGCGGACCACCCCAGTTGAAGCCGGCCAGAAAGCGGTCCTCACCGATCAAGGCATTGCCGGAGTTTTCATACCCGGAGTAGACGGAGAAAGGACGCACATCTTCGGTTCGCAGCACCACATCCGTAGTACCGTATCGATCACCGGGAGCATAGATCAAATCCACGCGGCGGAAGGGGTTCTTGTTAATCCACGCGAGATCTTGCATCAGCGCGCTCTCACTGATCACCTCGCCCCGGTGAACACTGATCTGATTGCGCAGGAAATTATCGCTGGTGTACTTGTTGCCTTCGACCAGCACATTTCCAAGGCGACCCTCGATCACCACCAGCTGCAGCACTCCAGTCTGAATCTGTTGCTCAGGAACCAGCACGTCAACAACCGGCATATCATTGGCACGATAAGCCACTACCGCTTCGCGAACCATTGCGTCCAGCGACGCCAGCGACATCGGTTGATTCAAGCGCGCGGCCAGGACCTGCTCAACTTCAGCCGGCAGGATCACACCCTCATTGAGAATGCCCTGGACACCGCGGGCACCACTTTGGCGGACGCGGTTTTCCTGAGGGACCAAAATAATGCCATCGAGGTTTCCGATCAGCGGGCTGGTATCCGCAGCGCTACCCATACCGCCCTGAGGCGAGGCCACCGGCGCGACCGTAAATACATCCGTTTCGGCAAGACGCCCGGGACGGAACGGATCGGTGTAGTCGAATTTCGAAGCTGAGGGATCAATTTCCCGATCGGTGTCTAACGCACGCTGCACAAACGCCGGCGGGGTGCGCGGCTCCGAGCCGAATGCCCTTAATGGACGACCTTCAGTAGTGGTCGGAACTTCACTGCCCCCTTCGTAACTCGCCATGACAGGTGCCGGCATTGACGGCGCGGCCGGTGCAACATCGGCAACAGCTCTGCCATCACCACGGGATTCATCCGCACGGCTGCCGGCACGCTCCGGTTGAATGACATTACGAGCACGCGAAGTCGCGGCCTTTTGTTGTGAAGCAGCCGCAATTTTGCGTGCTCTTTCCGCTTTGTCCTTCCGACTTTGCCACCACGAGCGACGATCAGGCCCCTGCAATTCAAGCGGAATCGGCGGCAGATACACATCGTCAGACGGATCACTCGAAAGCACAGGAGCTGAGGACGTTGTCGAAGCCTCCTGGCCGAAAGCACGCAACGTCACCCCTTCGTTGTTGGTTGGTGCTCCGGACTGGGCTTGCGCGTGGCCGGAAAGGAACAGGGGGCCACAGGCTGCAGCAAGCAGCAGCGATGCGAAATCGCGATAACAGCGTCGAATAAACATGATGTTGAATCTTGTAGAGGAAAATAAAATTACGTCAACCTGCGAATCTCCGACCGCGACAGGATTGACGTGCTATATGGGATACTTTTGGGGGGACACGATTTAGCGCTACCGGCGCCAGTTTGAAAGAGTTGCGCGACTAGCGCAAGCGCAATTATCCGGATTATTTCAATAAAGATTCGCGACCTCGATAAAATTAAAAAGATCGCCGGAGCCTCAGCTGCCGAAACTGTCCGTTCGAGCAACTTCCAGCCGGACTTTCAACGGCAGCGCGAGCATCGCCCCACCAGAAACCCCGCCTCTTTCGAGGCGGGGTTTTGCGATTTGAGATTCAGTCAGCAGGAGTCCGGATCACCGGCTCCGGACACCGACACGCGCACTGGTCAGATCAGATCACTCGGCCAGAGAGCCCGGTCCGCCAAACAGGCGGAAGCTGCTGTACTGGCCCGTGCCGAGCTCATACTGGTAGTAAGTGTTCCAGTTCGCCACCTGCGTGCTGTAGCGACTGCGCTTTCTGTCTTCCTCTTCGTCTTGCTCACTCTCTGTTCCAGCAACCCCGCCGCCGCCGTCTGCGGCATCTCCGGAGATCAGGGTCACCAGTGGGCCATCGACGATTTCGAATTGCTCGAACTTAAACAGATCCACGAAGGGCAGGAAGTTAAACGGCGTAAACGGAGTTATGATCACTACCGGTTCTTCAGGCGTCGGAATGAACGGTAGCACTTCCGGCACAATCACCTCCCGGCCGCCTCCGCCAACGACGCCACCGCCTCCGCCGCCGCCTGCCCTCGGGGTGACCGTTCCGATCGCATCGTAGTAGATGGTGTAGTTGGTGATACCGTTAACCTGGCCGTTACCGCCCGCATAGGTGCCGGTGTTGTCGCCGAGCTGGCCGTTGTCGGTCAGTCCGGTCAGGTTCGGCAGGTCACCGGGTTCGGCCACAGCAGCCACGGATCCCTGCATGGTCGGATCGCCGGCAACAAAATCCACCCCGCCGACGATACTACCGGTCTCGCCATTGGTCACTGCCGTGCCGGCCATCAGCCAAAGGTCGGGATTGAGGTACAGTTCGTCAGCACGACCGGACATTTCACCATTGTCTACGAACGGTGCCACGAAGCTGACGCCACCGCTGCCACTGCTGGTTTCGCCGGGAGTGCCCGACGCATACTTGGTCGTGTTGAGCGTTGTGTCCTGCGCCATCTTATTGAGTTCGCGTTTCGGCACATAGATCCGCAATTCCGAACCGAAGCCGTAGAAGGCGGTCGAGAACACCGTGCCGTTACGGGCGATCAGTTCTCCGGTGCCGGTGCTCTGGAACGGATTGTTACGGCTGACACCAAAGTAGGTATTACCCGCTCCGATCGTCGTCAGGTTTGACTGGGTATTAAAATCGGCGTGACCGACCAGCACCTGATCAAGGATCGCGCTTTCGCCAACCTTGACGTAGATGTCGCCGGTGCGGGCGCCGGCGCCGGGAGACAGTCCGAATCCGGTCGCGGCTTCCAATGTAGGCACGCGCTCCCAGTCGCCGTGACCGATCATCACGTAGTTGTTGTTGTCGGCGTTGCCGGACAGATTGCCGGGCGCATACTGGCCATCGGTGCCCACGTAGTTGCCACCCACCGTGATGTCGATGGTGCCGTCTTTGATACCGTCGACATCCATGCCTCCGTGACCCACCTGGCTGTAGCCGAGCACCACAGGGAATCCCGTGGTGCCGGAATCAGCGCCGCTGTTAGTGCCGGCCGACGCGCCACCAAGTTGCGTAAAGTCGCCACCCACCTGCACGGTGATATCGCCCACGAAGTCGGCGTTGGCATTGTAGTTGGAAGTGGTCGGTGCGGTGACATCACCGGAGTTCGGTCCAAAATGGCCGATCTGAGTGAAGCCCATGTAATTCAATGCAGCACCGGTACCGGTGTCGGTGGTATCAAGCGTGTCGCGTCGAGCGGAAATCATCGTCAGATCTCCCTGCACATTGACGTCAATATCACCGGTCGAATCACCTTCCACCATCAGTCCGCCGTGGCCGATCGCGACAAAGGCACCGACGATGTCAAAACCGTTGGGAGCATTCGACGGGTCGGTCGTGCCTCCATTGGCGCGCAACAGTGCGACGTGAGCAGAATTGGAGGGATCGAATTCGGTGCCGGCACCGAAGGTTGCGTCCATGACCGCCTGGGTCGGACGAATACCGTTGGCCGTCAAGGTCAGGTTGCCACCGACGTCCACGGTGACATCACCAACATGTTTGTCCGTAATATTGGCACCGTCACTGTTATCGGGATCCATGTAGCCATGTCCGATTTGAGTCTGCGAACCCAGCAAGCCGTTGCCGGCGATGAGCGTCGTGTCCAGGGCAGAACTTACATTGATATCTCCGGCGGCCCGGTACCAGTTCAGGTTCCACGTGCCACCATGCCCGATCGAGACATTGTTGCGCTGGCTCGGCGTGTAGTTGGTGGGATCCGCCAAACTGGCACTCGGATCGACCAGATAACTCGCGGCTCCGGCACTGCCATCGAGGATGACGTTGCCGGCGGTTGAGGTGACGTTGATGTCGCCCGTGTAAGTCTGACCACCATACTGTTCGCTGCGGCCCCAGTCGCTGACCTCACGAATACCGATGGCCGTCGAAACGAAATTACCGGCGCCACCCTCGAGAAGCACATCGCCAACTGCCTCAACATCAATATTGCCAAAGGTATCGTTGAACTGCTGATTGTCGTAGGACCAGGATCCCGTATTATTTGACACCTGCGTATCGTAGCCACCGTGACCGATGTGCGCCCAGGTGTTGCCGACTTCAAAGCGACCGAAGTTGAGCTGGGTGGTTCCATCACTCGGATCCGTATCGAGTGGGTCATCGATCGGCGTAGTCGGGTTATTGGCGTCACGCTCATAGGTCGTCGTTACGTGAGTAAGCGTAACGCCACCACCGGCAATGACATGAATATCGGCGGTTAAATCCGTATGACCGGCCGCCAGAACGGCGAGATTGCCGAAGGCGTCACCTTGGCGATTGAGCAACTCCAACTCTTTGCCGGTTTGAAAGATCGCCGCCCCACCAGTGGTGCCGTCCTGAGTGAAAACAATACTCTGAGCCCCGCCGGGACCCGAGCGGTCTTCGCCATCGTGAGCACGGGAGTAGGCGCCTCCGTTTTGGCCGCGCGTAGAAAATCCACCGTGGCCGATTTGCGCGTAACTGCGGTCATAGGTGCCGGCTCTGACCGTTACGTCACCGCCCGCAGTCACCAGGATATCACCGGCAGAATACATGCTGTCCACATTACTGCCGCCATGGCCAATCTGAGCAAACGCCCGGAGATCGCCAATGTTGAAGGCTGTTCCCCGATTGGAGTTAGTGACCAGATCAGTCAACGGGTAGGTCGGCTGCTGCGTCGTTCCCGAAATCATCACATCACCGCCGGCCTGAACACGAATGTCACCTGCCGTGTAATCTGATGTGGTTTCTTCAGCTGCGTTGGCTCCCCCGTGACCGATCATTGCGAACGCACGCTCCATGTTGCCCGCTTCAAAATCGACCTTTGCCGCACCATTGTTGACGGTCACTGCGTAGGGATCATCGCCCTCAACACCGGCCAGTACCGTGATATCGCCAATGTAGTTAGCACGTCGAACCGCACCGACGTCAGTCGATCCGTGACCGATCTGCGTCTCGCCACGACCGCGGCCAAAGTTGTCGTAATCGAAATCGATGCCAACTCCGTCAGTGAAACTGACGTCGTTATTGGGATCACCAGTCAGCGGCCCCACTGGAGTCTGAGTATTACCGACATTCGAACCCGAGCCGACACCCGCCGTCGAGCCTCGTGCGATAACGCTGCCGAATCTGGAGGTCACCGAGATGTCACCGACAAAGTTGGTCCACACATTGGGACCGCGAAGAGGATTGCTTTCCTCCGCCTGGAAAAGATCATCGTCGGCGGAGTCACCGTTGTTGGGATTGTAGTGCCAGGCGATCGTGGCATCCTGAGCCGTCGCATCAACAAACGTTTCCCCACCGTGAAGGTGATGACCAATGGTGGCGTAGCCATTCCAGCCACCACCTGCCTGCATGCTGACATCAGCACCGGCAGCCACCGTGATGTTGCCCTGCACTTCCCCCCCGGTCTGAAACTTACCGAGGTGACCGATCTGCACATAGCGACTGGTGCCACCGGTCATCTGCACGATACCACCTGCGTTGATGGTGATGTCGCCATAAATGGGAGCCATACGAGCCATACCGCCTGACCAGCGGTTGTCGTCGTGCGCATGATTGACTGACATATAGATTCGGGCCGCTGACTGGTCACCGGCAAAAGTATTGTTCCGTCCCCAGCTTCGGGTATCGCCGCCGTTGACTTCAGCATCGCCGCCGTGACCGATCTGCACCGCCGCATCGTCATTGTCGGTTTGCATGATCAGACTGCCCTTCAGGTCGACGTTGATGTCAGCCCGATCGGTATCAGAAATACCGGCACCATATTCCGGGAGTTTATTACCCAGACCATCGGTCGTATCATCAAGCTTTCTCCACCACCAGTTACCGATGTCGAGACGTTGCCAATGATCGTCAAAGGCCACGAAACTGTCAGTCCCGGCTTCCACTCCACCGTAGCCAAGCGTGAGATAGACCCCTTCGTCAGTCCCCCCGGCCGGGTTGGTGATCACCGGCCCGTTGACGTCTGCAACCAAGGGCCCACTGACAGCGGTCAAGAAAGTGCGTGATGTACCAAATTTTACTCCAACGCCGTCGAGCACGGTGCCGGAATCGTAGAATCCCAAATGAGTCAGGCGGCGGTTACTGCTATTGCCGGCCTGCATGATCAGGTTCTGCGCGGCAACATTGGTATCACCAAAGCGCGAGCCAACCACCACGCCGGAGTTGTTGGTGA
>CBDULB010000116.1:0-20262 GCA_965367965.1 uncultured bacterium | reverse complement strand
GGAAAATCGTCCGCGTTTTGGCGCTTGTGTGTTAGGATGAGCGGCTCGAAATTTTTCAACCCGGCGATCTGCCGATAGACGTGGCGCATTTCCGGAGCCAGAAAAGTGGCACAGAAACTGGCGGCAACAGGTTGAGATGACATAAAAAATGTTAGTAGAGCCACACGCATAGCATTTGCCGCCGCCATGGACTACCAGGAAAAAGCCCGACGGGTCATTGAACTTGAAATCGCCGAACTCCAGCGTCTGCTTGAGCGTATCGGCACGGACTTCGAAAAGGCCGTCGATGCGCTGCGTCTGGCCCTTGAGAACGGTCGAAAGATCATCATTGTCGGCATCGGCAAATCCGGCAATATCGGCAGCAAGCTCGCCGCCACCCTGAATTCTACCGGTGCCACCGCCGCGGTGCTCAACTGTCAGGACGCGCTGCACGGCGATCTCGGACTGGTCGACGACGGTGACGCGGTGATCGCTCTCAGCTACAGCGGCGACACTCAGGAGTTGATCGATGTGCTGCCGCACCTGAAGCGCTTGCGAATTTCGCTGATCGCCATCACCGGTGGCATCGATTCGGTACTGGCCAGGGCGGCCGATGTGGTGCTCGATGTAAATGTCGAACGCGAAGCCTGTCCGCTCAATCTCGCGCCGACCTCAAGCACCACCAACATGCTCGTGCTCGGTGACGCACTGGCCATGGTGTTGCTCGAGTCGCGCGGTTTTAGAAAAGAAGACTTCGCGCTTTTGCATCCCGGCGGTTCTCTCGGACGCGCCCTGTTGACTCGCGCCGAAGACATCATGCGCAGCGGTGACCACCTCGCCCGCGTCACTCCGCAAACCTCGGTGCGCGATGCGCTCGAAGCCATGTCTAACGCCCGTGCCGGAGCGGTCATTGTCAGTGGCGCTGACGGATGTCTCGACGGCATCTTTACGCAGGGCGACTTCACCCGCGCTTTTCAGTCTGAACCCGACCTTTCCGGCCGGCCGGTCGCTGATTTCATGACCCGAAATCCGATCACAGTCGCCGCCGGTAAACTCGCCGCTGAAGTTCTCAGCCTGCTCGAAGAGCATCGCATCGATGATCTGGTGGTCGTCAACGAAGCCGGTGAACCACTCGGCATGATTGATACCCAGGATCTGACCCGGTTGCGGATTTTGTAGTCCGTAGCTGCGAGCGTCAGCGAGTGGCCGAGCTGCGAAAACCACTCGCTCATGCTCGCGGTCAGCAATACACCCGCACCACGCGTTGGGTGATGCCGGTCAGGATTTCCCAGGCGATGGTTCCGGCCTTTTCGGCGATCTCGGTCGCGTCGATCTCGCCACCGATCAGCACCACCTCGTCGCCGGGCAGAGGGCGCGCTTCGAGGTCGGTCACATCGACCATGATCTGATCCATGGTGACGCGACCGAGCAGGGGACAGCGCTGTCCGGCGATCAATACGTCCGCTCCATTGCCCGACAAACTGCGCGGGTAGCCATCGCCGTAGCCGATGCCGATGGTCGCCACTGTGGTCGGTCGTCCGGTGATGAACGTCCGCCCGTAGCTGACGCTGTGACCGGCCGGCAGGTCGCGCACCAAAGTTACTCGCGACTTCAAGCTCAGCACTGGTGAAAGCAGGTCGCGATTTTTACTGACCGGAGCGACGCCGTAGAGAGCGAGTCCGGGGCGCATCAGATTGGTGAAGCCGAGCTTATCGGAAAAAGCCAACACGCCGGCACTGTTCGCGGCGTGAATCAGGATCGGCTGATCGTAGTCATCGGTCAGTCGGCAGAAGTCCTCGATTTGCTCGTCGGTAAATCTGGCATCCTCATCGGCCGAGGGAAAATGCGTGGTGATGCCATCAAGTTGCAACCACTCCGAAGCGCGCACCGCTGTGACCAGCGCCGCCACTTCATCCGGCATCGCCCCCATGCGACCCATGCCGGTGTCGATGGTGACATGAATCGACGCTTTGCGGCCGAGTGTTTTGGCAACTTTGGCAAAAGCCGCTGCTTCATCCGGATTCGACAACGCCGCCGAAAAACCTCCTGCGACGACTGCTTCGCGTTCGACCGGCAGCACCGGTCCGAGGATCAGCACCGGCTGTCCATCTCCGATCGCGTCCGCAATCGTCTGTGCTTCAGTGACATTGGCGACGCCGAAGCCGAATACTTCGGGCAGGGGTGACAGCGCGGAGGCGATTTGACGGATGCCGTGGCCGTAGCCGTCGGCTTTGATCACGGCGAGCAATTTGCCGTTTTTTCCGGCGATGCGGGAGCAGGCGCGGGCATTTTCAGCGAGAGCGCCGAGATCGATTTCAGCCCAGGCGCGCAGTTGGTCGACGGACTTCGATGGTGAATCGGGTGACATTTTAGATCAGAAAGGTAGTCTATAGCCTTGGCTTGTGAACCACTTGTTTGTAGTTATCCAGACATCGAGTTTACGCCCGTCGACGAACCCCTTTTTCATTTTATTTCTGATCCCTCATGACTGCCCCTGCCAACGACGAATACGAAAAACTCGGCGCTTTCTACCTCGGCAAAGAATACGATCTCGGCGCGGGCGAGGTGAAGGATGAGTTGTTGATGTATGACTCCAAGGATCTGGTTACTCACGGTGTTGTGCTCGGCATGACAGGTTCGGGTAAGACAGGCCTGTGTGTGGCGCTGCTCGAAGAGGCGGCGATGGATAACATCCCCGCGATCATTATCGATCCCAAGGGTGACATTCCCAATTTGCTGCTGACCTTTCCCGATCTGGCGCCGGAAGATTTCCGACCGTGGATCAATGAGGAGGACGCGACCAAGAAAGGCATCACCCCCGACGAGTTCGCCGCCAAACAGGCTGAGCTCTGGAAAAACGGGCTCGGCCAGTGGGGCCAGACTCCGCAGCGCATTCGTGCCTTCCGCGACAAGATCGACATGACGGTATACACGCCGGGTAGCAACGCCGGCATCCCGGTGTCGATTCTGAGTTCGCTCGATGTGCCGGAGTTTGAAGTGCTCGACGATGCTGAACTGCTCGGTGAACGCATCGAGAGCACGGTGTCGAGCTTGTTGTCGCTGATCGGCATCGATGCCGATCCGATTCAGGATCCGGAGCACATTCTGCTGTCTAACATTTTCGCCAGTTGCTGGCGCGATGGCCATGGTGTCACCCTGGAAACGCTGATCCGCCACATTCAGGTGCCGCCTTTCGATAAGATCGGCGTCATGGATTTGGAGTCGGTGTGTCCGGAAAAGGATCGCAAAGCGCTGGCGATGAAAATGAACAACCTGCTGGCGTCGCCCGGGTTTGCCACCTGGATGGAGGGCGAGGCGCTCAACATCAAACGCATGCTGCACACCCCGGAGGGCAAGCCGCGTATTTCGATTTTCTCGATTGCTCATCTCAGTGATTCGGAGCGCATGTTCTTCGTGTCGCTGCTGCTCAATCAGATGCTCGGCTGGATGCGTTCGCAGTCCGGCACCAGCAGTCTGCGGGCACTGCTCTACATGGACGAGATTTACGGTTACCTGCCGCCGTCGCAGAATCCGCCGTCGAAAAAACCGATGATGACCATGCTCAAACAGGCGCGTGCGTTCGGGCTCGGCGTGCTGCTGGCGACGCAGAATCCGGTCGACCTCGACTACAAGGCGTTGTCGAATATCGGTTCGTGGTTCCTTGGCCGGCTGCAAACCGAGCGCGACAAAATGCGCGTTCTCGACGGTCTCGAAGGCGCTGCGGCGAGCAATGACAGCGGCTTTAATCGAGCCGAGATGGAGCAACTGCTCGCCGGCCTGGGCAGTCGGGTGTTTTTGATGAACAACGTTCACGAGGATGCGCCGGTGGTGTTTCACGTGCGCTGGGTGATGAGTTATCTGCGCGGCCCGCTGGCGCGTCGGCAGATCAAGCAGTTGATGGATCCGAAGCGCAAGTTGATCGAAGCCAAGGCCGCTGCGGTGGCGACCGCACCGTCGGAGGTGGCAGCGGCGACACCGGAGAAAAAAGCGCAGGCTACCCGACCGCGTTTGCCGAAGGGTGCCGACGAATATTTTGTCCCGGTTGGAGCCGGAATTCCGGGCGAGGAAATCAACTACGTGCCGGCTGTGATCCGTGTCGGTGAAGCGCGTTACAGCGATGCTAAGAAAGGTATCAACGGCACGCGGGCGGTGCCGATGATAAATAAGATCGATGTCGAAACCGGCGAGGTCGACTGGTCGAATGATTTGCAGCTGCCGAACGGACTGACACTCGGCCAGTTGAGTTCGCAGCCGGTGCCGGGTGCCAGCTTTGCCGATCTGGCGACCGCTTTCAGCGAGAGCAAGACTTTCAGCGAGATGGAAGACGAGCTGGTCGACTGGATGTATGCCAACGAATCGATCACCATCTTTCACAGTCCGTTGACCGATATGTATTCGCAGATGGACGAAAGCGAGGGCGACTTCCGCGCCCGCTTGTTGCACAGCGCCCATGAGGCGCGCGACGAGAAAGTCGAAGAGTTACGCAAAAAGTGGGAGAAGAAGTTCGCCGGTGAAGAGGACGATATTCAACGGGCTATGGATGCCGTGGCCGAGCAGAAGAGTCAGGCCGGTCGCGCCAAGATGGATACCTTTGTAAAAATCGGTTCATCGATTCTCGGTGCCGTGTTGGGTGGTCGATCACGGCGCAGCAGCAGCAGTGCGATGAGTGGTGCCTCGCGTGCCTGGAAGGAATCGCGCGACGTGTCGCGGGCCGAAGACAAACTGGAACGCGAAAAGGAGGAACTCGAAGAACTCGAGCGCGAAGCCGAACGCGAGATCGAAGCGCTCAAAGAAGCGATGGATCCGATGAACGAGACTTTTGAGGAAATCGTGTTGTCGCCCTACAAAAAGAACTGTGCTGCCAAATCCGTTGGCATCGTCTGGATGCCGTATCGATTGCAGAAACAGCCGCAGCTGGGCGCGGCCTGGTGAGGGGGATGGGTAAACTGCCTCGGCTATTGCATCTCACGTCGACAGGTGGTGAATGAGCCGATACGCTGCTTTCACCTTCAGCGGCGGGCTGCCGTCGATTCAAGCCGGTGTTGAGTGGGGTGGATTCGTTCGCCCGCTCGCACCTCTCCGGGGTTACCCCGGGGCAACGTGAAATCCAGACATCCCGAGTCATGGGCCTCACCACGCTGCGCGTGGAACTGCCCACGACGAGACCCGTCAGGTTGGATCGCGGCGGCTGCCGTTGCGGGTATTTTTTGGCGATCAAATGAGCTCAGTGCCGGTTTGCTGCGCTGCCTCCTGAAGCAACGACAGATAGCAACTAAGCATGACGGAAAAGGGGCGCATCATCCAGTTGTTGGCAGATCTGATGACCGGCGACGTTTTTGTCGAGGCGGATGTGATCGAGGCAGTCGAGCCTTTGGTGATTGGTACCAAGGCGAGATGGTTGCGTCCTTTGGTGCGCCGGCTTGCAGCTTCGCTGGGCGAGGGCAGGCGATTGACGCGGCGGGCGGTGGTGGCGGCACTTCGTCGCGATGAGCCCTTTCATCGGGCGTGGGAAAAAGGCCAGATCGAAGTCGATGAGTCGGAGGCATTTTTTTCGGCAGAGCCGCAGATGGCGGCAGCGCAGGGGCCGCCTTCGCAGTGGCAGGTGCCGCACGCGCGGACCTTGGCGGAATTGGCTTCGGTGTTGCGCATTCACGAGGTTGATCTGGGGTGGCTGACCTCGCACGGTAAGGCGGAGCATTATCTGTATCGATGGCAACGCAAGCGCGGCAGCGGGGCAGGGCGGCTGATCGAGCTTCCGAAGCCTTTGCTCAAACAAGCTCAGCGGGCGGTGTTGGATAAGATTCTGGTCGCGCTGCCGCCTCACCCGGCGGCGCATGGCTTTTGCCGTGGTCGATCGGTGCGCACTTACGTCGAGTCGCACTGCGGGCAGGAGGTGGTGGTGAAAATGGATCTCGAGGACTTCTTTCCGTCGACGACCTATGGCCGGGTCGTGCAGTTGTTCATGACGGCGGGCTATCCGGAACCGGTGGCCGGGTGTCTGGCCTCACTGTGCACCAACCGGCCGCCGGCGGAGGTGATCGCGGATCGGCCGCAGGCGACCACCAGGAGCAGTGCGGATCGACTGAAAATTGCCCACCTGCCGCAAGGCGCGCCGTCGTCCCCGCCGCTCGCCAATCTCGCGGCGTTTCGTCTCGATTGCCGTTTGGCGGGGTTGGCGGAAAAGGCGGGCGGAGGTTATACGCGTTATGCGGACGATTTGCTGTTTTCGGGTGATCGAAATTTTGCTCGCGGGGTGGAGCGTTTCATCACGGCGGTGGCGGCGATCTGTGTTGACTGCGGGTTTCACGTCGCGCATCGCAAAACGCGGGTGATGCGTGCCAGTTTGCGCCAGCGGGCCGCCGGTGTCGTCATCAACCGCCATCCGAATCTGTCGCGCGTGGAATTTGATCGACTGAAGGCCACGCTGAGCAACTGTGCGCGTTACGGAGCGGCGTCACAGAATCGCAGTGCCGTGCCTGAGTTCCGGGCGCACCTCGAAGGGCGCGTCGCGTGGGCGGCGTCGTTGAACCCGACCCGGGCGGAGAAATTACGGGAGATTTTAAAGCGGATCGATTGGACCAGTTGACGGCCAGGTCGGCTCTAATCTGTGCCGATCGAGGTAGCGGAATTCTTCAAAATTTCGTTGAGCGCCTGACCTCCCACGCACTGGCGAAATTTTGACAAATTTCGCTACCCACGCTTCAACCATCTCGATCATTCGTCGCACTCGGGCTCCCAGCGAACGCATGCGGACGTGCGCAACTGGTTGTGTCTCAGCAGACCCTGTTGGCGGGCTTCGAGCAGATGAGCGATACCGGATGAGCCGTGGGCAAAGATCAGCTGGTGACGGCCGATCGCGCTTTTTAAGCGACGCGAAAATGCCTGCGCGCGCTTCTTGCGGACGCCGAAGATTTCCGGAACGGCGAACCAGCCGACCTTGGCCCGCAGCAGGTAGCGGGGGTTGTCGAAAAGGTCGTAGTATTCCGCTAACGATCGCACCAGGCAGGCCTGGATTTCCTCGCCGGCTCCGGGCAGGCTGACGCGGATCGATTTTCCCGAGACCGTGACGCGCAGTTGGCGACTGCTGAAGTCGGGATCGATGTCGACCAGTTCAGCCATTTCGTCGACGATGGCGGCGGCGATGTTGCGCAGCAGACGCACCTGCAACCAGCGACGGGCGCTTGCGCGAAGCCCTTTCTCGCTGTCGCCGAGCCAGGCGGTGAATCGGCTGCGCACCAATGCGGTGGGTGTGGACAGGGTCCGGACGGGACGGAGAAAGCGGCCTTCGAGCCGGGGGGCGATGGCCTTTTTCCACACCTCTTGCATGGCGAAGCGATCTTCGGCGAGGCGAAGTGTCTGCCGGTTGCGGCCTTCGATAGCGTCGATCTCCGGCGCTGGAGGTTGATCGCAATCGAGCCGGGCGAGGCCATTCTCGATTCGTGCGTGGCCGTCTTCGTCGCAGCCGTAGGCGACGCCGTGGAAGGCATCGAAGCGGCGTTTCAGTGTTGAGAAATCGCCACCGGCGATATCGCCGCTGCTGTCATCGACCCAACCCGGGTTGAGAGTGGCCAGGTGCCAGATGTTAGCGGCTTTGTCAGGATTGAGGGGATTGATCCGGATCGCCCGACCGCGCATCTGGTTGGACATCACGAAAGATCCGACCACGGAAGCCAGTACCAGAGTGTTCAGTGTGGGCGCATCCCAACCTTCGCCGAGCAGCGACGAGGTGCCGATCAGACAATTGATTTCGCCGCTGCTGAACAGTTGCGTAACCGCTTCGACCACCTTTTGGCGGTCGGCTTCGCGTACGCTCACTTCGGCGAAATCCGGGGCGTGGCGCAATGATGCGCTGCTGAAATTTTTGGCCGATGCGCCCATTTTTTGCAAAATCTGTTGCAGCTGATCGAGCGCGAAGACCGGTACCACCACCAGACTTCCAGTGAGAATCCCGGGGGAGATATCAGGTAACTGCATGCGGCGCAGACGTTCGAACAGCGGCACTACGCCGATCTTTTCAAGCGGCGTATCCGTGGCGTCGGTGAGACCGGCGGGAAATGCTTCGCGGCGAATGTAGTCGGTGAGCACGACCGCGCGCAGGCTGAGCCCCATGGCCGAGGATTCGTGGCTGATGATTTCAGCGACCGCGTCGATCTTTGCAGGGCTGCTGCGCAGAGTCTTGGTGTTGTCTCTGGAGTTGAGCAGGACCACGCGGCCCTTTTCGATTCCGCCAAGATTGCGCACCCGGGCGGTCCATTTTTTGAGGTTGGCTTGAAGTGCCGGATCGCAGATGCCTTCAATCAGTTTCCGGAAATCGAACAGCAATCCCTGCATCAGTGCCTGCACCCAGACGGCATCCAGTTCCGGTAGTTCGATATCAGTCACCGGATAGTGACGGCGGATCGCAGTCGGCAGATAGCCGGCCGTTTTGGTCAGATAGATCGACAGGGCGAGGTAGAAGTCCTGTTGGCTGCGCAGAAAATCGCGGCCGGGCTTTTCAGGCAGCCAGTGCGGAATCGCGGCAAGCTGCGTGGCGAACCCGGTGTCGAGTTGCAGATCGAGAACCAGGGTTTTTACCCGCTGGTGAAAGTCGCGCAACCGCTCGGCTTCGACACCGGTCGGCAGGCTGAAATGGACGTAGTCCTGGTGAGGGCAGAGGTTGCCCTCAGCAACCAGCTCCGGGACTCCGACTTCCTCATCGACGTTGCCGCAGAAACCGGCGTAGCGGTTCCATTCGGCCTGAGGAACATCGACCGGTGGAGTCGCGGTGAGTGCGATCACATAAGGTTGGTCGAGGGATTCCTTGAGCGTTTTCAAGCATTTCCACCAAAATGCCCGCAGGTGGTGAGCCTCGTCGACGACGATCACCGAAACGCCGAGTTCGCGCAGTTGGCGCAGAACATCGACTCCACCATCGCGCCGGAATTCCGACCCGAGCGCCTGATAGGTCGTCAGCGTCAGCTCCCGCGGAGCCTTGATGTCGCGGGACAGCCAGACGATTTCGCTGAAGCCTGGCGGCAGGAAATCATTGATCAGGCACTTTACCCACTGCTCCCGGATGGCCAAAGTCGGGGCAAGGATTAACGCCGGGCGCTTGAGGCGGCGGACCGATTCGACGCCCATCACCGTCTTTCCCGACCCCGGAGCCGCTACCAGGTGAAAGTGCCGGTCGGCCGTGTGCCGGGCAAAATTGTCGATCGCCCGCTGCTGATAGGGGCGCCACGGCTTCGAAAATGAAAGATGGCGAACGAATTCAGTATCGAGCGTCGTGTCCGGCACAGTGCGTCGAGGGTAGCGTAAACGCCGGACGATTCAAAATAATAGATCGGTCTCGAGAGCGAGCAGAAGTGCCACACTCAGCCCGCTATCAGGCGTAAATGAGAGGCTCGCTCGCCGTCCTTGCCCTCGCCCTCGCCCTCGCCACCGCAAGGTGGCTGGATATGACTCTGGTTCCCACGCAACATTTCCATTTCGGGGCGTTTAAGTGGCCGGAAGAATGCAGAGGGCTGCCATGCAGCGACTACAGAGGACAGTAAAAGAGGGCGGACCCGAATGACCCATGGCCCTGAATTAACTGGCTTTCTCGTCGCGCAATCGATGGAAAATTCCGGTGAACCAGTAGCTCGGGGTTGTCATTTGCTGGTGCGGTTTCGCACGCAGCTTCACCACCCGCGGTTCGCTGCTGTGAGAGCGGAACTTCGAACGCTCCGCCGGTGGTCCGACCTCAGCTTCGAATCTCCTACTATTCGCGGCCGTGTAAACACACGTATCGGAGCCGGAAAATAAGGCAAGTTAATGATAGAGAGTCATGATGATTAAGGGACAGACCCAATATCGTTGACATGTGATTCTTGTCTACCTAGACTGGTCCTGACGAATGCGATTGGCTCGATTACTCCCTGAAGGAAGGAACTACTATCATTGCGTTTCGCGGGTGGTGGACCGGCGCTTCGTATTCGGCAGGGACGAAAAGGCTTATTTCTACAACACCATGCGCCGGCTTGAGCGGTTTCTGAATGTTCGTGTGCTGACGTATTGCCTGATGTCGAACCATTTTCACATTTTGGTAGAGGTGCCGGACCGGCAGGAGGTAGTAGAGCTGGATGAAGCCCGCCTTCGCGAACGTTTGCCCTGGCTCTATTCCGGCAAGAACCTGAGCATACGTCTCGAAGAACTGGACCGGGCTTCGGCGCAGGGTTCGGGGCGATGGATGGATGAGATTCTCGAGCGATACCAGGTGCGGATGGGCTCGCTTTCGATCTTTGTTAAAGAGCTGAAACAGCGCTTCACCCAGTGGCACAACGCTCGCGAGAAGCGTTCGGGCACGCTTTGGGAGAGCCGGTTTAAGAGCGTATTGGTTGAGGGGGCCAATAATGCGCTGATCACCATGGCGGCCTATATCGACTTAAATCCCGTGCGTGCGGGTCTGTGCGCTGATCCGAAGGACTATCGCTGGTGTGGTTACGCGGAAGCGGTAGCGGGAAAGCAGGCCGCGCGTCGCGGTCTCGGGCGTTTGCTGGCTGCGACGGGAGGGTATGGGCGGAGACCCGCTGGTTGGGGGGTGACAGGGGCCCGCTATCGCTTGTTGTTGTTCGGCCACGGTCAGAGAAGGCTGGGCGACGGACGAACCGGTCAAGGGGCGATGCCGGGCATGTCCCGTGAATCGGTCGAGCGCGAATTGGCGCGCGGTGGAAGATTGAGTGTGACGGAAGTTCTTCGCAGCCGGGTGCGCTATTTTTGCGACGGGGTGGTGTTTGGCAGTCGGGCTTACGTCGATGCCACGTTCTCCGAAAATCGCGATCGTTATGGGGCCCGGCGCAATTCAGGTGCGCGCAGAATGCGTGGCGCGGATTGGGGAGACCTGTGGGTGTTGCGCGATCTTCGCGAGCGGGTGTTCGGCGGCAATTGAGCGGCAGTTATCGAACATTGAATTATCAGTTGGATTGGCGAGGAGTCGCGCTAGGTTGCCCATCGTTGCAGCAGGGCCATTTACTGCTCCCGGCTGAACTTAGTTTCCATGGACTGCAGCCAACGCACCATCATCGAAAATCTGATCGAATCCTATCACGAAACGGGAGGGATCAATCGTATCGACTGCGGTAATCTGCCGTCGAAGCGTTCCATTGCGGCTTCCTGCGAGAGATTGCTGCAACTGTTGTTTCCCGGCTATCACGATGAGGAGCCGGTACCGTCGGAAGAGTTGGAAATGATCACCGGGGAGCGAGTCGTAGATCTGGTTTCGGTTCTCGAGGTCGAAGTGGCGAAGAGTCTCCGGCTGCGCGAGGAAACCAACGGCCGTGACATGGACTTTACGGGCGAAGCGCACCGGTTGTGCTGCGAATTCCTCAATGAGTTACCCAAGCTCAGGCAGCTGTTGCGCTCTGACGTTGCGGCGGCGTATGAGGGCGATCCGGCAGCGAAAAATTTTGACGAGATCATCCTCGCTTATCCGTGCATTGAGACGATTGCGATTCAGCGTGCAGCGCACGTCCTCTACGGTATGGATGTGCCTTTGATTCCGCGCATCATGACCGAGTGGGCGCACAGCCTGACGGGTATCGATATCCACCCCGGAGCGCGCATCGGTTCGCACTTTTTTATCGATCACGGCACCGGCGTGGTGATCGGGGAGACTTGCGTGATCGGCAACCACGTGAAGCTTTATCACGGCGTCACGCTAGGGGCGCGAAATTTTCCCAAAGATGAAAACGGTCGGGTGGTGAAGGGCACCAAGCGTCACCCCAATGTTGGGGATCACGTCGTGGTCTATCCGAACGCGACGGTGCTCGGTGGTAAGACGACCATCGGCGCACGAAGCACGATTGGGGCGAATGTGTTCTTGCGTGAAACGGTACCACCTGATTCCTTTGTTTCTGCCAAGGGAGAACAACCCGAGGTGTTCGATAAGACGGCGCATTCAGAATCGGTTGCTGATTAATAAAATACCGCAGCAGTGATCACCGTGGAAAGCCGAAATGCAACGCCGACGACTTTCTGACTTTCTGAGGTAAATACGAAAAATCCCTTTCGATGGCATCCAAGCGAGCAGAATCGAACGAGTTCGACTCGTTCTCAGGGGAAGAGGCAAGCGGCGAAGACCAACTAGAGCTGTTTGATCTGCCCTCACGCGCACTGGACACCACTGATCGGGCGGCTCCGAAGACAGCCCCGCTGGTCGATCATCGAACCGTTGAGAACGATACGGATCTCGACGAGTTGGAAGCAGCGATGACGGCGAAGGCGAAAGGCTTTGCTCTGGAGTTCCGACTCGGGGCTCTTGCCGATGCGGTGCACGTCGTTTGGAATACCAGGATGCGGACCTCGGCGGGCCGCGCGCACTACCACGATTGCCGGATCGAGTTAAATCCGCGATTGGTCAGTATCGAGAATGGGGCGACCGAGGTTGAGCGGACGTTTTTGCACGAGTTGGCCCACCTGGTGGCACACCATCGAAACCGCGGGCGAAAGATTCAGCCGCACGGCCGCGAGTGGCGCCAGGCATGTGCGGACGTGGGCATTCCCGGGGAAGGGGTTTATCATCAGTTGCCGTTGCAGGGGCGAAAGATTCGTCGTCAGTACGCTTACCGCTGTCCGGTTTGCGGGACGGAATTCGAACGCGTGCGAAGATTTCGCCGGGCTGTCGCCTGTTACGACTGCTGCCGCGCCAATTGCGGTGGCCAGTACGATGATCGCTATCGTCTGATCATGAGACGACTTTAGGGGTAACGCTGTCGCGAGATCAGAAATCGAGATATATTTCCGAGCGCCGGTTCTGCGAACGGCCGCTGGGATTGTCGCTACCGTCGGGTTTGAAGTTGGGGCTGAGCGGAACTGAGGCACCAAGTCCGGTGGCGACGATCTGGTCACTGGCAACTCCGAGAGCGGTCAATGCATTGCGAACCGTTTGAGCTCTACGTGCGCTCAGGGCACTGTTGTAATCGTCGAGCCCGAGTGCATCGGCGTGACCGTTGATCTTGATCTGGCGGGTGGGATTGCCTTTCAGGATATCGGCGATGGTACGCACCTGGCGCTGGGCGCGGACATTCAGTTCTGCACTGTCGAACTCGAAAAATACCACCAGACTGTCGCCTCCCTGCGGGTTCTTTACGATGGGTGCGTAGGCGACGTTGCCACCACCACCGGCAGCGGCGGTCATTTGAATAACCTTGTCGAAACTCATGTTATCGATGCGCCAGCCGCTGCCGGGATCGAGCTTGGACATCTCAAGTCCGAACTCGGATACGGTTTCTGAATTCTGCACGCGGGCGACGATCCAGCTGACGGTGTCGCGGGAGAGAGTCTGAATGAGCGGACGGTCACTTTGCAGTTTATAGGCGCCCTCCTCGAGAGCGATCATCAGGGCGGCAATCCGTTCGTCGGTGATTTTCTCAGGATCGCTGAAGGCCCGGGCGGTTTTGAAATCGCTGCTCAGAACCGCACGGGCAAAGCTGTGAGCGACGGTGACCGGATCTGCCGACGGTGGCAGAATGCTGGTGGAGCCATCGGCGGCCAGTCTTGGCACGAGGATTTTTTCGATGGTAACCAGCTTGTTGTCGTTCTCTCCAAGATCGACGTAGATCTGGCGCGGTGGAAGCGAGCTGCGTTTGCCCGACGGAGCGGAATTTGCGTGCGCGCCGGTGCCACCGTCCGGAGCCGAAGAGGCGACTGCATCGTCAGTGAGATCGGCAGTGGTAACCGGTGTTCCGCCGACGCCGGGATTTCCAGTTGGGTCCTGAGCAGCCGGTGCAGGTGCGGTTGTGCTGCCCGGTGTCGTTGGGTTCGCCGGGATGGTGGTGGAGCCCGGTTTAGATTCTGCGGACGGATCGGCAGGTCCGGTGGTGGCGGTCGGAGCGGCCAATTCTGCAGTAGCGCCGGGCAAACCGCTTGCCTCGACCGGAGCGGAATTCGCTGGCAGATCAGCGGGCATCGCGACGGGATCGAGTTGAATGGCCCATCGGGTGAGGTCGCCGATGCGTGCCAGTGAGATGATCGGGTCGACCGAAGCTGGAGCGTAGGCCGGGTTGTTGAGCAGTTCGACCAGAGCGGGCCGGTCCTCAGGAGAAATCGAATCCTCCCCGGCCAGAGCGATAAAGGCTTCGGCGTCGCGCGCCTTGATCAGATCGGTGAGCGCTCCGAGCAATTTTTCCGGACTGCTGAACAGATCTTCGTTGGCCGTTGCCGGGGGGGTGACAGGTTCCGGCTTGGTGGGTGCCGGCTCCGCCTTGGGTGGTGCGACGGGAGCCGGTGCCGGCTCCGGCGCTTCGACCGGCTGGGTATTGCCCTGTTCGTCAACGACGAGAGTTTCGCTCTCTTTCTTCAAATGCTGGAAAGTGAAGAATAAGCTGATGATGCCGACTGCTAGGATGAGCAGAAAAATAATGGCGGTTTTCTTGTTCATGACATTGACTGGGAGGGATCGTGTCCAGGCCGGGGGAACTTGTCTCACCCTAGCAAATTTTAACGGAATCCAAAACGCTATCTACCCATGCTGCGTTTGGAATCAACCGTTGGCCTGCAACAGTACGTGGTAGCGCTGGCCGCGGCGGCTGAGTATCAAGACCGAACTCTGGCGGGCTGGCAACTCACTCAGCATTTCGTAAAATTCGTCGGCGGTGTGGATCGGGTCACGGTTGATTCCGTGAATCAGGTCGCCGACACGAAAGCGCCTGGCGGCTTCGGAGTTGGCATCAACCGCACTGATGACGATGGCGGGCATTTGCGCAGTGAGGTGCAGGGCCGAGCGTTCGGCGTCGGAGAGATTGCGGACTTCGACGCCCAGCGATGCCGCGAGGCTCTGGCCCGAGGCAGCGGCATCACCACGCATCGACAGTGCTTTGTCATCAGGCTTTTCGATGACGCGGGCGCTCAGGTCGAGGGTCTCACCTTTGCGTAAAATTTTCAGAGCAACGCTGGTATCAGTCTTCAAGCGGCGAAGTTGGCGCATCACGGATTCGGCATCGGTGACGTCCTTACCGGCAAAATTCAATATCACATCGCCGGGCTTGAGTTCTGCCTGATGAGCCGGAGAACCTTCCTGGACGGCGACTATTACGGCACCGCGCACGGATGACATTTTCAACATCCGCGCGAGGTAATTGGTGACATCGGTCAACTCGATGCCGAGATAGCCGCGCAGCAAAGGTTTATCAAAGGCGATCGCTTCGAAAACCGAACGCGCCTCGTTGGACGGCACGGCGAGACCGACGCCCTGCCAGACGCGGACATTCTGCTGACCGGTAAAAAGGGCGACATTGATGCCGATGATTTCGCCGAGCACATTGACCAGAGGCCCGCCTGAATTACCCGGGTTGATGACCGTGTCGGTTTGAAAATATTCGTTGCTGCCGTCGCTGAGTCGACGCTGTTTTGCGCTGATGATGCCACGGGTCACAGACTCGGTGAGGCCGAACGGATTGCCCACCGCGAGCACCATTTCGCCGACCCGGGCTTGATCGGAATCGGCAAATTTGAGATGCGGAAATGTGCGCTCCTCAGCCTTCTTCAGTTTGAGGACTGCGATGTCGACACCGGGGTCCGAACCGACCCATTCGGCTTCGAATTTTTCTCCTTCGTGAGTGGTAATCTGGATTTCATCGACGCCGGCGATGACGTGGTGGTTGGTCAAGACGTAGCCGTCGCTGGACACGAAGACACCTGAGCCCAGACCCGGCTGACGGGACTCTTCGTTCATCGATTGGTATCCAAAAAGTCCGAATGGATCGACCGGCACATAGCGCCGGACATTGACCGTCGTGCTGGTGTCGATACTGACCACGGCGGGCACCACTGCGTCGGTCAGGTCGGCCATGGCGCGATTGACGTCGGTGAGCAGACGAATGCTCGCAGGATCAATCTCTGCCGGGCTGATCGGCTGAGCGCGAATGGCAGGCTTGGTATCGGTCGCTGCCTGCGTAGCAATCTGCGCCAACAAGGTCGGCGGGCCGGTGGTCGCGAAGCTCGCCGTTTCAGGGGGCACTTGGGCAGAGCCTTGCGGCTTTGCGGGGACGTCGGGAACTTTTTCGCCGCGTAGAAAATCGAACAGATTGTAACGCTCGGGCTGGATCTCGGTCCACCACGCGTAGGCACCGAACGAGACCAGAAACGCGACCAACAGAACGATGATATGAGACAGCAAACGCTTCACGATGCGCAAAGAAACCTCATGCCGTCAGGAGTGCAAGCGCGACTCGACGGTAGCGACGCATCAATGAGCCTCGAGCCAGTTCTCGCCCACGCCGGTTTCCACGACCACGGGAACCTTCAGAGGCAGGGCCCCGGTCATCGCATCGACGACCAGGGGAGTAATGGTGTCGACCTCATCGCGATGCAGGTCGAACACCAACTCATCGTGAACCTGCAGCAGCATTCGACTTTTAAAGCCTTTGCCATCGAGCGCAGCGGCAACTTTGACCATGGCGATCTTAATCATGTCGGCAGCGCTGCCTTGAATCGGAGTGTTGATCGCCGTCCGCTCTGCGGCTTTACGCACCGTCGCGTTGCCGTCCTTGAGGGCGGGCAGATAGCGCCGCCGGCCGCTCACCGTTTCGACGTAACCCCGGTCGGCGGCTTGTTCGACAATGCTGCTCATGAACTCCGCCACGCCTGAGTATTCGCGCAGATAGTTTTCGATGATGTCAGCCGCCTCGCCGCGGGGGATACCCAGACGTTGCGACAAACCAAATGCGGAGATGCCATAGATGATTCCGAAGTTGACCATTTTTGCCGAGCGTCGCATTTCCGGAAGCACGTCATCGAGCTCGACTCCGTAGACACGCGCGGCGGTGGCAGTGTGAATATCGAGACCGTTTTCGAACGCTTCGATCATCGCCTTGTCATTGCTCAGCGAAGCCATAACGCGCAGTTCGATCTGCGAATAGTCCGCTGCCAGCAACACGAAGTCTTTGTCACGCGGCACGAAAGCGCGCCGGATCTCGCGTCCCTGAGCGGAGCGGATCGGGATGTTCTGGAGGTTGGGGTGGCTCGACGCCAGCCGTCCGGTAGCCGTCATCAACTGATGAAAGCTGGTGTGAATGCGTCCGCTTTTCGGTAGCACTGCTTCGGGAAGGGTATCGACGTAAGTACTTTTTAATTTCGTCGCCTCGCGGTATTCGAGAATGTTGCGCACGATCTCGTGCTCGTGAGCGAGGGTCAGCAGCACCTGCTCGTTGGTGACGTATTGGCCGGTCTTGGTTTTTTTCGGCTTTTCGACCAACTTGAGCTCATCGTACAGAACCTCACCGAGTTGCTTCGGAGATTTGAGGTTAAAAGAATGACCCGCTGCCGCTTCGATTTCCTCAGCCAACCCATTGATACGCTCACCGAGCTGTTTGCTGATGGTGGCCAGGGCACCGACGTCGATGGCGATACCTTCGCGTTCGATATCGACCAGAACGGGTAACAGTGGAACTTCGATTTCGTAGAAAACCCGTTCCTGATCTTTCTCCTTCAACAGCTTGCGCATGATGTCCGCAAGCTGCCAGGTGATGTCGGCATCTTCCGCAGCGTATTCGGCGACCTCTTCGGATTTTTCCTCGACGATATCGAGCATGCTCAGTTGGACGGAAGCGCCCTTTTTGTCGCCGATCAGCGACGTGATCGATACCGGCGTGTAACCGAGGTAAGCTTCCGACATGTAGTCCATTTGATGGCGCTGATCCGGCTCGACCAGGGCGTGCGCCAGCATCGTGTCAAAAAACGGACCGACCGCCCGCAGGCCATTCCAGTTGAGCACCGCCAGATCGAACTTGAGGTTGTGGCCGATTTTTTCGACGGCGGCATTCTCAAATAACGGCCGAAATTCCTCGAGCACGGCGCCGGCTTTCCTGTCGTCGGTCGGAAACTGAACATAGATGCCTTCACGGGCTTTCCAGGAAAAAGCCAGACCGAGGAGCTTGGTGGTTTTCGGATCCAGACTCGAGGTTTCCGAATCGAAACAAAAACTATCGAGCTTTTCCAATTCTGCGATCAGAGCCGCGCGCCCCTTGGCATCGTCAGCGTCGATGTGGCGGTAGTCGTGCGGCGTGTCCTCGATGGTTTTCTTTTCCTCGTGACCCCGGCCGGCGTGAAAACCGTCGCCTAACAGACGCTTGCCGAGTGCATTGAACTCATACTCGATGAGCAACTCCTGCAGCGCCTCAGTGTCCCACTCGCCCATGACCAACGTCTCGAAATCGACATCGATGGGTGACTCGACATTGATCGTGGCGAGCTCCTTCGACAGGCGCGCCTGGTCGGCGAAATTCTCCAGATTTTCCTTTTGCTTCCCCTTCAGTTGATCTGTGCTGGCGAGGATGTTGTCGACGCTGCCGAACTGAGCGATGAGTTTTTTCGCGGTCTTTTCACCGATGCCGGGAACGCCGGGAATGTTGTCGGAGGCATCGCCCCACAAGCCGAGAATATCCGCCACCTGATCCGGAGTCTGCACCTGCCAATTCTCCTGAATCGAAGCAAGATCGAGTATCTCCGCCTCGCCGCCCTGCCGACCGGGCTTGTAAATCTTGGTCGTCGCACTGACCAACTGCGCAAAATCTTTGTCGGGCGTGACCATGAACGTCTCATAGCCGCCGGCATCGTCAGCACGCTTGGCCAGAGTACCAATGATGTCGTCAGCCTCGTAGCCCGGCAGCTCCAGAACCGGGATGTTAAAGGCGCGAATCAGGCGTTTCACCGGCTCGAGCGATTTGCTCAGCTCTTCCGGCATCTCCTCGCGTTGCGCTTTGTACGCAGGAAATCGAACGTGGCGGAAGGTTGGTTCGCGGGTATCGAAAGCGACCGCGATGTGGGTCGGCTCATATTTTTGCAGCAGATCGACGAGGGCATTGGCGAAACCGAAGATCGCCGAAGTATTGAATCCTTCAGTGGTCCGGATGGGCGTGCGGATCAGCGCAAAATAGGCGCGATAAATCAGCGCCATGCCGTCGAGGAGATAGAGCCGATCGGGTCCGTCGCTCGATTTGCCGGATTGTTTGTCTGCCATGCGCGCAGACTATACGCGGCTACCTCAATCGGCAATCACAAGACCACCCGCGCCTTGCCGTCAGTACCAGTGAGTTTCATACACCAAACACCCGGTCGCGCAGATCGCGCAATGAGGTCAGCCCTCCCCAGTCGGCGCCGCGCAGCTTGCGGGCCCCCGTTTTGCGCCGCTTGCCGAAACGCTGCCGCTGACTTGCGAACAGCTCATTGACGAATTCTTCACTGCCAATCACCGCGCCATCCGTGAAGTAACGAATACGACAGCGCATTAGCTCGTGTAAAGGCACATGGCCGCGCTGCTGCTCGATCACTTGAATGACCTTGTCAGGTTCGAATCCCGGTTTCCGGCCGCGTCCTGTCTGAGCGTCACCCAGGCGCCGCTCACCATGCCCGAACAGATGCACTCGATAGCGCATCGCCAATTCGCGCCAGTCGACCGCAGCACTGCCTCGCCCGCTCCAGGCCCGCGTTCGAGCGTGCATTCTCAGCAAATTGTTACGCGCACATTTATTCCCCGCCATGGCTTCCCCGTAGCCACACCACCGATAGTCCTTCGGGTCAGCGACCAGGCCGGCGCGCACGGCATTCAATTCGATATAGGCCGCTGTCGTCATCAGTGCATGTTCATCGCCCTCCACCAGCACCGAGCGAAACCGGTCTTCCCACAAGGTTCCGACTCGATCGTTGTGGGTATTGTACCACTTCGAAAAACGCCATTTCAGTTCCTTGAGGAACGCCGGGAGATTACCCATCCGGGCCTGATAGCGAGCCAGTAGGGCGTTCAGCCAACTCGTCGTTCCGCTCGTGCTCTCGGCATCTTGCTGAGCGCGATCGAGCTCAGCCAAAGCCTCAGCGAGCGCTGCACCGTGGTAAAGAAGAGGCAAGCGTTCGCGCAGTGAATCGGCATTCAGTTGCACCTTGGCGTCGCTGGTAGGCACCTCAATGAGAAGGTGAAAATGGTTCGACATCACCGAGTAGGTAAGCACCTTGACGTCCAGAAACGCCTCCAGTTTGCGCATCGTGGTCACGAAACAATGCTTCTCCCTGTCGGCAAAGATGAACTGACGATCGACTACGCGGGACACGCAGTGATAACAACCACCGTCAGCAGCAAGAATTCTCGGTAAAGGCATCAGCGAATACTCGCAAAACAATCACTGCCCTGCAAATATAAAATGCATGGCATTTTATCGTGTGAAAGATCACAGCACAGTGGATGACCGCTTGGCTCTTAATTAGGCATTACCGTCGATTGCCGGAGATTTATGAGGACGGCTGTGTCCGGGGGGCGACGGGCGACTTATCGTTGAT
>CBDULB010000115.1:0-20435 GCA_965367965.1 uncultured bacterium | reverse complement strand
TAAGCCGGCCACCCCGGCTCCGACCAAACCGGCACCCGCCAAGCCGGCCACCCCGGCACCTGCCAAGCCTGTGACGAAACCGGCTCCGAAACCCGCTCCGGCTCCGGCAACGGCACCCGCGAAACCGGCAAACCCGGAACTGGCCAAAGCCATCGCGGAAGCCGAGAAGGCCGCCGCCGCTGCCAAGAAAGCCGCCGCCGACGCTTCGGCCAATGCCAAGAAAGCTCAGGAAGCCTCGTCGCAGACTCAGAAAGTGCTCGACGAACTCCGCAAATCGGCGGCCGACACGCCGCCCGCACCTGCCAAGCCTGCTCCTGCACCTGCACCCGCACCTGCACCTGCACCTGCCAAGCCTGCTCCAGCCCCTGCAGCTGCCAAGAAATAGCGACATCGTCGTCATTTTTTCTACCGCAAGAACGCCAGCCCGCAAAGCTGGCGTTCTTCACTTCCGCCCACGACACTATCTTTATAGAGAGGTCTCTTCCCGTTCCCCTGCCTGTCCCCATTTACATTGATGCCCTCCCTCTGGACGGCTGCTACATCCTGACTCCGATCTCCCGACTCCTTCTCCAATCATGAAACGCCGAAACTTCATCAAAGCCACCGCCGCTGCCTCCGTCCTCGCCGCCCCGGCGATCGTACGCGGTCAGAATCTCAACTCCAAAGTGCAGACTGCCGGTATCGGCGCCGACGGCAAAGGCTGGTCTGACATCAGTCAGATGGCACTCCACGATGGCGTTCAGATGATCGCCTTCGCCGACGTCGACCTGTCGCGCACCGCCAAAGTTCAGCGCCTCAATCCCGAGGCACCGCTGCATCAGGACTTCCGCGAAATGCTGCACGACATGGGTGACAAGATCGATGCCTGCACCGTGTCGACTCCCGATCACATGCACGCTTATATCGGCATCAATGCCATGCTTGCCGGTAAACACGTTTACGTGCAGAAACCACTCGCTCACAACGTCTGGGAAGCTCGCCAGATGCAGTTGCTGGCACAGCGCAAAGGCCTGATCACCCGGCTCGGCAATCAGATCCACTCGCACAAATACTACCGCACCGGCACGCGGCTGATCAAAGACGGCGCCATTGGTAAGGTCAAAGAAGTGCATTCATGGTGTAACAACACCGGCCACGGTCACTCCGGTCATATCGACCGCCCCAAAGAAGCCGCAGAGGTTCCCGCCACGCTCGACTGGGACCTCTGGGTCGGTGTCGCCCCGATGCGTCCGCCGGCAGCACCGGGCATCTACGCTCCGTTCGCATGGCGCGACTGGCAGGACTTCGGTTCCGGTGCGCTCGGCGATTTCGGTTGCCACATTCTCGACCCGGTTTTCACCGCACTCAATATCACCGGTGCTCCCAAAACGGTTCACAACCAGCACACCGGCATGAATGACGAAGTCTGGCCTGCCCAGCAGACTTTGAAATACGTCTTTCCCGGCACCGAGCACACCGCCAAAGACACCATCAATGTCTCCTGGTACGACGGCGGTCGCCGGCCATCGATCAATGCTAAACTGATCGACGGCAATGCCCTGCCCCGCTCCGGATCGATCTTTCTCGGTGAAAAAGGCAGCCTGGTTCAACCGCACGTCGGCGCTCCGCAACTTTACCCCGCTGCCACCTACGCCGACTACCAATACGAAGAAGCCGACGATCAAAACCACTACCACGGTTGGATTGACGGCATCATCAGCGGTGAACAGCCCAGCGATGGCTTCGACTACGGTGGCCCGCTCACCGAAGCGGTACAACTCGGCAACATCGCCGCCCGTTTCCCCGGCCAATCCCTTGAGTGGGACGCCGAAGCTCTCAAGATCACCAATATCGAAGAGGCCAATCAATACCTGACCCGCGAATACCGCAAAGGCTGGGAAATCGAGCCCGTCGTCTAAGCAAATCTCTGACCGTAGCGCGGGTGTCCCCGCCCGCGCGAATTGGACGATTCATCCGTGGACGAACCGGTGATACCGGCTGCCCGATTCACTACCCATTACTATGCCTACCCGCCGTACCTTTCTGCGCAGCGCCGCCGCCCTGACCGCGGCAGCGCCCTTTTCCAGCTTTGCGGAAAAAGCCTACCCGCTGCCGCCGGTGCGACAGATCACCCGTGGCCCGAAATTCCACTGGTTCGGCTACTACGACAAACTCGAATTCGATCCCAGCAACCGCTACGTGCTGTCCAACCAGGTCGACTTCGAGGGTCGCACCCCGACCGCTGCCGACCGCATCCAGGTCGGCATGGTCGACACCGCAGACAACGACAAGTGGATCGAACTCGGCAAAAGTGACGCCTGGGGATGGCAACAGGGCTGCATGCTTCAGTGGCGCCCCGGTAGCGAATCCGAAATCGTCTGGAACGATCGCGAAGACGGTCACTTCGTCTGCCACATCCTCGATTTCAAAACCGGCAAAAAGCGCACCCTGCCGCGGCCGGTTTATGCGCTCAGCGCCGACGGCAAGTACGGCATCTCCGCCGATTTCGCACGCATTCAGCGATTGCGTCCCGGTTACGGCTACCAGGGCGTGACCGATCCCACTGCCGATGTCGCCCGACCGGAAGACTCGGGCATCTGGCGCGTCGACATGAGCACCGGCGAAAGCCAACTGATTCTGTCCATCGCTGAAATTTCACAGTTCCAGCCGGAATCTCTGCTCAACGACAGCCCCGACGCGCATCATTACTTCAACCACCTGCTGGTCAGCCCCGACAGCAAGCGCTTCATTTTTCTGCATCGCTGGAAGGGCTCGAAAACGCGCAGCTTCATGACGCGCATGCTGACCGCTAATCTCGCCGACGGCTCCGACCTGCGCGTCGTTGATCCCAGTGGCTACACCTCGCACTTCATCTGGCGCGATCCGCAAACGATCACCGCCTGGTCCCGTCATGAGTCGCACGGCGACGCCTTCTACCATTTCAAGGACGTCCCCGGGGCGGCCACGCTGACGCCCGAACCGATCGGCGTCGAAAAAATGCCGCGCAACGGTCACAACACCTACCTGCCGCAGCAAAATAATGAATGGATATTGAACGATACCTACCCTGATAAGGACAAAAGAGAACAACACGTTTATCTCTACCACGTCCCCACCGACACCCGCGTGCCGATCGGCAACTTTCACAGCCCGGCCCTTTATGTCGGCGAGTGGCGTTGCGACACCCACCCTCGATACAGCAACGACGGCACCAAAGTCGTCATCGACTCCCCCCACAGCAAAGGTCGTCAGCTTCATCTCATCGATGTCAGCGAAATTGTCAAAAACCCACCTGCCTAAACCGGCAGGCACTCTAACGATCGCAGTCGCGGTCGCTTTTTGCACAAATATAGGCTTGGCGAAACCGCCGCTGCCTGAAGGTAAGCCCGTCCCCGGTCAGACGCCTGCACTGACACTGCTCAAGCAGAACTGCCTGCGCTGTCACAACGAAGACAAGCGCAAAGGAGATCTACTGATCACCAATCGCGAAGCCTTGCTTAAAGGCGGCGACATCGCTCCCGCCGTCGTGCCCGGCAAACCCGATGAAAGTTTCCTCATCGAAACCCTCGCCGAAGACGCCGACCCGCACATGCCGCCCAAAGATCAGTTCAAGCCCGAACAGATCGAAGCGCTGCGCAAATGGATCACTGACGGCGCCCCCTTCGATGAAAAACTCTGGGCCGCCATCCCCGAGACCGCTCCGCGAACCGATTTCAAAATGGGCACCCTTCCCGCGAGCTACCGCCCCGTGCTCGCCGTCGCGCTGTCTCCCGACGGTAAATACGTAGCAGCCGGGCACGGAGCACGTATCGCCCTGTTCGATCTCGTCACCGAAAAGGATGCCAAATTCCCGACGCCGAAACTGAGCCAAATCCTCACAGGTCACAGCGATGCCGTGCAATCTCTCGCCTGGTCAGCCGACGGCAAAACACTCGCCTCGGGTGGTTATAAAAAACTCATCCTGTGGGAACTTGCCACCAGCAAAGCACGCAGCACCATCACCACCGGATTCGATGGGCGCATCACGGCGCTGGCTTTCACCGATGACAACAAGACGCTGGTCGCCGCCGATTCACTGGCTCACGCCCCCGCCGACATCGTGCTCATCGACGTCGCCACGGCAAAGCCCGGCAAACGGTTTCGCGCTCACAATGATTCCATTTTTGATGTCGCCATCAGCCCTGACCAGAAGTGGCTGGCAAGCGCTTCCGCCGACAAACTGGTCAAAGTCTGGAATTTGAAAACCCAGCAACTCAATCGCACCTTTGAAGGTCACACCGGCTACGCGCTGACGGCCGCGTTCAGTCCCGAATCCGATCGTATCGCCACCAGTGGTGACGACCAGGTGGTTAAAGTCTGGCGCCTGGAGAACGGCAAACAGATCAGCAGCTTCGGCTCGCAAACCACCGGTCCGATCACCGACTTGCAGTGGCGCTTCGACGAAGCCAGGCAGAAGCAGAAGGCGGAAGAGAAAGACAAAGAAAAGAAAACCGCCATTAACACTGATCGCATTTTCAGCATCAATGAAGAGGGCCGCCCCCGGGTGTTCACCGATCTCGTCGAACACGAAGGCGAACAGCGCTCCGCCGGCGCCAAAGAAAAAGCTCTCGACGTGTCCACCGAAGAACTTACCGCGATGGCGCTTACCGCAGACCAGCACTTGATCGCCGGTTCCAGCAGCGGCAAATTGCTGTTATGGGACAACGCCGGAAAGGTCAAAGCCACGCTCGAGATTCCCGAAGCGCTACCCAAGCCGACGCCGGCCCCGGCGCCAGAGCCAAAACCCGCTGCGGCACCGACGCCGCAACCAAAACCGAAAGCGGAACCGAAACCCGAACCCAAGCAAGTCGCAAAACAGTGAACCCACTCGCCCATCGTGTAGCTGCGCTCGCAAGCGCGTGGACCGCTGCGTTGATCCTGCCGGTCTGCGTTGGCTTTTCTGCCGCGTGGGCGTCCGAACCTGCGGTCCACCCGATCGACATTCCAGTCGTCGAAAAACCCACCTTCCGGCGCGACATTCTGCCCATCATGGGCAAAGCCGGTTGCAATGCCGGCTCGTGTCATGCCAAAGCCGAAGGTCAGAACGGCTTCGCCCTGTCGGTGTTTTCCTACGATCCCTTCGCCGACTTCAAAGAAATCGTCCACAACGCCCGTGGTCGACGCATTTTCCCCGCGGCTCCGGCACAGTCGCTGCTCATTTTAAAAGGGACGCGGGAAATCCCTCACGAAGGCGGCAAGCGTTTTGAGCCCGGCTCGCCGGTTCACCAGACCATGGTTCGATGGATCGAACAGGGCATGCCTTACGAAGCCGAAAACGAAGCCGCGCTCGAAGCGATTCACGTGTCGCCGCCCGACGCGCAGTACACCAAAAACGCTACGCGTCAGCTGAAAGTCGAAGCGCAGTTCGCCGATGGCACCAAACGCGATGTCACCGCTCTCAGTGAATTCGTTTCTCAAACCGAAGCTGCCGCCTCAGTGACCTACAACGGCCTGGTCACTGCCGGCAATGCTGCGGGTGAGGCCATGATCATCGTGCGCTACCTCGATCAGGTCGATGTAGCCCGCATCAACATCCCGCCGGACAGCACGCTTCCCAAAGAGCGCTACACCGGCCTGCCGGTGAACAACGAAATCGATCGCTACGCTTACGAACGCCATCAGACTCTGGGGCTGCTTCCGTCGGCTACCTGCTCGGACAGTGAGTTCATTCGCCGCGCCTCGCTCGACGCCATCGGACGCCTGCCCGATGCCGATCAGGTGCGCACTTTCCTCGCCGACAAAAGCCCTGACAAACGCAGCAAACTTATCGATCAACTGCTCGCTGACGACGTTGCCTGGGGCGATTATTGGGCGACCAAGTACAATGATTTGCTGCGCCCCAACACGCAGCGGGTCGGTATCAAGCCGGTCATGCTGATCGATCACTGGGTGCGTCAGCAACTGCGCGACAATGTGCCCTGGGATCAGTTCGTACGCAGCATGCTCACCGCCGAAGGGTCGTCCCACGAATCCGGCCCCGTCGCCCTGATGCGCGACAAGCGCGAGCCTGCCGATTTTGCCGAGTTTGCCAGCCGCATTTTCCTCGGCATCCGCATCGACTGCGCCAAGTGTCACCACCACCCGTCCGAGCAATGGAGTCAAGACGACTACTATTCGATGGCCGCATTCTTCAGCTCCCTGAAACGCAAAGGCCAGGGAATCTCGCCGCCCATCTCGGGGGAAAAAGAAGTCTGGTGGTTCGCGCCGGGCGGAACTGTCAAGCATCCGGTCAGCGAGGCAGTGATGACACCAAAGGCTCCCGGGGGCCCCGAGTTCGCGGAGATTCCCGCCGACACCGACCCGCGCTCGGTACTCGTCGACTGGATGACCTCGAAGGAAAATCCCTATTTTGCCCATGCCACTGTCAATCGCATCTGGGGTGAACTGTTCGGCCGGGGCATCGTCCATCCGGTCGATGACTTCCGCGCCTCCAACCCTGCCAGCAATCAGCCCCTGCTCGACTGGCTGGCAGCTGACTTCGCCGACAATGGCTACGATTTGAAGAAGCTGGTTCGCACCATCATGCAGTCGAATCTCTACCAGCTCAGCTCGCTGCCCAACGACACCAACCTGGTCGATACCGCAAACTTCTCACGCTCCTACCGGCGCCGCCTGCCCGCCGAAGTGCTCGACGACGCAGTGTCTTCACTGATCGGTGACAAGCCGAAGTTTCAAGGACTGCCCGGCGGTTCACCGGCCATGCACACCTGGAACAACCTGCTTGGTTCCGAGTTCCTCGACGCCTTCGGCCGGCCCGACTCCAGTGCCGAATGCCCCTGCGAACGCGACCGCTCGTCGTCAGTTGTGCAGGCACTGCACCTGATGAATTCGCGCGATCTGCACAAACGCATGGCTTCGGACAAATCAGTGCCGGCACTGCTCGCCAAGCCTGCCAAAGAAGGTGAAACCATCGAGCCGGCGAAGATTATCGAAGACATCTATCTGGCCGCTTACGCGCGCCCACCGGCCAAAGATGAACTCGATATCGCCACCGCTCACTTCGCCCGGAAAGATCTCAAGCCGGAGGACGCTGCACGCGACCTGCTCTGGTCGCTGATCAACTCCGCCGAGTTCGTGTTCAACCACTGAGCACAGCGCCATTATCCAGTCCCAGGTCCCGCCGCACGAACCTGCCCCTTCGGGCTCACCGAATCGTTCAGCGACGCCCGAAACGGGTCGCCGTTCATTTTTAAAAGCAGCGCTTACAGCCGCAACTGCGCCATTGAGTGCGAGCTTTGCCAATCCTACCGTAATTCCCTTACCATGCGGACATTCCATCGCAACTGCAGCGGCGTAGCCCGCCGCGATTTCATCCAGACCGGCCTCGCCGCCCTGGGCGGCCTGACATTGCCACAACTCCTGCAACTCAAGGCCGGAGCGGCAGCCCCGAAAGCCGGCCTGGGCTCCAAGGACACACGCTGCATTTTTATCTGGCTCGACGGTGGCCCCTCCCACTACGAGACCTTCGATCCCAAGCCTGACGCGCCCAGCGAAATCCGTGGCGAATTCGGATCGATTCCCACCAAAGTGCCAGGGGTGCATTTCTGCGATAAGATGCCGCAGCTGGCCAAGTGTAACGACAAGTTCACCGTGGTGCGCTCGATCGCTCATCGTCAGAACAATCATGGCGCCGGCAACCACTACATGATGACCGGACGTCCGACGCCGGTGCCGGTGGGCTGCGGTGCCTACGTAACCTTTCACCCCTCGTTCGGATCGATGGTCAGCAAAGAACGCTCCATGAAGGGCGGTCTTCCCGGCTACGTGTCGATGCCGCGCATGTCGCGTTCCGGTGGTCCAAATTTCCTCGGCGCCGAGCATGCTCCGTTCATCATTTCCGATAATCCCGACAGCAAAGATTTCAGCGTCCGCGACGTCAGCCTGCCCGGTGAGCTTGCCACCAATCAGGACCACGTCGAATCGCGCCTGAACCTGCGCAAGTCACTCGACCGACTTCAGCGCATCAACGATAAAGCCGCTGAAGATCCGGCCGTCGAGTTCGACGAATTTTACGCGCAGGGACTGGAACTGGTCACCTCCACCGAGGCTCAAAAAGCGTTCGACATCAGTCAGGAGGACGAAAAGGTGCGCGACAGCTACGGGCGCAACGACTTCGGCCAGCGCCTGCTTATGGCCCGCCGCCTCACTGAAGTCGGCGTTCCCTTTGTCACCGTCTACAACGGCGGTTGGGACGACCACCGCGGCCTGTTTACCAACTACAAGAAAGACAAAGCCGAGCGACTCGACACGGGTGTCGCCGCACTGATCAACGACCTGGCGCAACGCGGGTCGCTGGAGAACACCATGGTGATTTGTCTCGGCGAATTTGGTCGCACCCCGAAGATCAACAAAGACGCGGGCCGCGATCACTGGAGCTTCGCGATGTCCGTGCTGATGGCCGGTGCCGGCATCCCCGGCGGTCAGGTGGTCGGTGCCACCGATGTCAAAGGCTACTACGCCAATGAAAATGTCTATGCGCCCGAGGACTTCGCCGCCTCGCTCTACACCAAGATGGGCGTCGATCCCGCCAGCGTGCTCATGGATCGCTCGGATCGGCCGGTGCAGTTGGTCAACAACGGTCGCCTGATCAAAGAACTTTTCGTCTAGATTTCGGTGAGCTATTCCCGACTTCGCCGCAGCGGAATTCGCAAGAATTTCACCGTTGCTCTCTCCGCACTGTTCGGCGCCACGTCTCTGCACGCCGCCGCTCCGACGCTGGACGCGCTCGATCCGACCGGTGCCCGACCGGGAGAAAAAACCACGGTCGCCATCGTCGGTAAGTCGGACCCATGGCCGGTTTCCGCCTGGTGCTCACGCCCGGGAATTACCATCACCACCGACAAGGAAAAGAAAGGTGAACTGATTTTCGACATCGCTGCCGATGCCCAACCCGGTCCCGTTCTCGTGCGCCTGTTCAATGCCGAAGGCGCTTCCGAACTGCATACCTTCGTGGTCGGCTCGAAAACCGTTAGCGAAGTCAGCGAAATCGAACCGAACTCCACCCTGACCGAGCCGAAATCCCTCGATCCGGAAGGCAAAAAACCGACACCGCTGCCGGTCGTCATCAACGCAAAGTTGAGCGAATCCGGCGATGTCGATCTGTTTCCGATTTCCTTAAAGAAAGGCCAGACCCTGCATGCAGCGATCGATGGCTACGCCCTGATCTCGCCGGTCGACCCTCACCTTATTCTCTACGGCCCCGCTCCTGAACGCGAAGTTCTGGTTCTCGCCAACGACGGCCCGAACAGCCTCGATGCCCGACTCAACTACACCGCGACACAAGACGGCGATTACCTGATCGGCGTCATGGGCTTCATTCATCCGCCCAGTTCAACGATCAATTTCACTTCCAACAAAGCCGCCGTTTACCGCCTGAGTCTCTCCACTGGCCCGTGGATGAAGTTCGCCGAACCCACCGTGGTTTCAGGCAGCAAGGCCACCGCGCTGAAACTTCACGACAGCAACAGCGACAAGTCGATCGACCTGACCCTGCCCGCAGCCGATCCGAAAATGGAGTCCGACTTTGACGCCGAAGCAGGCCATCCGATACGCACGGTCAGTCATCCTCATTTTGCCAATACACTCGCCCTTCCCGCGTCCGACTTGCCACTGCAGACCGGCGAAAAAATCACCCTGCCGGCGGCGTTCACCGGAACTCTTGCGAAGACCAACGAGACCGATGCCGTCAAGTTCACCGCCAAAAAGGGTGAAAAAATTCAGTTCAAACTCGGCGCGCACTACCTCAGCTCCGATCTCGACCCCGTGCTCATCATCGAGAATCACGAAGGCAAAGAACTCAAGCGCGCCGACGACACCAAAACCAGCGTCGACGCCGAACTGCTGTGGGCCTCTCCCGCCGATGGCGATTACGTGGCACGAATCGCCGACGTGATCGGCAGTGGCAGCGCCAACCATCGCTACCTGCTTACCGCCGAAAACCCGGTGCCGGATTATTCAGCGACGGTCGCCGCTTCGAAATTCGAACTCAAGGCCGGCGACAAAACTGAAATCACCGTGTCGCTCTCCCGCGTCAACGATCACAAACTGCCACTCGAAGCTAAAATCGAAAATCTCCCGGCGGGCATCAAGGTGAGCGTTGCCGACATCCCCGCCAAAAGCGGCGATTTCAAAATCACCCTCAACGCTGAAGCCGACGCCAAACCGGCTAATCAACCGGTCAGGATCACCATCACTGAAAAGACTGAGGACGGAAAGGGCCGCAGCAAGCCGGCGCACTTCACCTTCGTCGGTGCCGACTGGCGCGCCCCTTACCTCGTCGAAACTACCCGGGACCTGTGGCTGACGGTTCTAGCCAGGCCTGAGGAAAAGAAAAAAGCAGAGACAAACAAAGACGAAAAGAAAAAGTAGTCGCCGGCCGGCCCCTCAGTTCGCCTTCAACTTAGTCACGAAAATGTCGTTCCCTTTGCGACTCTTTAACTCGACCGCTCCCATCTTCGTCTGGTTGCGAAACGCCCCCGAGATCACCACGGCTCCGTCACGGCCTGCGCCAATCGCGTAGCTCAGATCGTAATCGACGCCACCGAGCAGTTTGACGTAACGCAGCTCACCGGCTTTGCCGTAGCTGGCCACAAAAGCGTCTTTCCCGCCAGTCACAGAGCTTTGCCGGGTGCTGCCCTCGCCACGGATCGTGACCTTGTCCGACAATTCCCCGGTCATCAGACAGCCCTCACTGCCATCACCGGCAATGGTCATGGCCAAACCGTAGTCCGTTCCCGCGCCGCCGCTGTGATGCAACCAGGCCCCATTGCCGCGCTCATCGATTCGCGCCACGTAGACGTCATGTCCGCCTTCGGCAGTGACCGACTTTTCCGCCAAAAGCAGCTCGCCTTTAAACATGCCGCCGATGTAGCAGCCGCCACTGCCATCCGGCGCCACCGACGTCGCCAAACCATCCGATTTCCCACCCGTGCCGGTTGCCCATTGAACATCACCCTTGAGATTGTAGCGCGCCACATAGACATCCTGAATGGTGCATTCCGGTAGCGACACGGATTCAGAGAACGTTGCCCCACCACGCTGAAACCCCGCCATGAACACATTGCCGTCAGTATCGCAGCTGACGTTGTGACCGCTCATGGTTCCCGCATCCGTCGCCGCACCGGCTTCGCGAGTCCAGAGAATGTCACCGTCTGCGGCGACACGCATCAAAAAAGCCCGGCGTCCCTTTGGATGGGAAAACGTCGTATCACCAAATCGTCCGGTCGCGGCGAAGGCGCCTGATACCACGCAACCGCCCCGGTAGTCGGTGTGAATACCGTGCCCATAATCGTAGCCACCACCACCACAGCCGAACGCCCAGCGGCATTTGCCGAGCGCGTCAAAACACGCCACAAACGCGTCGTAGTCGCCCTGGCTCTTCAGCACCTGGCCATTGCCGAAATCGATCTCGTCACTCTCAAAGTGTCCGGTAACAAAACAGCCCCCGTCATCCGCCGGTGCCACGCCATAGGCGCGATCAATCTTGGCGCCACCCGCCGTTGCCACCCACAGCGGTGAACCGTCAGCGTTGAGTTTGGCGACCACAAAATCGAGCAATCCCGCGCTTTCGGTCCCGGTGCCAAACAAATCGGCCGAAGGTTGACCGAATTCGCCGGCGACAAAAATGGATCCGTCGGCAGTGACCGCCAGGCCACGAATTTTGTCGGCACCGTCACCGCCGGCCCGGATCGCCCAGTCGACCTCCAGTGTTTCGCCGTTTGCACTGAACTCCGGGCTGACAATCAGCGCTCCGAGTATCAGTGCCAGACACCGAAGCATCCCCGGGTTTGCCTTTGTTCGCAGCTCGTCAATTTGCATGTGACGAGCGTAGGCCTGCCTGTTGCATTCACCAAGTGTTTCAGATTCACGCAACTCCGCTATTCAGCTCCAAACCCTTAAATTTCAGCACCCGCCGAGGGGAAGCCCCGGCTGCCCGCTCACCGGCTTGGTCTGTCACCCGGTTTTATTCCTGCAATTAGAAAGATTCCACGGATCCGTTGGCAATCCCGCTTGCAAAACCACTCAAGAAAAGTCAAAAGTTCATCTCCCCTTAACAATAATCGAACCGCCTGCTACCAATGTTTACCAAAAAACTGCTGCTTTGCTCCCTCTCCCTCACAGCATGCGCCCTCCTGCCCGGTATCAACGCCGTTGCCGGCGATGCCGCTCCGTCGGGCGCCAAAGCTCCGGTCGACGCCAAAGCTCCGGTCGCTCCCCCGATCGCCCCGCCAGCGGCTTTTTGCGATACCCTCGCGCAAGGTGACTACCAGTTCCAACTCGGCCCGATTGGCAATCATCCCGGATACGCCGACGACATCATCGATTGGCAGAACCACGTCACCGAGAAGGCCTACCGCATTCTGCGCTACGAACAGGCCGGCATTATCGAAGCCAACACCTTGACCGTATCCGGCGCTATGTGGGGCACCTGGCTCCACGAGGAAACCAACACACCCGGAAAGTTCCCCATTCTTTCGCGTTTTCCTAATCAGCACGGTGCCACGGATACCTCGACCAACCGTTGGATTCTCAATAACGCGGCCGTTGCCGTCACCGCCCGCGTTACCGAATGGGTAACCTTGTTCGGTCAGGGCGAATACTCCGACATCGAATTCCTCGGTCAGGACCAATACCAATTGCGCAAGGGCTTCGTCATGCTCGGCAATCTCGACAAGTTCCCGTTCTATACCTACTTCGGTCGCAACACCGTCGATTTCGGTTCGATGGACGGCTACAATCCGTTCACCCACACGGTCAACAATCACAGCTTCCGGATCGATTCCGAGGACCCGGTGCTGGCCTTCGGCTTTGCTCCGAAGTTTCTCGAGGGGTTTAATCTGGTTTACACTGCGATTCCCGGCGGACGCCATTTGCGCGTTGCCGACACCATCGACGGCGGCAGTGGACAGTTCGATAACTTTGCGATCAACGCCAGTTATCTGATGTGTTTGACCGACGAGTTGAGTCTCGAAATCGGTGGTGGTTGGATCGACGCTACCATTTACAACAACAACATCCCCCATCACCCCGAAGGTGATTTTGCCTTTTCCCGTGCCAACTCCACTGAGTTTGCCGACAACGGTGCCTGGGACGTGAATGCCGAATTGAAATGGCGCGGCATCAGCATCGGTGGCGAATACACACAGACCGAGGACCTCTGGGTAGCCACGCGCGCCAAAGTTTCTTCGCTGAACGGTCAGGCCGCCTACGACTTCGATCTGCTCGGCTATCCGTCACGGCTTTCCTTCGTATACGGCGTCAATGAACAAGGCCCGGAGGACACGGAGTTTGAAGAGCTGAAACAAATCGCCGTTGGCTTCGAGACCAGGCTGACCCGCAATTTTTCGCTCGGCATCGAATACGTGCGCAACAGCGCTTTTGTTCCGCTGATCGCAATCGATCAAGTCAGCGACTCGAGTGTGCGCACCGACACCATCATCGTCGGTGGCAAATTTACGTTCTGATCACCCGGCATCCGGCCCGACCGCGGCGAAGCGCATCGAGAAGTAATGCGATTCGACAATCGCCCGGTCGGCGCTCTGCTTTGCCCTCCGCCACACGGCCGTCATCATTCGCCGTACCCGATCAGCGTGTTCGGGTACGGCGGCCAGATTGATGCGCTCGTCAGGGTCATTGGCAAGGTCGTAGAGCTCGTCAAAATCGAAGCCGTTAAAGACAAACTTCCAATCACCCTGCCACAGCACACGCTGGCAGAGCGGAAAGCGGGTGCCGTGGTACTCAGCATACGCTTCATCGAAAGCCCGGCTGTCTTCGCCTTGTAAAATTGATGCGAACGAGCGGGAGTCACTGCACCCGATCGCCTCCGCCGCCGCGACTTCGATCAGTGTCGGGCACAGATCGTGAAACATGAGCAGCGGCTCAGGGCCTGATGCCCCGCCTGCGACACCCGCACCACCGATGATCATCGGCACCCGATAGATGTCCTCGAAAGCACCGAAGTTGTGCGCATCGAAACCGCGCGCGCCGACGTAGCGCCCGTGATCCGCCGTGACCACGACCATCGTGTTGTCCGCCTGACCGCTCGCCTCGAGGAACTCCAGCAGGCGCCCCAGCTGATCATCGATTTCGCTGATGCGCCCGTAGTAGCAGGCTCGCGCCATCCGCCATTGGTCGTCGGTGACACCCGCGGCGATGGTTTTTTCCCGCCGATACAGGTTCGGCTTATCGACGAAGTCCTCGTGGCGATTGTCGGGTAAATCGATGTCCGCCAAATCGTAGCGCTCAAAGCTCCGGCGACTGACCACCAGTGCTTCGTTGGGTTCAGAAAAACTCGCACAGCACAGCCATGGGTCTTCGTTATCCTGTCGATCACTCAAGAACGCCAGCGCCTGATCCACCGTCGCGTGCGCGTAGCGTTCCTCCGGCGGCACGTCAGTGACGCCGTAGTGCAGCACCTTGCGGTAGCCTTTCACCGGTCCTTCGTGCCAGCGCGAAAGTGCCGGATCGACGGGCAGCCCACCGTCATCGCCCTTGCCCAGATGCTTTACCGCCTCGGCACTCTTAACCCGACTCTGCTGCCAACCGAAGCGGGCGAGATCGTCACTGCGCTCGACATGCCATTTCCCAAAGTAGCCCGTGGCATAGCCTGCCGCCGACAACCGTTGCGCAAAATGCGGCTTCTCCGTTCGCAACACACACTGATCCGCATCGCGGCCGTGCTCCACCTCGAGCACACCGTGATTGTGCGGCAACAGGCCGGTCATCAAACTGGCCCGCGACGGCGAACAGGTCGGACTCGGACAGTAAGCCCGTGAAAAACGCCGTCCCGTCATCGCCAGCCGATCCATGTTCGGCGTCTGACACGGACTGCCCGGCTCCACCGTGCCGGCCTGCATTCCGTCGGCGATGAACAGCAAAATGTTAGGTCGCTCTTTCAAGATAAAATCCTCCGGCTACACCGCCACCCACAACCATACACCACCGATGATCGCCGCGACGATCAACCATCCGACCAGAAATCCTGCCATGGCCCGAACGCTGGGTTTGGGTATTTCCAGGTTGGTGTTCGGAAACAGCACCCGGCGCGGCGCCGCCTCGACCCCTTCCGGCAAATGACAGGGTTCGGTGATCACCTCACCGGGCTGCACCGGTGTGCGCAACAAGCCATAAAAGCGTTCCAACTTTTCCTCCGGCTCCGGTTTGGTCAGCAGACTGACGATGATTCCCACTGCAAAACCGGAGATGATGTACGCCAGCATCTGATAAGGCAGCCACATCGAAACGACTCCGTCAGGACTGGTGCGGGTCAAGCCACTGATCCACTCCAGCTCTGAACCGGCCAACCAATCGGCAAACGGTTTTTGGCTGGTGACCAGCAGCACCACGACCACTGCCGCCGTCGCTGCCCACGCTCCCGCCACGGTGGCGCGTCGCCAGAAAATACCGAGCCAGAACGCCATCGCCGTCATCACTTCGACCTTCCACATCAGCTCGAGTTTTTTGACGACACTGCCCTCCGACAGTGCGACCCACACGCCGACGCTGACCACCAGCAGAGCGCCAACCCGCGCCACCCACAGATAGTGACGCTGGCTTTTCCCGGGCAACAGCGGGCGATACAAATTTTCACTCAGCAAACCACCCGCCGAAACCATGAACGAATCGCAGCTGCCCATGACCGTCGCCAACAGCGCAGCAATGAACACGCCCAGCAAACCCACCGGCAAAAACTCGCGCGCCATCATGCCGTAAACTTTGTCCGGATGTTCGATCGAGCCGCCGTAATAAACGATCGCACCCAGACCGGTGATGCACCACGCCACGGTGCAGATGCGCTTGATCATGCTGCCGCCCATGAAGCCGACCGCGCCTTCGATTTCAGTTTTACCGGCGCCGCAGGTGCCCATGTTATGCGGCTGCACGACCACACCCAGCAGACTGTTGAAGGCGATGACGACCACAAAGAATACCGTGATGCCTCCCGGCGCGACCAGCGTCAGCATGTCGTCCCGGCCGGTCAACCGTGGCAGCGCTTCGTGCAGCCCTTCGATGCCACCGATCGAGTTGAGCACCATCGGCAGCAGCATGAAAGAAAACAGAATCGTCAGAACTCCCTGCACAAAGTCGGTGATGATGGCCGCACTCAGGCCACCGGCGACCCCGTAGATCACGAACAACACCGTCATCACGTAAATCATCGGCACCTCCGGCAGTTGGCCGTCGCTGCAGGCATCGATGATGACACTGCTGCCTTTGAGCATGGTGCCGATCGCCACGGCAAATTTCAGACAGCCGAGCACCACATACATCATCGCCACCGATCGATTGTAGCGGGCCTCAAAAACGTCCGCGGTAGTCAGTGCGCGGAAGCGACGCATCATCGGCGCGATCAGCCAGTAAAACGGCGTCGCCAGCAGCCACATCCACTGATACCAGATTCCCGACAGCCCGTTGGTCGCCGTTTTCGAGGCGACACTCACCGCCTGATCCGAATGCGTGCTCGTGCCGAAGCCGTGCATCATCATCATCAGCTTGCCGAACTTCCTCGGCATGACAAAATCGGCCAGTGACTTCACCTTGCGCACTGACCACACGCCGAGCAGCGTGATACCGATCAGGTAAAACGCCAGCGCAGCAATGTCGAGATAGTGAAGGCCGAACATGTTTCCCGGGCGCTGGATCACTTCATCACCGGCGGCTTGCGCAGAGCTTTGTAGCCGGGCCACTCGATGCGTTCCGCCTCGTAGCGCATGTGTTCCCAGTTCGGCCAGATCGGAGCGTCGGATTGCACGTCCTCGTAGAGTTCGACCATTTTGACTTTCATTGCTTCGAAGCGCTCGCCGCCATAGGCTGCCAGATCGTTGGTCTCGGCGGCGTCTTTGCTCAGGTCATACATTTCGAATGCTTCCAGTGCAGCTGTCTTGAGAATCGCCATTCGCTCAGCGGTGATATCAGGCGTCATCGGCGGTTTGCTGGTCAGGCGGGCGAGCATTTTCATGTCGCCGTCGCGGATCGCCACCTTTACGTCGCTGCGCGCGCGGTTGTATTGCCAGTACAAAGGCTTGGCCCGATCCACTTGCGTTGCCTCACCTCGCAGCATCGGCGCCAGGCTGACGCCATCAAGCGTGCGATCAGTGGGCGCCTCGATACCCGCCAGCTCACAGAACGTCGGCAGCACATCGACACCCGACACCGGAAAGCGGTTCTCGCTGCCGGCCTCAATCCGCCCCGGCCAGCGCGCGATCCCGGGCACGCGGATTCCGCCTTCATACAGGTAAGCCTTCTTCGCGCGCATTTTGCCCGCCGAGCCGTAAGGATGAAACGAAGTCATCGCCGGGCCATTATCCGAAGTAAAAATCACCAGCGTGTCATCGCTCAATTTCAACTCGTCGACTTTCGACAGCAGGCGACCGAACGCCGTGTCCATCTGAGTGATGTTGCCGTAGTAAGCCCGCTCCGCCGGGTCCTCAAACTGCTTATACATCGCCTCGTATTTCGGTGCCGTTGCAATCGGTTCGTGCGGCTCGTGATAAGCCACGTACAGGAAAAACGGCTTGTCCTTAGCCCTCTCGTCAGTGAGCCAGCGAATCGCCCGATCGGTGACAATGTCTGCGGCATAGCCTTTGATCGGTCCCTGAGGAATGCCGTTTTCGACGAAGTTGTAAGGGTTGCGGTGATTCGGCAGCGTATTGTTCTGAGTCGCAAACCAGAATTCAAATCCGTGATCGTCCGGTTGCGGCTGCGGCGGCAAATTAAAGCGCCCGTTCATGTGCCACTTGCCACACTGCGCCGTCGCGTAACCGGCATTGCGCAGCAAAGTCGCGATGGTGATCTCGGTATCCGGAACATGCATCGGCGAGAAAAATGGAATCGCCGAATACACTCCAACCCGCTGCGGTGTGCGCCCGGTCATCAGCCCGGTGCGCGCCGGCGAACACACTGCGGCCGCCGAGTAGCAATCGGTCAGCTTGACGCCTTCCGCCGCCAGACGATCGATGTTCGGCGTTTTGACATTGGCATCACCAAAGCAGGCGAGATCGCCGTAGCCAAGATCATCGGCGACCACGAGAAGGATGTTCGGCGGTGAATCCGCGAGCAGCGGCGATGCCGCCACCAGCGTCAACACGATCTCAACCAGGTGATTCAATTTCATAACAGTTCCACTACGCCAGCCATCGCTGCAGATGCTGGCTGACAAAGTCATCGTCGACAAGCCACGGATAAGCCGCGATAACGCGGTCGAGTTCTTCCGACTGTCCGGGTGACAGCTTTTCCTCCTCGTCGAGGCATCGAATCGACGCCACCAGTCCCTGCCGGCGCAACACCTCCATGATTCCCGGGATGCATCCGGCGAAACCGTTCGCGGCGTCGAACACCACCGCGTTGGCGTCGGTCAACTGTGCATTGCGCTGCAGCCACAACGAATCGATCGGGCCGTCGCCGAGTGCATGGATCTGGTCGAGAATGCCCACCGCTTTTTCCGTCCATACCGCCCACTGACCGAGCAAGCCGCCGGCGATCCTGCGCGTTTTGCCGGCATGACAAAAAGGCGTCAGCAAGTCGGCGATGATGTTGTCATCATTGCCGGTGTAAAGCGTCACGTCGTCGCGACCGGCATCGATGACGGCACGCACCACGTCCCAGGTTTGGTAGCGATTAAACGGCGCCATTTTGACCGCGACCACGCCTGCGATTTCGAAAAACTTCCGCCAGAAAGCGTAGCTCAACACCCGCCCCCCGACAGCCGGCTGCAGGTAAAATCCGACTACCGGCATCGCCTCAGCCACTTCCTGACAGTGGGCCAGCAATTCGCCCTCATCGGCATCCTTCAATGCGGCGAGACTGAGCAAGCCGGCGTGGTAACCGAGCGATTTCGCAATATCGACTTCGCTCATCGCCTGCGCCGTATCTCCACAGATCCCGGCGATGCGCACAAAGCTCTCGTCGACACCCCAATCCATCAAAGTCGCCGCCGCCAATTCGAGCACAGGTTGGTAAAGCCCATGTTGCGGCTCACGAATCTCGAACTGCGTTGAGTGCACTCCCACGGCCAGACCACCTGCTCCCGCATCGTAGTAATAGCGCACCAGAGCCCGCTGATGTTGCCGCGACCACGCGCCGTCATCATTCAACGCCAGGGGTAGCGCCGGAATCGCCACTCCGCTCGCCAATCGCCCCCGCCAGGTGTTCGCCTTCGCGGCTGGTTCGTTGTCAGTATTTGCCATCTTTCACTTCAAATTTTGTCGGCTTGCCCAAAGTCTCTCCGCCATGCTCCAGCCAGGCAACGATCCAATCCATCATGTCATCGACCGATACCCGGGGCGCGCCAAAAAGCCGATGCGATCGGGAGGCGTCGTTCAACCACACCGCGTCCGCTTCTTCGCCGGTGATCACCAGGGAATCCCGTTTTCCCAAACGTTCCGCAAATCGCTGCGCCAGATCGCGCACCGACAGCGTTTCCGCTCCAGTGACATTGATCACAAAAGGTGGAGCCGCCACCTGCTGCAACGCCAGAATGGTGTGCGCCAGAGCATCGGTCTGCCAGATGACATTGACGTGCCCCATGGTCACATCGACCGGTTCATCATTGCGCACTTTCTGCGCGATATCGAGCAGCACCCCGTAGCGCAGATCGATCGCGTAATTGAGTCGGATCAAGGCGCTGCGGGTACCATACTCCTGCGCCGCATCGACAAACGCCGCTTCGCGACCGAGGCAGGATTGCGCGTAGTCGCCAACCGGAGCGGTCTCACTTTCTTCGGTCGATCCACCCGAATCCGGCGAAACAAACGAATAAACGCAGCCGGTCGACAAGGCCACGATATCCGCGTCGCGAAAGCGCTGTGCCACCATGCGCGGCATCTCGACGTTCATCTTTTCCAGAAGTCCGGAATCCTCCGAGGTGCCGAATTTCACCCCGGCCAGGTAAAACACCGTCTGCCAATCCGGCAAACTCGCGAGCACCGCCTGATCGCTCAAATCCGCCGCCACCACATCGAGTCCAGCCGCTTCAAATGTGTCCCGCGCTCCCGCCGCCGAGAACCTCGACACCGCCACCACCCGGTTCGACTGGCCATTCGCGTCGAATCCCCGGCGCAGCATGCGGCACAACTGAAAACCCATTTTACCGGACGCCCCCAGCACCGCGATGTCTCCGTCAATATCACGTAGCACGGCGCGCACCTCAGCCGACGGAGTGCTCATCCACTCGTCGAGAGCTTCACTGTTGGGATCGCAAGGAAGGTCGCTCATGTGACCGCAAACTGTGACCTGATCCCGGTAAGCGTCCAGTCCCAAAGTTCCGCGTATGCGACTCCCGCCACACCGTTACGGCATCCCGGCTGCGATGGCGTCGGCAAGTTGCCCCAGCAGGCGACTCTCTGCCGCCACCACTCCAGCGTAACCTTGTTCAGAAAGTCCTTCCGTAAACACCCTTGAACCACGCCTCAACACCTCAC
>CBDULB010000114.1:0-20529 GCA_965367965.1 uncultured bacterium | reverse complement strand
CGATGTGAATTTTCATGCCAGCGTGCAGAACCGCAACGCCGGCGGAGGCGACATCAATATCGTTGCCGGCCGGGATGGAACGACCGCGTTCGATGCGGCGGCGTTTACGGCGGAGGATGTGAATGCGGCGGCTACCCTGTTTGGCAACAACAGCAAAAGCATCCACATCGGCGACGGCGCCCAGACCACGGGCATCGCCGTGGGCAGCCGCAGCGGGACGACGCGCGCCTTCGGCCACGATGTCGTGCTGCATGGCTCGAATACGACCAGCAACGCCTTTGCGCAGCTAGGCTTCCAAGTGACGGATGGCATTGCGCAGGATGGCACGAACTTGGGGATCGCGCCGTTGGTCGATGGGGCGATCACGGTGCATGCGAAGCACGATTTGAGCGCAACGGCGGGGAACCTGACCCGCGGCGCCTATGTCCAGGTGGGGCATGTGGGAGCGGATATCGCGGGTGGCACCACGGTTGAAGCGACCGCGAGTTCGGTGATCGAAGTGGCTGCCGGCAACGACATCGTCTTTCTGGGCGACGGTGTTGGTGGCTACGCGCAACTCGGCCAGGGAGGTTATCTTGCCCGTGGCAATCATAGCGGAACGACGACGATCACCACCGCCAACGACATCATCTTTTCCGGCGGCGACGGTTTTTCCTATGCGCAGCTTGGCCAGGGAGGGTTTTCAGCCGTTGGCAATCACAGCGGCATGATCACGATCACGGACGCGAATGACTTGATCTTCAGCGGCGGCGGCGGCAGCAGGGCTTACGCCCAGCTTGGCCACGGAGGGGTCTCCTCGGCCGGCGATCAGAGCGGAGCGATCGTGGCGGGACTCGCCGGTCATCTGCTGCTGAAATCCGGCAGCGGCTCTCAGGCCTATGCCATGATCGGCCACGGAGATGCCGGCGCGTCCACCATCGGCAACCGGATGGGCAACATCGATCTGCGGGTGGCGGGCGAGAGCAGCCTGGTCAACAACGCCGATACTTCCAACCACCGCATCTGGATGATCGGCCATCGCAGCACTGGAATCGTGAGCATGGCGGACATCCTCTTCCTCACGGGCACGCTCGACTACGACGACACCGCAGTTGCTCCCAACACCACGCTCGGCCAGGATTTCGCCAATAAATTCGCGAACAATCTCGCGGGCGGCAACGTCACCATCGGCTCGACCGGCGCGGTGATGGGCAACTCGATGGAGGTCAACGGCGTCATCGACTACAACAGCGCGAACACGCTCAACCTGCTCGCCGCATTGAAAATCAATTTCAACGCCAGCGTGCAGAACCGCCGCGCCATCGCCGACGGGCAGGCAGTGAATGTCGCTGGGGGGTGGGATGCCGCGACCGGCCTCACTGCGACGCCGGGCACGGCACCGCTGTTCACCTACAACGATGTCTTCACCACTCCGGCCAGTTTCGGCAACAACGGCGGCGGGGTGCGGATCGGCGACGGCGCCCAGACTACCGGCATCGCCGTCGGCAACCGCTCCGGAGCGACCAATCTCGCCGCCGCCTCGCTGACTCTGCGCGCCAGCGACACGACGAACTCGGCCTTTGCCCAGCTCGGTCACCGCCCCACGGCGGACGGACAGGCCAGCGACGGCGCAATCAAGGTGCGGCTCAAAGGCGACCTCACCGCCACCGGCGGCGCGGAGCAGAATGCCTATGCCCAGGTCGGCCATGGCGGCAGGGGTTTTCTCGCCATGGGCTCGAACGCAAACCATGCGGGCGCCATCACGATCGATACCGGCGCGAAAAGCGGGACGCCGGGGAACATCACTTTCACCGGGGACGGAGGCACCTCTTACGCCCAGCTTGGCCACGGCGGCTGGTCCGCCGAAGGCAATCACAGCGGAGACATCACGATCACCAGGGCCAACGACCTGAGCTTCACGGCTGGCGGGGGCGATGCGTATGCCAAGCTTGGGCACGGGGGTGCGTACGCTGCTGGCAATCACAGCGGGGCAATCACAATCATTGCGGCGAATGACTTGAGTTTCGCCGGAGGTCTCGGCTCGAATGCCTACGCCCAGCTTGGGCACGGGGGGTTCCAGGCCGATGGCGACCATAGCGGCGCGATCACGATCACGAAGGCTGGGGACTTGATCTTTATCGGCCACAGCGCCGGCAATCGGGGCTACGCCCAACTTGGCCACGGGGGAATATTCGCCCGCGGCGATCACAGCGGAGCGATCACGATCACCGAAGCGAACGACTTGATTTTCACCGCCGGCGGCGCCGGCGGCGCATCCTTCGCCCAGCTTGGCCACGGGGGCCAATTGGCCGGGGGGAATCACAGCGGAGCGATCACGATCACCGCCGTCAGTGATTTGAAATTCACCGGCGGCGAGGGCCCCAATGCCTTCGCCCAGCTCGGTCATGGAGGAATGCGGACTCCTGGTAGTCATAGCGGAGCGATTACCGTCACCGTGGCGCATGACGCGAATTTCACCGCTGGCGAGGGCAACAATTCCTTCGCCCAGCTTGGCCACGGGGGAGCGCTTTCCAACGGCAGTTTCAGCGGAGACATTACGGTCAATCTGACTGGCGGTTTTGCCCTCACGGGACAGGACACGATTCGCAATCATGCCCTGATCGGCCATGGCGACGAGCCTGGCGATGGCGACGCGGGCGACATAATCAGCGGCGACGTCATGCTGCGCGCCAAAGGCAGCGGCACGCTGAGCAACGCCTTCATCGGCCATCAGATCGATGCCGACGGCAGCTACACCGACGGCAATACCTTCATCGGGGTCGGCCAGGATGGTTTCGTCCCGGCAGGCACCGCATCGCTCAGCGCCGATGCCGCCAGCCTGTTCAACAGCGCCCCGAGCGGTGAGTTGCGTTTTTACCTTCCCGTGCGGACCGGCTACCAGATCGCCGCCGGCACCCTCCTCAACGGCACGGCGGCTGCTGCGCCGGGAACCGCGCCGCTGCCGAACGAACAGGGCAGTTTCCGCTTCGGCAATGGGCCCTACCACCTGAGTGCACCGGGTAACTTCGCGTTCTATCTGGCACCGTCGGCGCCTGCGGGAGGCGGTGGACCTGGTGGCGGGACTTCTGGTGGAGCCGGCACTGCAGGAGCGGCCGTCGTGTCGACCGCGCCTGGCAACTTGAATGCCAGGTTCGGGGCGGACTTCGGCGGGGGATCCGCGGGTGGGCCGGCCGCCGGGAGCGGCAAGGGTTCGGCCAACGGTCTTTCCAACGGTGCGACCCCGAGCCTGGGCAGCATGCTCGATATCCGCCAGATCCAGATCGCCAACGGCTTTGCCGCCGGCGATGGAGCGCCGGGCGATCCCGTCCCCGGCCACGAGGGCTGGTTTTACGGCGAAGGCTTTGCCACCGATGAGAACGGCGAGGTGATGCTGTTCCTCGAGGCCGACGGTTCCCTGTCAACGCAGGGCGACGCCGCCGAGTAGGTGCCTTTCGCCGAATTCATTTCGCCATAGTTTCTGCACGCCACGTTCCACCTTCCTTGATTGTGTTTTTCCAACGCCCCACCGGCATTTCCGTTTTGGCCGCCGCCGTGCTCGCAGCCATCGTCGCGACACCGGCGTCGCTGCGGGCGCAGGATCTCGAACGCTTTCGCCCGCAGGTACCCGCGGCCAGCCCGATCGAGGGCCGCGAGCCAAGCGCGGCATCGGTCGATTTGGACTCTGCCACGGCGGAGTCCGCAGCGGCACCGGCGCCGGCGGAAGATCAGGTGTTCGGCACCCTTTCCGGCATCGTGCTGCTCAGTCATCCCGACCAGGTCCGTGGTGAAGATTTGCCGACCACGCCCGGCATCATTCGTCACGACGAGTCGCTGATCGTGCCCGCTGAAGTGATGGCGGTGCTGGAGGGTTTTCTCGACGGTCCGCTCAGTCTGGCGGTCATCGGCCAATTGGAGCGCGACACCGTGCTCGCCTACCGCACGGCCGGCATGCCGGTGGTCGATGTCGGCTTTCCCGAACAGGACGTCACCGCCGGCGTGCTGCAGATCGTCGTCGTGGTCGCGCGCGCCGGCGAGATCCGCGTCGAGGGCGATTGTCATTTTAACGAAAACATCTATCGGCGGTCGTTCCGCACCACCCTCGGCGAGGCGCTGCGCATCGCGCCGATTCTCGATGATCTCGACTACCTGAACCGGAATCCGTACCGCGATGTCAACCTCGCCTACTCGCCCGGGGAAGCCTTTGGTGAAGCCGACCTGACGGTGAAAATCACCGAGCGGCGGCCGTTCACCGCCTACGCCGGCTACGAAGACAGCGGCAGCGAATTTCTCGGCCGCGACCGACTCAACTTCGGCTTCGAGTGGGGCAACGTCGGCGGCTGGGATCACCTCCTCGGTTACCAGTACACGACGACTACTGACTTCGATCGCCTGCACGCCCACGTCGCCAGCTACCGGCTGCCGATCTGGCAGTGGCGTCACGAACTGCGCGTGCTCGCCGGTTACGTCGATGCCGAGACCGAATTCCAGGCCGGCGGCGAGACGCTGCTCAGCCAGGGTGAAAGCAGCCAGGTCAGCCTCAACTACCTGATTCCGCTGCCCGAACTGTTCGGCTTCGGTCAGCAGCTGGTCGGCGGTTACGATTTCAAGAGCACCAACAACAACCTCGAGTTCGGCGGCCTGACGGTGATCGACAGCACCGCGGAAATCCACCAGCTTTCGATCGGCCAGGAGTTCAGCAAGTCGACGGCGAACGGTGCGCAGCAGTTTTCGCATCGCCTGGTCTATAGCCCCGGCGGCGTGTCCGGTCACAACTCCGACGAGTCCTTCCAGCAGTTGCGCGGCGGTGCCGAGGCTGACTATCTCTACTGGTCCGCGGATTACACCCAGCGGGTCGATCTGCCGGCCGGCTTCACCCTGATCGCCGATGTCGAGGGCCAGTTGTCATCGACCAACCTGCTGCCCAGTGAATCGCTGGTGCTCGGCGGCATCGGCTCAATCCGCGGCTTCGAATCGAACATCATCCGCGGCGACCAGGGCGCGGTGCTCAATCTCGATCTGTACGCGCCGCCCTTCTCGCTGCTCGATGCCAGCGGACTCGGGGTCAACGACAGCGCACGCGTGTTCGCCTTCTACGATCAGGCGTGGGCGACCAACGTAGATCGCCTGCCGGACGAGGCCGGCAACGTGCATCTAGGCAGCCTCGGAGCGGGCCTCGATTTCCGCGTCGCCAGTTATCTGTCGGCCCGGATCAGCTACGGCTGGCAGGTTGATAAGAGCGGCTTCGAAGACGACGACAGCGGTCGCCTGCACGTATCGACGACGATTCGCTGGTAGCTCGTTGCTGCCACTATCGGCAGCGCGGGCGCGCGGTGCCGGGAGAAGAAATCAGGGCCGGCCGCGGGCGCTGTTTTATGGCCCGTGCCGGTTTTTTGTGCCGCCAATAAATGTTTTGCATGCGCGGGGCCGATCCGGTTTACTTGGGGCGAGAATTTTTAGAATACCCATGAATCCGATGAAAGACCGTCCCAATCCTGCAGCTGACATTTCTCCCGCTAACGCCAATCCTGAAGGGAAGCCGACGCGGCGCAAATTTATCGCAGCCACTGGCGCGACGGCGGCAGTTGCCTCGGCCCTTCCCGTCGAGTCGTTTGCTCAGGTGGCGGGCAGCGATCAGATCAAAGTCGGCATGGTCGGTTGCGGTGGTCGCAACTCGGGTGCGATCGTGCATAACCTGACCGCCAACGATGGCGCGAGTCTCGTCGCCATCGCCGATGCGTTTCAGGACAAAATCGACGGCACCGGACCGCGCGGCAAAGGTCTGCCCCTGATCCAGAAGCAGTTGGAAAAAGAAGGCAGAACGGGGCAGATTGACGTGCCGGCCAGTCGTCAGTACGCCGGCTTCGATGCCTACAAGCAGGTCATCGATCAGGTCGACCTGGTGTGCATCGCGACCCCGCCGGGATTCCGTCCGATTCATTTTGAATACGCCGTGCAGGCCGGCAAAAACGTTTTTATGGAGAAGCCGGTGTGCGTTGACGCCTGGGGCTACAACAAGGTGATCGAGGCGGCCAAGATGGCTGACCAGAAGAATCTCAAAGTGGTGGTCGGTCTGCAACGTCACTACGAAGAAGTTTATCTCGAGGCGTTCAAGCAGGTTCATGAGCAGGGAGCCATCGGTGACATCATCGGCGCTCAGGCCTGGTGGAACGGCAATCGTCCGTGGATCATCAGCCGTCAGGAGGGCTGGACGGAAATGGAATACCAGATGCGCAACTGGTACCACTTCAACTGGCTGTGCGGCGATCACATCACCGAGCAGCACGTTCACAACCTCGATGTCGTCAACTGGTTCGTCAGTGGCGACTCAGTCGCGGGTGGCAATCCGGTATCGGCGGCCGGTCTGGGTGGCCGTGCCGGCAGAGAGCCGCATTCTGTGGGCGAGATCTTTGATCATCATGCGGTCAATTTCCGCTACGGTCCCGATCAGGGTAACGTGGTCCTGGCCAGTCAGTGCCGCCACATCCCGGGCTGCAAAAATAAGATCGCCGAAGAGATTCACGGCAGCGATGGCATTTTGCATCTCTCGCAGGGCAAGATCACCGATCGTGCCGGCAAGACCAAGTGGGAGCATCGCGTGCCGCGCGGTCAGGCTGCCGTCAGTCCCTACCAGACGGAGCACAATGAGTTGTATCGTCACATTCTGGAAGACAAGCCGATCAATAATGCCTACTACGGTGCCAAGAGTTCGTTCACTTCGGTGCTCGGTCGCATGGCCACCTACAGCGGTCAGGAAGTCATCTGGGATGAGGCGGTGGAGTCGAACTTCAGCATCATGCCGGAGAATTTCTCGATGGACGGCGAGCCGCCGGTCAAGCCCGACGACAAAGGCGATTACTACGTCGCGGTGCCGGGCGAGTACAAGCTGCCCTGGAAAGCCTGAGGTGGTTGAGTCGATTTAAGAGAATCGCCCGATCAGTGATGGTCGGGCGATTTTCATTTGCACCGTTGGCCAAGCGGCAGCAAGACCTGTCTTGATATGTCCAGAACCAGTGATCTTATGGGATTCGGTCTTTCCGCCGAGCAGGCGTTTTCGCCTGCGGAGTTGATTCCGGACGATTTTTTCAGGCGACTGCAGCCGTCAGATATTTTCGAAGATGGCGGTGACCGCCCGCTGGAGGTCGATCTCGGCGCAGGCGACGGCGGTTTTCTGATGGCGATGGCGCAGCAGTTTCCCGGGCGTCGTTTCGTCGGGGTCGAACGATTGCTCGGTCGGGTGCGCAAGATGTGTCGCGAGGCCGGGAAACGGGATTTAAACAACGTCAGACTGTTGCGTCTGGAAACGACTTACGCGGTCGAGTGGCTGTTACCGCGCGGCGCGGTCGAGCGGGTGCACCTGTTGTGTCCGGATCCGTGGCCGAAGAAAAAACATCACAAGCGCCGCTTGATGGCGCAGCCTGAGTTTCTCAAGTCAGTTCACTCGCTGCTCGCTGAGGGTGGTGAGTTCCTTTTTAAAACCGATCACCCGGAATATTTCGAACACGTTTGCGAGGTGATGCAGGACATCGATTTTTTCGAGAGCATTGATTGGCCGGACGACGCGTTCTTTTATCCGCGTACCGATTTTGAAAATCAGTGGCTGGATCAAGGCCGCTCCATTCATCGGCTGCGGCTGCGAAAAGTCTGAGCGTTGACGGTGGCATCGATGCGCAACTCGCGCTCGCTGAGACGAATTTCGACGGCGCCGGTCTGGCTCTGATCGAACAGCGCGATGGCGCGTCGTTCGATGTCGCGGCGCCAGCTTTCGGTAATGGCTTCGCCGGCGGGGAACGACGCGTTGGTGGCGACGATGGCCAGTGGATCGACGACGTGCAGAAAGTCTGCGCTCGCCGAAGCGTCGCCGCGGTGTTGGCCTTTGACGATGACCGCGCTGCGCAGCTCGGCTGCCGGACAGTGGTCGAGAAGCCAGCGTTCGGTGGCGAAGCCGGCATCGGACATCAGCAGCACACTCCACGGACCGCTTTCAAGTCGCAGCACGACCGCCTGGTCGTCGGCGGCGGATTGCACCGGATAATCGGGCGGGGGGAACAGCACTCGCAGTCTGGTGGTTTTATCGAGCGGAAGAAGCTGTGGTGCCGCGACGATTTCGGCGGGCGATTCGAGGCGGGTCGAGCTTGCTTCGATGCTGTGCCGAACCGGCGAGCGATTCGGCAGCGCACTTTGCAGCCAGTGTTTCGGGGTGAAGCGCTCCAGCGCCAGGGGCGTGCCGCCGATGTGACGCAGATCACCGTGAGTGAGCACCAGGCCGTCGAGATCGTTGACGGCATGGGCGCGAAGCGCGGGCTCTACGCAATGGGCGAATGCGGCGGCGGAACCGGTATCGATCAGCCAGTTGTGCGCACCTGCTGAGACGATCTGGGCCGCGCCGCTGTCGGCAGTGTCGAGCACAAGCAGTGTCGACAGCGGAGGTGTTTCGGCTTTTTTGTAATGGTCGGCAGGCGCAAACGAAAGGTGCCCGCCGGGGATGGCGGCGAACGCTGTCGCGGCCAGGGTAAGGCATTTGATCAGCAACCAGTTGGCGTTGTTGGCGAGCAGGGCTGCCGGCGCCAGCTGGCAGGCAGACAGCAGTAGACTCAGGCAGGCTACGCTGAGAATGGCAGCGGCCAGTGGCACCATGACCAGATTGGAGACAATGGCGACCGGCGTGAGCAGATGAAAATGCCAGATCACCAGCGGCGCGGAACCGATCCACGCGGCCAGAGACATGGCCAGCAGACCGGCGATGGCGGCCCAGATGCTGCCGAGTCGGCGCCGCCAGCGCGGCACCAGTTCACGTGGGATCAGCGGATCGATGGCGAACATGTGCAACAGCGCCAGGCGCACCGGATTGGCGAGCACGGCGATGGCGACCAGCACGGCGAACGACAACTGAAAGCCGGGTAGAAAAATCTGTTGAGTATCGATGGCGAGCAGCACCAATGCAGCGAAGCCGAGACTGTTGAGCAGGCGCGGTTGGCGTTCGGCGAGCAGCCCGAGCAGAATCGTGGACGCCATGATTGCCGCCCGGCACGCGGACGGGCGCAGGCCGGTGACGACGGCATAGAAAAGCACAATCGGGATAACTAACAGAACCACAAACCGGCGCGGCAGGCGCAACAGAGAAAGCAGCGCCCAGACGATCGCCGCGAAGATACCGACGTGCATGCCGCTGACGGCAAAGATATGCAACGAGCCACTCAGCCGAAAAAGATCTTCGAGATCATCAGGTGTCTGCTCGCGCGCGCCGAGCGCCATCGCTTTTAAAATCGCAGTGGTCTGCGGCGAATCGTCGAGATCATAACAGATCGCGTTGGCGAGGTGCTCGCGCGTGTCTTCGGCGAAATGTCGCAACGGGTTGCCAAGGTTTGATTGAAGATGTTCGAAACGATCTCCGGGTCCGCAGCGAAGTTCGACCAGCGCGCCGATGCTGCGATAAAAAAAGCGGCGCGGATCAAAGGCGCCGGGATTTCTGGCGGAAGCGAGTCGCTCCAAAGTGCCGCTTAACCGGATCCGGTCACCGTAGCGGATCGGTCCGGTGTCGCCGGGTGGTGGCAGGGGATCGAGACGCACGCGGATGTTGTGACCTACTCGAAGGCGCGCGCCGCCCATCTCCAATGAGTCGAGGCGCAGCGTCAGACTGCCGGAAATCCTCGTGTCGCTGTCTTCCGGCTCGGTCGGTGCGCGCAACACCGTGCCGACCGCCAGCGCGGGAATTTTTTCGCCTTGAGATAATTTGTCGATGCCCGGAAAATCGCCGATGCGGGCCAGATGCGCACTGTGCAGCCAGGCGAAGGTCAGTCCTGCACTGATCAGCAAGGGGATTGCGCGCGGCCATTTGAATGTTGCCGCCAATGCCAGCACCAGGGCTGCGGCGAGTGGCCATCGACTGACCGGGGCATAGTCGATAAGTAAAATGCCGAGCACGGCAGACAGCGCGATCCACAGCAGGGGATCGCGACCGAGGCGACAAGATCCACTGCGCACAACCTGAAGCATTCGCCGGCGGATCGTGGGAGAAGAACATTCAGTCATCAGCGACAACAAATTTCACTTGGCAAGCGGCGAGACGTGCCGTAGAAAATTAGACAGATTTCACACAGACCATGCGTTGAGATCAAACAAGTAACTTTTGGTGAATCAGGCCAAGGCCTGACGATCCGAAAGACTGAAAAGTTAATTCTTTTTAAAAATTTTGTTTGAATTTCTATAATTACTGGAATAAACTTCCAGTCATTACGTGTGGGTTGCGGGTATAGCTTAGTGGTAAAGCCCCAGCCTTCCAAGCTGGTTATGAGGGTTCGATTCCCTCTACCCGCTCCATTTGAGTTCCAAACTGTCTGAGTGAAATGAAAAAAATCTGCCAATCTATCCTTCTGGGCGCTGTAGCTTGCGCCGTCGCCGCTTTCATGGCGACGCCTCTGCAAGCTCAGGGCATCGACTGCGCCGCCGTCGGTGAGCGCGTAGCTACTGCAGTAAAAGCCAACCCTGACCAGGTCCTGACCGTGGTTGAGGATGCGCTGGTCGCTTACGAAGATTGCGCCTGCGAAGTCGTCTCCGCCGCGATCAAGAACAGCAATGGCAGTGCCGACACGGTAAAGCAAATCGTGCTGGTCGCCGTGCAGAACGCTCAGACACAGGCTCCGGCCATCGCCGAATGTGCGGTTGCCGCTGCTCCGCAACATGCAGAATCTGTGCGCGTTGCCTTTGCGGAAGCGTTCAACGGCAAAGAGGCGCCGGCTGTCAAAGCTGCGGTGGCTGAAGCCGAGGCCACCGAAACTAAGGCCGCTGAGACCAAAGCTTCTCCGGAAGCGGCAACCACCGAGCGCGCATCGGTCGCCAGCGCATCCGAGCGCGCCGCTGCCCAGGAATGGACTGACAGCGAAGTGACTACCGATACGCTTGGCGGAAAAGAAGTCGTTTATGGCGACCCCGGATACAGCACCGATGATTACTCAAGCAAAGCGCCTGTTTACGATCAGCCCGCTCTTGCGTCGTCCGACAGCGGTTATTTCGGTGCCGCGCCACTGACGCTCGGTAACGCTTTCCTGATTCCACCGGTATCCGCTTCGCCGATCATTCAGGATAAAGAGGTTGTCATCAAGGAAGTGGTTCGCACCAAGACCGTTAGTCGCACCGTCACCCGACCCGTGACCCAGGTGCAAACGCGCTTTGTGCCGCGCACCGTGATTCGCCGGGTGCCGGTTTCGCCGACCGCGCCCTGATCCGGACCGCGTTCCGATACAGTTTGAGGCGGTATTTTTACCGCCGGGCTCTTTTTGGCCCCTGATGCAATGCGTCAGGGGCCAATTTATTTTGTTATTTTAAATTATCATGGATTGCAAAACAGCAAAAGTTTGTTATAATTTTAAGACTTTTAGTAATTAACCAAGCAACTGATGAAATTCATTGTAGCAATCACCCTCACTCTCTTAGTGTGCGGCACGACCTGGAGAGCGTCGGCTCAAGGGCTGGCCAGCATTGGCAAGTCCGGTTCAGAAATCACCAGCTCTTCGCCACTGAATGTCAGTGTCGGGGTTGAGGCCGGCTACGACAGCAATACCAACACCACCAGCAAGGACGAGACCGATTCGTTTTTCTCGGGCGGCGGCATTGGTTTGTTCTACGCCTACGCTACTGAGACGACGCGTTTTGATATCGGCGGGAATTTTTCGGCGCTTTACTACGAGAATACTGCCCCGGGGCAGGATGACATTTTTTATAATACGCGCATGACGGCGAACCTCGGCCACAAGCTGAGCCAGCGTGCGACTCTGACCAATAATCTGCTGGTTTCCTACGAAAATGAACCGGACTACGTGGTCGGAGCTTCGAGCGCCCTGCGCAATGGCCATTACTTTTACGGATACGACCGGCTCGGTTTGAATTACCAATGGTCGCGTCGCTTCAGCACCATCACTTCGTATGCCTTCAACGGTGTCTGGTATGAACAGGACCAGCTTTCCCGGCAGGAAGATCGCCACACTCACACCGTAGGGCAGCAATTGCGTTATGCGTTGAGCCGGTCGACGACCGCGAACGTCGAATACCGCTATGCCTACACGGATTTCCTGCATGCGCAGAATGACAACCAGTCGCAGTATCTTCTCGGCGGGGTCGATCACGAGTTCTCCGCGTTTACCCGTGGCGGAGTTTCGCTGGGTGCCGAGTATCGCGACACCGAACGCTTCGGTTCGCTGACGCGTCCTTATGGCGAAGGTTACGTGATGTATAAGCTGACGGAAGATACCAGTCTCCGCTGGGCCGGTCGTGCCGGTTTGGAAGACAACGAGCTCGGCAATTACCGCGATCGTTACGGCTATCGCACCGGTCTGACGGGTATCCACGCCTTTACGCCGACCGTGCGCGGATCGCTGGGTATCAGCTACCTGCACAGTGATTTCGACGCGCCTAACAATGACGGTGATCTTGAAGATGCATCCGACGATGCTGTCAGTGTTAACATTGGTGTGAACTATCGTTTGTTCCGCAATGTCGACGTCAATGCCGGTTACCAGTACACCACGTATTTCTCTGATCTGGTTGGACGTGATTACGATCGGCATCGCGTATCGCTGGGTATGAGTTCATCATTCTAATTCGACGGTTCACCCGACAACTTTTTCTGCGGCGCGATTTCTCGAAAGAGAATCGCGCCGCTTTGCGTATCCGTCCTGCCGATGTCTCTGTCAGGAGCGGCGCATCGACTCGTCATGAAAGCGAACTGGATAGACGCCGGTCTCAGGCTGGCACTCAGCCTGGCTCTTGTTATGACGAGCTGTGTCACGGTGTTCGCGGATCCAGTGGAGAGCCGTGGGCTTACCGGGCTTGCGTTACAAAGTGGCGATATCGTATTTCAAGATTCATCACCGCATTCAGGACAGGCCCGGGCGATCAAGGCGTTGACTCGTTCCAGATGGAGCCACTGTGGCATCTTTTTTGATCGGCCCGGTGTGGGGGCCGTGGTGATCGATGGCAATGGCCGGGGACCCGTGATCAGTTGGGAGCAATGGCGATCTGGCGGGGAAGGTGGCAAGTTCGTGGCGTTCCGCTTAAAACAATCGATGGATTCAAGCCAGATCGAGCGCCTGTGGAAAAGTGCTCAGCAGCTCGACCGGCGAGTGTATGACCTCAAGTTCGCCTGGGACGACGACCGCATCTATTGCTCGGAGCTGATTTGGAAAGCCTATCGAAACGCTCTGAAAATCGAATTGTGCCCGCTCGGCATGTTGAGTGATTTTGATCTGGAAAGTAAGCTGGCAAGGCCGTTGATCGAACGCAAGGGCAGTTGGGCAACGATCGAAAATGTCAGGGCTCACAGCACTGAGCCGGTGGTGTCTCCGCAGGCGCTGACTGAAAGCGAACGTCTGCGGAGAGTTTCGGAATAGCGGCGGGGGACCATCGCGACTGGCACTTAAGCGGAAAGGAGGGGGCTCTGGAGGCAGCGCCGCAACTCTGCCTGCTGGACAAAACGCGGCCTGACCTGAGAGGCGGAAATCAAATCATATTGATATTTAATAAAAATTAAACATTGAGAAATCTTTCATTATCACTATAATTTCTATTATGCAGTCACCCCCAAGTGAAAAACGTCTCCATGCCTTGGATTACTGGCAGGTGATTCGCAATCGCTTTGCGATCATTCTGTTGACGTTTTGTCTCGTGTTCGTGACCGCATTTGCCATCACTCATGTGTTGCCGCGCCAGTACCTCGGACGGGCGGCGTTGGAGATCGTCCAGGATGAGAGTGATTTGACGGTGTTCGCCAATCAGATGGGCGGCGGTCAGTTTGCGTCGATGAATTTTATTCAGACGCAGTTTGAGATCATCACCAGTCAGCAGACGCTCTACAAAGTCATCGACGAACTCGAGCTGGTCGAGCGATGGAATACCGGCGACCGCGCCGGGGCTTATCGCCGCTTGCACAAGCGCACCGACCCGAGCGCTCGTCGCAATACCAATCTGATTGATATCGAGGTCTTCGCCGATGCACCCGGGGAAGCTGCCGAGCTGGCCAACGCCATCGCCGAGAATTATTCAAAACGTCGCCAGGAAGACGATGATGCCCGCGCCTTGAAAGGGGTGACTGCGCTCGCGACCGAGGTTTCGAAGCAGGAGCAAATTGTTACCGATGCGCAGACCCGGATGCTCGAGCTGGCTCGCGAGTTCAATATCGCCGAAATGGGGCCGAACTCGGGATACAGCACCAATGGCGAACCGGTCACGGCGGCACCCGGCGTGTTGGGTTTGAGCGAGCGCGATCTCTACATGAACGAGCTCGACATCGAACGGCTGCGCACTCAGGTCGAAAAGTTGCGCGATTTGACCGGCGATGAACTGATCGAACAGGCGACCAACCTCGATGTGGCTGATACCACCGTCCGCGAGCTCTACACGCAATACTACACCGAGCAGAAAACCGAGCAGCGACTGCTCAGCGGCGGGCTCGGTAAGCAACACCCCAAAGTAAAGTCGATTCGCGCTCAGCTCGATAAGTCCCGTGAACTGTTGCACAACTCGGTCGCCAGTATTCGCGACTCACTGCAGACCCGGCTTGAGATCGCTGAAGGTTCGTTGGAAAAAGTCGAAAAGATCCGCGACGGCCGCAAAGAGGATGCCATGTCGGAACGTGAATCTCACGTTGCCTACGCCGAGGCAAAAGCCGAGTTCACCCGTCAGCGCGCCATTCTCGACACGATGCGCGAGCGTCTCGTCACTGCGGAGATCGATCGCAAGATGACGTCGACGCCGATTCGCATTCACGAATACGCCGAAGCCAATGCCATTCCCGCCAAGCCCCATGTCATGCTCAACCTTTTGCTCGGCGGAGTTGTCGGACTCGGACTCGGTCTGGGTATGGCGTTCCTGCTTGAGTATCTCGACACCAGCGTGAAGAGCGTTGAGGACGTCGAGAGCCTGCTCGGCGTACCGGTGCTCGCGGTGGTGCCGAAAGATGTCGGTCTGTTGATGAACAACACCGCCGACAATCTCGACGCGGAAGCCTATCGTATTCTGCGCACCAACATTGAGTTCAACCGCACCCGCGGCGATGCCAATGCCATCAGCGTGGTCAGCGGCAGTGCCGGCGAAGGCAAGTCGACGACCTTGTCGAATCTGGCGGTTGTCTGTGCGCAGGCGGGATACACGACCTTGCTCATCGATGGCGATTTGCGCCGACCGAAGTTGCACACCTTCTTTCAAGTGGACAATCAGAGTGGTCTCAGCACCTATCTGGGGGCCGGCGCCCGTCTCGAAGACACGGTGTTTAAAAGCCACGTCGAAAACCTGTGGTTCATGCCCAGTGGTGTCATGCCGACCGATGCGTCCGGCTTGCTCAATTCGAAGCGCATGCGCGAGTTGATGACCAATCTTAAGAGCCGCTTTGACGTCATCCTGATCGACGCGCCACCCATCCTCGGAGTCAGCGATGGCGCGGTGCTCGCCAGCGAAGCCGACATGACCATCGCCGTGGTTCAGCATCGCAAGCTGCCGCAGAAAACCCTGCTGCGCGTCAAACAGGCCGTCGACAATGCCGGCGGTAATCTGCTCGGCGTGGTGCTCAACAACGTCGATGTGCGCAGCGACAGTCAGTACCAGTACTACACCAGCTACTACACTTATTACTCGACCCCGACGCCCGAAGCGGCGGCGCCGACCCCGGTCGGCAAATCGCCGCACACTCTGGCCCGTCAACAGGCGGCCGCCGCCGCGACCGCTGCCGCGCCAGCAGCATCAGTAGCAGCATCAGCTGCCGCGCCTATGGAGGCTCACCAGACGGTGCATCCGCAGCAAGGCCGGGTTCAGCCACAAGGCGCCGCCGTCAGCAGCCCCAGCCTTCTCGCCGGTGTCACGCCACAACAGCAGCACTACCAGCATCCGTCGCAGGCGCCGCAGCCACAAGAAGGTCCGGCGTACAACGAGCAGGAAGATCTCTACTGACTATTTATTTGATGATGTCGCTGCCTCCGGTGGTGACTCATGAGCCGCGCTGATGCGCACTGTTTCTTTTTACCATCCCGTCACCCCGACCATGAAATCTCCGCTTCGCTTTCTCGTTCCTTTCGCTCTGGTGATGACCCTTACCGGAATCGCCTCGGCGGACGAGGCGCCGTTGCGTCCCGGAGACAAAATTCGTCTCGAAATCAAAGGGGTTCCCGATGAGGAAAAGACGGATCTCAACGGCGATTACACGGTTGGTGAAAACGGTACCATTCCGCTGCCGTATATTGCCGACATTTCCGCGGCCGGAGAGAAGCCCTCGACCCTGGCAAGGCAGATCGCCCGGGCTTATCAGAATGCGGAAATCTACACCAACCCGACTATCGTCATCAACGCCGACGGAGAAGCCAGTGTGCGCGTGATAGCGATCACCGGTGGGGTCAAGCAAAGTGGTGCAATCACTTACCGCGATGGCATCAGTCTGCTCGGCGCGATTTCTGAGGCAGGAGGACTGAGCGATTTCGCCAAGGAGAAAGAAGTCAAACTGATCCGCAACGGATCCGCTTCCGAGCACGACCTCAATGCCATCGTTCGCGACTCACGACTCGATCCCAAGCTTCAGCCCGGCGATCAGATCATCGTGCCCGAGTCGGGAAGGAAATTGTAAGCTCCGACTGCGCGGGCAGTTTTCGGGTGGTGCGCCAGTTCGCGGTAGCTTCGAGAGGGCGTCGGGATCGATGCTCAGCAATCCTTTAACAGCTGCCGGTTCTTCATCGTGTAGCTCCACCCTGACCACAGGGTCAGGATCATGGTCACCCAGATGAGGATCTGTCCGGCAATGTCCGGACTGGTCGGTTGCCACTCGAACAGCGGGGCGATCCAGCGGAATGCGGGTTCGCTTGACGCGAGGTGGACGAGAAAATAGACGACGGTGATGATCTGCCAGGTGGTCTTGTGTTTGCCGAGCTTTTCGGCGGCGAGCACGACGTTTTCCGCGAGAGCGATCAGGCGCAGGCCGGTGACCAGAAACTCGCGGGTCAGGATGACGACCACAACCCAGGCGGGGATCAGGTGCATTTCGGTGAGCAGCACGAAGGCGGCGCACATTAACACTTTGTCGGCGAGCGGATCCATCAGCTTGCCGAAGTTGGTGATCAGGTTGTGCTTGCGGGCGATGTGGCCATCAAAAAAATCGGTGAGCGCGGCAACGGCGAACACGATCAGTGCCAGCGTCCGCGACCAGGGGAACTCGACCGACAGCAAAATGACAAACACGCCAGTCAGGATCAGGCGCAGTAAAGTAAGTTTGTTGGGTAAATTCACTGACTAAGACAGAAGGTAGAAGGCTGGAGAATGGATATCTGAACATTTCACGCCGCAGGCGTTGGCCAACAAAGCACAAAGCACCGCGATTCAGGAACAGTTATTCAACAAAGCACGGCTTCTTCCAGACGGGGACGGTTTCTTTAATCATTTTCAGCGCGGTCTGGACCAATTCGAAAGCGGCGGCGCTGTGCGGCATCTGGGCGCGAATCAGCAGCGAAGCGTCGCCGGCGGCGACTTCACCGATGCGGTGGTGGACGAACAGGCGGCCATCGGGAAAGCGTTGCGCCAGTTGATCGGCGATCTTTTGCAGTTCCTGTCCGGCCATTTCAGCGTAGCAACTGTAATCGATGGCGGAGATGCTGCGATCGTCTTCGCGATCACGCACGACGCCGTAAAAGCGGATATCGGCCCCGTGGGTCGTCGATGGTTCGAAGCGTTGCTCGACATCGGTGACGCTTTCTGCGGAGATATTGGTAACGAAATGCAGGGTTGCCATTTTCAAAAGCTGGATAGCTTGAACGTTGCCGCGACATTCGGTTCAACGGCATTGATAGATTTTACCACAGGAGATACCTCGGAGATATGAGCAAAAGTGATTTTGGATTGATTGGCCTTGCAGTAATGGGGCAGAACCTCGTGTTGAACGTCGAGAGCCGCGGCTTTCAGGTCAGCGTTTACAACCGGACCACCGAGACGATGGAAAAGTTCATCGCTGACAATGAGGGCAAAAACCTGGTCGGAGCCGAAACGCTGGAGGAATTTGTCGACAGCCTGGAACGTCCGCGCAAGGTGATGATGCTGGTGCAATCGAAGGCGGGTGCCGATCCGGCCGATCGCGATGCGGTCGATGCGGTCATCGATTCGCTGGTGCCCCTGCTCGACGAGGGCGATCTGATCATCGACGGCGGCAACACATTTTTCATTCACACCGAGCGGCGTTCGCAGGAGCTGGCGGAGAAGGGCCTGCTTTACATCGGTACCGGTGTTTCCGGTGGTGAAGAGGGGGCCCGCAAGGGACCGGCGATCATGCCGGGCGGTCCGAAGGAGAGCTGGGAAATCATCAAACCGATTTTCGAGGCGATCAGTGCCAAGGCGGGCGAAAACAACGATGAGCCGTGTGTGGTGCACATCGGCAAAGGCGGTGCCGGGCATTTCGTCAAGATGGTGCACAACGGCATCGAGTACGGCGACATGCAGTTGATCTGCGAAGCTTACCAGATTTTCAAAACGGCGGGTCTGTCGACGGAAGAGATGGCGGAGATTTTCGAGCAGTGGAATCAGGGTGAGTTGGAAAGTTACCTGATCCAGATCACCAGCAAGATCTTCACCATCACGGACAAGGAGACCGGCGAGCCGTTGGTTGAGTTGATCATGGACAAGGCGGGCCAGAAGGGCACCGGTCGGTGGACGGTGATGAATGCCGCGGAAAATGCGGTGGTCATCTCGACCATCAACGCAGCGGTTGAAGCGCGCATTTTGTCGGCGCTGAAAGATCAGCGCGTGCCGGCTTCGAAATTGTTCGAAGGCCCGACGCCGTCGATCGACCTGCCCAAGGACGAACTGGTGAAAAAGGTTCACGATGCGCTCTACGCGTCGAAGATCATCAGCTACGCGCAGGGCATGGACTTGATCAAGCGGGTCGGCGAAGCGCACGACTGGGATCTGGATCTGGGTGGTATCGCCAAGATCTGGCGCGGCGGTTGCATCATCCGGGCGCGTTTCCTGAATCGCATGGCGGAGGCTTACGACCGCAATCCGGAGCTGACCAACCTCATGCTCGATCCGTTTTTCACCGAACTGCTCAACAGCAATCAGTCAGCGTGGCGCGAGATCGTTGCCCTCGGTGTGACCCAGGGCATTCCGGTGCCGGCGTTCTCGGCGTCATTGGGTTACTACGACAGCTACCGCAGCGAGCGTTTGCCGGCCAATCTGCTGCAGGCGCAACGGGATTTCTTCGGCGCGCATACCTTTGAGCGCACCGACAAGCCGGCCGGGGAGTTTTTCCATCAGGAGTGGCCCGAGGTGATCGAGTAGGCGGGCGCCTGATTGCTGGTTTCATGGCCGCGCCTGTGCCCCTGACGGTCAGGTGGGCAGGCGCGCGCTCAGTGAAGGGGCGCGCCCGGATGGTTCGGGCTGTCCGGGGTGGGTGGACGCTTGTCTGCCATCTATCAAGCCATTGATGGGCTAACGAAAATCGTGACGCTTGGCTGCCGGCGGAGCAGTGACCGAGTAGTCGGCACCGCCAGCCCGGTGATTTCGACCGCCGCGGCACAGGATTTGCAATGGCGGAGGCGTTATCGCCGTCATTTTCCGGGGAGTGCATTTGCCAGGCTGCAAGCCGGGTCGGAAACGACGGACAGGGGGTGGCTGTCCGGTCGACACGAGTCGAATGCGGTTACCGCTCCAGTGTGTTCTCCACCGCATTGCCGGGCGGACAGGGATCGCCTCTCCTGATCGGGCGTCTCAGCTGAACGGTAGACTCCGATAAAGACGGAGGAAAAGCCGAAGGGCGACTGAAAACCGCTCTCAGTGGGCCGGCTTCACGCCGTGACAGCCCTGTGAATCCACTAAATTGTCACAACCGCCATGAATAACGAAGCGCATTAAGTTGGCTATTGGAGGTCGCAAAGAGTTTTTAAATAGAGTGGCGAAGTAAAACCCCATGATCTAAAGCGACTTGCGATCTTCAGCCTGTAGTAGGGTGGGGGTGTCCGGTCTTTTTTTGCGATTTATTTGTCAAAAGCATTTGCAGGTTCTTCGGCATCTGCTAATCTCTGAACATCGGCACGAAACGCGCCGATGCTTGAGGATTTATAACGTCGATCGCGGCTCGTTCGCAATCGGCGTTTTCGTCCCCCAAGGGGGCCATTTTGAGAAATCAGAAGGCCAGCGATCTTTACAAATGTAACTGAGTTTGAGTTGTTCTGTTGCGGCGAAACACACGTTGTAGCAGGAGAGTGAGATGGTTGATGCAGAAACTGTGCCAAACATTTCACACGACGAAAAATTCAGCGGAGAAGAAAAGGTTAAATTGTGCGCTGCGCGTCGGTTTTACTGAATCAGTTTACTGGTTTGGTCGATGCGCGGTTTTAAGATTGGAGTCTGTAATACTTCAGTCTTAATTCGGTCAATTTTCTGTCAGTAAACAATGAATTGCGGTGAGGGTCCGGCCTGAGGGTTGGATGGCTCATCGAGTAACAAAACGTTGTTCGAGCAGATCAAAAATTACGTTTTTACGGAGAGTTTGATTCTGGCTCAGAACGAACGCTGGCGGCGTGGATAAGACATGCA
>CBDULB010000113.1:0-20672 GCA_965367965.1 uncultured bacterium | reverse complement strand
GATTCAGGATTGTGTCTCGGACCGGGCCGGGCAGCAGCGGACGGCGGAACTGGAATCTCTGGACGCGCATCTCGCCGCCGCCACCGGGTCGACCGCGGTCGATGAAATCGTCAAAGCTGCCAAGGCCGGAAAGATCGAGACCCTGTTCATCGCCGAAGGAGCTTCGGCGTTCGGTTGCTACGATGCGCAAAAGCACGCCGTGCTGGTGGAAGAGTCCCCCGACACAGACGGATCCGGATCGGCCGAGAACCTGTTCGAAACCGCTGCCATTGAGACCTTCCAGGCCGGCGGCACCGTTCACTATTTCGATGCCGGGGAAATGCCGGACGAGGTAAAATGCGCCGCCATCTTTCGCTACTGATCTCGCGTGGCGCGAGTCCCTCCCCGCAGCGCAGCGCCGCGTGGCCTCCGAGCTGAGAAGGTAAATCTGCCACCGACGATGACCTCGTCGGCAAAAGAAGAAAAGAGAAAATAGGGTCAGGCGAGCTGTTTCAAATTTCGCAGCACGCAGTCAGGCAGGGAGAAAATGTAAACCCTTGCCATTTCCCGCAACCTCGCCGGGCCGGGCTGGAGATTCTGCAGCTCCCCTCTCGCGCTTCCGCCCTCCGGTCCCGGAGGCCGAGGCAGGCGTTCCCGCTGCCTACCGGGGACGCTTTCCCGCAGCATGGTTCGCAATTTTGCCGACCACCCGCTGAATGCGGTGGCGAAGCACTTCGGAACTCGGAACAGCGCCCCGGCCAAGCGGAAAAAACAACCCGTTTGACTCGTCACGCTCAAGCTCTCACCTTCCACTTTTTGGTGAATGATGCCGCTTTTCCACTTGTCGCGTGACCGGGGCCGAATGATTTTCCTCTTTTCGAGTCTTGCCCTGCTGTTTGCGGTGCCGGTCCTGCACGCTCAGGCGGAGGCAGCACCGAAACCAAACGTGCTGTTCATCGTCATTGATGACCTGAACGACTATGTCGGCTGCCTCGGCGGGCATCCCGGTGCGCGCACACCGAACATCGATGCCCTCGCCGAATCGGGCCTGCTTTTCAGCAACGCCCACTGCAATTCCCCGGTCTGCAACCCGTCGCGCAGTTCGCTGTGGACCGGGCTGCGACCGACCACGACGGGCATTACCACGAATCCCTCGGGGTGGTTCCGCGACAAGCCGGAGTTCCGCAATATCATCAGCCTGCCGCGCGCACTCGGCGACGCCGGCTACGCGACGGCCGGATTCGGCAAACTGTTCCATTCCGGTCACCGCGACCGCGCCTGGCCCGACTGGCAGCAGTTCCGGCGTTACCACTACGGCCCCTTTCTTAAAACGCTGCTTCGCTACCGGGACGGCGACCGGCTGTCCGACTGGGGCGTTCCCCCCTCCGATCCCGAACTGCGCGTCGGTCCGCAACCCTCCGATCCCGCGGCCGCGTCGTTCGATGAGGAGATCGCCGATCGCGTCATCGCGCGGCTCAACGACACGCATGATCGGCCCTTTTTTATCGGCTGCGGCTTCTACCGTCCGCACACCCCTCTCTACGCGAGCCGGAAGTGGTTCGAGCTGTTTCCCGAAGAGGAAATCGAGCTGCCGCCACTGCTGGACAACGACAACGACGACCTGCCCTATTTCGGCAAAAAGCCACGTCGCGAACAGGACATCGAGGCCCCCGGGCTGTGGGATCACGACTGGGTCACGAAGAACCATTACTGGCGGGCCGTCATTCGCGCCTATCTCGCCTCGATCGCCTCCGTCGATGCCGAAGTCGGCCGTGTCGTTGCAGCGCTCCGGCAAAGCCCGCATGCCGACAACACCTGGCTGTTTCTCTTTTCTGATCACGGCTGGCATCTCGGGGAGAAACAGCACTGGGGCAAAGCCGCGCTCTGGGAACAGACCACCCGCGTGCCGTTCATTGTCGTCGGCCCCGGCATCGAGCCTGGCGGTCGCTGCGACCAACCGGTCGAACTGCTCAGCCTCTACCCTACGGTACTCGACCTCGTAAACATCGATGCCCCGCACAAACTCGAAGGCGTTTCCCTGCGCCCGCTGCTGGAGAATCCCGACGCCGCGTGGGATCACCCCGCGGTCACCACCTTCAGCGATCACCACGCCCTGCGCACCGATCGCTGGCGCTACATCCGCTACGTCGATGGCAGCGAAGAACTCTACGATCACGACAACGATCCGCACGAGTGGAAGAATCTCGCAGTCGATTCGAATCATCCCGAGCTTGCCGCGCTCCGCGCCAGACTTGACCAGACCCTGACAGCCCCGTGAAAAATACTTACAAGCAGCTGGTAGTGGCCGCGGCAATATTTGCACTCGGCGCATCATCGCTCGCTCAGGAAAAGCCGTTGAACATCGTGGTGATCGTAGCGGATGATCTGGGATGGAAAGACGTCGGCTACAACGGTGCTGAGTTTTTTGAAACCCCGAATATTGACCGGCTGGCGGAGCGCGGCAGCATTTTTTCCAATGCCTATGCGGCGGGCCCCGTGTGCACTCCGACGCGGGTTTCAATTCTGAGCGGGAAATCTCCGGCGCGGACCCGGGTCACCAATGTCGGGACCGCGAACATGGAACGCAGGACGCGCCAGAACGGTGGATTCGGGGCCATGAAAGCTCCCTGGCCGGCTTACTCTCCCTACAAGCCGCCGCTGACTCCGCTCGGGTTGCCTTCCGCGGAAAAAACGATTGCCGAGTATTTGAAGCCGAAAGGCTATGCCACCGCTTCTATCGGAAAATGGCATCTGGGATTTGGCGGCGCCATGCCGGAACAGCAGGGTTTTGACGTGACGCTCGGGGCGACGGTGGACAGCGGCTGGTGTTCGTATCAGCCACCGTATGCTCCGGTCAATTATCCGGACGTTATCCCGGGCGAGCATTTAACGCACCGGATCGGCAGGGAAAGCGAAGCGTTTATTGCCAAGCACCATGCCGATCCGTTTTTTCTGTATTTGGCACCGTATTCGGTGCACGGCCCAATCGAACCGATTCCGGAAAACCTCCAGTACTTCACTCAGAAAAGTCAGACGACTCCGACGGATCTCTCTCTGAAGTATGCCGCCCTGCTGAAAGGGCTGGATGATCTGGTCGGCCGCGTACTTACCTCGCTAAACGAGGCTGGCGTCGCCGGGCACACGGCCATTTTCTTTTGGTCAGACAACGGCCCGGTGATTTTTGATCGTCATCCGAAAAAACGCAACGGCCGGAAAGTCAACGGCCAGCGACTGACCCGTGTGGCCCCGTTGCGCGGAGAGAAAGCGTGGCTCTATGAAGGCGGAATCCGGGTGCCGGCGTTTTGTTATGTTCCCGGTCTGAAGGGCGGCGTGCTCCTTAAGCAGCCCGTGATCACAACCGATATTTTGCCGACGATTCTGGAGCTGACCGGCATCTCTGCGGATGCTCCCGATCAGCTGGACGGGCGAAGTTTGCTGCCGCTGCTGAAAGGAGAGTCTTTACCGGAACCGTCTCTTTACTGGCACTACCCCCACTGGGGCTGGCCGTCGTCGGCCATTCGGCAGGGGCGCTACAAGCTCATCTATTTTTACGGCCGCGGTTGCGAACTCTACGACCTTGAAAAAGATCTCAGCGAAACCAACAACCTGGCGGAAAAAATGCCGCAGAAAACCTCGACGATAAAAAAGAACCTCCTCGATTGGCTCGACGCCAGCGATGCCTTGCTGCCGACGCCCAACCCGGATTTTGACCCCTCACTTTCACCGCAGGATCCCCGCCCGGAAGTTTCGAGCGCCGGCGAATTGATTGTGAATTAACAGGCTTCCCTGGGCCAGACGTCAGTCGATCAGGAAATGCGGTCAGGTACGCAAATTGCCATTTCAACACTCCAAAAATGGCTTAGCCGCCCCCTCCCGACAAGCTCGGCCAGCCACGCTTCCCGCCCCCGCTCCTCGCGCGATTGCGCCTCCCGGCCGCGCGACTGTCGTGCGTGGGCGGGGTTGCATCGGCATACGGATCAGCTGCGGATAGGATCGAGATCATGTGCGCGGAGCGCAGCTGGCCGTGAATTGTATCTGCCCGTACTACTATGAAAATGCTTTCGGCGCTTTGTGTCCTGGCCCTTTTATCGGCTAATCCCTTTGCAACTGCGGCTGCGGCTGAGACGGCTCCTGCCGCCGGGAAACTGACGCCATCGCAGCAGGTGGATGCCCTGATCGAGAAAGGCTACGCGGCCCACGACGTGACGCCGAACGACGTCGCGCCGGATTCGACCATGGTGCGGCGCATCTATCTCGACATCGTCGGGCGCATTCCGACCAAATCGGAGGCGGAAAGTTACCTCGCTTCCACAGACGACGACAAGGCCGGCAAGCTCGTCGGTGAACTGCTGGCGAGTGAAGGTTACGTCAATCACTGGGTCAACTACTGGGCCGACCTGCTGCGCCTGAACCGCACCGCCAACAACAGCCAGGTGGTCGCGCCGCACTATGCCGGGTTCATCAAGGACTCGCTGCGCGACAACAAGCCCTACGACCAGTTTGTCCGCGAGCTGCTGACCACCGATGGTGCGGCCTGGGAGTCCGGCGCGATCGGCTACTACCTGCGCGACCGCGGCATGCCGCTCGACAACATGTCGAACACGGTGCGCATCTTTCTCGGCACCCGCCTGGAGTGTGCTCAGTGCCACGACCACCCCTTCGATAAGTGGACCCAAATGGACTATTTCAAAATGGCGGCGTTCAGCTATGAAATGCAGTCGAATTACCGCTCGCCGATCATGACCAACCTGCGTGGCTATGCAGGCAAAAGAGAGCGCACACGGGAAATGAACGCCGCCAGTCGGGAAGAGCAGGCGGCGTTGCGCAGCGCCGTGCAGGAAGTGATGCGTCCGCTGCGTTACACGTCGATTCAGCGCGAACCTCAAACGCTGCGGCTGCCGGACGACTACCAGTATGACGACGCCGGACCGCGCGACAAGGTGCAGGCAAAAACCATGTTCGGCGCCGATGCTGAACCGAACCTGGACGCCTACGCCGAGTGGATGACCTCGAAGGACAATCCCCGCTTCGCCAGCGTCATCGCCAACCGGCTCTGGAAGCAAGTGTTCGGTATCGGACTGATCGAGCCGGTCGATGAGATCACCGACAGCACGCAAGCCAGCAACCCGGAGCTGATGGCTTACCTCGAAGCTCAGATGAAGGCGCTCGACTACGACCTCAAGGCTTATCTGGAAATGCTCTACAACACGCGCACCTATCAGCGCCAGGCCACCCACGAGGAGATTCAGCCCGGCGAGGCTTACTATTTCCAGGGACCGGTGTTGCGGCGGATGAGCGCGGAACAGATCTGGGATTCCTTCGTGTCGCTGATCAATCCCGACCCGGACGCGATTCCCGAGCGGGCCAACGCCGCAGCTGATGATCAGTTGACCACGCTTCACAAAATTCACGATTCACTGAGCGCCCTGGAAACCGAAGAACTTGCGCAAGGCATCAAGAAAGTCGCCAAAACGGCCGCCGAAGGAGTCGAGCGCACCCGCGAACTGACCGCGCAAATTGCCGAGGCACGCAAGGCCAGGGACGAGGACCTGACGCGGAAGCTGTCCCGCGAAGCCAACCAATACCGCAGCGATGTCCGCAGCGAAGTGCGCAAGCACATTTACGAACCCGGCTGGGAAAAACTGGTTGCCAGCGGCGAGGCGGCGGAAACCTTCGGCGCGGAAGCCGCCGCGGGACCGATCGCCGAACGCGGCGAGGAGCGCATGATGATGGGCATGTCCAGCGGACGGGGCAATCGTGCGTCGCTGGATCGCGAAGGGCGACGCGAATACATGGAAAAAGCCACCGAGCTGGGCATCACCGATCGCAACGAGTTGCGTCAGTTCGTCGAATACATGACAAAAATGGTCGGTCAGGCGCAGCGCGCGGCGAATCTGCCATCCCCCGCGCCCAACGGCCACTTTTTGCGCGAGTTCGGGCAGTCCGACCGCGACGTGATTGAAAATGCCAACGATGAGGCATCCCTGCCGCAAGCCCTGCAACTTCTCAACGGCCCGTATGCCGAGGCACTGGTCGGCAAGTACGGCGTGCTGGCCCGCGAAGTGATGCGCGAGAAGACCGCCGACGGTCGGCTCGATGTCATTTATCTGAGCCTCTACTCACGCTATCCGACGCAGGCGGAGCGGGACTACCTGGCGCCGATCGTCGAAGAAATCGGCGACAAAGCTTACAAGGACCTGGTCTACGCCGTGCTCAACACCCAGCAATTTCTGTTTATACAATAGCTGCGAGCACACTGAGCCAGCGACACAAAAAGAGAACCGCTGATGGACGCTGATCGTCGCTGACAGTTTCTGGACTCCCGGCACTCCCAACAGGCGAACACTCAATTAATTGTCCCGGAATACGCACCTCGTCAGCCCCGGATGCTCTGCCCTACATCAGCGAAAATTAGCAATCTGTTCACCTTTTCTACCCACCTCTCAATCGTCTCAATCGTAAGTTTTTTCCCGCCCCTCCTCACCGTTTATGCATCGCCATGAATGTGAATCAACTTTCTGAACTCTCCCGCCGCCAGTTTGTCGCCCGCGTGGCGGCATCCACCCTCGGCGTCGGTCTGCTGCCGGTCGATCGACTGTTCGCTGCCGGCGCCGGCGCCTCGACCGCAGTGAATCCCGGCGTCAAAGCCAGGAACATCATCTACCTCTACATGTCCGGCGGCATGAGCCACCTCGACACCTTCGACGTCAAGCCCGGTCACGAAGTGATGGGCGCCACCGGCACGCTGGCTTCCAGTGTCGACGGTTATCACGTCGGCGAGGGCCTGCGACGCACCTCGCAGCTCATGGACCGGTTCGCGGTGATCAACTCGATGAACTCGACCCAGGGCGCCCATGAACAGGGCAACTACTACATGCACACCAGCTACACCCTGCGCGGAACCATCCGCCACCCGGCGATGGGTGCCTGGCTGCTCAAGTTCAACGGCAAAGGCAATCCGATGCTGCCCGGCAGCGCGGTCATCGGTGATGGCAGCCGCCATCCGGGCTCAGGCTTTTTTGAATCAAAGTTCTCGCCCCTGATGATCAACAATCCGGAGCAGGGACTGCAAAACAGCGTCCGGCCGGCGTCGGTAAGCGAGACCGATTTCAACCGTCGGCTCGATATGTCGCGCCACCTCGACAAGGAATTTCACGCCACCTACCAGCACAAGAATGTCCGCGCCTATCGCGATCTCTACGACGAGGCGCTGACGCTGATGAAAAGCGAAGACCTGAAAGCCTTCGACATCGCCTCCGAGCCGGCGGCGACGCGCGAGCGTTACGGCGACGACAACTTCGGTCAGGGCTGTCTGCTGGCGCGCCGGCTGGTCCAGCACGGAGTTCGCTGCGTCGAGGTCAGCCTCGGGCGTTGGGACACCCACGTGAACAACTTCGTCGAAGTCCCCGAGCGTTGCGACGTGCTCGACCGCGGTCTCAGTGCATTGATCCAGGACCTTGAAGCCAACGGCATGCTCGACGAAACGCTGGTCGTGCTGGCCACCGAGTTCGGTCGCACTCCGCAGGTGAATGCCAATGAAGGTCGCGACCACTATCCGAAAGCCTTCAGCGCACTGCTCGCCGGAGGCGGCATCAAGGGCGGCACGATCTACGGAAAGACCGACGAAAGTGGTGCCGAGGTTGCCGAAAACAAGGTGTCGATTCCGGACTTCAACGCCACCATCGGCTACGGTCTCGGCCTGCCGCTCGATCAGGTGCTCTACAGTCCGAGCAAACGCCCGTTCACACTCGCCGACAAAGGCCAGCCGATCACCTCTCTGTTCGGTTAAACTCCGTCCATCGCTACCAATCGTTCCGGCCGTCAATCGTCCTTGCGGTCGAGGCAACGGAAGCGTAGCGATTGCATTCAAACCATGCACAAAATCCTGCCGCTCCTGCTTCTGTTCGCAACGTCAGCTCGGGCGGCGGAGCATTCCGTTGCCGACGCCGATGCCTTCGTCGAGACCGCGAAGAAGGTTCAAGCCGGCGACACCATCCTCCTGGCCGACGGTGTCTGGGCCGATGCCCGTCTGCGGATTCACGCCAGGGGCACGGCGGAGAATCCCGTCACCATCAAGGCGCAGACTCCGGGTAAGGTCGTGCTGACTGGCGATTCGCGGATTTCGCTCGCCGGTGAGCACATCGTAGTCGACGGGCTCGCCTTTCTGAATCCGACCGGCGAGGAGTCCATCGAACTGCGTATTGACTCGGACGAAATCGCCAACGATTGCCGTATCACCAACTGCGTGGTTTCTAACGACCAGCCCGATGTCGAACTCAAGGGTTCGTCGCGCTTCGTTTCCGTGTACGGCTCGCGCCATCGCATCGATCACTGCTACCTGAGCGGCAAAACCACCGAAGGGCCGACGCTCGTAGTGTGGCTTGCCGAAGGATGGGAAGCCGCCCATCGGATCGATCACAATCACTTCGGCCCGCGCCGGAAACTCGGCAAAAACGGCGGAGAGACCATTCGTCTCGGCGACAGTAAGACCTCCATGCTCACCACCAACTGTGTCATCGAAGACAATCTGTTCGAGAAATGCGACGGCGAGGCGGAGTGCATTTCCAACAAATCGTGCGGCAACCTTTACCGCAACAATCATTTCCACGGCGTGTCCGGCACTCTTACGCTGCGCCATGGCAACGCCTGCCGGGTCGAGGGCAACGTCTTCGTTGGTGAGGGCGCGAAAGGCACCGGCGGCGTGCGCATCATCGGAGAGGATCACATCGTCAGCGGAAACTACTTTCAGGACCTCACCGGTGACGACGAGCGCAGCGCCATGTGCTTTATGCTTGGCGTGCCGGACTCGGACGACAACGAGTATTTTCAGGTCAAACGTGCCAAAGTGACCGGCAACACTTTCGTAAATTGCGAACACAACATTCTGATCGGTATGAAAGGCGACAAGAAAGCCGATCTACCACCGGTCGAGACCGAGATCTCCGGCAATGTGATTCAGACCAATGAGGGCCCGGCTTTCGAAATTCTGTGTGCGGTAGACGGCATCGTCATGGAGGACAACCAGACCAGCGAAGATCGCCCGGAGGTCACACCTCCCGCCGCTGCCGCGCCCACCGGTCCTGTCTGGCTAAAGCGAAACTGAGTCCTTGCGTGGACTCCGTGATTGCAGATTGTTGCGCCGTGCCCGCCGGGACCTTTTCGTCCCTCCGGCGGAAACTCACGCCGGCGTGAAGGTAGCGATTGCATTTACACCACACCGACGACCACGGCCTGATCGATCAGCGTGCTCCGACCCGCTGACGCCAGCTTTCCCAGGCAAGTGCCATCGACTCGACACGAGCGGCGGATGCACCCGCGAGGTCGCGGGTTTCCCCGCCGTCGGCTTTTAAATCGTAAAGTTGCCACGGCTTGCCGGGCGCGGGCCGGACGAGTTTCCAATTGCCCTGACGCAAAGCCTGACCACGACTGCAGTCCCAGCCGATCGCCTCATGCGCCGCGCGCTGCTCACCGCGAAAAATGGGTGCCAGACTCCTGCCCTCCATCGCAATGGGACGCCGCCCCTCGAACTCGGCGGGATAGTCCAAATTCGACAAATCCAGGCAGGTCGCCATCACATCGATGACGTGCCCCGGCTGCTGCGAGATCAGGCCGCCCTCCTTGATGACCTTCGGCCAGCGGGCGATCAGCGGCGTCCGGATCCCGCCTTCATAAGCCGACTGCTTGTGATCGCGCAACGGGGTGTTGCTGGTTGTCGCCCAGGCGATGCCATAGCCGGCAAAGGTGTCGTGCGGCCCCGGCATATGGTCGGGCCCGCTACCGCCTTTGATGGCAATGCCGTCGCGCCGCCAGGCCTTATTTTTGCCACTCCGGTCAAATCCGAATCCGCTCGTGCCCGGCCGCAGCCCACCGTCCGGCGCCGCGCCATTGTCGCTCAAAAACAGCACCAGCGTGTCTTCGTCGACTGCCGATTCTTTGAGGATCTTCAACAGGCCACCGACCCCGCGATCGACCGTTGAAATCTGCGCGGCGTAAGTTGCCATCCGCTCCGCTTGCCAGTTCTTTTCGGGATCATCCTGCCACGGCTGAACCGATGCCGGCTTCGCAGCCATCGTCGAATTCGCCGCAATGAGCCCCATCTCGCGTTGACGCTCGAAGCGCCGTTGACGCCATTCGTCCCAGCCGGTTTGACGGTAGAGATCGCGATAGCTGGCAATGTCTTTTTCCCGCGCGTGAAGCGGCCAGTGCGGCGCGATGTAGGCAACGTAGAGAAAAAACGGTGCCTCACCGGCGACCGCCGTTTTCAGGAATTCCGCCGCGTAATCATTGAACGCTTCAGTCATAAAAAAACCCGACTCGGGAAAATTCCAGCGCTGATCATCGAGGTAAAAATCATTCGCTTGAACCGCATTCCAGTAGCTGATTTTGCCCTGGCAATTCGGTCCGAAAAACCGGTCGAAGCCACGCTCAACCGCCAGATCACGCCCCTGCCACTTGCCGACCATTGCCGTGTGGTAGCCCCCGGCCTGCAGGAGTTCGGGAATCAGCACGCATTTCGAAAAGTCCTTCGGCTGATTCCAATGGTTGCCTGCATGCCCGGTTTGTTGGCAATACAAACCGCTCAGCAGCGAAGCCCGCGTCGCGCCGCAGACGGAGTTGTTGTAGAACTGCGTGAATCGCAAGCCGTCCTGCGCCAGCGAATCGATGTTCGGTGTGCGAATCTCACCACCGTAACAACCGAGGTCGGACCAGCCCATGTCGTCAACCATGATCAGCACAATGTTAGGGCGCTTTGCGCCGGCACTTGCGGGCACGAGTAAAAACACCAGCGCGAGAAAAGTGAAAATGGATTTCATAGAGTCAAATTCAGGTGATCGATGACACTTGCATTGCGTTAGGGACGATGATGGCATGGAATCCCATTTCTGAAAATGAGCGAGGTACCCCCATTCACGGCGAGCGGTGATTCGATCGATTCCCGCTCAATGCCATGCAACGCCATTCGGGCCGGACGGGATAACCGCATTTTTGATACCCCCGCGGTCACCGGCTAAACGCGTAAGGAAATGGCAAAAACAGCCATTTTGACAGTTGTGATCTATCCCTGCCTGTCCCTTGTTTTTGAAAAATCCGGAGCCACTGCCGACGGGCGTTGCCTTGATTGATAAGGCACCCTTCCCTGCGTCGTTATCGAACCCATAGGAAAAACATCCACCATCGCTGCAATGCCAAAGATCCTGCTGACCTGTCTCTTCCTTCTCCCGCTAACCCTTCCCCTCCACGCGGAGGAAAATAACGCCCTCGTTCCGGTTCCGAAGCTCGAGGACGATTTCTACGACTGGCACCAACGTCATGCACAGGTGCTCGAAGCCATCGAATCAAGCAAACCCGACCTGGTGTTCATCGGCGACTCGATCACCCACCTCTTCGGCGGCATCCCGGTGGCACCGCAGGCACGCGGCAACGTAACCTGGGACCGGTACTACGCGCACCGCAATGCCCTCAACATCGGCTTCGGCTGGGATCGCACCCAGAACGTCCTCTGGCGGCTGGACAACGGCGAAATGGAAAGCATCGCCCCTCAAGTCGCCGTCGTCCTCATCGGCACCAACAACCTCACCGGCACGGACAACGCGCGCAGCAACACCCCCACAGAGATCGCCGACGGCATCCGCGCCGTCTGTGCAAAGATCCACACCAGGGCTCCGCAATGCAAGATCCTGCTGCTCGGCTGTCTGCCCCGCAGCCCCGCCCGATTCGTGGAGCCCATCCTGGAAATCAACCGGCTGATCGCTCCCCTCGGAAAACAGAAACACATCACCTTCCTCGATATGCGCCCGCAGTTCGGCGACGAGAACGGACTCCCTAAAAAGGAATTCATGCAGGACACCGTCCACCCCAACGCCGCCGGATACCGGCTCTGGGCGGAAACCATGGAGCCCGTCCTCAGCCGACTGCTCGGCGACGCCCCGGTGAAGCCCGCCCGGTGATGCAAATTTCGGTCACCGGGACAGGGGCAGGAAAAAATAACATTATTGTTACCCCAAGGCTCGCCATCTCAGGAATTCAGGAAATGAAAAAGGCTGAGATTTCAGCATCGATCGACTGCCCCCTGCCCCGGTTTTGAGATCGGGCCGAAGTAGCCGCTAGGCGCAATCGTGTGCAGGGTGGGGCAATGGTCTCAGCTTGACGCCGTTGCTGAGGGGCAGCGATGATCATCCAGACGTCGCGCAGCCTCCCAATGACCAGGTGCCTTAAACTCCCCAAAAGCATTGCCGCGCAAGTTGTCCGACTGCTGCTCTTGCTGCTCACATGCGCGGACCGGTCGAGCGGTGCCGAAGCAATCGGCGGCGACAGGCAACTGTTCATTGACGACCGTATCATCGAGTCGCTTGGCGGTGCGGTACGCAGCTTCATTCCGGCGCAAAAAACCGGCCCGCTGCTTTCCGCCGACAGCGCGTGGCAAACCAGGCGATCGCTTGCTTATCCCACGGTGAGGCGCGAAGGCCCGGACTCCTGGAAAATGTGGTATCGGGCCAACACGCCGGCAAACCAGCGGGCGATCTGTTATGCCACTTCCACCGACGGCATCACCTGGAGCAAACCGAAGCTCGGCATCTACCCTCACCACGGCGGCGAAAACAACATCGTGCTGATCGGAGCGGACGGTCACGTCGATACCCCGAGCGTGTTCAAAACTGACCGGGGTTATTTTCTCTACTGCAGCGAGGGCGACGTCCGCTACGTCGTGTATCACTCGCCCGACGGCATTCACGACTGGAAAAAAGCCGCTCGCGGACTGCACGCAGATCATGCCCGCATCGTGGCATCCGGCACCCGGGCGCCGGCGTCTCACAACTACGACATTTGTCTCGGCGTGTACGACCGCTACCGAAACGATTACATTTTTCAGTTCAAGGTGGCGCACAGGCAAAAGCTATTCGGTACCAACGACTGGCAGCGAATCTTTCATCAGCATCGCTATGCCGGTCACCTCGACGAAATCGAGGATACCCCGTTTCCGCTGGTGCAACCCCGGCATGAACTCGCCGACGATGACGACCAGGCACTCGAACCGGGAACCCTGCGGGCGGAAAACTATGGCACGGGAATGTCTCCCCGGGAGGACGGCAGCGTCATCGGCTTCAGCTGGCGGTTCAGTATCGATGGGCACACCGGCCGGGTCAGTGCAGGCGGCGATGGCAGCAGTGACGGCTTCTGGCACTATGGCCCGGTAAACGTGATGCTGGTTTACCGTCGCGACATCGATGGTCCGTGGCAGCGGCCGACGCGCACGCCGATCCTGCCGCGCGGCGCCGCCGGTTCCTGGGATGAAGGCATGGTCAGCACGGCCAATGCACCGGTCGAAGTTCCCCGGTCAGAAACCTTCGGTGCCTCCACCGATCAGGTGTGGATGTACTACACCGGCGCCAACCACGTACACAATCGGAATCCGGCGAGCGGCGAGAGAGATCACCAGTTCGGTATCGCCAAGTGGCGGGTCGATGGCTTTGCCGCCCTCGAAGATATCGACGGCGTCGAAGATATCATCACCAGCCGGGCGATCGTGTTCAGCGGTAATCAACTCACGCTGAATGCAGATGTCGAGTCCGCCGGTTCGATTCGCGTGCGCATCAAACCGGCGGCCGGGGGCGCCGATCTCCGGGGGCTGTCGGATCCCATTGCGGGCGATCATCAAAGTCATATCGTCCGATGGCACGGCAAGGACGATATCAGCGACTGCGCCGGCAGGGAACTGATTCTGGAAGTGCACATCCGCAGGGCGAAATGGTATGCGCTCGATTTTACCGACGATGCCTGAATGCCGCTGACCGGGAAACCGGGAAACGGCTAAGGGGCGCAATCAAGGCGCTGCCAAACACCTGGCTGACCGTCTGAAACGATCAGCCTTCACCATCGCAGTGATCTTTCGGTGACAGCGGTTTGGTGATAAACTGAAGGTATGGAAACGCCGCTCAATCCCCTTTCGAGACGTCGATTTCTCAGCACTTCGGCCAGCGCCGGGGCCGGTATCGGCGGAGGCCTTGGCTTCCTCGGCCAGCTACCCACCGTCAGCCTTGCCGAAGCGCAATCCGCGCCCGGGCCGGCCGGCGGGATCGTCGCACTGCGTGCCGAGATCGAGCCACTGGTGCGCCTGCTGGAGGACCAGCCGCGCGAAAGCCTGATCGAGGAACTGGCTCCGCGGATCCGCCGCGGCGAGATTTCGTATCGGCAGATGCTCAGCGCCCTGTTTCTGGCCGGAGTGCGCAACGTTGAACCGCGGCCCGCTGTCGGCTTCAAGTTTCACGCCGTGCTGGTGGTTCACTCCGCGCACCTGGCCGCACTGTCGGGTCCCGATTCGGATCGCTGGCTGCCGATCCTGTGGGCGGTCGACGATTTCAAGAAATCCCAGGCCCGCGACGTCGAGGAGGGAAACTGGACCATGGCTCCGGTGGCGGAGCAGCGGGTGCCCGCGCCGGGTGCCGCGCGGCGCGCGTTTATCGAAGCCATGGACCGCTGGGACGAAGCCGCCGCGGACGCCGCCGTGGCGGGCTTGTATCGCAGTGCCGGTGCACAGGAGATATTTGACCTGTTCGTCCCCTACGCGGCGCGCGATCTGCGCAGCATCGGTCACAAGGCAATTTACCTCGCCAACGCCTGGCGCACTCTGCAGGTCATCGGTTGGCAGCACGCCGAACCGGTACTGCGTTCGCTGGCCTACGCGCTGCTCAATCATCGCGGCGATCCGAACCCGGCTGACAACGACCTCGATATCGACCGGCCGTGGCGGCGCAACCGCAAGCTGGCCGCCGAACTGCGCAGCGACTGGCAGGCGGGCGGTGTCGACAGTGGCGCCACCGCGGACTTGATGGACAGCTTTCGCAACGACTCGGAAAATGCCGCCAGCGACGCGGTGCGGGATCAACTGAATCGCGGCATCGCTCCGCAGTCGATCATCGATGCTCTGTTCGTGGGCGCCTCCGAATTGATGCTGCGCCAGCCGGCGATCCCGGCGCTGCACGCAGTCACTACCGCCAACGCAATGCACTACCTCTACCAGAACTGCGGCGACGATGGCATCCGCCGGCGCCTGCTGCTGCAGTCGGCCGCCTTTCTGCCGATGTTCCGCGAGTTCATGCACAGCCGCGGCGCGGTCAGTGAGCTGCGACTCGACACCCTCGAGGCCGGGGGCGGTGAACAACTGCCGGCATCGGCGGACGACGTTCTCGCCGGTGGAGACCGCCTCGACAAAGCACGCAAAGTGCTCCGCTTTGCCGGCGTTTCCGACAGCGATCCGGAACCGGCCGCGGATCGCAACAGCGCCCGGGAACTCATCGCCGCAGTGCGGCGACAGATTTTCCTGAAAGGCAGCGATGCGCACCACTACAAATTCAGCTCGGCGGTGCTGGAGGATTTCTATCACGTCTCACCGGAGTGGCGCCCGCGATTGCTCGCCTGCAGCACTCAGTACCTACCATCCGGACGCGACAACCCACTGGTCGACCGCGTTCGCCAGGCGCTCGGTGGCTAACGGTAGCGGCTCGTGCGCGGTGTGCGCGCTCAAGCTTCGAAGGGAAAGGGGCAGAAAACGAGGCAGGCGAGCTGTTCACAAGTCGGGTCGCACGGGAATCTATCGAAGGCGGCAGCAAGGCAAATGAATTCACCCAAAGACACGAAAGTCCGTGCGCCGGATGGCTCCGCTCCTCGCAGGGTCTTTGCGCCCCGGTGCAGGGCAGGCAAAGCGGAACTGCCCACACAAACATCAGACCGCGCGGCTTCGAAGGTGGAGGTCAATCATTTCTCATCTATAGTCCCGCCCGACGCCGGCCCCTGCTCTGCCCTGCCCCACCCGCTTGCAATGAAACTGAATCTAAAATCCAGCGCGATCGACCGCCTCCGGCTGGCCTCGATCCTCGACGGCATTTCCTACCTCGTTCTCCTCGGCATCGCCATGCCCTTGAAATACCTCGCCGACATGTGGATGGCGGTTCGCATTGTCGGGTCGGCCCACGGAGTATTTTTTATCGCCCTCTGTGTCTGCCTCCTGCTTGTCCTGGTCAGCAGGAAACTGTCGTTCAAATGGTGTGTGATTGTCTTTGTCTGCTCTCTGATTCCTCTCGCGCCGTTCTTCCTCGATCGGCATTTGCGGGCGAGGCGGTGAGCGCTTGAATCAAGCTGGTGCCGCCGGCCGGCCGGCCTGCACAGTGACAGAGAAAATCGAATCGAGGCAGGAAATGGGTCAAGTTTCTGATCGTCCCCTTGTCTACTTCAGCTGTCGCCGCGGCCTTGACGGGCGCTCTTCAAGGCCTGGCAGCGCGGAAATCGTCAGTGCTGTTGCTCTTGCTTCTTCTGCCCCAGGCGCATGATTTTTGAAAGTATCCCCGGTTCCCGGCCGGCGGCTTTGCGGACTGTGCGCAGCATTCGTTTGAGCGGCCGGGACGAAATACTCCACGCCAGATCGCTTGACTCGATGCCCCTGCCGGCATCGACCGCATCCATCAGAAATTTCAGCATGGCATTGCCGTCGACCGACTGCAGAAATGGCTCAACGGTCATGCCCGCAATGAATTTCCGTCTCGCCTTGAGCGGCTTATCCAGGAAAGCTCGATCCGCGGCAACCAGGGGATCGGCAAGGCCCGGGATCACAAACACCTGTCCGACCTCACCTTCAGCTGAGGAAACAAGATAGCGCCGCAGCGAAATCGTCAGCTCAAAATCCAATGAAATTTTCGACGGAGCGGCAACCTTTGCGATGTCCATGGCGGAAGCGGTTGCGCGCAAACGCTCCAGGCTGAGGTCTTCAGATTTCGTTACGCGACGCAGCGTTTTTAATATGTTCGAAGTGATCTCCCTGCCCTTGACCGATATCGAGGTTTCGACCCGGTACGCCCAATAGAATGTATTGCGCCGGTAATACGTTTTCTCCACCTCCCCCTTGCCCCGGCAATCTCTGCAGGAATGCGTTTGCTGCACGTTCCTGCTGTGACTGTATACTTTGCCCTTTCCCCCGCAGTGGCCACAGACTCTGGATTCCGTTGTCGGCTGCCCGTGTGCAGTCGTTCCCGGCGCATTGACGTAGCCCTGAGAGTATACCACCCCACCACTGCACCCGCCGGGGCACGGATAGTAGACGGGCTCCTGCCTGGTCTCCACCACCTTGCAGGCTCCCCGGCACTTGGCGCACTGATTCACCTCGACCCGATCGACCACTTTTTCAGAGGCGGGACGATAGGCAAGGATATCGCTCCGCCGGCTCACGCTGCCTTTTAGAACAGGATTCGCCAACCATTCGTCAGCATATTCACTGACCACCTGCTGCGGAGTGACCGCGCTGATATGCTGCGCTTCTTTAAAGGCGTCTTTCAGGGCTGCAGGCTTTAACAGAGTAAACAGCTTACCGCGATCGGGCTCCTCTTCCTGACGCTCCGAGGTAATCTTATTTCCAATCCGGATCACACTTGAAACCTTGATCACCTCGATCAAATCCGTACCCGCATCGAATTCAAAATTACCAAGACTGGCTGCGATTTCTCTAACATGCTCAACCGAACTCATCTGCCGAAAGCCAGCACACACGAGATAGTCTTATCTGGCAAGGTAATACGGAGAGGTATCATCCGGACAAACCGGCAACAGACAAACCGGGAAGCTAATCTGCCCTACCTGACACAGCTCGCTCTCTGATTGAAATTGGCAATGCCTGTGGTTTCTTGCGACCGAAAGTCAGTCCGGTGATACCCGAATCATTTCAACCCAAGCTGTTTTCCGTTCTTCGGGAGGGCTACTCAAGAGACCAGTTTTTTCGGGACCTGGGTGCGGGAATCATCGTCGGCATCGTCGCCCTGCCCCTCGCCATCGCTTTCGGAATTGCCTCGGGAGTAAAACCTGAACAGGGATTGATTACCGCCGTCGTCGCCGGATTTGTGATTTCGGCACTCAGTGGCAGCCGCGTTCAGATCGGCGGTCCCACCGGAGCCTTTGTGGTGATCGTCGCTGCGATCGTCGCGGAACACGGTTATGCAGGACTGGCGGTGGCGACTCTGATGGCGGGAGTGCTCCTGATTCTCATGGGACTCGCCCGACTGGGCGCGGTGATTCAATTCATCCCCTACCCGGTCACCATCGGGTTTACCTCGGGAATCGCCTTGATCATTGCCGCCGGTCAGCTGGGCGATTTTTTCGGTCTCACCCTGTCGCCGGGTCCCCCGGATTTTATCCACAAAATGAGGGAAACTCTGGCCCATCTGGATACCTTAAACGGGTGGGCTCTGGCAATCGGCGTGGCGACGGTATTGATCGTGCAATTCTGGCCGCGGCTGACCCGCCGCCTACCGGGCTCGCTGGTGGCGATGCTGCTGACGACCGCCGTGGTGGCGATATTCGATCTGCCGGTTGAAACAATCGGCAGCCGCTTCCAGTCCGTTTCCGGCACGATCCCCTCGCCCTCGCTGCCCGACTTTGATTGGAGCCAGATTCGTTCGTTGATTTCTCCGGCCGTCACGATCGCTCTTCTGGGAGGCATCGAATCGCTACTCTCCGCCGTGGTGGCGGACGGCATGACCGGACGCCGTCACCGTCCCAATGCCGAATTGATCGCGCAGGGAGTCGCCAACCTGGTGACCCCGCTGTTCGGAGGCATTCCTGCCACCGGAGCAATCGCCCGCACCGCCACCAACGTTCGCAACGGCGGCCGCACCCCGATCGCAGGACTCATTCATGCGCTCACCTTGATGATGATCATGCTGTTTTTTGGAAAATGGGCCGCCTATATACCGATGGCCGCCCTGGCCGGCATCCTCCTGGTGGTTGCCTGGAACATGAGCGAAGCGCACAATTTCATCGGCATGCTGAAGAGCCCGGGCGGTGATGTGCTCGTGCTGCTGCTCACGTTCGGACTGACGGTGATGGTGGATCTGACGGTGGCGATCCAGGTCGGCGTGGTGCTGGCAGCCTTGCTTTTTATGCGGCGGATGGTCGCCGCCACCGAGATGGAATGGGCAAGCTCGGCGCTTACCGAAGAGGAAGAAGTCATCGATTCCGCCGATGGCCATTCGCCGCGTTTCCCGCGCCATCTGATCCCCGAAGGCGTCGAGGTGTTCGAAATCAACGGCCCCTTCTTTTTCGGAGCCGCCGAAAAATTCCGCAGCGCCCTGATGCGGGTCGAGGCACCTCCGCGTGTGCTGATCCTGCATCTCGCCCGGGTTCCCTTTCTCGACGCGACCGCGCTGCATGTCCTCGAGGAATTCTGCCATGGCGCAGTCAGGAACCATACGGATTTGATATTTTCCGGCCTGAAACCGGAGGTTCACAGCGCCTTGCAAAAGTCCGGAATCTTCAAAAAGCTCTCGCAAGTCAGATTCTCGGATGATCTTCCATCCGCGGTAAAACAGGCGCAGCAGTGGATCTCGGAAACTCCGCCAAAAGACCACCTTTGATCGGGCGGCGAGCGGAGCTCGTCGTTGTCGCCGCGCTCAAGTTTCGAGGTTCCAGACACGTCGCGTTTCGCGGATAAAAGCGCCGATGGCAGGTTCCTCCGCACGCGATTTGGAATAGGCGAGAAACAGCGGCATGCGATGCGAAAAATGCGGCCAGATTTTGACCTGGCCGTGCGGCATGAATTGCTCGACGCCGATGCGTGGCGCCAGACACACGGCAAGATCGTTGGCGACAAAGCGCAACCACATCGAATCGTCGGTTATGAAAACCCGTTGACCGAGGTGCAGATGTTTTTCCTCCGCCAGCTGGTTCATCAGTCCCGAATACGAGCACAGCGGCGAACCGAACAACCAGGTCTGAGCCGCCATCACCGACCAGTCTGCGTCCGCCAGTTCCCGCTCGCGCTGCGCAGGAATGGCGATGCATAAATCAATCGCGCCGATCTGTTCGGCAACGATGCCCGGACTTTGCCGCTGGCCTTCAAAAAAGCCGACATCGAGCGCACCGGTTTCGAGCCCCGACATGATATCGCCGCTGGCCCCGTACGAGATCGAATACCCCAGCTGGGGAAACTGCCTGGCAAGACCGAGAATAATCCGGTCGGAAAACAGCACCCCCTGGGTGTTATTAAAACCGATCCGGATGGTTCCCGAAACCTCCTCGCGCAAGGAGACCGCTTTGCGCAAAATTTCCTCACTCGACTGCAGCAGCTTTTCCGCATCGCGAAGCACCGACTCACCGGCTGCGGTAAGGCGCATACCCTTCGCGGTGCGGTCAAACAGAGCGATGCCGAACTCTTCCTCAAGCGCCTTGATATGTGCGCTCACCGCCGGTTGGCTGGAGAACAACTTCTCCGCCGCCCGGGTCAGGTTGCCGAGTTCGGCAACTTTGCAAAAAGTCCTCAGTTGATAAATCTCCATGGCTGCAGGCCGCTACTCGTTGCCGTGATGCTTGCGCCTCACTCTCACCCAACGGCCGTTGAAAACCGAGAAGTTTTCGAGATCAGGGATCACTTTACGCGCTTCCTGCTCCGGCATCCACGGATAGCTTTCCGGAAACAAATCGAGCAGTGATCTCGCGACGCGTTTCAGGATAGATCCGGTCCGCGCCAAGAATGATGCGCTCCGGTCAACCGCCGGATAGCGGCGCACTTCACCGGAGGTCTGCAACGGGAGGGTGGATTCACAACGGCTGGTAGCTTTCATGGCTCCATCTTCCCTGTCCCGACCGCCCCCCACCAATCGCAGGTTCCGATCGCACCATCAGCGAAGCCGATGCCTCAACCTCAACCTCAACCT
>CBDULB010000112.1:0-20731 GCA_965367965.1 uncultured bacterium | reverse complement strand
CTGATCGCTGCCGGATGGATCTACTTTCTGATCCGGGTCATTCCCGAACTGGAGTGGAACCTGTCGATGATCACCAGCTCGTTCGTTGTCCTCACCATCGCTGTGATCGGATTTCATGCCATCGCCCGGCGGCTGCGTGACGGCTGGCAATTTCGCTGGACCGCCGCCTGCACGGGATTGGGCGGTGCATTGTTCGCCGCGGCGATTGCCGTAACCGGCATCTTCCATCAAGGGGTGTGGCTGGCGAAGGGTGATATATTTTCCTACAGAGGCGGCATATCCAGCGTCGTCAGCAACATGAGCAACGCCCGTCAGCTGGTGCTCGCCTTAAATACTTTCGAGACAGAAAGCGACCACTACCCTGAATCGATCTACGAACTGTATCCCGACTACATCGATATCGATCCGGGCGAGGACGAATACTTCTGGTCTTTCGTCGACGACCAAAAAAAACCGCATGAGTGGCTGTACTTTCCTGAAGTTCAAAACCTGCTAACCGGACAGTCGACTGCCGTCGAATCAGCTCGCCGCGTTATACTTGCCTCCCCTGTCGACATCAACGGAAGATACGTCGTCGCATTTTTCGACGGACACGTAGCGGCAGTGAAACGGGAACAGTATCTCAAATTACTCGCCACCCGGCAGGAGGAACTACTGCGCGACGATAAAGATGAAAACGGTGAACAAGAGGCATCACCGTCCCGCGACCCACAATAGCTCGCATCGGGACGCTTCGAATTTTGGTCGTTGGCCGCAGTCCAGAGACCAATGACTACTTGCCGTTGCCGCCGGAACAGGGTCGCCATAAGGTAGGTAGCGCCGAGCGCGTTTATTCTCTGCCGAAATAAACATGCGTCTGGTGTCGCCAAGAACGATGAACCCGCCGAGTTCCGAAAGCCCGCCACCGGATGAAGCCGAACGCGCGGTCAAAGTGGCCGAACAACTGCTGCGTGCCACGCTCGCCGTCCGCACCAGAACGGAAGCGGCGCACATGCAGCGGGTGGCGCGACTGATCGAAAACCCTGAGTCCAAATCGCTGAGCATGGCGATGACCGACCGCCTGTTCCGCAGCGACAACGCGAGCCGCGCCGCGTGGGGCTGGCGCGGTTTGTTGCGGCGATTCGGGATCAGTGAAGGATTTGCCGCCGTCGACCGGCTTATGCTGAGGCTCGGTGCCTTCGCTTCGCGCATTTTGCCGTGGCCGGTGATCGCTGCCGTGCGGCACCGTTTGCGCGACGAGAGTGACCAGGTCATTTTGCCGGCAGAGGATCCGGCGCTGAGCCGCTACCTCGATCAACGCCGGCGCGATGGTGAACGGGTCAACTTGAACCAGTTGGGTGAAGCCGTGCTCGGAGAGGAAGAGGCGCAGCGACGTATGGACGCCACCCTCGCCCTGCTGGCTCGAGCGGATGTCGATTATGTATCGGTGAAAATTTCGGCAATCTTCAGTCAGATCAATCTGGTCGCCTGGCAGACCACGCTCGACGAAATCAAAGCACGGCTGCGACGGCTGTATCGGGCAGCGCTGCCCGAAGCAAAGTTCGTCAACCTCGACATGGAGGAATACCGCGACCTGGCACTGACCGTGGCTGCCTTTCGCGAGGTTCTCGACGAGGAGGAGTTTGGCAAGCTGTCGGCCGGCATCGTGCTGCAGGCTTACCTGCCGGATTCAATCGCAATCCAACGCGAGCTGACGACCTGGGCCAGACAGCGTGTCGCGGCGGGCGATGCATCGATCAAAATTCGCATCGTCAAAGGCGCCAACCTCGCCATGGAACGTGTCGAGGCCGAATGGCACGGCTGGACGCAGGCGCCTCACCCTGACAAAGCCACCACTGATGCGGGATTTAAGCGCATGCTCGAGTTCGCCTGCCAGCCGGAAAATGCTGCCGCGGTGCGAGTCGGTGTCGGCTCCCACAATTTGTTCGATATCGCGCTGGCGCTGGTGCTGCGCGAACAGAATGGCGTCGCGGATCGCGTCGAGATCGAAATGCTCGAAGGCATGGCTCCGGCGCAGGCGCGCGCGGTGAACACCGCAGCAAACGGTTTACTTCTGTATGCGCCGCTGGTCAAAGACGCCGACTTCGGCAGCGCGCTGGCCTATCTGATTCGCCGCCTCGACGAAAATACCACCGAAGGGAATTTCCTCGCCGATCTGTTTTCACTGCGGCCGGGCAGCGATGCCTGGCACGATCAAAAGCAGCGCTTTTTGGATGCGTGGCAGGCTCGCCACGAGGTCAGCGATCGGGCGCGTCGGGCTACTTTGCCGCCGGGAGATCAGAGCGGGAAATTTTCCAATCAACCCGACAGTGACTGGACCCTGCCGGCAACGCGCAGCGCTCTGGCGGCAGCCCGACTACCCGGTGCCACCCCGCCGGAAGCCGGCGCGTCGGAGATCGCAGCCGCGCTCACCGCAGCGAAGCGGGCGCAGCCAGCCTGGGAACAGCTCGGCGATTCGGAACGCGCCCGCATTCTGCGTCAGTGCGCTGAACAACTGCAACAGGCGCGCTTCGAATCGATCGCTGTGCTGCGCGACGAAGGCAAAAAGGCAGTCGCTGAAGCCGACACGGAAATTTCTGAAGCGATTGATTTTGCCCGCTATTACGCGCAGGTCGGTGGCGCACCGGATGGAGTGAACTGCGCAGCGCTGGGCACGGTCGTGGTCGCTCCGCCGTGGAATTTCCCGTTCGCCATCCCCTGCGGCGGGGTGCTGGCCGCGCTGATGGCAGGCAATGCGGTAATTCTCAAGCCGGCGCCGGAAAGCGTGCGCATCGGCTGGTGGCTGGCGCAGCAATTGTGGGCTGCCGGTGTGCCCCGCGATGTGCTGCATTTTGTCGCCTGCGCCGATGGCGAGGTCGGCCGCCAGTTGATCGTCGATGAGCGAAGCGACGCAGTGATTCTCACCGGCGCCTACGAAACCGCGCGAAAATTTCAGGACTGGCGGCCGTCGTTGAAGCTGTTTGCTGAGACCAGTGGCAAGAACGCCATCGTCGTCTCCGCTCTCGCCGACCGCGAATTGGCAGCGCGTGATCTGGTGCGTTCAGCGTTTGGTCACAGTGGCCAGAAATGTTCGGCGGCAAGCCTTGGCATCCTCGAAGCGGAAGTTTACGACGACCCTGTATTTCGAAGGCAACTGCGCGACGCAGCAGCCAGCCTGCCGGTCGGCCCGGCCAGCGATCTCAGCAGTGTGGTCACGCCCCTGGTGCAATTCCCCGGCAAAAAACTGGCGCGTGCCCTGACCGAACTCGACGACGGTGAATCATGGTTGCTGCAACCTGTAGTCGATCCGGACGATCCCTGTCGGTGGTCGCCGGGGATCAAACTGGGCGTGAAGCAGGGTTCGTGGTTTCACCAGACCGAGTGCTTCGGACCGGTGCTCGGCCTGATGCGCGCCGACGATCTCGACCAGGCCGTGCAGATGCAGAACGATGTCCCCTACGGTTTGACTGCTGGATTTCACTCGCTCGACGAAACCGAAATCGAACGCTGGCAGGACCGGGTCGAGGCGGGCAATCTCTACATCAATCGCGGCATCACCGGCGCCATCGTGCAGCGCCAACCGTTCGGCGGATGGAAAAAAAGCAGCATCGGTCCCGGCGCGAAGGCGGGCGGACCGAACTACGTGAATCTGCTGCGAACGTTCTCAGACTCTGCTCAATCCCCCGCAGACCGGGGACTGATCGACACCGACTACCATGAACAATGGCACCAATATTTCTCGATCGCCCACGACCCCGGCGCCCTGAGATGCGAAAGCAATCGATTCCGCTATCGTCCCCGGCGCGGAGTCATCGTGCGACTGCCGGCGCAGGACCGATTGACACTCGGGCTGCTGGCTTCCCTGAGTTCGCTGACCGGCGTGCCGGTCATTTGCAGCCATGCGGATGAGGAGGACGACGCGGAATTTGCCGCCCGCCTCACCCGGATCGCGGTTGAAACTGGAGCCGAAATTTTCCGCAGTATCGATCCCGGGCGTCCACCGGCGGACAAAATCCTGCGCGGCGTGCACGACGCCGGTTTGAACTGGATCGATGCACCGCTCAGCACCCGCGGCCGGATCGAACTGCCCCGCTGGATGCGTGAGCAATCGGTCACCGAAACCCGCCACCGCTACGGCAACATTTTGCCGAACCGGTGATTAAAACAGCCATCTGCAAGCGTGCGTCTCTGATCGACGTCAACTGTCGGCGGATCATCCCGATCCAGGTCGGGCTGGCGACCATTGCCGCTGCGGTCGTGCCGCGATGACGTTAACGGAACCGGCCGGCGCATCGTTTTCAGAATCGTCAGCTGGCGTATGCTGGTGAGGCAGCCCTGTGCCCGGTCCCGCCGGCTATCGACGATGAAGTTTCGCCCCGCCATACCGAGTTTGATCTGCGCTGTTGCGGCGACAGTCACTTATTGCGCAACGGCAAACGCCGACGACCGGATCGAGTTTTTTGAAACCAAGATCCGCCCACTGCTCGCCACACAGTGCCTGTCGTGTCACGGTGTCGACCGGCAGGACGGTGATCTCCGGCTCGACTCGCGTGCTGCGATTTTACAAAGTGGCAGTCACGGCCCTCTGGCGGTAGAAGGCAACGCTGACACCAGCCGCCTGATGCGGGCGGTTCGGGGAGAATCGGACACGGCCGCAGCGGATTGTGTTTTAAAAACTCACGCTGACCAGCAAGCCATCGCCCGCTGGATTCAACAGGGGCTTGCGTGGCCGGAGGGGAAAACCATCACAGACAACGGCGAACGGAGCTCAGCGGCCCGGGCCCATTGGGCCTTTCAGCCAGTACGTGAACCCGAGCTGCCGACCGATGTCGCAGCGGAGAAAATTGCCACGCCGATCGATGCCTTCGTATTTTCCAGGCTTGCCGCCAACGAACTCAGCGCCTCGCCGCAAGCTGATCGCCGCACCTTGATCCGCCGGGCCAGCTACGCGGTCACCGGTCTGCCGCCGAGCGCTGACGAGGTCGAACAGTTCGCCAATGATCCCGACCCCGAAGCCTACGAAAAGCTGGTTGAGCGCCTGCTGGCATCGCCGCACTACGGCGAGCAATGGGCACGTCACTGGCTCGATGTGGCGCGCTACTCGGATACCAAAGGCTACGTCTACGCCCGCGAAGAACGCTTCTGGACCCATGCCTGGGCCTATCGCGACTGGGTCGTTGATGCCTTGAACAAAGACCTCCCCTACGATCGTTTTCTGCTGCTGCAACTCGCCGCCGATCAGGTTGAGGACCGGCAACCGCGCGACTTGGCGGCGATGGGTTTTCTCACACTCGGTCGGCGTTTCCTCGGCGTGCACCGCGACATCATCGATGATCGCATCGACGTCGTCACCCGGGGGACGATGGCGCTGACCGTGGGCTGCGCGCGTTGTCACGATCACAAATACGATCCGATTCCGACCGCCGATTACTACTCGCTCTACGGAGTGTTTGCGTCGAGTCAGGAACAGCTGGTCGCACTCGGTGATGAACCGGTCGGCAGCCCGGCATTTCAGACCGAGTTGAAAAAACGCCAGCAGGCGCTCGACGAGGCGATGAAAAAATTGCGCAACGAATCGTCAGCGCGCGCCCGGGAACGAATCGGCGACTACCTTTTTGCTCAGACCGAGTTGGCGAAATATCCCGCCAACGGCTTCGATCAGGTTTTTCAGAAAGCCGATCTGCTGCCGGCTTTTGTGTATCGCTGGACCGACTATCTGGAAGCGGCAGGACAGCGCAACGATCCGATTTTTGTGCCCTGGCACGCCTACGCTCAACTGCCCGAACAAGGCTTCGCCGCAGCCGCCGCCCGTTTGCACTGGAACCCAACTCAGGTGCATCCGCTGGTTGCCAAAGCTTTTCAAACACCGCCCGCATCGTTCAAGCAAGTCACTGAACGTTATGCGCAGTTACTGACCGATCCGGTTGACGAATCGCTGCAGCGCGTGATCCAAGGCCCCGGCTCGCCGTGCGAAGTGCCCGATCAACCGGTCGTTCAGAACGAGGTGTTTTTCGATTCAGCCAGCGTCACCCAACTGTGGAAACTTCAGGGCGAAGTCGACCGATGGATCATCAAATCTGAAGTCGAAGTGCCGTTCGCGCTGACCATGCAGGATTGTCGGCTGCCGGTCACACCGCGGATTTTTGTGCGCGGCGATCCTCTCAAGCGTGGCGAGCAGGTGCCACGGCAGTTTCTCAACCTGTTGTCCGGCGACGATCGCCAGCCGTTCGAGAACGGCAGCGGTCGATTGGAAATGGCTGAAGCGATCATCGATCCGGCCAATCCGCTGACCGCCCGCGTCATCGTCAATCGCGTCTGGGCGCACTATTTCGGGCAGGGACTGGTGACCACGCCAAGCGATTTCGGCGTTCGCGCCGACCCGCCTTCGCATCCCGATCTGCTCGACTGGCTGGCGTCGCAATTGGTCAGCGGAGGCTGGAGTTTGAAAAAATTGCAGCGCACAATTTTGTTGTCGAACACCTATCAGCAGGCGTCGAACGGTACAGCCGACCGAGCGCAACTGGCGCACGCGAAACAAATCGATCCGGGCAACCGCCTGCTGTGGCGGATGACCGCACAGCGTTTGAGTTTTGAAAATTTTCGCGACTCAATGCTGGCCGCCACCGCTCAGCTGGACCTCGCGATCGGCGGCAAACCGGTGGAACTGCTCAAGCCGCCCTACATGACGCGGCGCACTCTCTACGGCCGGATCGATCGGCAGTACCTGCCCGGCCTGTTGCGCCATTTCGATTTTGCCAATCCCGATCTACACATCGCTCAGCGATCCGAAACAACCGTTCCGCAGCAGTCGTTATTTTTCATGAATCATCCGCTGGTGTTGCAGCGCGCCCGCGACCTGTCGGCGCTGTCGGAACAGCGTTCGAAGACTTCGCCGCAACGGATCGCGGTAATGTTTCGTCAGGTCCTGCAGCGCGAGCCCACTGACCTCGAAGTCGAAGAAGCGCTCAACATGATCGATGGCGTCGCGCCAATTGCCATCGTCCACACACCGCCAACGGCCGGCGATTGGCAGTATGGCTACGGCGCGTTCAACGAGAAAAGCCAGCGGGTCAGCGACTTTGAAAAGCTGCCCCACTTTACCGGTAAGGCCTGGCAGGGCGGCGCCAATTGGCCGGATGCAAAACTCGGCTGGGTGCAGTTAACGGCCGAAGGCGGGCATCCGGGCAACACTCGCAAGCACGCCGCGATCCGACGCTGGACGGCAGCGCGCGCGATGACCATCGACGTGAGCACGCAACTGACTCACGAACCGGCAGCCGGCGATGGCATTCGCGCCTTTATCGTCAGTTCACGGCTTGGCAAACTCGCAGCCGCAACGATTCACCAAAAATCCATCGATCTGAATCTCGAATCGTTTCAAGTCGTGGCGGGCGAAACCCTCGACTTCGTGGTCGACATCGGCGAAGTGCTCAACAGCGATCAGTATTTGTGGAGCGTGTCGTTGAGCAGCGATTCGGACAACGGTGAAAGCTCTCTGACCTGGAATGCAGAGGCAGATTTCAGCCGCGACCAAACCGCACTGTTGAGCGGCTGGGAACAACTCGCCCAGGCCCTGCTATGCTCGAACGAATTTATGTTCGTCGATTAATTTTCTGTGATGCCCTGCCCCTTCTCCAGCCGTCGTGACATCCTGCGCCGTTCCGCCCTCGGGCTGGGATCGCTCGGTCTTGCCGGCGTACTCGGCGACGACCGGTTAATGGCCAACGCCGGCCCTCTGGCACCGCGCGGAACCCACTTTCCGGGTCGTGCCAAGCGCGTAATCCATTTCTTCCTCAACGGCGGCCCTTCTCACGTCGACACCTTCGATCCGAAACCGGCGCTGCTGAAATACGCCGGCAAACCACTCGAAAACACCCTGGCGACGGAGCGCAAAACCGGCGCCGCATTTCCCTCGCCGTTCGCCTTCAAACGCTACGGCCAGTCAGGTATCGAAGTCAGCGAACTGTTTGCGCGCACCGCCGAACACATCGACGACATCGCGGTGGTGCGTTCGATGTATGCCCAGGTGCCGAACCACGAACCTTCGCTGATGTTGATGAACTGCGGCGACTCGACCCTGCCGCGACCGAGTGTCGGTGCGTGGTTGCTGTACGGGCTGGGCAGCGAAAATCAGAATCTTCCCGGCTTCATCTCGATGTGTCCCGGCGGCCTGCCGATCAAAGACAACGAGAACTGGCAGTCGGCATTTCTGCCCGGTGCCTATCAGGGAACCTACGTCGATTCACAGAAGAAGAAGCTCAGCGAACTGATCGAGAATATCGATCACCCGCAAATCTCGCAGGTCGATCAGCGACGCCAGCTGGATTTACTTGAGCGCTGGAACGCCCGTCACCGGGCCGCCCGCAACGACGATCGGCTCGATGCCCGCATTCACTCTTACGAACTCGCGTTTCGAATGCAGGCCGACGCCAGCGATGCCTTCGACATTTCGCACGAACCGGAATCGATCCGCGAGCTGTACGGTTCCGAAGTCCACGGCCGGCAGACCCTGATCGCCCGCCGGCTGCTCGAGCGCGGGGTTCGCTACGTTCAGTTGTGGCATGGCAAAGGCCAGCCCTGGGACAATCACGACAACATCGAGACCAACCATCGCAAACTCGCCGGCGAGCTCGATCAGCCGATCGCCGCTCTGCTCACCGACCTCAAACAACGCGGCATGCTCGACGACACCCTGGTCGTCTGGGGTGGTGAATTCGGGCGCACGCCAACGGTCGAACTGACCGGTGAAGGAAAATCCAGGCTCGGTCGCGATCACAATCACTACGGCTTCAGCGTGTGGATGGCCGGTGGCGGCATCAAAGGCGGAACCGTCTACGGATCGACCGATGAGTTTGGCTTCAAAGCCGAGGAAAATCCCACCAGCGTGCACGATCTGCACGCCACCATGCTGCACCTGATGGGGCTCAACCACCGCGAACTCACCTACCGCTACGCCGGCCGCGATTTCCGCCTGACCGATGTCCACGGCAAGGTGATCCGCGATATTCTGACGTGATGTCGAGTGACGCAGCGCGGGGAGCTGCGAGCGTCAGCGAGTGGCCTTGCGTTGATCGGAGCGGTGATATCGCCTTTCCCCGATCGGTCGTCGGTCCACGGCTTGACGGACCGCGGCTACAGCACAGCTCTAAACGCTCGCCAATTCGCCGGGCGTTGTCCGGCCACCTGGACTCGTCCACTGTCGAAATTTTGACAAACTCCGCTACCCGGCTTCCGCTCGCTGCCTGCAAGGTTGGTCACCGCTCGCCATACACCGGTGCTTTCCAGTCCTTCGGCAGCTTGCCCTGTGGCTTGACGCCATACGCGTCGGCCGGGATCGGGTGGTCTTCGGCTTTCTGCAGCGGCAGGTCGTCGGGCAGGTGTTTGATTTTGAAATCCTTGTATTCGATCGTCATCGCCGGGCCGACGTGGACCTGCACGGCCAGCACGCCTTCGAGAGCGCGACCGTTTTCGTCGAGGTCGATCAGGTCAGCGGTCGGGTGACCGTCGATCCAGTGCTGGTGATGGTTGCCTTTGACCAGCACGCGGTAGTCGTGCCACTCGCCGGGGGCGAACTCCTTGACCTCCATGTTACCGATCACCCAGGGCTGACCTTCGCCATCGATGATGACCTTTTCACCGGTGTGCGAAAGAATGCGTCGTCCCTTTTCTTCGTAGAGCATGCCGTTGTATTTCGGGATATCGGCAACCACATCGCATTGATAGCCGCTGACGATGTCGAGATCGATCTCGGGACGCATCTGACCACGATACTGCAGGCCGCTGTTGCCTCCGGCGCTGACTTTGACCTTCACGCGCAGATCGAAATTGCGCACCGTCGATCCTTTCCAGGTGATAAACCGGTTCATCTTCAGCGAGCCGTCGGTGACACCGGTAAGCACGCCGTTTTTCGCTGACCAGTATTTCGGGTCACCGTCCCAGTTGTTGAGACGGTTGCCTTTGATCAGCTGCACAAATCCATCCGCACCGGGCTTGTCGGTGACCGCGGCGGAAGCCTCCGGATGCGGCACCGTCGAATTGGTGAAAGTGCCCTCCTTGAGCGGATCGAGCGGACCGCCGTATTCGGCGACCTTGGCGGTGGTGCGCTCGCGCATCAGCTTGAGCGTGTCGGCGTGCGCCGGATCACCGGCGAGGTTGACCAGTTCGTCAGGATCGTTCTTCAAGTCATGCAGGAACTCGTAGTTGTCTTCGTCGATGTAGCGCACGTACTTGAACTGATCGTTGCGCAAGCCCTCGAAGGCCGGAATGCGATTGCGCACCGCAAAGTGCTCGTGAAACGTTTCCGGGCGCCAGCCTTCGGGCACAGCCGCTTCGACGATCGGTTTTAAACTCACGCCCTGGTAGCGTTCGGGGATTTCCACGTCGGCCCAGTCGAGAAAGGTCGCAGGCAGATCGAGATTCTGTGCGCTGACATCGATCACCTGACCGCGTTTGTCGTCGGGCACGCGCGGGTCGGCGACGATCAACGGCACGCGCAGTGCTTCCTCGTAGTGCGACCACTTGCCGGCGAAGCCGCGATTGCCCATATGATAACCGTTGTCGGCGGAGTAAACGATAATGGTATTTTCAGCGAGCCCCTGCGCTTCGAGCTCTTTCATGAAGCGCCCGATGGCACCGTCGATGCCACTGACCATGCGCAGATAGGCGCGCATGTTGGTCTGATATTTTTCATCGGTATTCCAGCGCCAGAAAAAGCGCTCGCGATTGATGGTGGTTTTCAAAAAGTCCGGCTGCGCTTCGAAGATCGCCGGATCATTGAGCCGCGGCTGATACATCTCGACGTCCTCATACATGCCGTCGACCGCACGCGGCCAGGGAAAGTGTCCGATGCCGGGTCGACGATCACTGTCTTCGGCATGACAGGCATTGAACCACATGTTGAGCGCGAACGGTTTGTCCTTCGGCTGGTTTTTAATAAAATCGATACCGCGGTCGACGATGACTTCGGTCTCGTGACGCAGGCTGCCGTCGGGCTGCTTTTTGTAAAACGGATTGCGACCGATGGCTTCGAACTCGTCGAAGTGCGCTGCCGGATCGTAACCCTTCGGCATTTTGGCGTGCCACTTTCCAAAATAACCGGTGCGGTATCCGGCGTCGCGCAGCAGGTCGGAGTAGAGCGTCTCAACCGCATCGGCGCGAGCCGCCTCAGGATTAGCAGGCGTGCCGTAGCTGCGACCGGTCAAGCCGCTAAGAATGGTAGTACGGCTGACCCAGCAGATCGCCTGGCAAACGGTGGCATTGGAGAAGCGTGTGCCGCGTGCCGCCAGACCGTCGATGTTCGGCGTTTTGACGATCGGGTTACCGTAACATCCGATGGTGCTGGTGGTCTGATCATCCGTGAAAAAGAAAACGATGTTGGGCTGCTGCTTTGCCGCCTCCTGAGCGGATGCGGAAAACGAGCACGACAGGCAGATGGCGAACGCCAGCAGGCGGAGAGAAAGTATTGGCAGCTTCATGAATGGTTTTACGAGTCCCCCATCAAAGCCGAATCCGGCAGCTTTGTCCACGGCTGCGACGCACGCTTCTATGTTTACGGTTGAGCCGGCAAAGCCAGTTCAGAGACCTCAATAACCGCCAGCTCCGCGCTGTTGAGATTTCCCTTTCGTCCGCCATTGTTTGAATAGCCAACGTAGAGCCTGCCGTCGTGCTCGGTCGCACAGGGATACGACAGGGCGACGTAATCCGCGGACTCGCCGGGATGGGGCTCGTTGCGAGACCGGCGAATCACGAAAATTTTGCTGAAAGCATTTTCGCCGGGACGGCTGACGGTGATGGTCAAAGGGCTGCGCTTGCCACCACTGTCGCCGGTGTTGGTGCACACCAGATAGCGCTGCCCGGTGCTGAGAATACCGGCTGCGGGCTTGGAAGTGGCCATCGGCAGATTGCTGACTTGCGAAGGCATCCAGGTGCGCCCGTGATCCGTGCTGACAGCGGCGAGCGCTACCGCTTTGCCGCCGAAACGGGCGATATTAACAACCTTCGCGCCATCGACAAACAACGCTGACTCGCCCCACATGCGTTCAATGCCTTTACTAACCGGAATCGAAACAAAATCCCAACGCGTCAGGTCATCGCCGTGACTGATCGCGACCGCTGCCGGAAAGACGCGCTTGCCGTTATACGGCCCGCCGGCAAAACCCGGCATGATCCAGTTGCCGTCATCCATCTTCACCGGCTGGTTCATCGGCCAGAATCCGTCGCGCAACACGACACCGTGTTGAGTCCAGGTGCCGCTGTCCTCATCGAGCGAGTAAGCACGGGTGTGAATTTTCTGCATCCTGCCTTCATAAGCTCCCTGAAAGGCCCACAGTTTTCCCTGGTGAGAAAGAAACACGCCGTGACTGACCGCGAGATTCTCTTCCTTGCCGGCATCGATAATCTGCAGTGGACCCCAGGTTTCTCCCAGATCTTCACTGACCCGGTACTGCGCTTCCTCGGTAACGGTATTTTCGTTACCTTGGTTATGACCGATCGATGCGTAGAGTTTGCCTTTGTGAAAAGCCAGCCCGACACCGTGTAAAAAGGTGTAGCCGTCCGCCGGCTTGTCCCACTTTTTAATCACGTGAAAATCGACCTGCTGCAGATCCGGCAAGTCCGCAGCCTTCGCTAAAGCGACGGACTTTTCCAAAAGCGGAAACGCAGCCGGCGCAGCGACACCAGTTCCCTGAGGTCGAGAAGTGCGTGGAGGGTCGATCTTCTCCGCACCCTCAGGCAGCTTGTCGGGATCGAAGGGCAGGATTTTACCATCGCTGAGCGTTTTCATCTTCAGCTCTTTGATTTCGACCCGGTTGGCATTGCCGCGGTGCAATTGAATCGCCAGCAGGCCTTCGAGCGCCCGCCCGTCGCTGTGATGGTCGATCAGCTCCGAAGTCGTCTTGCCGTTGATCTGGTGAACCAGATGATTGCCACGCGCGATGACCGTGTATTCCTGCCATTCGGAGACATCGACTTCGACCGGGTCGTGTTCGGAAAGCAACCAACGCGCGCCGTCGGGATCGAGCAGCACGTTTTTTCCATTGAGTCCAAAAATCCCCCGCCCTTTTTCCTCGTATGTCATGCCGGTGTGCTCGATGGCGGGGTGTACGTCGCACTGATAGCCGGAAATCACCCACTTGCCGATGTCGCCACGATCGCGACTGCGATACTGAATGCCCGAGTTGTTGTCACCGACCACGCGCATCGTCGCACGAAGTTCGAAGTCCTTCACGGTGCCACCGCGCCAGATGAGAAAGGTATTGTGCTCAAGGTGATCCGGTCCGTCGCAGGTTCCGACGACGATACCATTCTCGACTTTCCACAGTTCTGGATCGCCGTCCCAGCCATCGAGATCTTTGCCGTTAAACAGTGACTTGAAGCCAGTCGCGGCGGTTTCTCGGCCGCTGAGAAGCGTATCAATCAGATAGGCGGTCGGGTTGGCATGCACTGCGTCCGGTGCGCCGGGATAAACCAGTTCGCAGGCAGTGCCGATTTCGCGACAGTGCTCCTGCAGCTTAACGCCAAAGTTCGAGGTGTGGGTTGGATCCTTTTGATTCTCACCGAGCGCCGGCTTTACCGAGTAAATGAGATACACCGGCGGATCGTCTTTGCTGACCAGCGCATACGGCGAATACTCCTGAATCCATGGCAGGATCTTCGCGCGGTCCTTGAGAAAACTGGTGAAATTTTTCCGGCCGAAAGCATGGCCTCCATAGCGACTGTTCGGCGTCCAGGTTTTCATTTGCTGTGGATCGAGCGTGGTCTGCGCGCCGGTGACGGCGGCGCACCACAGGCGGCTCGATTCGCGGGCAACCGGGTCGGAGCTGTCGGGATCGGCAAGGTCGTCGTGGAACGCCAACCAAAGACTCGAACAGGCGCCGGCCGAACCGCCCGCGGCGCCGATGCGTTGTTTGTCGAGATTCCACTCACCGGCTTTGCTGCGCACGAACTGCAATGCGCGCGCGGCGTCGTACAGAGGCGCCTTCACCGGCGGCTCGATATCCGCTGCCGCAGCCTGGGAGGTGTAGCGATAATTCATCGCAACCACTGAAATGCCAGCCTCAAGCAAAGCATTAGGATCGGCAAAACGATGCAGACGCTCCTTCGATCCGCCGGTCCAGCCACCGCCGTGAATCACAAATGCCACCGGCGTCGGCTGATCCGAGTCAGCTTTCCAGAAGTCGAGAACATGGCGCTCGTGATCCCCGTAGCGAACGCCGGCATGAGTCGGTGCCGGCACCGATTTGTCGTAGGCCGGTGGCGCTGCCGGCTTCTTCGGGGCATTCTGAGCAACAGAAAACTCGCTGACGGTGAACGACAGCAGGCAGGCAAGTAGGAACGATTTCATTCGCCGCAAGCGTGGCCCTGAAAAGCCCCTACCGTCAACCGCTGGTTAGGACGCGATCACCTTTTAACTCAGAACAATCTGCCTGTCTGCATTCACAGGAATTTCACGTTCTGCAATCGCTCGCGCAATTCATCACTGAAGCCTTCGAGGTCCTGATCTTTCAAGACACCACAGCGCACCATGGTAACCAGCGTCATAACAAGCTTCGACCGGCGATGATCATCGAAACAGACTTCGAGAGTGCGCACATCCTTGCCAAATTGCTCTTCAGCATCCCAAAACTGCTCAGTCGGAGTGCGGTCGGGCGCAGTGAGTAGTCGAGCGATCTCCTGATTGCGTTCCTGCAACCAACGCTCGCGCAGTCCGGGCACCATTTTCCGGAATTGCTTCCAATCGGACTCTTTGGGCGGCTCGTGCATCAGCGGTAGAATCACCGCGCCTTCACTTCAGTTGCAGCACTTTTCACCGCTTCGACGAGTCCCGGTAGATCGCCATACTTGACCGCGCCGGGCACGAAATTGGGATCGCGGTAGCTGGTGATGTCGGCGAAACGGAAATCGTCGTCGCCGAGTCTCAGCGAGTTCACCTGCCCCGCTTCAGCGGCGGCGACTGCTGCAAGTGCAATCGGTTCCGATCCATTGGCGGCAACGATTTCGATCCTGCCGCCCGCGTTGGCCGCGCGGATCTGTGCCAGCACCGTCCGCGCCCGCTGCGCAAACACTGAATGATTGTAGCCGTGCGTGTAGCCGGCGAACTCGCGTTTGTTGGCAACCGTCGGCGTTTCATTGATCACCGGTGGTGCACTCAGGGTGAGCGTCGTGGTATCGCCGTCGCCACTGACTTTGATCCATTCGACTTCACCAGCAGGCGCGATCGGATCATCGATACCAACAATCGTCTGCCACGCAGCGCGCACGGTTTCACCGCGTTCGTCCGCTGACATGGCAGCCAGCTGTTTGTCGGATTCATCAGCCAGCCAGCGGGTGAGCTTGCGCTCAAAAGCATCGCCACCTTCGGGGCGCGGATGGTCTTCGTCGTAGACCGCGTGCTCGGCATCGGTGAGTCGTGGGAAATCCTGTTCGACGATCGGCGTTTGGTGATCGAGCCCGAGATGCTCGTTGAACAGCTCGTACATCAGCGCACGGGTCACGTAGTTGTAGTTGTGCTTAAAGTGGCGCAGGTCTTCGCAGAACACATTGTCGGGCTTTCCATACATCGTGTAGAGCTTCTTCAACTCGGGAAACCCCTTGCCCGACACCAGCATTTCTTTGGTCCAGTCATCAGCACTGGTCATGCCCTGTGGCTTTGGTGCATACAGTGCGGCGAGCTCGACATTGCCGGTGCCGATGCGCAGCAGGCTGGCATTTTCACAGGTGCAACCTCCCTGCATCGAACTCGACACCATGCCGTTCGGAAAAGCCACCACCGGCCGGTCATCGATGGCACAAATCATAATCGTCTGTGTGCCTCCGCCGCTGCCGCCGGTAACGCCGATGCGTTTCGGATCGACGTCCGGCAAGCTCTCAAGAAAATCCAGCGCGCGCACCGAGTTCCAGGTCTGCAGGCCGAAGATCGACTGCAGGCGCATCTCCGCCTGAGCACTGTAGAGGCCCCAGCTGTCCTTGCCTTCAAAGCCGAGACGCTGTTCGGAAAAGCCGTGACCGAGCTGACGCGACAGCTGCTGATTGTCAGCGTAACCGATCATGTCGTAGAGCAGCGTCACACAGCCAAGACGGGCCAGAGTCACACAGCGGGCGACTTTGGGAAAACGTCCCGAATCGGCGAACTTTTCTCCGCCCTCGGCGATCTGTTTGAGCACTCCTTCTTCACCCAAATCCATCAGCCGCCCGCCGTGACCGTGTGGCGACAGCACCGCCGGATATTTTTGACCGGGCCTGGCATTTTCACCCGCCGGACGAAACAGCAGGCCGGTGACATGAAATCCAGGCACACTTTCCAGGTAAACCTTTTCGATCGTGAAGCCATCACGCTCCACTTTACCGTGGACCACGGCGTTCAGCGGCGTGCGCTCCGGCAGCGGAAAAAGCCCGTTCGCAACCAGTACCCGTCGCTTGAGCAACTCTGCGCGCGACTCCCACGCGTCGATACTTTCGGGGACGTGAAAAGGAAAGAAGCCGTTCAGATCTTTGAGTTCAGGCGGCGACGTTTGAGCCTGGACCGAAGTGAACAAGGTCGCCGAAAGGATCAGCGTCAGGAAAGAGCATTTCATCCGCGATCTATAGCGCAATCTGTCTGCGCAAATCTACGATTACTGCGCCTGACATGCGCCATCACCGACGCCCTTTACGAACGCGACAGCTCCATCGAGTGAGCCGCAAAACCTGCGCCGAACGAGGTCAGCCACAAATGATGATCATCGTCGTTGCGCGTGCCGGCAGGCGACATCAGTCGTTCCTCGAGCGCCATCATTACCGACGGACTGCTGCAGTTGCCACAGTCGCGCAGTACGGAGCGCGCCTCCTTCAGTTGGTAAGTTGGCAGCGTGCCCTCAATCGCATCGATGACGTCACGGCCGCCACTGTGGCTGACGATCTGATCCGGTGAAGCCTGCCTTCTCTGGAAAAGCTCACCGACCGCCTCAGCCGCCAATTTTGGCACCGAGCGATGCAGCTTGTTGCGCAGGCGACCACCATCGTTAACAAAACGGATTTTTTCCCGATGGTGCGGTTGATGAACGGTATCGAACCGACCGGTCCGCCAGGCATCCGGGCTGCTGTTTTTTCCCGACCAGATCGAGGCGCTGGCACCATCTCCGAACAGGCACAGGCTGATAAGCACGCCCGGGTCGTCATCGATAAAGAACGCCGCTGAACAAACTTCGACCGAAACGGTAGCGACCGTCAGATCGGGGTTGGCCGCCAGGAACCCCTCGGCCGAACGCAGCAGCGGAATGGCTGCGCCGCAGCCCTGGCCGACGGAGTCGTGCAAAAACGCGTTCGCTTTGAGCCCCATCGCTTCGGCGACATAACTCGATACGCCGGGACACAGGTAGCCGGTGCAGGTACTGACAAACAGCGCATCGATGTCACCGGGTCGTTGCCCCGCCCGGTCGAGAGCCTTCTGGATAGCGGCGGAGGCGAGCGCCGGGGCATGAATTTCGAAGGCCTTGTTCTGTGCCTCGGCACCGGCGCCAAACACCAGATCGGGATCGGAAATCGCAAAGTGCCGTTTAGCAATGCCGCTGTCCTGATTGAGAACCTTTTCCAGTAAAGTAACCGAGCGATCTTTCAGTTCGGCATTTTCGAGATGGCGACGAAGGATCTGCCAACTCTCCTGCTGAGAGTAGGCGGTTTCCGGTAAGGCACTGGCGAAAGCGTTGAGGTACATTGGGGGATTTTTCTAATGGGGAAAGCGATGTGATAAGTCAGCGCACTGCGCTGTAAAGTTGCTGAAACGGCAACAAACCGGCACGCGACAACCAGCCGATCCCGCGTTGCCCCGGAGCGGAACAGAGAACCGGATGCAGCCAGCGCGCCCAGTTCAGCCGCCGGCGGAACCGAATGCGCTGAGCCTCATGAATCTGATCCACCGCTGCCCGCCACGGGATCTTGCCGCCGGCGTAGTCAGTAAGAACCGGCGTCGCCAGTTCAGCGGACTGCAGGGCCATGGTCATGCCGTTACCGGTGAACGGCGGGATCATGCTCTGCGCATCGCCGAGCGAACAACGCTCCGTCGGCGCCGACTGTATGCCGAAGCGAATCGCACTGACGCCGGACAAGGAGGCCTCGTCAGGGGTCGCAGCGACGAGGCGTTGGTGAAGCTGATTCATACCGGCAAGCCGGACCGTTTCGATGATTCGCTGCGAGCCGCTGGCTTTCAGCGAGGGCAGATTGCGAAACAGTCCGCAGACGTTGACGCGTCCGTCCTCAACCGGGGTCACTCCCACATAACTGCCGTCGCCGAGATGCATCTCCAGACCTTGAGCAAGCGCCAGGTTGTGAAAATGCATTTTTAATCCGACCCATTGACTGCCCTTTTCCACCCGGCGACCCGCGGCCCAAACCAACCCTTCACGGGCCGAATCGTCGAGCCGAGATTGTTCGTGGAGAACGCCGCCGAGGTCGGTAAAAATTTCTGCCAGTCGTAGATCGAGGCGATAACGGGAGATCGCCAATGCCGGTTGCGGAAGCTCGGTACTGAGCACCTGTTGCCCACCCAGATACCACCCCGTCGACCGGTGCTGCGCGCAATCATTCAAGGCTGGCCCAATGCCGAGCGCGTCGATCGTTCTTTGCGAGAGACCACTGATAAACTCACCGCACACCCGATGACGCGGGTAGCTCCCGGCTTCGTGCAGTTCCACCGCGATACCTCGCGAGCGGAGCGCGATACCCGCAGCCAGTCCCGCCAGCCCACCACCGGCAATGATGATCGGCCTATTCATGAACTGCGACGAGCGATAAGGCGACACGCGCCGAGAAATCCCGTGGGTTCTTCAACCGTCCATTTGGCTGAATCGAGTCGCCAGCGGCGTGGCAATTCACCCGGACGAAATCCGGCGCGAATGCTGATGAACATGTCGTGCTCGGTAACGTAATTGACGAACGGCACTAACAAAGCTCCCAGCGCCTGGGGAAATCGTGCCCGCAGAGGTTCCGATGCCAACACCACACGAAAACCTCCAACAGCCTTAGCGAGATCGGCGAGTTGCTCATCACTGAAGTGATGCCAGAAAAGGTTGGCCACCAGAGCATCGCCCGCCAGGCGCGGCAGTTCCTCGAAAAGGTCACCGCAGATCCAGGTGACGCCTGGCTCGAGATTCTCCGGCGCCGGCGAGAGATCGACTGCCGTAACCCGATAACCGTCCCGCGCCAAAACATTGGCGAGTTCACCATCGCCGGCGCCAACTTCCACGATGTGCGCGCCTTCACCCAGCCCCGCCTTGTCGATGGCTTGCCTCAGCCAGCGAAAATTGCCCATCATACCGTTGATACGGCTGAGATCGCGACGCGAGCGAACCGCCGACGGATCATCAGCAGGCAGCGAATCGAGTAGCTCGGGGATTACGATACGGTTCATTGGCAAAGTGATACGCAGCCGACGGCAATTCGGATGAACCTTGCCGCATGAATAAGCCGGCGACGGAAGAATCGTTCCACGCCGCCTGTTCGGGCGATCGTCGCCGCCCTGACCTCACTTGGCAAACACGTGATCGATAGCCGCCAGCAGATCGAGACGTTGAAATTTCAGCCCTGTAGCCGGGTCATCGACGGATACTCCCGTTTGCTGAAAGATCGCCATCATAGCCTCCGGTAGATTGGCACCGTCCCGCTTCCAGTCGTAACTGGCATTTTCGATTGCCTCACGAAGGATCATCGCCGCACCGCATAGAATCGCGTTCGACGAACTGGTGGCGCGAGCCGGCACCAGCAGCGCGACCTTTTTCTGCCGATCGAGATAAACTTCGTCAGTGCCCGGCTTGACCGCACCGATGGCAAAACAGTCCGGCTGACTCGCGGGCCAGGAAATGCCTTTGGTAAAGTTGTGATTTCCCGCCGGCGCACTGACCCAGATGTTCAGCTTACGCAGTTCCGCCAGCCTGGCATCGATCTCCGTAGCGACGGGTTCGCCATGCTCCTTGTCGTCGACCGGGGCCAGATTGATCGTCGTAATGTCGTGTTCAACGTGATGATCGATCACCCACTGCAGCGCGGCCGCGAGGGATACACTGTCGGCGACCTTGCAATGACAGCACTCGAGGCTGCGCACCACCGCAATCTGGTTGTTAAACGCCACCCCGCGCTTGCCGTCAAAGTTGAGTGACGAGGGTATGCCGATCGTCGAACCGTGATAGCCACGCCCTTCGTGGGACGGATCATCATCGCCGCTGACCGCATCATAGGTAACGCGAATTTTTGCCACACCATCGACCACCGCCTTCCATTCGGGCTTCGACATTTTGCAGCCGTCATCGAGCAGGGCCAGAGTCTGACCTTTGCCGAAGGCGAGCCGGTCGCCGTATTTTGACCAAACCGCAATCACTCCGGCCTGTTTGAATTCCGTAGCCTGCGCCGCCATCGCCATCAATCCCGCATCCGATTCATCGGCGGCCATGAGTGGAACTGTCAGCGCTGGCAGCAGCGAACAAATGGCGAGCATACGGCTCGCGAGATGGTGAGGAAAAGCCTTCATTTCATCGATCAGTGTACAAAAATGCCAGGCAACGTCATTGCCGCGTTGCCGCCAGACGCGATCGGTTGCCGGGACATGATTCCGCCAGCAAACAACCTGGAAACATAGGGTGATTCCGGTTGCTGCTCACGGCATTCACAACGCAAAGACCGGTTCAATTCGCAACCAAGGTGCTTCGCGTCCGACCGCCAACGCCAACGCCAGAGCCAGAGCTGAAGGCTCGATAGCCGGGAGTCCGGTGGCTTGCGCGCACCGGCT
>CBDULB010000111.1:0-20787 GCA_965367965.1 uncultured bacterium | reverse complement strand
ACCGGCGTCTCGCCGGTTGGAGCTGGACGGTCAAGGCACAGGCTCGTCCACGGGGACTGGCGGGACGCCAGTATCACGTTCTCGTCCAGAGGGGCAGACCGGACCCTGCAGTACCGGACGCGAGGGAACCTTGCGTTGAAGTGTGATACCGGCGTCTCGCCGGTTGGAGCTGGACGGTCAAGGCACAGGCTCGTCCACGGGGGCTGGCGGGACGCCAGTATCACGCTCTCGTCCAGGGGGGATCGTCCAGAGGGCACGGGTTTGGAAACCCATGCTACGTTGGATCGTCCAGAGGGTGGGTGCGCTACGCTTTTCTCAACAACACGGCGTTGGTGTCGAAGTCGCTGGCGAGGATGTCACTGAGGATGACGATGGGGTCGCCGGCTTCGACGTGGCCCATGTCGCGCAGGCGTTCAATGGCGTTTTGAATGCAGGTATCGTGGTTGTCCTCGAACGACATCAACAATGGTGTGACGGCGCGATTCATGTGCAGAGCGCGGGCGACACTGGCGTCGGCGGTGAAAGCGAAGATCGGGCTGCGGGCCGGACGTTGATGAGCGACGTAGTTGGCAAGTACGCCGCGGGCAGTGAAGACGACGATGACGGCGTCTTCGAGGGAGTTGGCGAGGACGACCGCAGCTTTGACGGTGTGCTGCTTTTCGGTAATCAGTTCGATCTTTTCGGCGAAGCCGGCACCCGGTTCGAGTTCCATACGGCGGGCGATGGTGTCGAGCATTTCGACGGCGCGGATCGGATACTTACCGACGCTGGTTTCGCCGCTGACCATGACCGCATCGGCCTGTTCGAACACGGCGTTGGCGACGTCGGTGACTTCGGCGCGGGTCGGCATCGGATTTTCGATCATCGACTCGAGCATGTGCGTGGCGACGATGACTTTGCGTCCGATGCGGGCGCACTCGCGCAGGATGGTACGTTGGATGACGGGCAGCTCCTGGATGTGAACTTCGATACCGAGATCGCCGCGCGCGACCATGATGGCATCGGCGGCGCGAATGATCGGTTCGATGTTGCGCACCGCTTCCTGATCTTCGATCTTGGCGACGATGCGCGCGCAGCAGTCCTGTTCGACCAGTCGTTTGCGCAGGTCTTCGATGTGGGCGGCGTCGCGCACGAAACTGATGGCGACGAAGTCGGTCTGCACTTCGACGGCGAGTTCGATGTCGGACAGGTCCTTCCTGGTCAGCGCGGGCATGTTGACGCGCACGCCGGGCAGATTGATGTGGCGACGCGAACCCATTTTACCGGCGGTAGTGGCTTTGCAAATGAGCCGGTCGTCGCGTTTGCTTTCGACGGTGAAATGGATTTCGCCGTTGTCGACCAGCAGGGTATCGCCGACGGCGACGTCATCGACCAGGCCGTCGTAGTTGACGGTGGTTGAAAGATCGAGCCCGGCTTCGCTGTCGGCCTGGCGGAATTCAACGGTATCGCCTTTTTTCAGTTCGAGCGGTTGCTCGAGATCGCCGGTGCGGATCGATGGACCCTGCAGGTCGATGAGGATGGCAGCACTGCGATCGAGCTTTTCGCACTGCTGGCGAATATGGCCGACGACTTCGCGCACCCAGTCGTGTTTGGCGTGGCTCATGTTGAGCCGGAAGATGTTGGCACCGGCTTCGAGCAGTTCGCCAATTTTCCCGACGGAGTCGGTCGCGGGACCGAGGGTGACGATGATCTTGGTTTTACGTATCATTGGGAAAATGGTTCCGGGAACCGCTGATGGACGCTGATCAGCGCTGACTTTTATCGTCCACTGGCTGTCTGCTGTCTGATCTATGGCCTCATGTGTCGATAAGGTCGAGAGGATCTACGGGTGCCGACTTGGTGACGATGTCGGCAGAGTCAAGTTCGTCACGAGTGGTCCAGACTTGCAAGTGTCGATCGAGTAACTTGATGCGGTTGCCGGATTTTGCCTGCGGCCCGGGATCGGCGGCGAAACCGGTGTCGAGTGCGGTATCGATGACCAGAGTCCACTGCGTGCCGGCATTGCCGGGCATGTTGACGGTTTGCTCGCGTTCCCGGGCGCTGAAGATGAGCAGCAGCGATTCGCGTTCGCGCGCGAACGAGCCTTTGGTGCCGTGGTCGGCGGCTTCGCGGTGAATGATGAGAGCGAATGCGCCGGCCCGGTCGGCGTGCCAGGCGGAGTCAGGGATGCTTTTTGCGGTCAGGTCGAACCAGTGGGTGTCCAGAAAACCGCCGCCGTGAACGGCCTGACCGGAGAAAAAGGTGCGCTTGCGCAGAATCGGATGGCGTTTGCGAAACGCGATCAGCCGGCGCACGAATTCGATTTGTGCCTCGGCGTCTGGATCGAGGTTGGTCCATTGGAACCAGTTGATCTCATTGTCCTGGCAGTAGGCGTTGTTGTTGCCGCCCTGGCTGCGGACGCGTTCGTCGCCGCCGAGCAGGAAGGGGGCGCCTTGCGAGAGAAATACGGTAGCGAGAAAATTGCGGCGCTGACGGGCGCGCAGTTCGATGATCTCGGTCTCGTCGGTATGGCCTTCGGCGCCGTGATTCCAGGAAAGGTTGTGGTTGTCGCCGTCGCGATTTCCTTCGCCGTTGGCTTCGTTGTGCTTGTCGTTGTAGGCGACCAGATCGGCGAGCGGAAAGCCGTCGTGCGAGGTGATGAAATTGACGCTGGCGGCGGGGCCCCGGCCGCTGTGGTGGTAAATGTCCTCGCTGCCGGTGATGCGGGCGGCGAACTCGCCGAGCACCCGGCGATCGCCTTTCCAGAATTGGCGAACGCTGTCACGGTAGCGACCGTTGAGCTCCGACCAGCCGATCGGAAAGCCGCCGACCTGGTAGCCGTGATCGCCGAGATCCCAGGGTTCGGCAATCATTTTGACCCTCGATAGAACCGGGTCCTGGTGCACGGCTTTGAAAAAGGCGGCGTCGGGAAAAAAGCCGCGCGGTTCGCGGGCGACGGCGACGGCGAGATCGAAGCGGAATCCGTCGACGCCCATCTCTTCGCTCCAGTAGCGCAGGCTGTCCATGACCATCGCCAGCGTCGCGGGGTGGGGGACATTGACGGTGCTGCCGGTGCCGGTGACGTCGTAGTAGTACTGCGGGTGCTTGGGGTCGAGCGTGTAGTAAACCTGATTGTCGACGCCGCGAAAGCAGCAGGTCGGGCCGAGCGGCGAGCTCTCGCCGGTGTGGTTGTAGACCACGTCGAGAATGACTTCGATGCCGGCGCGATGCATGGCTTTGACCATGTCGCGAAATTCATCGACCTGTTCGCCGCGGGTGCCGGAGGCACTGTAGCGGGCTTCCGGTGCGAAAAATCCGATGCTGTTGTAGCCCCAGTAGTTGACCAGGCCCTTGGCGAGCAGGAAGTCGTCGTCGAGGCGGTGGTGGACCGGCAGCAATTGAATGGCAGTGATGCCCAGTTCGGTCAGGTATTTGATCGACGCGTCGCTGGCGAGGCCGGCGTAACTACCGCGAATGGCTTTGGGGACGTCGGGGTGCAGTTGGGTGAAGCCTTTGACGTGAACCTCGTAAAACACCGAGTCCTCGATCGCTGTGCCCGGCTTTTCGACGCCTTCCCAGTCGTAGGCTCGATCGGCGAGCAGCACGGATTTGGTCAAATGCGGGGCGCTGTTCGAAGTCTGGATTTGCTTAGGCTCGGTGAAGCGACACGCAGCCATCGTCTCGTGCCATTGGGTGGCGCCATTGATCGCCCGTGCGCGTGGATCGATCAACAGTTTGGCGGGATTGAAATAAGCGCCGCTGACCGGATTCCATCGACCGTGCACGCGGTATCCGTAAAGTTGGCCCTCCTCTAAGCCGCTGACGCCGACGTGGAACACGTCATTGGTGCAGTGGCTGAGACGGATGCGGGCGGTCTCGCGATCGGCTTCGCCGTTTTCACCGGGCTCAAACAGGCACAGGTCGACGGCTTCAGCATTTTGTGAGTAGAGAGCAAAGTTGGCGACGCCACTGGAGTCGAGCGTGGCACCGAGCGGATGGGGGTTGCCTGTGAGTATGTCGAGCGGCATGGGCAAATACGGGACGAAAGAATGATGGCGGCCTTATTCGATCAGCCCGGAGAGTTTCCAGTTTCCTTTGGGAAGTTCAGCTGCGTGACAGGTATAGATGCGGATCATCAGTTTTTCACATGCTTTGACCAGCTTTGTGAGTTCCGCTTTTTCGGCGTCGCTGTACCACGTCGGGTGGGTGTAAATAACCCAGATGCCCCGGTCAGTCACCTCGCCCGGCAGAGATTGCAGGTGAGCCACTGTCTCGGCGGCGTTCATGGCAGCGATTTTCTGCTTCGAAACCGGAGTCGAGACGGTGAATCCGCCGTCCTGATTGCGCACGTTGGCAACGCGCCGGGGGAGCATGTGCAGCAAAACGCCCTGGTTGCGCGGATCGTCGGCAGCTGTCCGGGTGGGGATCGATGTGGCCAGCGTCAAGGCCAGGATCGCCAGAGCGGGTGTTTTCAGAAGGCTGGTCATCACGCGGTTCCTGTGTCCCTTGAGGACGCATTTGAGGATTCGGAACTTTATCCCGGATTACAAGCCGGGGCTGAAGGGAAACGCTTGATGCCTTCAGCATCGGGATCTGCCATGAACGTTAAACATTAACCGAAGTTGCCGGCAAGCTTTGACAGGTTCAGCAAACTGACGGTTACGTCTTGCTTGCTTTGCTGAGCGCTGGTTTGGCTGTGGTGGCCCGGGCCGGAGTGGCGAGGTTGGTCTTGGGCTGAACTTTGTGAAACTTGGCGCAGTAGGTGTCCCAATCAGCGAGGATTTCTTTACCGCGATCGCTTTCGGTGGCTTCGATGTGGCTGAAGATGAGACTCTTGACCAGGGTGACATCCTGATCCTGATCGAGCGGCACGATTTCGATCATTTCCCGGTTGTAGAGTTTTGCGAATGTATCGTCGAGATCGAGCACGTAGGCGACGCCTCCGCTCATACCGGCACCGAAGTTTTTGCCGGTGCCGCCGAGAATAACGACCGTGCCGTTGGTCATGTATTCGCAACCGTGATCGCCGACGCCTTCGATGACGGCCGTGCCGCCGGAGTTGCGCACACAGAAGCGTTCACCGGCCTGACCGTTGGCGAACAGGTGGCCGCCGGTCGCGCCATACATGACGGTATTGCCCATGATCGAATTGTCGGCAGGGGTGAACTTGCGCTCGTGGTTCGGTCGAATAATGATTTCGCCGCCGCACATGCCTTTACCGACGTAGTCGTTGGCTTCACCGATGAGTGTCAGGCGAACGCCGCTGACCAGGAAGGTGCCGAAGCTCTGGCCCGCGCTGCCGCGCAATCGCACATCGATGGTGCCGGCAGGGAGGCCGTGGTTACCGTGCACGCCGGCGATCTCGCCAGACAACTTGGTGCCGATGTTGCGGTGGGTGTTCTTGACCTTGAACTCAAGTGAGACCGGCTGCTTGTCGCGAATCGCACTGCGTGCAGCGAGGATGATTTTGTCATCGAGCGGGTGTTTCTGCACGCCGTCGTTGCGGTCGTTGACGCAGGTGCGCGGCATGTCCTGCCCCTGTTCGGCGGCGACATCGTGCAGCAAACGGCTGAGGTCGAGCGTATTAGCTTTGGGATGATCGGGAACGTGGCGCTGGCGCAGGAAGCTGGGTTTGCCGATCAGATTGTCGAGATGGCGCACGCCGAGGCTGGCCATGATCTCTCGAACTTCTCCGGAGACGGCGTTGAAGAAATTAACCACGTGCTCGACTTCACCTTTAAATTTGGCGCGGTATTTGGGATCGGTGGTGGCGACTCCGACCGGGCAGTTGTTGAGGTGGCAGCGACGCACGTAGACGCAGCCCATGGCGATCAGGGCGATGGTGCCGAAGTTAAACTCTTCAGCGCCGAGAATGGCGGCGTGAATGATGTCCATGCCGGTGCGCATACCGCCGTCGGTGCGCAGTGTGACCCGCTCGCGCAGACCGTTCATCATCAGCACCTGCTGAGTTTCGGCGACGCCGATCTCCCAGGGCAGGCCGGCGTGTTTGATCGAACTGAGTGGCGAGGCACCGGTGCCGCCGTCGTGACCGGAGACCAGAATGATGTCGGCATTGGCCTTGGCGACCCCGGCGGCGATGGTGCCAACGCCGGTCTCGGCGACCAGCTTGACGCAGACGCGGGCGCGCGGGTTCACTTCCTTGAGGTCGTGAATCAGCTGGGCCAGATCTTCGATTGAGTAGATGTCGTGATGCGGCGGCGGGCTGATCAGGGTGACGCCCTGTTGCGTGTTGCGCAGCTTGGCGATGATGCCATTGACCTTGTGGCCGGGCAGCTGACCGCCCTCACCGGGCTTGGCGCCCTGAGCCATCTTGATTTCCAACTCTTCGGCACTGGCGAGATACTCGGCCGAAACGCCAAACCGACCGGAGGCGATTTGTTTGATCTTCGAGTTTGCCCAGTCGCCGTTCGGGTAGGGCATGAAGCGGCGTGGATCTTCGCCGCCCTCGCCGGAATCGGATTTTCCGCCGATCCGGTTCATGGCAATTGCCAGTGTCTCGTGCGCCTCGGGACTGATTGCCCCCATGGACATCGCGGCGGTGGTAAAGCGGCGGCGAATGTCTTCGACCGGCTCGACTTCATCGATCGGGATCGGTCCGCTTTCGCGCGGCACCAATTCGAACAGATCGTGCAGGGCAACCGGGCGGTTTTCGAGCACAGCCTGCACGTAGTCATCGTACTCGTCGGGGTCGCCGGATTTGACGAAGGTGTGGAAATTTTTGATCACGTCGCCGCTCACCGAGTGGACTTCGGCGCCGCGGCGATAACGAAAGTAGCCGGGGTCTTCGAGGCTGATTGAGGTGGCTTCCTCGCCTTCAAGAGGAGTGGCATAGGCGGCCTGGTGGCGGGCCAGACTTTCGGCAGCGATTTCAGAAAAATCGACGCCTTCGATCTGCGAAGGCGTGCCTTTAAAGCAGCGATCGATCAACCTCGAGCCAAGGCCGACGGCTTCGAATATCTGCGCACCTTGATAGCTGTTGAGCACCGAAATGCCCATCTTCGACATGATCTTGAGCACGCCTTTTTCGAGGCTCTTGTGATAGTGCAGCAGCGCATCGCTGAGCGACAGGTCACCGAAGGTTCCGTTGGTGTCGTTTTCGATCATCTCACGCACGCTTTCGTGGGCGAGGTAAGGGCAGATGGCGGTGCAGCCAAAACCAATCAGGCAGGCCATTTGATGCGTGTCGCGCGCTTCGCCGGTATCAACGATGAGGCTGGTCAGCATGCGCTTGCGGCGTCGGGCCAGGTGGTGGTGGACGGCGCCGGTTGCCATCAATGCGGGAATGGCAACGCGTGCGTGGTCCGTGGCCCGGTCACTGAGGATGAGCAGACGCGCACCGTCATCGACCGCCTGTTCGGCTTCCACGCAAAGGCGTTCGACGGCGGCTTCGAGCCCGTCAGCGCCATCACTTTCGGCCCAGGTCATGTCGAGGGTATGCGGAGGGAAATCGTCGGCGACGGTTTTCAGCGCTTCGAGTTGATGGCTGAACAGGAATGGCGAGGTCAGGTGAATGACGCGGGCGTGCTGTTCCGTTTCGGTGAGCAGATTTCGCTCGGGGCCGATGTCGGCTTCGATGGACATCACCAGGTGCTCGCGAATCGGATCGATGGGCGGGTTGGTGACCTGTGCGAACAGTTGCTTGAAGTAGGTGTAGAGCAGTTTGGGTTTCAGCGACAGCACCGACAGTGAGGCGTCGTCGCCCATCGAGTAAACGGCCTCCTGCGCGTCGCGCACCATCGGCGCGATGGCCATGTCCATTTCCTCTTTGTTGTAGCCGAAGGAAATCTGCTTTTGCGCCAGATCGAGGATGTCGAGATCATTGTCCGGCGCGGGCGGCGTTGGATCGACTTTTTCGACAAAGCGGATGCGCTGATTTTTCAGCCACTCGCCGTAGGGCTGGCGGGAGGCGAGTTCCTCTTTGATCGCACGGTCGCGGGTAACGGTGCCTTTTTCGAGGTCGACGATGATGATTTCACCGGGAGCGAGCCGGCCTTTTTCAATGACTGTGGCGTCGTCGACGTAGCTGGTGCCGACCTCGGAGCCGAGGATGAACAAGCCGTCGTCAGTGATTTTGTAGCGGGCGGGGCGCAGACCGTTGCGATCGAGGCAGGCGCCGATCGCTTTGCCATCGGTGAAGGCGAGTGCGGCGGGGCCGTCCCACGGCTCTGAAAAGCAGCTGTGATATTTGAAAAAGTTCTCCACCTCAGGGCTGGTGAACGGATCGATGCGCCACGCGGACGGCACCAGCATGCTCATCGCGTGCGCCAGAGAACGCCCTGACAGGACCAGCAATTCGAGCGCATTGTCGAGACTGGCCGAGTCGGACGAACTGGGATCGATGATTTCGTGCATCAGACTGACGTCGTCGCCCCAGAGATCGCTCTCGAATTGCTCGACGCGTGAATTCAGCCAGTTGCGGTTGCCGCGCAGGGTATTGATCTCGCCGTTGTGGGCGAGCATCCGGAACGGCTGCGCCAGACTCCAGGTCGGAAAGGTGTTGGTGCTGAAGCGCTGATGATAAAGGCAGATCGCCGTCTCGAAATCGGGGTTCTGCAGGTCGAGGTAAAATTTCTGCAGGGCGGTCGCAACCAGGAAGGCCTTGTAGGAGATCATGCGATGCGAAAACGTGGCCACGTAGAAACGCGCCAGCTGTGCCTGCTTCGCTTTGATCTCGATCTCGCGTCGTGCCACAAACAGCGCGCGCTCGAAGGCGTCGCCGTCGATGCCCTCGGGGCGTTTGACCAACAGGTGCATGATTTCGGGCATCGTTTCGCGAGCCAGATCGCCGAGCTCGCGCGCGTTGACCGGCACTTCGCGCCAACCGAGCACGGGTATGCCGCGTTTGTCGAGGACGCCTGCAACGAGATCTTTTGCCCTGACATGATCCGGGTGTTCCCGCTCCGGCAGGAAAAATACTCCAACTGCCAGCTCCGACGGATCCGCCAGAGTGTGGCCGAGCCGCTCGACTTCGGGCAGCAGGATCTTGTAGGGAAGTTGCGTGCTGACGCCGGCTCCGTCACCGGTTTTGCCGTCGGCTTCCTGAGCGCCGCGATGAATGACATTGCACACCGAAGTGATGCCGTGCTCCAGAATGCGGTTGCTACGCACGCCGTTGATGTCGGCGACGACGCCGACGCCACAGGCATCGCGTTCGTTTTCCGGGCGATGCAGGCTGCGCGGGCAGTTGGGGATCGCGGGATCGGGTGAAAGCAGGGGCGACGGTTGGGGGCTCGGATTCATGGTAATAGTTCTGCCAAAATTGCTCAAATCGCCTGGCCATGGGATCAGGCTCGGTGTCCCGTGTGGCTTATGCCAACACGCCCTGCGCAGCACCCCTCAGCGGTGTTTTGCGGGACGATGAGACATTACCCGATCCGTATTCCCGGTCAACTTTACCGGGGTCGCAGAAGTCGTGCCAAACCGACCATTTTGCGGCGAAATAGTCGCCGAATGGGCGTTCGGATCGTTCTAAGCGCCCGGGCGCGGCGGTTCGGGGAAAAAATGATCGGCGATTTCTGCGCCTTTCGCCCCGCCAATGCTGACATCGAGCTGATTGCGTAGCATTTTTCCGTATTGCCCGGTGGCACACGGCGACTTGAATTATCTCGTTTTAGGGCTACTACATGCGCCGCGCTTTTTGCTCGCAGAACGGCGGTGCAATCCGCTATGTAATAGCCCCTTTTGGCATTTTCCATTTCCCATGTCCTTGAAAAACGAGTCTCTCCAGCCGCCACAGCCTGAAAAACAAGGCCTCTACGACCCCGCGAATGAACACGATTCCTGCGGTGTCGGCTTTTTGGTGAACATGAAAGGCGTGCCTTCACGCGATATTGTCCAAGGCGCTCTTGAGATCTGCCGGAAGCTGGATCATCGCGGCGGTTGCGGTTGCGATTCGAACACCGGTGACGGTGCCGGTCTGTTGATGGCTATGCCGCACCAGTTTTTTGCGTCGGTTGCCAAGGAAGAAGGGATCAAGCTTCCCGAGCCGGGGCATTTCGCGGTTGGCGTGGTATTTTTGTCGCCCGACGACGAGCAGGCGGCGTCGGAGCAGAAAGCGCTCGAAGAAGTTATCGGCGAAATTGGTCAAAAGCTGCTCGGCTGGCGTGATCTGCCGGTGAAAAATGACACGCTGGGCAAGGCTTCGGCTGCCAGCGAGCCGAAAATGCGCCAGGTTTTTATCGGTCGTGGCGATGACATTGCGGACGAAGCCGCCTTCGAACGCGCGTTGTATCTGATTCGTCGCATCACGTCGTATCGCATCCGCTATCGCGCGGGCGGTGCGCACGGTTACTTCTACGTGACCAGTCTTTCCAGCCGCGTCATCGGCTACAAGGGCATGCTGACGACGGATCAGTTGCTGGAGTATTTTCCGGATTTTCATCATCCGGACATGAAGACGTCGATGGCTTTGGTGCACTCGCGTTTCAGCACCAATACGTTCCCCAGTTGGCCGCGCGCCCAGCCGTTCCGCTACACCTGTCACAATGGTGAGATCAACACCATGCGCGGCAACGAGAACTGGATGCACGCGCGTCAGGCGCAATTGCAGAGCGATTTGTTCGGCAAGGATTTGAAAAAACTCCTGCCGGTGATCGCCGATTACGGCTCCGATTCGCAGCAGTTCGACAACTGCCTGGAGTTCCTGATGATGGCCGGCCGCTCGCTGCCACACGTGGTCATGATGATGATTCCCGAGCCGTGGGAACGCCACCAGAACATGTCGCAGAGCAAGCGCGATTTCTACGAATACCACGCCTGCATGATGGAGCCGTGGGACGGACCCGCGTCGATCGCCTTTTTGGATGGCACTCAGATCGGTGCCATTCTCGACCGCAACGGCCTGCGTCCGTCGCGCTACTACGTGACCAGCGACGATCTGGTGATCATGGCATCGGAAGTCGGCGTGCTGCCGGAGATCGATCCGGCAACGGTGATCAAAAAAGGCCGCCTCGAACCGGGCCGCATGTTCCTGGTCGATACCAAGCAGGGTCGCATCATCGACGACAACGAGCTTAAGGAAGGCATCGCTGCCGAAAAGCCCTACGGCGATTGGCTGAAGCAGAGTCTGATCAACGAGAGCGATCTGCCCGCACCGACCGGTGACGTGCCCGGTCTCGATGAAGATTCGCTGTTGCTGCGCCAGAAAGCATTTGGCTACAGCTACGAAGACGTCAGTTTGTTGATCAAGCCGAGCTTGAGCACAGGCGTTCAGCCGCTGGGTTCGATGGGCAACGACGCGCCGCTGGCGGTTCTCTCCGACCGGCCGCAGTCACTCTACAATTATTTCAAGCAGCTGTTCGCGCAGGTGACCAACCCGGCGATCGACCCGATTCGCGAAGAGTTGGTGACGGCGACGGTGAGTTTCCTCGGTTCGGAGGCCGACCTGGTCAATCCGGGGCCGGAAAACTGCCGCATGATCAAGTTGGAAAATCCGATCATCGACAACCAGAAGCTGGCGCAGATTCGCGATTTCAAAGCCGAAGGCTTCAAGGCGGCAACGCTGCCGATGCTGTTCGACCCCTACGCCGATCAGGAAGGCCTCGAGTCGAGCCATCAGGCCGGCGACGAACCACGCCAGATGGATCGCCGCAGAGGCTTGCACGATGCGCTCGAGCAGTTGTTCATCATGGCTGACGACGCGGTGAAGGATGACGTCAATCTGATCATTCTGTCCGATCGCGGCATCGATGCCAACCGTGCTGGAATCCCCGCGTTGCTGGCGGTGGCAGGTCTGCATCATCACCTGATTCGTGAAGGCGTGCGCGGCAAGGTTTCAATCCTGCTGGAGTCCGGCGAACCGCGTGAGGTGCATCATTTTGCGCTGCTGCTCGGTTACGGCTGCGACGCCATCAATCCCTACCTCGCTCTGGAAACGGTCGAGCACCTGCTGCGCGATCAGGACATGGACATGGAGCCGGCGAAGGCGCGGGCCAACTTCATCAAGGCGAACATCAAGGGGGTCACCAAAACCATGGCGAAGATGGGTATTTCCACCGTCGCCAGTTATCGCGGTGCGCAGATTTTCGAAGCCATCGGCCTGGACGAAGCGGTCATCGATCGCTACTTCACCAAGACCCAGTCGCGCGTCGAAGGTATCGATCTGGATACCATCTCGCACGAAGTGTACCTGCGTCATCAGGACGCCTTCGGCGAGCGTCAGGACGAAGTCGAGGAAGCACTCGACTCCGGCGGTGTCTACCAGTGGCGTAAGGACGGTGAGCGGCACCTGTTCAGTCCGCTGACCATTCACAAGCTTCAGCAGGCGACGCAGGCCGGCGACTTTAACGTTTTTAAGGAATACTCGAAAACGGTCAACGATCAGACGCGCGAAATGTTCACGCTGCGTGGCCTGATGGAGTTCAAGATCGATCCGTCAAAATCGATCCCGATCGACGAAGTTGAGCCGGCCGCGGAAATCGTCAAGCGCTTCAAAACCGGCGCGATGTCTTACGGCTCGATCAGCAAGGAGGCGCACGAGGCGCTGGCGATTGCCATGAACCGGATCGGCGGCAAGTCGAACACCGGTGAAGGCGGTGAGGATGCCGATCGTTTCACCCGCGACGCAGATGGTGATCTGCGCCGTTCGGCGATCAAGCAGGTGGCGTCGGGACGCTTCGGTGTCACCAGTCACTACCTGGTCAATGCCGACGAGTTGCAGATCAAGATCGTTCAGGGCGCCAAGCCCGGTGAGGGGGGCGAACTGCCCGGTCACAAGGTGCTGCCGCCGATCGCCAAGACGCGCGGCACGACGCCCGGTGTCGGATTGATTTCGCCGCCGCCGCATCACGATATTTATTCGATCGAGGATTTGCAGCAGCTGATCCACGATTTGAAAAACGCCAACGTGCAGGCGCGCATCAACGTCAAGCTGGTCTCCGAAGTCGGCGTCGGCACGATCGCGACCGGCGTCGCCAAAGCCAAAGCCGACGTCATTCTGATTTCCGGATACGACGGCGGCACCGGTGCTTCGCCGCGTTCGAGCATTCAGCATGCCGGCGCACCGTGGGAACTCGGTCTCGCCGAAACCAATCAGACGCTGATGCTCAACGACCTGCGCAGTCGCGTCGTGGTCGAAGTTGACGGTCAGCTGAAAACCGGGCGCGACGTGGTTATCGCCTGCTTGCTCGGTGCCGAAGAATTTGGCTTCGCGACCGCACCGCTGGTCACACTCGGTTGCCTGATGATGCGCGTTTGCCAGAAAAATACCTGTCCGGTCGGCGTAGCCACTCAGGACCCGCGCCTGCGCAAAAAGTTCAAAGGTGCTCCCGATTCAGTGGTCCACTTCATGATGTTTATCGCCGAGGAAATGCGCGAACTCATGGCCGAGCTTGGCTTCCGCACGGTTGAAGAAATGGTCGGCAATGTCGAACGGCTCGAGATGCGCAAAGCCATCGATCACTGGAAGGCGAAGGGGCTCGACTACTCGAAGATTCTCTACAAGCCTGAGGTCGGCCCGGAAGTCGGTAAGTTCTGTTCGATGCAGCAGGATCACCGCCTCGATCTCGCGCTCGACAACACGCACCTGCTGGAGGTCTGCAAGCCGGCCATCGAGCGCGGCGAAAAGGTCACTGGTGAGTTTCCGATCATTAACATCAACCGCGTCGTCGGCACCATCGTCGGTTCGGAAATCTCCCGTCGTCACGGCGGTGAAGGTTTGCCCGATGACACGGTGCAATTGAAGTTCAACGGATCCGCCGGCCAGAGTCTCGGTGCGTTCTGTCCGAACGGCATGACGTTGACCGTCGAAGGTGACACCAACGATTACCTCGGCAAAGGGTTGTCCGGTGCCAAGATCGTCGTCTATCCCTCGAAGTCGGCGACCTTCGTGGCGCACGAGAATATCATCACCGGCAACACCGCGTTTTACGGTGCGACCAAGGGAGAGGCCTTCATTGCGGGCATGGCCGGTGAACGTTTCTGCGTTCGCAACAGTGGCATCAAAGCTGTCATCGAAGGTGTCGGTGACCACGGCTGCGAATACATGACCGGTGGCGAAGTCATCTGCATCGGCAGCACCGGACGTAATTTCGGTGCCGGGATGTCCGGTGGTGTCGCTTACGTGTTCGACGAAGCCGGCGATTTTGTCAGCAAACGTCTCAACCCGGACATGGTCAGCATTTATCAACTGATCGAAAGCAACGACAGCGAGATCGCGGCTGTGAAAACCCGCCTCGAACGGCACGTCGAACTGACCGGCAGCGTTCGCGCGCGGTCGATTCTCGACGACTGGGACAACCTGTTGCCGAAATTCATCAAAGTGCTGCCGAGTGATTACGAGCGTGTTCTCGATGCTATGGCTCGTGCTGAAAGCAAGGGGCTGAAGGGCGATGAAGCCATTCAGGCCGCCTTCGAAGAAAACGTTAAAGCCGGTCACTGAGCCTGACAGCGGTACAAAAAATCATCATTAATTTTAGAGTTTAGATCAACAGATCATGGGCAAACCCACTGGATTTCTCGAGTTTCAACGCCAACCAATTCCCGACCGTCCGCCACTGGAGCGAGTCAAGGATTGGAAGGAGATTCACGACCATCGCGTCGATGAAGATGTGTCGACGCAGGGCGCACGCTGCATGGATTGCGGCACGCCGTACTGTCACACCGGTATGACCCTGGCCGGTGTCGCCAGCGGCTGCCCGGTCAACAATCTGATTCCCGAGTGGAACGATCTCGTGTTTCGCGGTCGCTGGAAAGAAGCGCTGTCGCGCCTGCGCAAGACCAACAACTTCCCCGAGTTCACCGGTCGTGTCTGCCCGGCTCCGTGTGAGGGATCGTGCGTGCTCGGTGTCATCGAGCCGGCGGTGACGATCAAAAATATTGAGTGTTCGATCATTGATCGCGGCTGGGAGGAAGGTTGGCTTCCCGCTCAACCACCCGCTCAGCGGACCGGTAAAAAGGTCGCTGTCATCGGTTCCGGTCCTGCCGGTCTGGCCTGCGCTGACCAGCTCAATAAAGTCGGCCACGAAGTGACCGTATACGAACGTGCGGATCGCATCGGTGGACTGCTGATGTACGGCATTCCGAACATGAAGCTCGACAAACGTGAAGTGGTCGAGCGCCGGGTCAAGCTGATGCGCGACGAGGGCGTGAAGTTTGTCACCAATGCGCACATCGGTGTCAGTCACGATATCGGTGAAATCCACGAGGAGTCGGATGCGGTGGTGCTCTGCTGTGGTGCCACCAAGCCGCGCGATCTACCGATCGATGGACGCGATTTCGACGGCGTGCATTTCGCCATGGAATTCCTCACTGCGAACACCAAGCATCTGCTCGACAACGATTTTGACGACAGCCGTCCGCCGATCGATGCGCGCGACAAAAACGTCGTTGTCATCGGTGGTGGTGACACCGGCACCGATTGCGTCGGCACTTCGCTGCGCCATGGATGCAAAAACGTCATTCAGTTGGAAATCATGGCCAAGCCTCCCGGCGAGCGCGCCGACAACAACCCGTGGCCGGAGTGGCCGCGCGTGTTCAAGGTCGACTACGGTCAGGAGGAAGCGCACGCCATTCAGGGCGAAGATCCGCGCGAATTTCTGGTGTCTTCGAAACGCCTGATCGGTGACTCGAACGGCGACGTGCGCGAGCTTGAACTGGTGCGCATCGAGTGGGTGCGGGACGAGGACACCGGCCGTTATGCGCCGCAGGAAATCGAAGGTTCGAGCCGCACTATCAAGGCTGACCTGGTGTTGCTCGCCATGGGCTTTCTTGGACCTGAGCAGCCGATCATTGAAAAGCTCGGCCTGAAAACCGATGCCCGTTCCAATGTTGCCGCCGAGTTCGAAAAATACAACACCAGCGTCGAAGGCGTGTTCGCCGCCGGCGACATGCGCCGCGGTCAGAGCCTGGTAGTCTGGGCGATCAACGAAGGTCGCGGTGCCGCGCGCGAGTGCGACCGCTACCTGATGGGCAAGACGCAACTGCCGTAAGGCGGCTGGGGGCCTCGAGTTTGACCACCGGAAGGAAAGGGGCGGCATGACGGTGACGGCAGCCGACAATGATGCTGAATATGGAGCCGGTTACCGTTCAGCGCCGCCGTTTAACCAATCACCGGGATGAAGGAATGGCTTCTTTGGGGAGCCGTGGTTGCTCTCCTGTTCATCATTCCGTCGGTGTATTCCCGATTGCGGTTTCTGCTCAAGTCCCACCGTTCGATTTCGGGGATTCAGCTTCCCTTTGAAGGGTGGTGGTATGTGGCGGTCGGAGGACGGGTCTTCCCCAATCACCATATTGCCGCTGAAGCTCAGCAGTTCGCTTACGATTTCTGTATTGCGGTCGACGACTTTGGTAAGACGTACGAGTCTGATCGGAATGAGCTGGAAAATTACCGGTGTTTCGATCAACCGATACTGGCCGCTCATGCGGGAACGGTCGTGCTGTCTGTCGACGGGATTCCCGATAATCCTATCGGATCGGTGAATCCGCAGATGGTTTATGGCAATACGGTAATGATTAAACACAAAGACGGGCCGGTGTCAGTTTATGCCCATTTGCGCAAGGGGTCGGTTTGCGTCAGCGAAAATGACACCATCGCTGCCGGCGAACTTCTCGGAAAATGCGGAAATTCCGGAAACTCAAGTGAACCGCACCTGCACTTTCACATTCAGTCAGAAGTCGGTTTCGAGGAAGGGGTAGGCATCAAGCCGGTCTTCGATTCGATTCAGACAAAACTAAGTCTTGGAGAAAACGCGGCTTTGCAGCGGAGCGACTATTCACCGCGTTTCCCGGAATTTATCGCCCCGGGTGCAAAGTCCGAAAGCCAGTGATTGAGCCACGGGCTCGTCCACTGAGACAGGTGGAAGTCCTGCCCCGCGGTGAAATTTTCCTGACTTGCCAGTGTCGAGACGGTATGGGTAACGGGTGAAATCTTACCCGACACTTGTTTCAGCACTCTTCCTGAGCCTTTGGGTCGTCGTCAGCTCAGCTGAGGACAAACCCGCTGCCCGCCCGAACATTCTGTTCGCGATTTCGGACGATCAGTCGTTCCCGCACGCTTCAGCGTATGGGGCCGAATGGGTCGAGACACCGGCCTTTGATCAAGTCGCCGCCAGCGGCGTGCTGTTCACCAACGCTTTCGCCGCGTCGCCGGGTTGCAGTCCCTCGCGGGCGGCGATTCTGACCGGGCGCTATCCGTGGATGATTGAAGGCGCCGGCACCCACGCCAGTGATTTTCCGACCAAGTTCGTGGCTTTTCCCGACCTGCTCGAAAAGGCCGGTTACTTCATCGGTGCCACCGGCAAGACCTGGGGACCGGGCAACTGGAAGGTCAGTGGGCGTGAGCGAAATCCGGCTGGACCGTCGTTCGACAAGCAGAAGCTGAAGAACCCTCCGGAGGGTATCAGCAATAAGGACTACGCAGCGAACTTCGCCGATTTTCTCGCTGAGCGGCCCGACGAGTCGCCGTTTTTCTTCTGGTATGGAGCGACCGAGCCGCATCGCGATTTTAAGCGTGGCATCGGTCTCGAGCACGGCAAGGCGCTCGCCGATGCCGAAGTGCCGGCTTTCCTGCCGGACACGGACGAGATTCGCAGTGACCTGCTCGACTACGCCTTTGAGATCGAGTGGTTCGACAAACATCTGGGGCGCATGCTCGAGCAGCTCGAAGCCGCCGGTGAGTTGGACAACACCCTGGTCATCGTGACTTCCGACAACGGCATGGCTTTTCCGCGTGCTAAAGCCAATGTCTACGAATACGGCATTCACATGCCGCTGGCGATTTCGTGGCCGAAGGGATTTTCCGGCGGGCGCACGGCGGAGCAGATCGTCAACCTGATCGATATCTGCCCGACCCTACTCGAGGCCGCCGGCGTTGCTGTCCCCGAACTGGAGCACCCGATCGTTGCCCGTTCGCTGATGCCGCTGCTGGCCGACGACGGCGATGCCGGTGACTGGGAAAATGTCACTTTCTCCGGCCGCGAGCGGCATTCGTCGTCGCGCTGGAACAACAACACCTATCCGCAGCGGGCGATCCGCACCGACAAGCATCTGCTGATCCACAATTTCCGGCCCGAGCGCTGGCCAGCCGGTGCGCCGCAGAAAATGGGCGACGGCAATTACCCCAAAGACGAATCCCGGCCCGGACCGATGCACGCCGGTTATCACGACATCGACGCCTGCCCGTCGCTCGATTTCCTGATCGAGCATCGCGACGACGAAAAGATCGCACCGTTTTTTCATCTGTCGGTGGATCGTCGCCCGGAGTTCGAGTTGTACGACATTCAGAAAGACCCGGCGTGTTTGAAAAACCTCGCCGAAAGCCAGGAGAATATTCCGGTCGAGCTGTCGACCCAACTCGAAAGCTACCTGCGCGAGACCGGTGATCCACGGGTGGTCGACGAGGATGGCGGTGAGGTTTGGGAGCGCTACCAGCGCTTTTCGAAGATCCGCAGTTTTCCGAAACCGGACTGGGCGGAGTGAGCGGGGCATTGTTCGTTGTCCTTTGATTTGCCGGGTTGGCTGGTGCGCTGCGGCGGATTAAAAATCTGCTCCACATTTTCGCTTGGCTTCCCGGTCGACGATGCGCGATGATCAGCGATCATGCGCTTTTCCAAACCGTTTCCCAACTCAATGAACCGTCTCTTTGTCTTCGCTGCCGTCACTGCCTCCTTGGGCGTGCTTTCCTGCTCCGCCGATAAGGGCGATGCGGGCGTGGATGCGATCAAAGGGGAAGCGATTTTTAACGGCGAGGACCTCAAAGGCTGGGATGGCGGGGCGGACATCTGGAGCGTCGTCAACGGAGTTATCACCGGCGTTACCACTGATGAGAAACCGCTCGAGTACAATCAGTTCCTGATTTTCAAAGGCGAGCCGGTCGAAGACTTTAAGCTCAGCGCTGAGATGCGCCTGACCGGTAACAGCAACAGCGGCATTCAGTATCGCTGCAAGGTGAACCCTGATCTGGGCAACTACGTGGTCACCGGCTACCAGTGCGACATGCACCCGGCCGAGTGGGCCAACGGCATGCTTTACGATGAAAAGGAGCGCGGCATCCTCGCCAAGCGCGGTCAGAAGGTGGTGCTTACCGAAGACGGCAAAGCCAAGGTGGTCGGCAAGCCGGAAGGTGGCGGTGACGAAGTGTTCGATCCCGGTGAGTGGCACACCTACACCATCGAAGCGCGCGGCAATCACATGCGTCACGCCATCGACGGCGTCACCACGGTGGAGATTTTCGATCACGATGTCAAAGAGCGCGATCTCAGCGGCACGATCGCTTTTCAGGTTCACAAGGGCCCGGCGATGAAGATCGAAATCCGCAATGTCCTGCTCGAGCGTTTTGAAGCGGGTGGTTTGGTGATGCCTGCAGCGACGCCGGTCCCGGCGGATGCTGAAGATGTCAATCCGCCGAAGAAGAAGGCGAATGGCAAAGGTAAGGGCGCGCCGAAGGCAAAGTAGCGGCTGACGCCGGCTTTTCGCAGCCGACCCCGGAACCGGCGGTTGAATAAAAAAAGCGAAAAATCTTTAAATCTCACTTTACAGACAGACTTGTCTGTTTTAAAGGTGTATCACGCTAATGAAAAAGCCCAAAGCCAAACAACGTATTCTTGAAACCGCCAGTGCGCTGTTTCATCAGCGTGGTTATTCGGAAGTGGGGATCAATGAGATCATCGCCAAGGCCGAGACGGCGAAGGCGACTTTTTATCAGCATTTTCCCTCCAAGGAACGGCTCTGTGAGGCCTGGCTCGAAGAGGCGCACGAACGTTCCGAAGTGCGCCGGCAGGCGATCCTGGACGGGCCGGGCAGCGCGGCGGAAAAGGTCGACATGGATTTCGCTCACATGGAAAATGTGCTCGGTTCCAGCGATTTTCGTGGCTGTCCGTACTCGAACACCTCTGCGGTGGTTCAGTCAGGGTGTGTCGGCATTCTCCGGCAGGTGTCGGAGCACAAGCAGGCGATTCGGGAATTCTTTCGCAAGCTCGCTGGCGAGATCGTCGGCGATCAGGCGATGGTCGAGGCCAAATGTCCAAGCCGGCTTGGCGATGCCATTTTTGTGCTCCATTCCGGGGCGATCACGGAGGCACAGAATCTGCGCGAAATCTGGCCGGTGCAGGCGGCGCGCTGTGCTGCAGCTCAGTTGTGCGCGGCGGCGATGAGTGCCGATGCGAAGGCTCCAACTGCCACCCTTTAAAAAATTTTCCGGAATAAAAAACAGACTTGTCTGTTCTTATTTTCAGTAGACAGCGAATCACGACAACCCCAAAAACCTATGAAGGCCATCACCACCAGTGAACCAAGCAACGAGCTGCAGCCCGGCCTGTGGCCGGCGCATCACAGCGAGTACCTTTTGAATTTTGCGCTCAGCAAAGTCAATGACCGCGGTCAGGCGGAAGACCTTGTGCAGGACACCTATGTAGCGGCGTGGAAAGGTCGCCGTGGCTTCCGGGGAGATTGCACCGAGCGCACCTGGTTGACCGGAATTTTGCGCAACAAAATCATCGATCACTACCGTGCTTCGGCACGCCGACCGGTGGTCCGCGAGGCGGATGTCATTTCGATCGATGATTTCGACAGCCGCGGCGGCTGGATGGAGGCGCAGCCTTCCGATTCGGCGGGCAGTGACCCAATCGAAGTTACCGAACAACGGGAGTTCATGACGGTGCTCGACGATGCGCTGACCAACTTGCCCGAGATTGCCAGCAAGGCCTTCCGCATGCGTGAGATCCAGGGGTATTCGACCGACGAGATCGCCGACGAGCTGAACATCAGTCGCGGTAATCTGTGGGTCTTGATTCACCGCGCCAAGGCGGCATTGAAGAGTCAGTTGGAAGTGTCGTGGGCGGCTTAACAGGAGTT
>CBDULB010000110.1:0-21165 GCA_965367965.1 uncultured bacterium | reverse complement strand
ACGTCCACCCCGTTGCCGTTCAGGCCCCGGCTGCTGGAACTGCGCGCACCGAACGTGTAGCGTTCGCCGGTGCGTGGATTCTGGCCCATGTAAATTTCGACGTGCGACACCTTGTGCCCCGAACGGTAGGTGCCGCCCCAAAAGACCAGATCGCCCGGTTTGAGCGAAGCGTAGGCCTTTTCCTCCGAGTGCCAGAAGCCGACCTCCTTGAGCGCACCGATGTTCTTCATCCACTGGTACTGCTGATACGAGGCCCGCGGCACATCGCGGTAGCCGAGCGACTTGAGCACGAATTGCACCGTCCCCGAACAGTCCATGCCGCCGTTGTAGGGATCATCCGAGCCGAAGTCGTAACGCAGGCGCTGCTTCGACAAAAAATGACAACGATCCCACAGCGACTGCACCGATGGCGCCCCGTTCGGACGCTGCGTTGCCGCCACCAACTGTGCCCGTGAAGCCCGGCTGCGCCCACTTTCATCAAAGGTTCCCACCGCCGTGTAGCCCCCCTGCGAGCGGCCACTGCCACAACTGCTCAGCAAGGTGCTGCCAATGATCAGCAACAGGCATCGAGCCATGATGGAAACATATCGGGAACGATGCACTTTCACGGTAAAAGTTAAATATACCATAAATTTTATAATCGATCAATCCCTTCGGTTAACGCCGAATCGCGGGCTTGGATACTCTCAACAGTCCGGATATATTTGATGCGGGTTCCGTGCCCGCCCCTCTGTTTCATCACTGCATCTCCTCCATGGCCTTACCGAGCGTCAGTTCCCGTCATCTTGGAGCGATAGGCGGTCTTGGCGTCAGCCTGTGGTTGTTCAAGAAAGCGGCGACCGATCCTGAGCCCGAAACCGGACTCGGCTACGGCATGCTCGGCATGATCGGCATCATGATCAGCGCCGCCCTGCTGACCCCCGAGATTTACACCGTCATCACCAGGGTCGTCGATGGCCTCTACTTCCCCGGTGGCAAACTCGACAAACCGATCCTCAGCTACAAGCTGCCCGAGTTTTACCGGAAAGAGGAGCGCCTGGAGGAATCGCTCGAACAGTACGACATCATTCTCGAACACTATCCACGTGAAGTCCGTGCCTGGATCGGTGCCATCGAACTACTGATCGAAGACTTCGGCAACCGCCGGCAGGCCGAAGATTACTATCTGCGCGCACGCCGCAAACTGCGCCGGAATCGACAGGCTCTCGACCAACTCGAACAATGCTGGCGCTCGCACAGCGCCGCCTCGACAGTATGAAAAAACGCCCGCTGCGGGTCACTCTGGCATCCGCTCTGCTGTTCTGTGCCACCCTGCCGCTACCGGGCAATGTCTTTGGCCAGGACCCGGGCGACGCCGAACCACGGCTCACCGTCTGGAATGAAAACACGCTGATCGCCTGGTGGCAGAATCATCCGGAATCCGGCACCTGGCATGACGCCGGCGGCACCGATCTGCTCGCCGCGCTGCGCCATGCTGAACAGCGCTACGGCGTCGAACGCGCCTTTGAAAATGACCACTTCCGCAACTGGCTGGTTCACGCGCGCTGGCTGACGCTGTTTCCCGACGACCCCGCCCGGCACGCCTACTTTGCCGATAGCGAAGCACAGCAGATGTTTCGCCAACTCAGTCTGCGCCAGCAGCTGCCCGGCCTGCTGATCCGTTCGCTCGATCCCGCCGACGACGCGCCCGCCGCTCTCGAAAACCTGTGCCGCATCGCCGTCGCCGAACCCGAAGCCATTTACCGCTACCCGCAACTCGCCGTCGCCATCGCCGTGGTCTTCGATCAGGCCTTCCCCGACACCTGGCCTCATCCCTTCGTCGCGCAGGCGGATCTGCCGACCGGCGATGACGATCCGGTCGCCCGCTTTCGCTTTTGCCTGCAATCGATCGAGGCCGGACAGTTTCTCATCGATCCGGCCACCCTCTCGGTTCGCGAGCTGACCTTCGTGGTCGACACGCCGCTGCTACTCGACGAACTGCGCTACGCCCAACAGGTCGAACTGAAACGCGGCGCCGCCACCCTGACCGAACTCTATCCGGCGATTCGCTACGACATCCCGCGCGCCAATCGCGGCGAATTCCGCTGGCCACACGGCGACTACGCCCTCGTCGAAATCGGCAAGCGCGGCGGCATCTGCGCCGACCAGGCTCACTTCGTCGCGCACACCGGTAAGGCTAAAGGCATTCCCACCCTGTTCTTTTTCGGCCAGGGCCGCTCCGGCGGTCACGCCTGGGCCGGTTACCTCGATCGCCCCGGTCACTGGGAGCTCAATATCGCCCGCTACAAAGGCGAAAAGTATCCGGTCGGCGTCGCCTGGGATCCGCAAAGCTGGCGCCGCCTGACCGATGCCCAGTTCCGTCTGCTGGTCAAAGATCTCGCCGCCAACCAGCGCTACGAAATGATGCAGTTGATCCTGCAATGGGCGGGCATGAACCGCGATCGTCCCGGCTATCGCGCGCTTCTGCACCAGGCCCGCAAGTTCATGCCCCGCTACCTGTCGACCTGGCAACTGGAGGCTGACTACCTGAGCGAAAAGCAGGCCGACTTCGAGACCCTGCAAACCTTCTGGCAGCAGTGGGTCGGCAATTTCCGCGATGAAACCGATCTGCGCATTCGCGGCCAGGTCGCCCTGCTCGGCCTGCTGCGCGACCACGACGAACCGCGTCAGGCCGAACGACTGGAACGCGAGATCCAGTTGGAAAATAAATCCGAACGCTTCGATCTGGCCATCACCGTCGCCGCCGGCTCACTGTTTCAATCGATCGACCGCGGCGACTGGGACAGCGCCGCCACAGACTATCAGGCCGCACTGAAACGCTTCCGCAGCAATTCCGGCGGCCACCTGTTTTACAACCTCGCCCAACCCTACGTCGAACGCTGCCTCGAAGCCGGTCGTCCGGCCGATGCGCGCGCCGCCCTGGAAGAGCTGGCAAAAACTTTTCAGGCCGCGCCGAACTCACTGCTCGATCAGGATATCAAAGCATTGCGCGCGGTGGTTGAGGGCGTGCAGTGACGGCGATCAGTAAGCCGCGAATCGGCTCATTAGGTAACACCGAAAATCTGCGCACGGCCGCGGCCGCGCCGCTGAAACTTTACGGTGCAGGTTTCCCGGGGTCATCCCCCCTCCCTTCGAACCGGAGCCGACCACTTGTAGCCAGCCTGTTTGTCGGCAGCGGCTGCGGCTGCTCGCCTGCCGCGTCCGTTTCGCGATGCGCAGCGTGCCATGACGTGGCGTATCCGCAAGACCTTACCCTTCAGACGGAGCGCCCGGTGATTTCTCGCCGCTATCCACTTTTGACCGGGCGGAAACGAGTACGCCTGATTCATCCCAGGCGTCGGCAAGATTGTATTGAATCCACTCGGGACTGAGGTGGATATCCAGCGAGTCCAGCTTGCCCGGCCCGAGGTTCTGATAGCCGTGCGGTACATTGGCAGGCCCGAACACCACGTCACCGGCTTCGGCATCGATGGTTTGATCGCCCACCGTAAACCGCGCTCTGCCCTCGGTGATGGTAAAGATCTCGTCATACGGATGGACGTGCAGGGTCGGCCCCTCTCCCACGATCTCGGTGACGTAGCGAATCAGAGTGACATTGGTATTCAGACTTTTGCCTTCAAGCAGACCGCGCAGTGCCTTGCCCGGATGCTGCCATTCGCCGGCAGAAACTTTTGCGGGATCCGCTTTCGATTGAATTGGCATGGTGGAGAGATGGTTTGGGTGAATGCGGTTTGACCGGCCAATTTATTTTCGACACTCGATGGATGAGACTTCCTTATTCTGGCTTGTTATCGCTTCGCGCGGCGTAAGGAATCCGTTCCGGGTAAAGATACCCCGCCTGCAGAAGGCGGAGCCTCATGTGAGGAGGTGTCGGATGCCTCAATTCGCTCTTGTATGACCAACCGGGGCAACCTGCGAGCAAAACCCACCCCTTCAATTCCTTCGCCCGCTGAACCGTCATCTCCAGCAACCAAAAGAAATGGAGCGCATCCAGATTCCCTGCAAAATCGATGTCAGATTCCGAAACATAATTGGTAAAAGTAGCGACGATCTCATCATCAGATCTGAGTTCACTTTTCCCGGTTGATTCCAATTCTGACTCCCAAATAGCAAATGCTGATGCATCACGTTTGTCGTTGCGACCATGAGTCACAACGTTCGGAAGCATCTGAGATGCAAACGGGAATGGCGACCATGAAGGTGTCATCGTCAGAGGAGCGGTTGGCGTCACGAACTTCTTGTAAAGGTTCACGCCTGAAATCGTTTCCTTGGGAGTGTCGGACTGATCTTCCCTGGTGTGAAGCCAGCTGAATTCATCCGTGAAGAACTCAGCATTCAAGTCTCCTTCTTTCGGCATCTTACGGAGTACGCCGAGCAAGTATGCGAACGGATAACCCTCTTGGGCGCAAAGTTCTTCGAACGGATACATTTTTGCGATAACGTTACAATTACACTGCCGGTTCCCGGAACAGGTTGCGCCGACCGGCGGGAGGAACCCGGTCTCGACCGTCAAGACGGCCTACCCTGGTTGCTCCGATTTTTGAGGCAGAATAAAAGCCGGACCGGCATCGGGCAAGCGTTTTGCCCCACCTCACCGGTTAAAGACAAGCCGACGCAAACGGTCACCACACGCGCGGGGAGCGTCACCCGCCCTCAGCCGGGCTTCAACCGATGGGTGCGATGTAGTACCGGCCGGAGATGCCCTCGATGTCGTGATAGTAGTAGAAGCAATCCGAATCGGCCGCCTGAATGGCCGCGATCATCTGCGGCAACTCTTCGTGGGTGATGATGGTTCTGACCACACAGAACGGTTCGCGGCTGCGTCCGCCGGTGCTCTCGTGAAGCGTGTAGGTGCGATGCGCCGACGTCGAGGTGACAGCCGTGCCGATCGCCTCCTGCTGGCGGGTGATCACCGCCAACATGGTAATCTTGAATTTGCGGTAGAGATTGTTCAGCGTTTCGGCCGACACGAAAATGTAAATGCAGGTGTACATCAGCGTGTTGACGACCGACTCAAAATCGCCGTTTTTGATAAAGTCCAGGGCCAGGCCAAACGCAGTGGATACGATGGAGGCAATGATGGCAATCGACCCGACCGGCTTCAGGTATTTGATCGCGAAGTAGGCGCCGGGAATATCTTCGTCACCGGTCGATCCGCGATTCCTGAATGCCATGGCTTTGGCGACCCCGGCAAGAATGCCGCCGAAGATCACGAGGATGATCCGTTCGTTCTGGGGTTCGGGCTGCGCGAAGCGCAATTCGGGTAACACCACAAGCGCCAACACCACCGTGGCGACTACCACCAGCGAGCGCAGCGCAAATACCCGGCCGACCTTCATGAAGGCGAAGATCAACAATCCGCTTTGAAAAATCACATACAGAATGATGAACAGCCAGTAGCTGTCGAAGTAATAGGACAGGGCCGTGGCAATGCCTTCCGTCCCGGTCAGAATGACTTTGGAAGGCAGCACAAAATACTTCAGCGCAATCGCATACAGCATCCCCGCCAACAGGATCAGAGCGTAATCTTTCACCGTTTGGCGCATACCTTGCTTAGTTTGAGTGGCTTCCATATTTTCGCTGCATATTGCTATTCGATCGCGGATTCAGTCGACACGCTATCAGTAAGCGCTAAGCGCAAATTTGCTCTGCGTAATATCGGCAGCCGCGCCTGTTTTCTTCCATGTCAGGCAGGACAGCGAAAACAGATTCAAACAGGTGATCGACACCGGCTTACGCGCCGAACGAGAACGCTCCGCCCTCGTAGTCGACCTTCACCACGTCGCCTTCTTTAAACTTGCCCTCGAGCAGGTCCAGGCTGAGCGGGTCGAGCAGACGATGCTGAATGACTCGTTTTAACGGTCTCGCACCATAGGCGGGATCGTAACCTTCGCTGGCAAGCTGGTCGAGCGCGGCGTCGCTCAGTTCAAGGATCAGGCCCTGTTTTTCGAGGCGTCGCTTGACGCGATCGAGTTGAATTCTGACGATGGCCGTGAGGTCAGTTTCACTCAAGCGGTCGAAGATGATGGTTTCGTCGATGCGGTTGAGAAACTCGGGACGGAAATGATTGCGCAGCGCTTCGCGTACCAGAGCGTCGCGTTGCTCGGCATTCGACTCGGCCATGATGTGTTCACTGCCGATATTGCTGGTCATGATGATGACGGTGTTTTTGAAATCCACGGTCCGCCCCTGACCATCGGTGATACGGCCGTCGTCGAGCACCTGCAGCAGGACGTTGAAGACATCCGGGTGGGCCTTTTCGACTTCGTCGAGCAACACTACGGAATAGGGCTTGCGGCGCACGGTTTCGCTGAGCTGACCGCCCTCCTCGTAGCCGACATAGCCGGGAGGCGCTCCGATCAAGCGGGAGACGGCGTGTTTCTCCATGTATTCGCTCATGTCGATGCGCACCATGGCGTTTTCGTCGTCGAACAAAAACTCGGCGAGCGCACGACTGAGCTCAGTTTTACCGACACCGGTCGGGCCGAGAAACAGAAATGACCCGATCGGCCGGTCTTCGTCCTGCAGGCCGGCACGGGCGCGGCGCACGGCGTTGGCAACGGCGGTGACCGCACTGGTCTGACCGATGACGCGCTCACCGAGCCTTGCTTCCATTTTCACCAGCTTGGCGCGCTCTCCCTCCTGCAGTCGCGACACCGGAATGTTGGTCCATGACGCGATCACCTGGGCGATATCTTCCTCAGTGACCTCCTCTTTAAGAATGCGATTCTGACTCTGCGTTTCGTGCAACTTTTCCTGAGCCGCCTTCATTTCGGCCTCGAGCTCAGGCAGACGACCGTATTGGATTTCGCTGGCGCGACCGAGATCGCCTTCGCGTTCGGCACGCTCGAGTTCGCCTTTGGCAGCTTCGATGTCTTCCTGCACCCGGCGGGCGTCATCGATGACTGACTTTTCGTTCTGCCACTGCGCCTTGAGCTGATCGGATTCTTCGCGCAAGTCGGCGATCTCCTTTTCGACTTTCTGCAATCGATCCTGCGACGCTTCGTCTTTCTCTTTGGCCAGCGCCTGACGCTCCATTTCCAACTGCATGCCCTGACGCTCGAGTTGATCGATCTCGGTCGGCATCGAATCGAGCTCGATCTTCAGGCGCGAAGCGGCTTCGTCGACCAGATCGACCGCCTTGTCGGGCAGAAACCGGTCGGCGATATAGCGGTGCGACAGGTTGGCGGCGGCGACCAGCGCGGCGTCCTGAATGCGCACGCCGTGATGAACTTCGTAGCGCTCTTTGATACCGCGCAGGATGGCGATGGTGTCCTCGACACTCGGCTCGGCGACATTGATCGGTTGAAAGCGGCGCTCCAGGGCGGCGTCTTTTTCGATGTACTTTTTGTACTCGTCGAGTGTGGTCGCGCCGATGGTGCGCAGTTCGCCGCGGGCGAGCTGCGGTTTGAGCATGTTCGAGGCATCGACCGCGCCCTCGGAGGCACCGGCACCGACGATGGTGTGCAGCTCGTCGATGAACAGAATGATCTCGCCGTTGGAACTGGTCACCTCTTTGAGAAAGGCCTTGAGCCGGTCCTCGAATTCACCCCGGTACTTGGCACCGGCGACCATGCTGCCGATGTCCATCGCGATGAGGCGTTTGTCCTTCAGCGACTCGGGAACGTCACCGCTGACGATGCGTCGCGCCAGGCCTTCGGCGATGGCGGTTTTGCCGACGCCGGGTTCGCCGATCAGCACCGGATTGTTTTTGGTGCGCCGCGAAAGAATCTGCATGACGCGCCGGATCTCATCGTCGCGACCGATGATCGGATCGATCTTGCCCTTGCGGGCAATGGCGGTCAGATCGACGCCGTATTTTTCCAAAGACTGGTATTTGCCTTCGGGATCCTGATCGGTCACCGATTGCGAGCCGCGAATATCGGCGACCGCTGCGAGCAGCTTGTTGGCATCGATGCCGGCTTCCCCGAGCTGACGCGCCGCCTCCGACTTACCATCGAGCAGGCCGAGCAGAAAATGTTCAACGCTGAGGTAATCATCCTTGAGCGACTCGCGACGCTTCTCCGCCGCATTCATCGATTCGCGCAGCGCGTTGCCGAGGTAGACCTGCCCCATCGCGCTGCCCTGGACCGAAGGCTGCCGATCAAGATAAGCCTCGACCGATTTCTCCAACGCTGCCGCATCGGCACCGAGCTTGGCGAACACCGGCCGTGCCATACCATCCGACTGTTGCAGGAGCGCAAGCAGCACGTGTGAGTTGTTGATTTCCTGATGCGATTTGGCCGACGCAATGTCCTGCGCCGACTGCAGGGCTTCCTGCATCTTTAGGGTCATTTTATTGGGGTTCATAAGCGTGACCCATTGAACCGCCGTTTGCCTCTGCGATCAAATGACATCACAGCCATACACGCCACATTTTTGCCGGGCGTAATCCGACTCTCCTCTCTGCTTCTCTCTCCGGCGGCAACACCGCCCCCCCCCGACTTACCAAACCCGCACCGACCAGAGGGGCGCTTTGGTATTGGTCAAACGCAGAGTCATCAGCGAACGCGCATCGCGAAAGTAGTAACCGGAATTGGCCAGCACGTATCGACTGCTGGCGGGGAAACCGACCGAACCGTCCTGCGGGTCGATGGTCGCCAGTGACAGTGAAACATTCAAGCCGAGCACCGAGTCGACATTGTCCAATCCCCACTCGTGGCGGAACAGATACTTGCGCGGAATGCGCACCAACACACGACGACCGAGGTCGGTGCGCGTGCTGATTTTGGAAATCACATAGCGTTCGTCGACTTTTTTATCGTAGCCGTTACCAAAGAAGCCGGGACGCATGTGACCGGTTTCACCGAAGCCATCCGCAGCCTCTGACGTGAAGCGCACGCGGTCGACGGCACCGAAAGTTCTGACCTCGTTTGCGGGGCGCCCGTCGATCGACAAGTCGGCAATCAAGGACGATCCGGACGGCAGTTTCTGGAGCCCTATCCCCTCGAAGTCAAAGGTCAGGTAGAGCGCGTTGTCGTCGGCGTCGGCGCGCAAGGTGATACCCTTCTCCCCGGCACTGAGCTCTGCGCTGTCGGAGCCCTGTGCGAGGTAATCGTCGTAGTTCGACAAGGCGACCTTCTCGGTGAGAAATAGATCACGGGTCGCTTCGATGTGGCGAGTGAACTCAAAGCTGCGACCGCCAATCTCGAGCGTGATACTCGCGTCCATCTTCTGACGCACGACATCGGCGCGGGGGGCAAAGCCAAAATCGGCATAGAACGATTTGCTCTGGCCTTGATCGAGAGTGAACTGACCATCGGTCCGGTTGCCATCGAGTTGCGCGACGTAACGCCCGGTGACGGCTTTGTCGCTACCGTTGACGAAGCTCCAGTCGAGACGAATGCTGTTGGTGACATTGGTGAGCAAATCGGTTTTCCATTCAACACCGACCGGTTCGAGCGGCGACACGGCATCCACAATGCTGGACTGATCTTCGTCAGCGATCAGATAACTCAGACGCAGCTTTGAGTCCTGGGGATCGAGGCCAAAAAATTCCGTGGGCTCATCCAGTTCCTCCTGCCCGGGAGACGGAACCTTGGCGTAAACGAGACTGAAAGTTTGGCTCTCTCCCGGCTTGAGGTCAAAACTCTGATAAGGCTCGGAAGGCGAGAGTTGCCGTCGCATCGCCAGCGCCGCGAGACTGCCGCGACGCGCCTTCTTGCTGACATTGCGCAGCAGCACCGTAACCGCTATCTGACCGTCGTTGGCGAACTTCGTTTGAGTCGTCAGCCGATAGGGCTCGTCATCAGTCCGCCCCTTCATCAGTTCGCGATAGATCTGATCACCCATCGTTGTGTGGGCGGTGTGATTCGGATGCAGCCAGTCTTCGACCTGAATCTCCGGGGCACGTTTGAAAATGACATCCAGCCGGTCGGTGTAGGTGGCGATGTTGTCCTTCGCATCTTTATTAAAAGGGATCCCCCCGCGTCGCGATAACCCACGGCCGAGGTCGACGAAGAACACGTTCTTTGCTTTGGCGATCTCCGCAGCCTTGGTCGCATGCGCCCGGGTCAAGCCCCAGCCGGTCGGGCCTGGCGACTGCCGAATGAGGTTCGGGCCGAGCAGGATCACATCGACACCGCGCTGTTGACAGGTATCGATACACAACTCGATCGCCCTGCGGTAGGTATCGAGACCGGAGTCACGAATCGCTTCGTTGACGCCGTAACAAATCATCACCAGATCGGGATCGTGCAAAAACGCATCGGTGGTAATCCGCTGCACGGCATCGATGGCGGTGTGTCCGGGGATCGCCAGATTTTCCAGATAGATCTCCGCGCCCATGGTCTGGTTACGCTTTTCCGGTTCGTCCTTGAGCGGATTGATCACGCGCACGCCACCGGGATAGAAAAACTCGGTGGCAAGTCGGGTCGCAAATTGCGCGTGCATGCCATGAATCGTCTGGTTGGCCTGATCGTCCGGCGTAAACACCCGGCTGACACTGTCTCCGAGGACGGTGATCTGCACCGGATGGCGGGCTTCCAGCTTGCCAAAAGTGCGCGGAATGGCGGCCCGCAACCGCGCCCGTTCCTCGTCGGTCAACGGATAGGCAACGGCGTGCTTTACCACGACGGAAGACGCCAGCACAAAAAACAAAACTGACGCGAGAAGCCGACAGCGAAAGGGGAAATAATTTCTCATTATTGACAATTGAGAATCAAAAACTAATACCGTCGCGTTTGTAACTTCTCAGGACCCGAAAGTCAAAACCTTAGGCACCCCTCTGCCGGAATCCGCGTGACAATGTTGCAATGTTCCGCCACGGCCAAAGCGGCAGCGAAACTGAGAACCGTCTTCACATTTCTACCCCCGGAATGTTAGGCTCAGATGATCGTGACTGAAAACTCCCGCATCCGTGAACTCCCCGCAAGCGAACGGCCTCGTGAAAAACTCACCGCCCGCGGCGCCTCCGCGCTCAGCGACGCCGAACTGCTGGCGCTGTTCTTCGGCAGCGGACTGCCCGGCATGAGCGCGATCGAACTGGGCAGAGTGCTGCTCAATCACTTTGGGTCACTACGCGGCATGGCCAGTGCCAGCGTAACCGAACTGATGCAGATCAAGGGGATCGGTCCGGCAAAAGCCACTCAACTCGCCGCAATCTTCGAAGTCGGTAAACGCCTCGCCCGCGAACGAACCACCAGCCACGCCATCGATTCTCCCGAAGCAGTCTACGATTTACTGGGTGGCGAACTGGCGCCGCTCCGCCACGAGTCGCTGCGCGCGATCCTGTTAAATACCAAGCATCGCCTGATCCGCGTCGTGGAGATCAGTCACGGCAGCCTCAACGAAAGCGTCGCTCACCCGCGCGAGATCCTGCGCGCGGGGCTGATTCATTCCGCATTTGCTTACATCCTTGTGCACAACCATCCATCCGGCGATGCCTCGCCGAGCGAGGCCGATCGCAAATTGACCCGTCGCCTGTACTCCGCCTCCCGCGAAGTCGGCATCGAACTGCTCGATCACGTCATCATCGGAGCGGTTCCCGAAGCCGGTGGCGATCCCTTTTTCAGTTTCGCCGAAATGGGATTGCTCTGAAAGCGGTTCGAAGAAATGGGACTCAAGGAGGCACTTTTCGGCCCCGGTCCGAATTGGACAGCCGCCATGTCGACCGGAAACAATCCCAACGATGACGTATTTATCACAACGATGACGCATTTTTTCGCTTTCCTATCGACAAATCCCGTCAAAGGTGTGATCGAAGTTCGCGCTGCGACGCTACCGGTCACACTAGCACGACGAGAATTTGCTGTATTTTTCATTGGTTTTTTCAGAAGTTTATTGCTAAACAACCGCTCCCTTCGGGGATATTGCGTTTCATACGTGTTTCGTTTTACCAATCTTGATAATTGATATAGGGTAACCAGTCCCCTCTCCTTCGGGATATGATTTCTAAGCCCCGCCTACTCAAATTGCGGTTATGCCAGGCCATCACGGCCTCGGTACTAGTTGCGTCGCCCGTTCTCGCCCAGGACGATGCCACTGTCGACAAAGCCGAGGCCGCCATCGGCAAGCTCGACGACGACGGCACCATCGAAAAACTGCGTGCCGCCGGATCTGCGGTCGATACCGATTCGATCGATGTCGACAGCGTTCGCAAAGCCGCCTCCGAGCTTGGTATCGAAGACATCACTTACGAAAATCCGGAAGCGGCAATGGATACTGCCCGTGGACTTGCCACCAATCCGGGTGCCGTCCTCGATCAAGCGAGCAGCTTGGTCAATGATCCGACCGGCACCCTGGCTGAAGCTCAGGCCGCGGTCGACAACATTCAGATTCAATCGCAGGAAACCAGCTTCGACGAATCGACAGGCATCGCTAAAGCCAGCGGCGATGTCGAAATTAACTACGGCACCACCACCATCTTCGCCGACACCGCTGAGTACCACCAGTCGACGGGTGACGTGTTCGCCCGCGGCAACGTGACTATTTATAAAGACGGTGGCGTGTTCTCCGCCGACGAAACGATTTACAACATCGAATCCGGCGAAATGACCGCCACTTCGTTGCGCAGCACTCTGGCACCGATTTTCTACGAAACCGGTCAGGTCGCCGTTCCCACCGACACCTCACAGGTGATGGAACTGAAACAGTCGCTGTTCACGACGCACGATCGCAAGGATCCCAACTACCGGATCAAAGCCAAATCGGTGAAGATCTATCCCGGCGAAAAAGTGGTCTTCAAAGGTGCGACCGTCTATGCCGGTGACGTGCCGGTCCTCTGGCTCCCCTATCTGTCGCAGCCACTCGACGACGAACTTGGTTACTTTTTCACCCCGGGCTACAACACCGGATGGGGCGGCTTCCTGCTTAATCAATACGGCTTCATGATCGGCGATCACACGCTCGCGCAACTTCACCTCGACGTGCGCAGCTCCCGGGGTCTTGCCGGTGGCGTCGAATTCAAATCCGAGCGCCATCGCAGCAACGATAACTTCGGCAGCCTCAACATTTACTACGCTCAGGACTCCGAACCGAACATGAGCTACGGCGGTGATGATCGGGCAACGGACCTCTCCCAGGAACGTTATCGCGTCAATCTTCAGCACCGCGTCTACCTGCCGGGTCCTGACAAAAGCACCCTCTATCTCGACATCGACATCAACAAGCTCAGCGATTCATTCTTCTACGCTGACTTTTTCCCGATCGACTTTGCCCTCGACCCGCGTCCTGACAATATTGTCAATCTGGTTAAGCGCCATCCGCGCGGAACGATCTCACTGCTCGGCCGCTTTCAACTCAACGATTTCTTCCAGAGCGACACCCGCTCTCCCGAACTGGCATTCGATTTCACCCGTCAGCCGATCTTCGACACCGGGCTGTTCTACAATGGCTACACCACCTTCGGCTTCCTTGACGAAAATCTCTCCAGCACGGATCTCGAATACAACACCGGATTTCGCCGCCAGGAGGAGCGGTTGTTGCGCATGCTCGATTCCGGCAAGCTCGAAATCGACAAGAACGGCGACCTGGTCACCGTCATTCCCGAGAAGAAGGGTAAGAAGAAAGACGGCGAGGAAGAAGAAAAGCCGGTTATCATTCGCGAAGATTTCGACGAAGAGGAAGCCCGCTCCCTGCTCGGCGATCTGGACCGCCTGCTTGACGACCGCGGCTTCACCCGCTTCGACACTTATCACGAAGTACTCTACCCCGCCAACGTCGGCGACATCGTTTCACTGGTGCCCCGCGTCGGCGTCGGTTACACCAACTACAGCAGCATCGACAGCCAGTACAGCGATGCCTTCGACCGCACCACATTTCACGCAGGCCTCGACACCTCGATGAAATTCTCCAAGGTCTACTCAGACGTCTACTCAAAGGCACTCGGCCTCAACGAACTGCGCCACATCATCCAGCCCTACGCCAACTACTCGTATACGAGTACTGACGAGATTGACGGTCGCTTCACCCCGATCGATCGATTGACGCCCTCGACCCGTCTGCGTCCGATTGACCTGCCGCTTTACACTGCCACCGATGATATCCGCAACTGGAACATCATTCGGCCCGGGATTTCCAACCGCTTCCAGACCAAGCGCAACAACCGCACTTACAACTGGCTGGAGATCAACACCTACTTTGATACCTACCTCGACGATCCCGAGTTCGACCGCGATTTCTCCAACCTGTTTAATGACATTGCGTGGCAGCCTCTGCCCTGGCTGGTGGCCAGAGTCGAATCGCAAGTTCCCTGGATTAACACCGAACGCGATTTCACTGAAGTCACTACCAACTTCACGTTTATGCCGACCGACAACTTCCAGTTTTCCGTGGGTCACTACTATCTCGACGACCACCCGTTCTTCCTCGACAGCAACCTGGTCTCGCTCAGCACCTACACCCGCCTCAGTGACAACTGGGGGGTCAGCTCACTGCATCGCTATGAAATGAGCGACAGCACCCTTGAGCTGCAGCAGTATCAACTGCACCGCGATCTGTCGAGTTGGTCGCTCGCCTTCGGCGGCGTGATTCGCGACAACCGCAGCACCGACACCGACTGGGGCGTCGTCCTCAGTCTGACCTTGAAAGCCTTCCCCAAACTGGCCCTGCCTGTCGATCTCCAACCGACCGGCTTCGGCTCAGAATAGAGTCGTCGCACCGAGCTTATCAACGGCCACACATTCACTGGCCGAGCCGCCTAATCGTCACATCACCCGCGTTAGAATCTACGCGGCAGGATTTCACTGGCGAAACGCCAAACTTGCCTATATTGGCGGGCACAACACAGGCACTTGCCCTCCCCTTGCCACCCCGGCAGGACAGCCCCAACAGCTCATCTTCCTTTCTCTTTTTACACTATGAAGCTCTCCATCATCGGCTCCGGTTACGTCGGACTCACCACCGGCGCCTGTTTTGCTGAAGTAGGCCACGAAGTACTTTGCGTCGACAACAACGAGGAAAAGGTTCGCACGCTGCTCGAAGGCAAAATCCCCATCTACGAACCCGGCCTTGAGGAGGTCGTTGTGCGCAACGTCGCTTCCGGCAAACTGCGCTTCACCAGCGACACCACTGAAGGCGTCAGCTTCGGCGACGTCATTTTCATCGCGGTGCCGACCCCGCCCAACGACGACGGTTCCGTCGACCTCAGTTACATCGAGAAAGTCGCCCGCGAAATTGCGCCGGCGATCGATGCCTACAAGGTCATCGTCGACAAAAGCACCGTGCCGGTGAAAACCGGCGAGAAGGTCACTGAGACCATCAAGCGTTACGCCCCCGATGCCGATTTCGACGTGGTCAGCAATCCGGAATTCCTGCGCGAAGGCTGCGCGGTCGACGACTTGTTGCACCCGGACCGAATCGTCATCGGTGCCAACAGCGAGCGCGCCCTGCAGCGCATGCAGAAAATTTACGAACCCTTCGTCGCTCCCGTTCTGGTCACCGATATCAACAGTGCTGAACTGATCAAACATGCCGCCAACTCATTCCTCGCGCTGAAGATTTCCTACGCCAACGCCTTGTCGGCTATCTGTGAAGCCTCCGGTGCCGACATCGAAAAAGTCGTCGACGGTATCGGCATGGACAAACGTATCGGTCGCCACTTTCTCAATGCCGGACTCGGCTACGGCGGCTCCTGCTTTCCCAAAGACATCGCCGCCTTCATCACCATCGCCGAACAGCTCGGCACGCCGTTCGGTCTGCTCAAGGAAGTCGAGCGTATCAACCGCGACCAGCTCGAGCGGTTTATCAAAAAGATCCGCGAAGCCCTGTGGGTCCTGTCAGAGAAAAAGATCGCCGTCTGGGGATTGTCTTTCAAACCTGACACCGATGATCTGCGCAGTTCAGTCGCGCTGTCGCTGGTGGAGACACTGGTCGCCGAAGGCGCCGAAGTTACTGTGTTTGATCCCAAGGCCATGGACAAAGCCCGTGAGCTGCCGATCGCCGACAAGCTTACTTTCGCCGAATCGGCCAGCGCCGCCGCCGTTGGAGCTGAAGCTCTGGTCATCGCCACCGAATGGCCCGAGTTCGCCAACGTCGACCTCGCCGAGCTGCGCGACAAAATGATCGCACCGCTGATTTTCGACGGTCGCAATCTGCTCGATCCCGACTCCACCACCAAGCTCGGCTTCGAATACTACGGCATCGGACGCGCCAGTTCTGCGCCAACGCCGGTAAGCTCATGAATGCCGCATCCGGCCGCTCAGCCAACCCGCGCCGGATCGCCCTGCAGGCACTTCGAACCTGGGAAAACGGTCATCGTCACTGCGATGACATCCTCAGCAGTCTGAGCCGCAAGCACGAGCTCAAGCCGGGCGATCACGCCCTGCTCCAGCAGCTCTTCTACGGTGTCATACGCGGACTGTCGCGGCTCGACTGCATGGTTAACTTCATGCGCCGCGGCAAGCTCAGCCACGAAAACCGCAATCTGCTGCGGCTCGGTCTCTATCAGTTGTTCGACACCCGCATGCCCGCTCATGCCGCCGTGCACGAAACCGTCAACCTCGCGCGCGACCGGCGCGACCGGTCGGTCATCAACGGCGTGCTGCGCAATGCCGATCGCAAACGCGAACCACTGCTTGAACACATCGCCGGCCAATCGCTGGCGATCCGCGAGTCACATCCCGATTTTCTGGTCGAGCGCTGGACCCGAGCTTTCGGTCCGGACATCGCGGCCGAATTGTGCGCGTGGAACAATCAGACGCCGCCCGTCTTTTTGCGCATCAATCGCCTGGTCGAAGACGCCGCCGGCGACATCCGGAAAACCATCGCCGACCACGAGCAGACCACCGCGCTCGAACAACACCCCGACTTTTTTCAAATCGAAGGGCCGGTGCCGAAGCAGTGGTTGCAACGCGGCTGGATCTATCTTCAGGACCCGTCGACCAGCCTGTCCTGCCAGCTGCTCGATGCTCAGCCCGGCGAGAGCGTCCTCGACGCCTGCGCCGCCCCGGGAGGCAAAGCTTCACTAATCGCAGCAGCTGGCGCTCGCGTCACCGCCGTCGATCGTGGCGAGTCCCGGCTCGATCGACTCAGCGAAAACCTTCAGCGTCTGCGCGCTCAGGATTCAATCACCGTGCACGACCTCGACTGGCTCGAAGGCGCTCCCACCGATACCCTCGGTGACACCACTTTCGACGCCATCCTGCTCGACGTCCCCTGCTCCAACACCGGTGTGATGCGTCGCCGCGCCGACGTCCGCTGGCGCATCAATCCCAACGAGTTCGAGGCACAGGCCGAGACCCAGTTCGCCATCACCGAAGCCACCCTTCCCTTTCTGAAATCCGGCGGTCGACTGGTCTACAGCACCTGTTCCATCGATGCCGTCGAGAACGAGCAGGTGATTGAAAAAATTCTCGTTGCTCATCCCGACCTGACTCGCGAAGCCAGCATCGACAGCGTCCCCTGGCGCGACGGCTTCGACGGCGCCTACGCCTGCCGCCTGCGCAAGGCGTAACGCCCCGCCGTGGACGAGAATGTGATACCGGCGTCCCGCCGGTAACCGTGGACGATCCGTAAGTTCCCGAGCCGTACTCCCGCCAGTCTGTCGGCTTGCCAGCGTGCTGTGCGCCGTCCAAACTGCCTCCGTGAATACCCGCTCATTCTTCAAACGCCTTCTGGTGCTCGCACTCTCCGCCTCTATAACCTCCGGCCACGCCCAGGATAAGAAGCCCACCGCCAGGGCTAAAAAGAAACCCGCCCCGTTCTCCTGGGTCAGCCCGCTAAAGAAACTTCCGGCTTCGATCCCCGTCACCCACGGCACCTTTCGCAGCCCATCGATGGATCTCGATGTCGGCTACTACATCTACCTGCCGCCCGGCTACAATGATCCCGCCAATGCCGAAAAGCGTTACCCGGTCGTCTACTACCTGCACGGTGGTCGCCCCGGCGGTGAAGGCAAAAGCATCACTGTCTCAACCTTTGTCCACGCCGCCACCAAAGCCGGCACGATCGAACCGACCATCTACGTTTTCCCGAACGGTGGTCCGATGAGCTGGTACAATTACCCGCAAATCGACAAGGCCTCCGGCGAAGACATCTTTATCAACGAAACCATTCCGCACATCGACGCCACTTATCGCACCATCGCCACGCGTGGCGGTCGGGCCATCGAGGGATTCTCCCAGGGCGGACGCGGCACGACCCGCATCATGTTCAAGCACCCCGAGCTGTTCGGCTCCGCCGCGCCCGGGGGGTCCGGTTACGCACCCGAAAAGCGGATTCAGGAAAATGGTGGCGCCGAAAGTGATAGCGTCGTCTTCGCCCCCGGCTACAACGCCTGGGATCTTGCTCAGGATTTCGCCGACCGCAAGCAGCGCCCCGAATTGCCGATCATGCTCTGGGTCGGCACCAAATGCTTTAACTACGAATACAATCTCAAGTACGACGCCTACCTCACCGAACTCGGCATCGAGCACGGTATCATTATCTGCAAAGACGCCCCGCACAGCGCCATCACCTTCTACAAAACCCGCGGCGACGAATTGATGCAGTTCCACCAAAAGCACTTCCGCGCTGCCGGCAACTGAGCACCACCCCAAGGAAGAACGACACTCCTGTCGTTCCCTTGCGTTGACGACGCCGTACATTCCTCTCATCCACTGCAGACCACGGGACTGTGGTCCCTCCTTGCCTCACCTTGTGAAACCAAGCGCTCCAGCCACTCTCGTCCTGACTGTCACGGTCCTCGCTGCATTCGGTCTGACGTCAGAATGTGCCGCCGCCGACGACTACCAGCCACGCAACACCCAGGCGCCTGGTGAACACCCGCCGACGCCCGCCGAAGCCGCCGCCGCGATCACCGTTCCCGAAGGCTTTCAGGTAACACTTTTTGCCGGAGAACCCGACGTCCATCAGCCGGTCGCCATGGCCATCGACGACCGCGGCCGCCTGTGGGTCGCCGAATCGTATTCCTATCAGGAGTGGCAGAAGAAAGGCGAGGACCGCATCCTGATTTTCGAAGATACCGACAACGACGGCGTTCACGACAGCCGCAAAGTGTTCGCCACTGGTATCGATCACCTGTCCGGCTTAACCGTCGGCTGGGGCGGCGTCTGGGTTTGCTCGTCGCCAAACCTGCTCTTCTATCCCGACAAGGATCGCAACGATGTGCCCGATGGCGACGGTACGCCCGAAGTCGTCCTCGACGGCTGGACCACCAAGGCCGGTCACAATTTTTTCAATGGCCTCACCTGGGGAATCGACGGATGGCTCTACGGCCGACACGGCATCACCGCTCCGAGCAAAGTCGGTGCCCCCGGCACCCCCGCCAGAGAACGCATCGAATTCGACTGCGGCATCTGGCGCTACCACCCGGTGACCGAAAAGTTTGAAGTCGTCTGCCGCGGCACCACCAATCCCTGGGGCCTCGACTGGAATGCCGCCGGCGACATGTTCTTTACTAACAACGTCAACGGCCACCTCTGGCACGCCATCCCCGGCGCCTACTATCCGCGCATGGGCAATCGCGCCGACCCGTTTTCCAAATTCGTCTACGACCGCATCCCCATGGCCTGCGATCACCTGCACCACGCCGGCGGCACCGACGACTGGACCAAGACGCGCGACGGCAAAGGCGTGCACGGCGAACTCGGCGGTGGCCATTCGCACTGCGGCGGCATGATCTACCTCGGCGGCAAATGGCCGGACAAGTACCGCGACCTTATGTTCATGTGCAACACCCACGGACGGCGTGTCAACGTCGACCGCCTCGACCCTGAAGGCGCCACCTACGTCGCCCGCCACGAAGACGATTTTTTACACGCCAACAACCTCTGGTTTCGCGGCGTCCAGTTACTCTACGGTCCCGACGGCGACGTCTACCTCAGCGACTGGACCGACCTCGGAGAATGCCATGATCGCGACGGCGTGCATCGCACGTCGGGGAGAATTTACAAAATCATCTACGGCGAGCCGAGCCCGCCGATGGAGGAGAATTTGTGGGAGATGACGAATGAGGAGCTTGTCTCTCTGCATGCGCACGAGAACGAATGGTATGTGCGGATGGCACGGGGGATCTTGTTGGAGCGAATCGCCCATGGCGCACTTTCACAGGAAAATTTCAAGGCTCTGGCTGATAACTACATCAAACGGTTGGCATCAAAGCTGACATCCCCCGACCCCTCCTCGGAATTTACCGCCATTTTACAAACTCAAAGTGCGAGCCGGTTAGCCGGACAGCGCAATGCGACAGCTCATTTTCTCGATCACCCCGATTTCGACCTTCCTGATGAACCCTCGATTGTGCGCTTGTATGCCTCAAACGCACTCACTTTGTCAGAACCGCAGACTTGGCAAGTGGTCAAAACGCTGCTGAGCAAGCAGGTAGTCACCGACAGCCCCACCCTGCAGCTCCTCACCTACTACAAAATCAAAGACCTCGCTGCCAGCTCCCCCGACCAATCCCTCGCCCTGCTCCGCACCGCCGAAGACTCCTGCCTGCTGTTCAGCAAAAACCTGGCGCAGAATCTTTCCGAAAATGAAGTGTTCGCTCCGCTGATCACGATCCTCTCCGACAGCGACAACGAAGCGCTTTCCGAAACCATCCTCACCGGTTTCGCCGCCGGCATCAGCGGCCGCAAAGACCTGACGGCTCCCGGGGGCTGGTCACAGGTGCTTGAGGACGCCTTCGCTGATCCCGACCTGCGAGCGCTCGCGCTCAGCATTCAACTCTCCTTCGACGAAAATGACAGTCGCACCCGCTTGCAGGAACTGCTCGCCAGCGATTCCCTCGACGAAAAGCAACTCGCCCTCAACCTGCTCACCGAGATCAAACTTCCCGGTATCGAAAAACAACTGCTGCCCCTGCTCGACGATCCAACCCTCGCCGCCGCCGCCATTCCGGTGCTCGGCCAAATCAACACCACCCCGGTCGTCGAGGCGCTGGTCGCCAAATACCCCGGTCTGCCACCGGAAACCCGGACGCCGGTGATCAATGCCCTCGTCGGCAACAGGAAGTTCGCGTCTCACTTGCTTGACGCTCTCGAAGCCAACACCATTCCGCGCAACGCAGTCTCCGCCTATCACGTCCGCCAGATCCAATCGCTGAAGGACCCTGAACTGACCAAACGGGTCTCCGAAGTCTGGGGAAAAATCGCCAGCAGCTCGGCTGAGAAAAAAGCCGAGATCAAAAAGTGGCAGGACCAACTGACCCCGGACGTGCTCGCCAAAACCGACTTCGCCAACGGCGAGACCAAATTCACCCAGCTCTGCTCCGCCTGCCACAACCTG
>CBDULB010000109.1:0-21323 GCA_965367965.1 uncultured bacterium | reverse complement strand
CACGGTCAGTGGCGCCGACGGCGTGACGGTGGGCAATGGCGCTCTGCTCGACGCCAGCGGCGGTGCCAATGGCGGGGTGATCGTCGTCGATGGCATGAACGGCGTGACCGATTTTAATGGCACGGCGCGGGCGAACGGCGCCAGCGGCAGGGGTGGCTCAATTCAGATCACCGGCGTGGACGTCAACGTCGGTGGCAGTGCGCTGATCGATGCCAGTGGCGCGACCGGAGGCGGTCAGATTAACGTTGGCGGGGGCTTTCAGGGTAAGGATGCAAACATTCAGAACGCGAGCAACACCACCGTCGGCAACGGGGCGCGCCTGGCGGCAGACGCAACCATCGCCGGCTTCGGCGGTCAGATCATTGTCTGGGCGGACAATGACACGCTGTTCAGGGGCCAACTTTCCGCCCGGGGTAGCGCCGCAGGCGGATTTGCTGAGATCTCCGGTAAACGCAATTTAGCTTTTGACGGGGAGGTAAACCTGACGTCGACCCTTGGTCGGTCGGGCACGCTTTTACTTGATCCGACGGATGTCACCATCGGCGGTGGCGGCATCGACAACGTTGCGCTTTCGAATACTCTCGATCTCGGCAATAACGTCATCATTACCACCGCCATCGGTGGGGCGGATTCGGGCGATATCACGGTGAACGGAGCCATCGAATGGTATGCGGACGGAGCGGGGATCACCCCTGGAACATTGACGCTGCTTGCTGATCGTCACATCATGTTCAACGACGATGTTCGCAGTGCAGGCACTGGCGGATTGAATATTATCGCAGGTTGGGATGGTTCGACCGGGCTGATTCTTCCTGCGCCGGGAACGGCGCAGAGCAACGGAGGCTTTAACGCCGCTGCGGTGATCGCTACCATGAACGACGGCAATGCCGCTAACGATGCAGCGGGGAACAACGACGGTTCGGTATTTCTCGCAAGCACAGCGCGCAATATCAATGTCGGTAGCCGTTACGGCGATACCTACGTTGCCGGCCATGATTTAACTTTGAAAGCAAGCGACAGTGGTAGTGAAGAATACGTGCAGCTGGGCTTTCGCGACACAGGTTATGAGTGGGAACTGGCGACTGCGAATCCCAACGGCGAGCGCAACGAGTGGTGGGGCAATTCCGCAGGCAACGTGCAGGGCAAAGACTACATCACACTTCTCGGTGGCACCCGTTTTGCCGGTGGCAACTTCGACGGTGCCGGTAGTGGAACCGATGGCGATATCACTATCGGCCTGAGCGGGCGACTCGATATGCGCACCGGCAATGATGATCGCAGTTATGCTCAGATCGGTCATGGCGGTAGCGTCCAGTCAGGCTTCGAAGCGTCGCGAAACAACAATGCTGTAGATCAGCGCATCACCCGCGACGGTTATGTGATGGATCCGTACGACAACGGTCGGCAGTTTTTCAGCAGTAGCTGGCGCACCAATATTGAGGCCAATCCCTACAACGGTGGCGATGCCCTGAACGGAACCGATTACCGGGTGAAGGGGGACATCACGATTCATGCCGATGAAGATGTTCTGGTGTTGGCGGCGCCGGCACTGGGCAACGCGGCGAATGCGGCCAACGCTGACAGTAGCAGTGGTATGTATGCGATGATCGGACACGGCGGGGTAGAAAACCACGGGAGTTTTCACGGCGACATCAGCGTGATCGCAGAAGGCGCGACCGATGGTTCGCAAGGGGTCGCACGGCCGGCGGGAATCGGAATCGATGTGATCGGCGGGCGGGCGACTTATCGGCATGCGCAGATAGGTCACGGATCTTCGGGTGAAGGCAACCGCTTCACGATTCTCGATCAGACGCGCAGTGGTAACGTCGATGTGATCGCCAATACCGGTGCGGTTCGCATGCAGGGCTACAATGAGCCGGTCGGGGGCAGTCAGAGTGCCTGGCAGTATAGTCAGGTACAGATCGGCCACGGCGGCTCCTACGTCAGTGCGCCGACATTTCCCAATCATTCTTCTCAAATCGATCGTGGCACGTTCCGTCTCCCGGATGGTACCATCATCTCCGGTCAGGACGGAGTTGATGTCCACACCTCGGCGGCTCCGGATAACTCTACGTTTGGCGACATTACCGTATTCGCAGGCGGCACTTTCGCTGATCCATTGGGTGGCGGTTCGTTGATCGGTCTCTCCGGCAAGGGCGGCAACAGCCTTTACAGCTACACACAGATTGGCCATGGGGGAGCTAATCTGCGTGCTAATACGAGTGGCCAGAATCCCGGTGCAAGCGGTTACCACGGCGACATCAATGTGCAGGCACCGCTCGGCGACATCGTTATGGCGGGCGGGGATGATCAACGGGTCAATCGCGATTGGGGGTACGGTCGCAACCACGCCCAGATTGGTCACGGCGGGCGCGACGTTGACGGTACTAAAGGCGGATTGATTACCGTGCTCGCCGGGCAGAACGGTGCCGCCATCGATGGTGACATTTCCTTCACGGCCGGCAAACACTTCGAAAGTTTCGCGCAGATTGGGCATGGTGGATATGCATCCGGCGGTGGTGTCGACAGTGCGGCAAATGATGCTGAGATCGTGGTCAGGGCCAGGGGTGATATTTCCTTCGTATCAGGTGTGGCCGGTGAGACTAATGCTCTGGAAAATTCTGCGAGCTACGCCAACTGGTGGTTCGATGAAGCCGCACTCAATCGCAGCCGTACCGGCTACTGGCAGGCGCAGGACCGCTATGTGATGATCGGTCACGGTGGTCGCGATGCCGATGGTGTCATTCCGAATGTGCAGGATATCACGGTTGAATCCGGCACCGCCGATCTGGCGAATGCTGACGGTGACATCGGCACGGGCGGTATCACGTTTGTGTCGGGTAATATGGAGCGCGATTTTGCGCAGATCGGCCACGGTGGCTATTCCAACGGCGCCAACAATGCCAGCGGGTTCAGTGGCCAGATCGATGTCATCGCCAACGGTGGTTCGGTGATTTTCGATGGCTCGATCGAAGGCGGCACGCGTTACACGCGGCAGGCACGCTCGCTGGATGGTATCGCAAATGCTGCTCGGACGGTGCACGCCTTTGCGGGGGGCTACGATGCCTACGTGCAAATCGGCCACGGCGGCTATGCCAGCCGCGGTGATCATAGTGGCGATATCAACGTCACCAGTTATGGAGCAGTGGATGTCATCGCCAATCAGAACCCCACGACCACTGTGCAGTCATTTTCAGCGCTGGGCGGTGACGATCTGACGGCTCTCACCGGATCGATCAACAATGGCACCAATGTATGGGTATCCCTGTCGCCGAAGGTTGACACTGCAGCGACTACCGCGAACGAGTTTGGCGTTTCGTTAGGCGCGGTGCACGTTCGACCGGGCACCCTCACCTTGACCCTGTCCGATGGTTCAGTGGTGACGGATACGGTGAAGAACAGCTCCGATGACCGCACCGGCGAATTTTTCGACTCAAATGGAGTGAAGATCGGCGAAGTCAACTACCAGCAGGGTCTGGTGCGTTTCAGTGCAGTGGTAGACACGGGCACTGAGAGCGTTGTGGCGGTCGAGTACACTACGATTCAGGGCTACAAAGAGCGTTCCTATGCCCAACTCGGTCACGGTGGCTACGATGCTGACGGGCCGAACAGCTCTGCCAACGACACTCCCGGGCACAGTGGGGATATCACGGTGCTCGCGGCCAATGACGTGCGCTTTCACGCGGGGGATCATTTTGCGGCCTATACTCAGTTCGGGCACGGTGGTTACGCAAGCCGGGGGGGCGGCAATTCCGGCGATATCACGCTGGATCTCGCGCCGGGAACGACAGGCGGTAAGCTTGAAGTGCTGGCTGGCAACGGTCTGCGCCACTACGATTATCGGGCCTACGCCCAGGTCGGCCACGGCGGCCACGACGCAGATGGCAATCATTTCGGTGACATCTCGATTACTAATGGCATGAATGCCACCGATGGACTCGGCGTCTTGTTGAAAGCCGGCTCCAAGCTCGAAGCTTTCGCTCAAATCGGACACGGCGGTTACGGCTCCCGATCGGGAACAGGTAATGGAGCGGCGGCGTTTGGTCTTAACGGAGACATTGTGATTCGCACCGATGGTGACGTTGCGGTGGTTTCGGGAACCGGTAAACGCAACAACGACACCTGGGATGATGATTTCCGTATCTACGCAATGATTGGCCACGGTGGCACTTCGGCCGATCCGTCTAACAATGACACCAATGACTATGGGCAGAATGGCGGCGTCGCATTTACCCGCAATTCTTTCGGTGACACCAATGCCGGCGAGGCGGGAGTCGGTGAAGAAAAGTGGGGGCACTTCGGCGACATCTCGGTGATCTCTACACAGGGTGACATCAGCTTTATGGCGGGCAGCACATTGGCGCTGGCGGATCGCACGGATCTTGATGGCAATCCACTACCGCTTCCCGCTGACCCGAACGGATTCCTGGTTGGAAACGGAGATGGTCTCGGTCGCTTTTCCTACGCACAGGGTGGTCACGGCGGTATGTGGGCCGGAGGCAATCACCACGGCAATGTCGAGTTCGTCGCGCAGGACGGTTCGGTCAACGTCGTTGGCGGTATGCATACCTTGCGCAACTCAGCTGACAAGAATAACTACGCGCAGATCGGTCACGGTTCCATGGATGACCAGGGGCATCACGGTCGTGCCGATGAAATGATCCGGGTGCACGGGCTGGGTGCCGGCGGGAATGTTTTGGTTGCCGCAGGCACCGGTCGTTACAGCATGGCGCAGATTGGTCACGGTGGTCGCAACAGCGACGGCACCAACCACGGCGACATCGAGGTGTTCGCCGGCAGCGATGTCATCCTGCAGGGCGGCATGGCCAAGGCGCGAGTGGTGTCACGGCTGGGCGAATGGCAGGGTATCAATGGTGCCGATGGCGGCCACGCCAATGATCTCAGCGAGTATAATCAATACTGGGGAACGGGTGGCCTGGGATACCTGTTGATGGATCAGGCGGCAGCGGCCGGCGGCGGTCAGCAGACCAAACTCATCGGCGACAATATTCAGCCGGGCACTCTCCAGTTCCGCCTGCAGACCAATGCCTACGATGGCACGGTCGATCCGGATTACGTCGATGATGGTGCCGGCAACATCATTCCGTTTGGTGGCGGTGCGCCGGTGGGCACGATTGATTACGCCACCGGTGAGGTCACCTGGAATACCGCCATCCTGGCCAGCGACACGGCCAGTCAGCCCGATATCTTCATCGACTACGACCACGAAACGTTCATCATCAATGATGCGCTGCGCAGCTACGCTCAGATCGGTCACGGCGGTTACGAGTCGCGCTCGGTAGCCGGCGATCACCCGGAAGGTGCGGCGGCAAATCTCGGCCATGCGGGTGACATCGATGTGCGTGCCGGTGTCAATGCAGCCGGAGTCTTTACCGGCAGCGGCGGTTCGGTCGCCGGCACTGCCGGCAATGACAATCGGTCCTACGTGCAGATCGGTCACGGTGGCGCTGATTCTATCGCTGCAGCCAACCATTACTATCAGGGTGCGATTACCGTGCTCGCTGACGGAAATGTGGCTTTCCGTGCCGGCGAGGGCCTGGTGGATAACCAGAATGTCGGCTTTAACATCGGCAGTAACATTGCCGGGGTGACGCAGGGCACTTCCAACGGTGGCTTCACCGGCATCTCCCAGGCCTATGCTCAGATCGGCCACGGTGGTCAGAATTCAGACGCTGACAACGGAGCGGACAACAATACCGGCGACCCGCTGTCTGTGAAAGAGGGGCACAATGGTACTATCACGGTGATGACCAACAGCGGGGACATCAGCTTTCAGGGTGGAGGCGTGCGCGGTTACGGGCACTACGCTCAACTCGGTCACGGCGGGCAGAACACCCACGGCAATCACCACGGCAACATTTTCGTCAACGCGCTTGCCGGGGACATCAATTTCACCGCCGGTGGCAACACCTATGACGGTGACAACACCGACCATCGCGCCTACGCCCAACTCGGGCACGGCGGCCACGGCATGACCGGCAATCTCGGACGGGTCGGAGAAAGTATCAACGTCACGGCGACTGCCGGGGCCATCAACTTCAGTTCGAAGGCCAAGAACAGCCTCGGTGTTCAGGTCCCGTATGGAGCCCATGTCTACGTGCTCAACCGCGCGGGTAATCAGGATGAAAATCATCGCAATCGTGCGCGCAGCGATGAGAACTTTTCGCTGCTCGGCCATGGGGGAACCTTTGTCTACGGCGACAAAACTGCGGACATCAACGTCACCGCCGGCAATGGAATCAGCTTCACTGGCAGTCTGCTCGATGCCCGGGTCGACAGTGAAAATGACAATGCCGGCAGCATGAATTTCTCCCAACTCGGGCACGGCGGTTACTTCAGCTGGCGCCAGTATCGCACCAATGTAATCAGCGGAAGCACGGCGCAGGATGCGGATGACTTCAATGTGCCGCGCAACCTCGACGGCACCGGCTTGCCGTTCTGGCCGTCGGTGGACTCCGCCGCAATCCCCGGAGTGGCGCTGTACGACGGCTTCAGTGGTGACATCGATGTCACGGCGACCGGTGGCGATATTGTCTTCACGGGAGGCAACGCCCACAACACCTTTGCACGCATCGGACACGGCGGTTACGAGACCGGTGGTGACCACGACGGCTCGATCAATGTCGATGCGCAGGCGGGCAGCGTGATTCTGAATTCCGATGTCGACCTGCACGGAACCAATGCCGGGGTCGCTGGCAGTGGTAATAATACCTTCACTCAGATCGGTCACGGCGGTTACTACTCTGCCGGCGAAATTCGCTCCGACATCACCATCAATGCGGGCGACGACATCATCGCCGACGGTGGCGACAGCGCATCGTTCACTATGATCGGTCACGGCGGCTGGGCCGAAGGCGGCACGACTACCGCACGCTGGGGGAGCTCGGATTCGGCATTCCGCTACACTGCGGACCGTGGCTACCGGCCGGCCACCCGCTCGGGTAACATCGACGTCGACGCCGGAGGTGATATCAAGTTCACGGGCGGCAACACGGATGGCGACTGGAATTGGGCGATGATCGGTCACGGTGGTCGTCAGGTCGCCGCCAATCCGAATTCACTGTATGGTGACGGACACAACGGCGAGATCGACGTCAATGCCGGTGGAGCAATTAACTTCCGTGCCGGAGACCGAATCGGTGCCTTCACGATGATTGGTCACGGTGGCTACGAGGTGTTCGGTAATCACGGCGGCGACGGTTCGGATGCGCGTCTCGATTCCGACATTGTGGTAGAGGCGGTCAACGACATTACCTTCTTCGGTGGCACGCGCAGCAACTCCAACAATGACGCCCGCAACTTCGCGCGCATCGGTCACGGCGGTTACAAAGCAAGTTATCGCGACACTGCCGACATCAGCAGCTCAAACTATGCTCTCCTCGGCGCCTACGATAGGGCGGATGCCGGCGTCGCCAGCAACGGTGGCCGCAACCCCTTTGAGCCGTATACGACCAATGCCGACGGGCTGGGCTTGAGCTTGATTGATGGCATGCCGCTGAATGGTGACCTGACCCTGGGTTTGACGCCGAGTGGCACGATCAGCGCCGGAGCGGCGACGCTCGGCACCTTCATGGGCGACATCACGGTGCGCACCACCGGTGGCGGTGACATCATCTTCCATGCGGCGAATGACGCCGACGGTACGCATCGCCGCGTCGCCGATGAGTCCTACGTGCAGATCGGTCACGGTGGCTTTTACAGCTTCGGCGACATCGACGGAGATATCACTGTTGAGAGCAGCGGCGGTATCGACTTCGCCGCGGTTCAGGGATCCGGCGACGGCAATGTTGCCAACAGCCAGGGAGCTTATGCCATGCTCGGTCACGGCGGCTACAATTCCGGTGGCGAGTTCTCCGGTGACATCACGGTTGCGGCAGCGGGAAATGTGACCTTTACGGGCGGTGATTCGACCGATGGAGCGAACGGCAGTTTTGCTCAACTGGGCCACGGTGGTTACGACTCGGACGACGATAACACCAACTATCGGGACGCAGCCAGAGATGCTACCAACACTCAGAAGGCGGTCGACAACGATGTCGGCCACTCGGGCGACATCATGGTGACCGTCAACGGGGGTAATCTGGTCTTTCAGGCAGGTAAAGACGGGCAAACCTACGCAATGCTCGGCCACGGCGGCTACAGCACCCGCGACTCCCATTCGGGTGATATCACCGTCGATGTCAGTGGTGGCATCGGTTTCTACGGTTCGGTTGATTTGGCCGATGCGGCTGCCGGATCGAATCCGGGTGACAACAACCAGGGTTTCGCGATGCTCGGCCACGGCGGTTACGATTCGGACGGCACGCACAGTGGCGATATCATGGTCTCGGCGGGAACGTTTGCTGCGGGACCTGAGGCGGGTAAAGGCATTGTGTTCCGCTCGGGCAACTGGGAGGACGCGTTTACGCAACTCGGACACGGCGGCACCAACTCGCGCACCTATGGCGCGGATGGCGCCGGCAATACTGAAGGTTTAAGCGGCGATATTACCGTCGAAGCGGAAGGCGAAATCCTGTTTGTTGCCGGTACGGTGCGCAAGGATCCCGGTGAATTGACCAATGCCGACGGCCGGCTTTACACTCAGCTCGGTCACGGCGGCTACGACGTCGATAACACCACCAACGGAGCGACCACCACCGGCGAAGGTGGCGGTCACAATGGCGACATTTCGGTGGTCTCCACGGATGGCAGTGTTTCGTTCCTCGCGGGAGATATCACCCGGGCTTTCGAAGCGAGTGTCGGAACGGGGGGTGGCCGGTTCAACTATGCCCTACTCGGACATGGCGGCTACAGCTCTTACGGTGATCACTTCGGCAACATTACGGTTCGTGCCGGTATCGAAGCCGACGGAACGGTCAACAATGCCGCGGCCGATGTTTACTTCGCCGGTGGCCAGACCTACCAGGATGATTTCGGAGGTATCAATTTTGCCGTCCTCGGTCACGGGGGACGCACGGTTCGGGGTAATCTCGGTCTGGCGACCGATACGATTTCGGTGATGGCGGGGCGCGACGTTCTGTTTGAAGCCGGAGAAGACAATGAGGGCTTTGTCCAACTGGGCAATGGTGGCCGCGATTCGCGCGGTGATCACTCCGGCAACATCCAGGTTTACGCTGAGCGCAACGTCACCTTCAAAGCCAGCCAGTTGGATGGACTCGCGACGCCGGGTAACGGTCATACGACGACTTACACCTACACCGCCGGGTTGGGCAGCGGCTACGATGAGAACCTCGACCGGGCAGCGAACTTCGAAGCGGATACTGATCCGGCGAGTGGTTCAGCCATTGCCGGCGAGGCGAATGCTCACTTTCAGGATGTGATTCCCACAACGGTGGTGATTCTGATCCGCGACGACTCAGGCACCCTTGTCGGAACCATTGTCGACGATGGCAACGGCAACCTGGTGGCGCAGTCGGCGTTTACGGTGGATGCCAATGGCGATTCGACGATCAATGCCGATCCGAGTGAAACCATCGCAGCGGGTCAGTCTCTGGGAACGATCAATTACACCACTGGCGATGTATTCTTCAGTCAGGATGTGAATCCGGGCAGCAGCACCGGTTTCGCCAACGTCGTGCTGACCGTCGAGCACACCGACGCCGATGTCGCCTACGCTCAGCTCGGCCACGGCGGTTACGACGCCGAGAACGGCGGGGCGGGTTCGGTGAACTCGACCGGCGACATCCGGGTGGTGGCCCGCACCGGCGACGTCAACATCATGGCCGGGAACGATGACGGCAACTATGCTCAGGTTGGCCACGGTGGCTACCAGACTGAAGGGGCGAACTCCGGCAATGTGTTTGTGCGCGCGGCGGGCAATGTCACGCTGACGGGAGGCACCGGTGACAACGCTGACACCAATCAGTCGGCGTTTGCTCAGATCGGTCACGGAGGCTGGGGTGCTGATACTACGCTGACGGTCGGACACAACGGGGTGATCAAGGTGAGTTCCGGCACTGGCGCGCTGACCACTCAGGCCGGCACCGGTATTTTCAACGACGCTTTCGATTACGACCTCGACGGAAACACGGACGCGGTCACGTTCGGAGCTGACACCAGTACCACCGGTATCGTGCTTCAGGGCGGCCTTGGTCAGGTCGTTGCCGGCGCTGACGTCAATGACGACGACAACTACGCGCAGATCGGTCACGGCGGAGATGCTGCGGGCGGCAATCACGAAGGTGCCATCGCGGTCGCTGCGACCAAAGACATCTCGCTGCTTTCCGGAAACGGCTACCGGGCTTACACCCAGATCGGGCATGGCGGCCTGGCCGCAAGTGGCAACCTCTCCGGCGATATCTCGGTGATCACTGAAGGCGGTAAGCTGACGATGGATGCCGGTTCGCCGCTGGTCGGTGGCGATCCGTCGCCGGTTGAAGCATACTCTCTGATTGGTCACGGCGATGACCGCAGCGATGATGCGAATATTTCAACGGGCACCCGCTCCGGCGATATTTTCCTGCTGGTCAATTCCTGGGAAGCGCTGCGCGACGGCGGTGACTTCGCCGGCTTTGGTCATCGGACTCGCAATGCCGGCGATGTGGTTGCCGGCTCGGATCTGACCGTATTTTCACTCGGCGATCAGGTCATTGATGCCGACGAAGAGTTCAGCCTCGAGCAATCACTGAATGCCGGTATGAATGTCACAGTCGGAGCTCAGAATCTGACGCTGGGAAGCGGTGCTGAGATTAACTACGACTCGGCTGCGGAATTTAACATCCTCGCCACCGGCAACGTCACCTTCCTCGACGATGTGCAGAACAATGGAACGGGTGATATCAACATTCTTGCCGGCTGGGATATGATGACCGGTCTCACGCCCGGTGTCGATCCGCTCGGCACACCATCCCTGACTACCGGTGGGGCGATCAATCACGTGGCTTGTCCGCCGAACCTGTCGTTCAATTTCGAGGACATCAAGCTTGGCGGAGCGTTTACTGCCGGAGGCAAGGCCGCCTTCGGCAACAACAATGGCTTGGTGGTCATCGGTGATGGCACACAAACCATCCCGGTCACAGTAGGCAGCCGGGAGGGGGCTACCAATGCGCTGGGATATGGTCTGTCGATGACTGGCGGCACGACCAACAGCGACGGTGCTCAACTTGGCTTCTACGCTACGGCCGGCACTCCGATCACCGGGGCGATCAACGTCGATGTCAAAGCGGGAGGAGTCGACATGAACAACGGCTCTGCCACGGGAACCTACACTCAGATCGGTCATGGTGGCCGCACCTCGACGGCTGATGTTATGATCGATGCGCCAATCACCATTTCATTCTGTGAACCCGGAGCGGCCAGCCTTCAGGGGGGAGGTAACGATTCCTACTCCCAGATCGGACACGGTGGCGTCGACTATGCTGCGGCTGCCCTCGGCGGAAAAATCACGATTGGTCAGGCGGGCAGCCTTGAGGTCATCGCAGGTGACTCAACCGATGCCTACGCGCAAATTGGCCACGGTGGCAAATCGTCAAGCTCGACGGCCGCACTCGATGACGACGATATCGAAATTGACGTGTTGGGAGCGATCGACCTAGTCAGCGGCGACGCTGGCACGTGGTCCTACGCGCAAATCGGACACGGTGGTTCCAACACCAACGCCATGGTGATCACCAATTCGGATATCCTGATCAACACCAGTACTGCGGCGGGTATCGGTGCAGGGTCCCTGACGATGGATGCCAATGGTGGTTCGAATGCTTACGTTCAGATCGGCCACGGAGGCGCGAGAACGGATTCGACCGACGATTTCGGCAACCGTTCCGGCGATATCGCCATCGACGCGATCGCCAACGTGATCATGACCAGTGGATCAAATTCGGATGCTTACACTCAGATCGGTCACGGCGGTGAAGGAGGCGGAGGTGGTGGCGCCGCCGGAACCGCCGCGGGTGCTATCGACATCACGGCCGCAGGAACCCTTCAGTTGGCGGGAGGCACTAATACGGACGCCTACTCACAGATTGGTCATGGCGGCGACAACAGCGAGTGGGCGGGTAGCGGAACGATTAATCTTACTGCCGCCAGCATCGATCTGGATGGCGGGACCTTCGGCACGGACGGCTACGCTCAGATTGGCCATGGTGGCCACGGCAATGATCAGGATCAGGACGGACACATTTATGTGACCGCTACCTCGGGTGGTATTACTCTCGATGGTGGATCCGGCGGAACTGATAACTATGCGCAGATCGGACACGGTGGTAACGACACCAATGGCACCCTGGAAGGTGATATCTACGTAAACGTCAATCCGTTGACCTTTGCTCCGACTTCGGCGGCTGGAAATCTCACCATTACCGGTGGATCGACCAGCGACGCCTACGCACAGATCGGCCACGGTGGCGACACCGGCAACAACGTTGCTACCAGCGGCGATATCGTCCTGTTCACGGCGGGCACAGCGACAGTCCAGGGCGGTAGCGCGGATGATGCCTACGCGCAGATCGGCCACGGCGGTCACAACAATGACGGCAATCATGGTGCCGCCAACGAAGTCGTTCTGGTCGCCGCCGTAAATGGCGTGGCCGTTGACGGTGGCACCGGCGGCAGTCGCGCCTACGCGCAGATCGGTCAGGGGGGAGCAGATTCTGATGGCACGCTCGGCGGTTCTGTTTTGATAAACTTCGATCCGATCAACGGAGTGCAAATCGGTGGTGGTGCCGTTACCGTGCACTCGGGTGCAGCGACAGACGCCTCCGCTCAGATTGGCAACGGCGGCGCATCGACGGACGGTGCGAAAGTCGGCGACACGATTGTCTTCGGCGACACCGTTTCCGTCATGGCAAATGCCGGAGCGGGAGCCTTCGCGCAGATCGGTGCAGGTAGTGGCATCTTTGGCAGTGGATCCGATTTTGGCAGTGGCGACATCACCTCCAATACTTCGGTCACCGCGACGTCAGGGGGCATCGCGGTTGATGCTTCCGGCGCAGGCATTCAGGCTTACGCACAGATCGGTGCCGGCGGCCTTCTGGCCGACAACAATGCCGGTGGCAATACGTTAAGCGGCACCACCATGGTAAGCGCTGCCGGTGCTCTCGTCCTCGACGGGGGAGCGCAGAGCAACAGCGCCGCAAGGATTGGTCTCGGTGGCTCGGGAATGGGCAGCGGTGGATCTCTCACCAATTTGATCAATGCGGATGTCACGGTCACTGCGGCATCGGTGACCATGAACAGCGGCACCGGGGCGGCAGCCTACACCCAGATCGGCGCCGGAGGAGGAGAGACCGGCGCTGCGAATGCTTCAGCCGGCAATATCACCGGCAATGTTATGGTCACGACCACGTCAGGTGGCGTCAGTTTGAATGGCGGTGGAGGTGCCAGCACGTTTTCTCAGATTGGTCTCGGCGGCAACAGCAGCGCCGGAACGATGAACGGTATGGTGACCGTGAATTCAGCCACCAGTGTCGAACTCACCGGTGGCAGTGCGGCTAAGTCGGGTGCTCAGATCGGCAGCGGCGGCGACGGGTCCTCGGGCGCTAAATCGGGAGCGGTCAGCGTAACTGCCACCGACGTCAGCCTGACCGGTGGAAGCGATGCCACCGCCGGAGCACAGATCGGTCATGGTGGCACCAATGGCAGCGGGCAGATCGACGGTGCGGTCAGCGTCGTTGCCGACGGAGTAGCCGGCAGCGGTGATATCGCCGTCAGTGCCGCCGCCGCGTCGGCCCGGATCGGCAGCGGTGGCACGAGCTATAACGGCGCGATCACCAGCGATATTCTGGCGACCACCGAAAATGGTGACATCCTCGTCGATGCCAGCGGTGCACTTGCTAACGCTGTCGCCCAGATCGGTAACGGCGGAGTCGGAAGCAGCGGTGGAGCCATCGCGGGTGCGATTACCGTCGATACAACGACCAATGCCAACATCACTGACGACGAAGTGGTTTTGACAGGTGGTGCCAATGCCGGAACAACCGCCAGAATCGGCCACGGCGGCGCCAACGCGAGTAACGCCCTCAGTGGCGCGGTGATGGTGACCGCCGACAGCAATGTCGAACTGGTCAGTGGCAGCGGTTCCGCAGCAGCGACGCAGATCGGTCACGGCGGAAGTGGCACCAGTGGCAACCGAAGTGGTGCTATCGATGTGGCCAGCGGCGGCAGTGTTAATCTGACCGGGGGCGGCGTCAATGCCGCCGCACAGATTGGTCATGGTGGTCGGAACGCGGTCAGATCTTCGAGCGGTGATGTGTCCGTTACCTCGACATCAATCGATCCGGGCAATGGTTCGATTAATGTCACTGGTGGTGGTAGCGCCGGAGCTTTTGCCCAGATCGGTAACGGTGGTTTTAACAGTGGCGCCCTTGGAATGACGACTGGCAATGTCAGTGTGATTGCTCCGGTTGACGTCAATGTCACTTCGGGTGCCGGTGTCGGAGCCAGTGCTCAGATTGGGCTCGGTGGTGAAAAATCCAGCGCCACTCTCGGCGCAGCCGGTCAGACGACCAGCGTGATCGCCGACGGAGCTGTTAACGTCGACGCGAGCGCTGCCAATGCGCTGACTTTTGCGCAAATCGGCAACGGGGGCAGAGATTCCACAGGTGCCAACCAGGGAGATACCATCGTTGATGCCGGGACGGATATCACTGTCGAAGGTGGTATGGGGCTGTTTGCCTATGCGCAGATTGGTCTCGGTGGTGCCGGAGCCGACGGTAACAAGACGGGCGACGTCATTGCCGCAGCGGGTAACGGTGTGAGTCTTGAGCGCGGAACCGGCGACAGCGCCTATGCCAAGATCGGTAATGGCGACCAACTGTTCAGTCAGCCGGTCAATTTCGGTGGCACCGGAAATGTCTCCGGAGATGTTATTGTGGCAGCCTTCGACACGCTGATTTCGAATGGTGGCATGATCGGTAACGTCGATCCAACGCTCGGTGGAGGCACTCCGACAGGCGGCGACACCACGATTGCTGTCAGTCGCTTCGTTGCTGTCGACGGCGAAGGCGCTTCCAATCGCGATCCACTTACCGGCCTGATGTCACCCGCACCCGGTGGTGGTGACTTGATCACCGATCTCGACGCAGTGTTTGCCAGCGCGCCCACGGGAGAGCTTCGTTTCTATGTTCCGTCCCGCAGTGACAACCAGATTGCGCCAGGTGCTGAACTCAACGGGGTTGCCTTCGCCGGTGCCAATGTCGATCCGACTCAGCAGGCGCTGAACGAGTTCGTCGTCGTGCGCTTCCCCCCGGGAGGCGGCGATCCGGTGATGGAGCTGCAGCACGACAACACGGTTGGCAGCGGTGCGGCGAACTACGATGCCGCAAGCGGCTTCAGTTTCTACTACGACGCTATCGTTGGTCTCGAGCAGACTTATGTTGCTCCGGCCGGTGGTGGTGGTGGCGGCGGTGGCGCCGCCGGTGGGGGCGGGGCAGGCGCAGTACCGGCACCAGCAGGTTTCTTCGGAGGGGCGGCAGAGGGCAGTGATCCGGTGATCGTTCCGGTTGAGCCCTTCCTGATGTTCATCGATGGTCTGCCGTACTTTGACGCTGAGCGCTTGTTCGGCGGTTCCGGGCGTATCTTCGTCGGTTTCTTCCTGTTCGGTCTGCTCGACGATCATTTCGTCAGCGAAGACACCCGTGACGATGGCGACTCTCTCGAGGAAGACGATGAAGAGGGGACCAGTGTACCGGGCTACGGCTTTGAGATTAGATATGCGGAGGACAATCGCCCCGGCGTTTCCAGTTTTAATCTATTCGGCGGCGATGACGCGGAGTTTGATGCCGGTTACTTCGAGTAGTGGTCACTGACGGTCGCTCTGCCGGTCTCCACGCGCAGAAGGCTGCGACCGTCGATAACTAAACAGCTCCCGCGATCGTTCATGCGATCGGCGGGGCTGCTTCGGTTTTCTATCAAGGAGCAGGACAGGGCTTTGCCCGATCGAAAGACGTAGTACCACCACTTGCATGCCCGGCCGCTTTGCGTTTCGCTGAGCGTCCATGGAAAAAGCTTTATCACCGATCGCGCGGCGATCCTTCATCGCTCAGACCGCTCTGCTGGCCTGTTCACCACTCGCAGTCAGTCTGGCAAATGAAAAACCGAAACGGATCCTGCTGCGCTCGTCGTGGCAGACGGTAAATATCGGTGACATTGCCCACACTCCCGGAGTGCTCAAATTGATTGAGACCTACCTGCCGGATGCCGAAGTTTATTTGTGGCCGAGCAAATTGGATAACGGTGTCGAGGAGTTGCTGCACAAGAGCTTTCCCAAGCTGAAATTTGCTCAGGGGGCGGATGCTCTCAAGATGGCATTTGATGAGTGCGATTTCCTGCTGCACGGCTCCGGTGCCTCGCTGGTTGCCGAGCGCGATGTCGTTAAATGGAGTGAAGCGACGGGTAAGCCGTATGGAGTTTACGGCATCACTCTGCCGGAGAAGAAATCTTCATCTACCAGCGCAACTTCGAGTGAAGCAATGCAGCGGGCGATCGGTGTGCTCAGCGGCGCCGAGTTTGTATTTTTCCGGGATTCGAAGTCGCTGGCTTTGGCCAAGCGACTGGGCTGCACCAGTCCAGTGATGGAGTTTGGTCCTGACGGGGCGTTTGCCTGCGATCTGCGCGATGCGGATAAGGCGGAAAAATTTCTCGCCGATCACGATCTCGAAGTGGGAAAATTTCTGTGCTGCATTCCACGGCTTCGCTATACGCCGTACTGGACGATTGCCTCGAAAAAGCGGGATTTCGATGAGATCAAGCATGCCCGCAACGAGGCGATGAAGGAGCACGATCATGCGCAACTTCGGAAAGCGATCATCGATGTTGTGCGCAACACGGACATGAAGGTGCTGATCTGTCCCGAGGATCAAACACAGATGCAATTGGGCAAAGAAATGCTCTATGATCAGTTGCCGGACGACGTGCTGGAGCGAGTGGCTTGGCGCCCGGATTACTGGCTGACCGGCGAGGCTGTCAGCGTGTATGTGCGCAGTGCGGGTTTGTTTGGCAACGAGATGCACTCGCCGATCATGTGCATCGGTCACGGCGTGCCGGCTATCGTCTGCCGTTTCGCCGAGCAGACTTCGAAAGGCTACATGTGGGAAGACATCGGCCTGGCGGATTGGTTGTTCGATCTAGACGACGAGACGCAGGTTGCGAAGATTGCATCGACGGTGCTGGCGATGGCAAGTGATCCGGCTGCAGCGAAAGCAAAAGCGCTAAAAGCCAAAGCATTTGTCGAGCAGCGCCAGCGCGAGACGATGTCGGTGTTGGCCGCGAGACTTGAAAAGCCCGGTGTAGCCTGAAGGCTTTTAACTGAGACCCGGGCATCAAGGGCCTCGCGCGAATGGCGGTGGTCAATCCGTTGCCACGCTGCACCAAGCGGTTTACCATGAAAGCCATGGTGTGGGAAAAATGGGCAATGCAGAAAACTGTCGTTTTGGCGGCCCTGCTGGGGGGCGTGTTGTTTGTTGATGGGGTGCGGGCAGATCCGCCAGTCGGCGAAGACTCAGGCAACGCTGAAAAAGCGCTGTTGAAAGCGACTCCGCTCGCGCTTGCTGAAAAGCCTGATGCAGGTTCTGACGGTCCGCTGTTTGAGTCTCTCGCGGCGGATTTTACCGGCATTGATTTCACGGTGCCGATCGATACGGATCACCCTGACGACCGGCTCTACTATTCGGCGATGGCGTGCGGTGGGGTGGCAGCGGGCGACCTGGATGGCGACGGCCGGGTGGACTTGTTCTTTGCCTGCGGAGCGGTGCCGAATCGACTCTACCGGCAGACAGAAACGGATTTCGCTTTTGAAGATCTGACCGGTTCCGCCGGGGTCGCTGCGCCGCGGGTGTGGGCGACCGGGGTGTCCCTGGTGGATATCGATAACGATGGTGATCTCGATATCTATGTGACCTGTTACGACGATCCGAATTTGTTGTATGTGAATGAATCGGTTCCCGGGAAGATGAAGTTCCGTGAACAGGCCGGGAGATTCGGGCTTGATCTGGTCGATGCCTGTCTGGTTGCCAACTTTTCCGACTACGATCACGATGGCGATCTGGACGTGTTCGTCGGCATGAACGCCTACTATCGAGACGGCGGGCGGCCGGAGGAGAAGATCCCGATGCAGAGAACCGAGTCCGGTTGGCGTACGGTGCCGCCGTGGGATCGGTTTTACGCGGTCGTGTCGGTCGACCCGCAAACCGGAATGCCGAAGTATGGTGAAGTCGGCCGCCCGAACCGATTGCTTCGAAATGACAATGGGCGGTTTCTCGATGTGAGTGTCGAGGCGGGGATTCTCGGGCTGCCAACGCATACCAATTCGTCCGCCTGGTGGGATTACGATGGGGATGGCTGGCTGGACCTGTATGTCGGCAACGACTTTGCCGACCGCGATGAGTTTTACCGCAACAACGGTGACGGCACGTTTCGCGAGCAGGCGGCGGATGCCTTTCAGCATACGACGTGGTTTTCGATGGGCGCGGCGGCGGAAGACCTGAACAACGACGGTCGGGTGGATTTTCTGTCAGCGGATATGCTGCCGACGACCCACTTCCGGCAGAAGGTGACCATGGGCGATATGGACGGTTCGTTCGCGCAGATGTATCGCAGTGGGCTACCGCGTCAAAAGATGGTTAATACCCTGTTCGTCAATACCGGGACGGGGGTGTTTTTGGAGACTGCGTGGATGTCGGGACTGGCCAAAACCGACTGGACCTGGACGGTGAAAAGTGGCGATCTCGATGGTGACGGTTGGGTCGATCTGTTTTTTCCCACCGGGCATTCCCGCGATTTTAATCATTCGGATTTTGCCACGGTTACGCCGCGCATGACGGTCGGGAAAAACGCCTGGGATTTTTTCGAAGACCGGCCCGAGTTGCGGGAGCGGAATGCAGTTTTTCGCAATCACGGTGAGCTTTCATTTAAAACGGCACGGGTGGAGTGGGGGCTCGGGCAGACGGAAACCATGAGCTACGGTGGCGCGCTGGCCGACTTCGATGGCGACGGCGACTCAGACCTGGTAGTGATGAACCTCAACGATCCGCCGTCGGTGTTTCGCAATCGTGCGGCCGACCGGGGGGCGGCGCGGTTTTTATCGGTCGAACTCAAGGGGATGCAGAGCAATCGGTCGGGGCTGGGCTGCGTGGTGCGGGTCGAACTGTCGGATGGGACGCAGTTGATGCGGACCCTGGCCCCTTATAACGGGTATCTCGAATCCGACGAACCCTGCCTGCATTTCGGTTTGGGCAGCGGTCGTGAAGTGTCGTCACTGAGCGTGCAGTGGCCAAGTGGACAGAAACAGTCGTTCGCGGATATTGAGGCGAATACCCGATTGGTAATCACTGAACCGGAAAATTCGGATCAGCTGACCGAAGCTGCGCAGTCTACGCCGGTGCCGTGGTTTGTATCGACGGGTTCGCTGTCGGCCGCATCCGTCGATGAGAATGAGTTTGATGATTTTTCACGGCAACCTCTGTTGCCGCACAAGCATTCGCAGATGGGGCCGGGGCAAGCCTGGGGGGACGTCGATGGCGACGGGTTTGACGATTTGTATCTGGGCAGCCCGAGTGGCACTCCGGGGAGATTGCTTCTGTCCCGGGGAGTCGATGAAGCAGGTCGTCCTAAATTCGGATTGCGACTTGAGGCCCCATTCGACAGTGCTGACTATGTAGAGCATGAAGATCAGGGAGCCTTGTTTTTCGACGCCGATGGCGACGGTGATGAGGACCTTTTCGTGGTCAGTGGAGGTGCCGAATGGCTTGCCGGTGACAGGCATTTCCAGGACCGCTTGTATTTGAATGATGGGCTGGGAAATTTTGAGAAGGCCGAAGCCAATGCCTTGCCGAGTTTGACCAGTAGTGGTGGTGCCGCTGTAGCGGCTGATTTTGATCGCGATGGCGATCTGGATTTGTTCATCGGTGGGCGCATAGTTCCGGGGCGGTACCCGGTCGCCGCGCGGAGTGCTTTATTGATCAACGATGGATCCGGTCATTTCATGGATGGCACCTACCGGTTTGCGAATGGCCTGGCCTATTCCGGACTGGTGACGGCTGCGCTATGGTCGGATGCGGACGGCGATGGCTGGCTGGATTTGTTTCTGACTCACGAGTGGGGGACGGTAAAACTTTTTCACAACCGGAAGGGTGAGACCCTGCAAGAGGTCACTGATGAATCGGGTCTCGGTGAGCATACCGGTTTTTGGAACAGCATTGCGGGTAGCGATCTGGACGGCGACGGCGACATCGACTATCTGATTGGCAACCTCGGGCTGAACAGCAAGTATCATGCGAGCAGAGAACATCCCGAGGTGCTGCTTTATGGTGATCTCGATGGCGGAGGCACAGAGCACATCATCGAGGCGAAGATTGACGAAAGCAGCGGGGAACTCCTGCCGCGGCGGGGCTTGAGTTGTTCGAGCCGGGCGATGCCGTCGCTGCTGAAAGTGACACCCACTTATGAGGCGTTTGCCAAATCGACCGTAGACAAGATCTATACACCCGAGAGGGTGAAGAGCGCCCGCCGCTTTGAGGTGAATACGCTCAAGTCGATGGCGTTGATCAATTCAGGTGACGGCAAGTTTGAGTGGGTAGAGTTGCCGTGGCTGGCTCAAGTTGCTCCGGTATTCGGCATCGCGACTGGTGACTTTAATGCGGATGGTTATGTCGATGCGGTTCTGGCGCAGAATTTTTATTCCCCGCAACAGGAGACGGGTCCAATGGACGGTGGCTTGAGTTTGCTGCTGAAGGGGAATCCGGGGGCGCAGAATTCACAGGACTATTGGCAAACAATTTGGCCATTGGAGAGTGGTGTCGTGATACCCGGTGATGCCAAGAGTGTCGGCGTGGGCGACATGAATGGTGATTCGAGACCGGACCTGATATTTGGTGTTAATGGCAGGGCGCCGCGTTTGCTGCTCAATCAGTCGGCGGAAAGTTCCCCAACGGAAATTAATCACCCGTTGCTTGTGCGCCTTCGCGGCCGGGCCGGCAATTCCAAAGCGATCGGAGCATGTGTCAAATTGGAGGTCGCAGGATTGCCGGTGCAGTGCGCCGAGCGTTATGCCGGATCGGGCTACCTTACACAGAACAGTGCTGCCCTGTTTTTCGGACTGGGTAATGGAAAGCTGGAGGGGTTGAAGGTGGTTGCCGAAGTGCGGTGGCCGGAGGGCGACGTCACCCGCCATGCCATTGACAGGTTCGCCCTGGAGAAGGGAGCGGTCACGCTGTCGGCGGAAGATTAGTTATCCACGCTTAGCAGGATCCGTTAGTCTGAGGAGAGGCAGGGCCGGGCTTCATTCAGTATGAATGATCACGTCCTATTTCTTTCTTTGTGAAATTTCACTGATTTTCGTTTTTCCTGTTGCAAGAAACACGTGTTTTTCT
>CBDULB010000108.1:0-21558 GCA_965367965.1 uncultured bacterium | reverse complement strand
ACGGGCTTTCTGAATTGGTTGCGGGGACCGGATTTGAACCGATGACCTTCAGGTTATGAGCCTGACGAGCTACCAGGCTGCTCCACCCCGCGGTCTGGTATGGCCCGAGTATGCGGGCAATAGTGCCGCTGTGCAAATGCTTTTTACGGTGGCGGATAAACGCGCACATGCGCTAACGAAAATGCCGCCGGAACGTGGAATTTGTGCTTCGTGCAGCGGCCGTGATTTGCCATGCTGCCGATCCCCGAATTTCTCCCAATTACCTATGAAACAAGTCAATCATGGAATCATCGGCCTCGGTTGGTTCGGCGAAAAACACGCCGAAGCATTGAGCAATGTCGCCAACGTCAACATCCACTCCGCCTGCACCCGCACCGGGGCACGCCTGAGCGAAGTCGGCGACCGGTTCGGCATTGAAAATCGCTATTCCGACTATCACGAGATGCTCGCCGATCCCGAGCTCGACTCGGTCAGCATCACCACCATGTGGGACCAACACGCCGAGCCGACTCTGGCCGCGCTGGAAGCCGGGAAACACGTGTTTTTGGAAAAACCGATGGCGTCAACTCTCGAAGACTGCGACAAAATCGTCGCCGCCGCGAATGCCAGCGACTCGTTTTTCATGGTCGGCCACATCTGCCGCTTCAACCCCCGCTATGCCGCTGCCAAAGCCGAGATCGCTGCGGGCAAGATCGGTAAGATCATTTCCATGTATGCCCGCCGCAATCTGCCTTCGTGGGTCGGCTCGAGCGTACTCGACAAGATCGGCCCCATCATCGGTGACGGCGTCCACGACACCGACCTGATGCTCTGGTTCAGCGAGTCGAAAGTGGTCAGCACCTACGCGCAGACGGTGCAGTTTCGCGACCACGCCAACCCCGATCTCGGTCAGGTAATGTATCGCCTGGAGAGTGGCGCCTCGTGCATTCTTGAAAGCGTCTGGTGTCTGCCCGACACCACCCCTTTCCAGATCGACGAGCGGCTCGAAGTCATCGGCACCGAGGGTTCGGTATCCATTCACGACACCCACCCCAATCTGATGATCGTCGACAAAGACGGCTCGCGTTGCCCCGATACCACCTACTGGCCCGAGATTCACGGCCGCAGCAGTGGTGCCCTGCGCGACGAACTCGCCTACTTCGCCAACTGCGTCGCCAGCAACGAAGCTCCGACGGTGATCACTCCGGAAGAGTCGCGCGCCGCCGTCGCCGCCTGTCTCGCCGCAGAAGAGTCGGCGCGCACAGGTGAAGTGGTGAAGCTGTAAGGTTAATGATTCGAGCCTGACTCTGAGCGTTGCCGCTTTCGTGAGAAGGTGGGCCGTTAAATAAACGCTTCGTTTTCCAAAGCCGGAGCAGCGCCCGCTTTATACTTAAAAGCCTAACACCGCAAACTCCGGCGCTCCGCGCGGCCTACCACGGCGGCAGGCCCATGGTACCGCCGTCGAGCACGAGCACGGTGCCGTTGGCGTAACTGGCCGAGTCACTGAGCAAAAACGAAGCCGCATTGGCGATGTCCTGCGGTTGGCCGAGACGGCGCACCGGAATGCGTTTGGCGACATCGGCGTAAAGCTCTTCGACCGGTTTGTCCCAACCTTCACAGGTCGCGGCAAGCATCGGCGTGTCGATCGTTCCAGGCGAAATGCCGACTGAGCGAACTTTGCCGGCGTGGTCGGTGGCCAGGCAACGGATCAACGCTTCCAGCGCCGCCTTCGAGGCACAGTAGAGTGCGTGCGCTGGAAATCCGATCTGCGCCGCCACGCTGGTCGTGATCAAAAATACGCCACCGTCCCGGTTTTTTTCCATCACCGGAATCGTGTGTTTCGCCGTCCACATGGTGCCCTTGACGTTGACGCCCATCACCTTGTTCCAATCGGCGTCGGTAAAATCCGTAACCAGCCCCTTGCCCCAGACGCCGGCATTGCAATGCACGCCATCGATCCGTCCGAAAGCGTCCACAGCCGCTGAGGCCAGGGCGGCAACCTGCTCTTCTTTGGAGACGTCGGTAAAGACGAAACGCGCCGCATCGCCGAGCTCTTCAGCCAGCGCTTCACCCTCGTCGCGTTGAATCGAAGCCATCACGACTTGTGCGCCTTCGGCAACAAAGTGGCGTGAGCAAGCCTCGCCTATACCGGAGGTGCCACCAGTGATGACGATGACTTTGTCAGTTAGAGAATCGCTCATAATTTATGAAATGTCGGGAACAGCAGAGAGATGCCAGCTTATGCGTTTTTTCGCTCACTGAGTTTCTATCGTAGCTTGCTCAAAGCGCAGCAGGATTCTTGCGCCGCCGCTCGAACTTTCGGACGATACGTCGACGACTTAATCCAGGTCACTGAATTCCGCACAGCCCTCGCGGAACTGCATGTATTCGAACACGGCGTCGTCCTTCATGAAAAAAGCGACTTCGAGCCCCTCCATCGGTGAAAACGGCTCCAGGATCACATCCTCGCCTTCGAGTTCGGCCCTGATGTCATCCACGCGAAAGGCAACATGCGGCAAATCACGCAGCGGACCGGTCACCGGAGAGTCTTCCTCGAAACGCAAAAACTCAACACGCATCGGATGGTTCTCCGGACGGGTCACCCATACCTTGGTGTCGGCAACGTAGGTTTCATTCGGCTGCGGTTCCGTAGTCGGCATGCCGATGTGGTGAAAGGTCTTCATAGGCACAGCTTTTCTCATTCGCCATCGCCCGAGTCAACGACCGGCCGCGCTTTTTCGGGGTCCGCATCTGCGCTTTCACGCTCCGCTTCGATGCCGCCTTCGCGCAAACCTGCCAACAAGCGACGAATATCCCGCGCCCCCAGAACCGTCACCAGCACTGACATCACGGTGAACACTGCCATCACAGCGATGAACAGAATTTTCCAAAAAAGCATCCAGGTCATGTCAGCTTGGCACACCTCCGGTTGGGGTTGAGTCGACAGCGATTTCGCGGTCGGGAAAGATCAGTGAACCAACCATCATCAGCACAAACGCCAGCGCCACGACCAGCAGCCCGACTTGTGCGCTGCTGAGCCGGACGACCAGTTCGCCGGTGACTGCATCGTCATATTTCAGACCCGTCATCCGCTGCACCGGGTCGAGACCGAACAACATCAAGAAGCCTGACAGCAGCCCCAGCATCGCCCCTTTGCTACTGGCCTTTTTCCAGTAAATACCCAAAACCAGAACAACAAACGCACCGGTGAAGAAGATCCCACCGGTCACCGCCATGTAATCCCATACATCCTGCCTGCCCTTGTAGAACAGCCCCCAGTAGAACAGGAAGCCGCCGATTAGAACGATAATGACCCGGGTCAGGTTAACCCGCGCCCGGGTCGACATTTCACCACCCATCAGCGGTGCCACGATGTCCTGAGTGATGACCGAACTCCAGCACAGCAGGTAACTGTCGTGAGTCGACATAAAGGCCGCAATCATCGCCGCCGCAATCATACCAACCAGAACGGTCGGCAACAGTCGCCCCATGAAAACCGGCAGCGCATACAAATCGTCAATCGGCTCAACGCCATCACCGGTGGGGAAAAACAAGGCCTTCAGATCTTCCCCGCCCGCCGTTGCCTTGATAAATACAAACGCACAAATCCCCCAAAACATCGGCAGGATAAAGCGCATCATGAATGACACTGAGGACCATTGATATTGCCTCTTCAAAGAACTCTCACTTTCAGCCGCCAGCGCCCTGGCAACGGCAGTCGGCCACACAGCGCTACCGACCAGGCCCGCCGTGATGATCATCCAGACGACGTAATAAGGGCCAAACTCCGAACCCTCGGCAATCGGATTGAAGCCCGCGTCCCCCATTTCCGCAGATACAACGCTGAAAATATTTTCCCAACCGAGCTTCGCGATCGCCATACCGGTGGCGACCACCAGACCGAAGGAAAGCACCACGTACTGCACGTAGTCGGTCAGCACCACCGAGATCATGCCACCGAGCGTTGTGTAAACGAGCACCAGCACCAGCAACGTCAGCATCACCCACTTCAGCGCCGAGCCGTCGATCGGCAGACCGGTGATACCAACAATGAACTTTGATCCGACCTGCAGGAACAGCCCCATATTGAGAATACCCGCAAACGCCAACAACACTCCGCCGACAACCCGCACCGGCCTTGAGAAACGCTTTTCATAAAATTCCGGGATCGTCAGTACCTGGGCACGTCGCAGCGGAGCGACAATGAATCCGGTCAGACCGATAAACAGCGTCACCACTCCCGCGATCAACGCCAGGTGAAATCCGGCAAAGCCCCCGGAAAATCCCTTCTGCGCCATATACATCACCGTAACCAAACCGAGTTCGGTGCCGGTCATGGTCGCCACCCCCAGCCAGGTGCCGACTTTTCGCCCCGCCCCTATGTAGGTGGCCATGTCGCTGACATAGCGCTTCACCCAAAGCCCGATCGCCACCGAGATCATAAGGTAAACGCCTACGATCAACCAGTCGACCGCGCCGAAGTTGGTCTGATTAAAAGCTTCTGCCATCGACTCCTGCATCGCCGTGGAGTGTCCCGATCCATCACCGTAACGTCAAGAAAGGATCGCCCCCGAAAAACTAATTAACAAACTAAGCCATAACGTGGAATAAATAGCAATAATAAGCAGCTTATTTATACTTTACAGTTTGCCGGGTGTGTGGTTTTCTGCGGAATGTACAAACCCCGTCTACTGGGTTGGCAGGACGCCAACTGTTATCATGTAGTCAGTCGCACTGCGGGGCGGGAGTTTCTCTTTGACGATGCTGAACGGGAGGTATTCGGTCGCATGCTTACCAAGACAGCCCGGTTTTGCGGTATCGAAGTTCTCACCTGGTGCTGCCTTTCGAACCATTTCCACCTGCTGATCAGGGTTTCCAGCCAGCGCACGACTGAGCTGCAGAATAGCTTGCGGCACAACCTGCCGGCCTTCGCCCGACACCTCAGCATTCTTTATACAAAGCGCCAAATCCGGGAGTTGACCGACGAACTTTCCCGGCTTCGGAACGCCGGTCACACCGACGAGGCTGATCGGATCATGGAAACCTACCTGAGCCGAATCGGTGATCTCTCCGTCTTTGTGAAGGAGCTGAAGCAGCGTTTCTCTATCTGGTACAATCAAAATCACGACCGCGACGGCACTCTATGGAGCAGCAGGTTTCGCAGCGTTCTGGTGGAAAACTCTGCGTCGGCGCTGCGTGTCGTCGCCTGTTACATCGACTTAAATCCAGTCAGGGCCGGCATCGTCACCGATCCGAAGGAGTATCGATGGTGTGGCTACGCCCAGGCGATGGGTGGCGTACGTTCTGCGCAGCTCGGCTTGATTTACATCCTTGAGAAGGGCGACCACGGCGCAGGGGCAAAAGCAAAGACCTCGTGGAAGAGCGCGGCTGAGGACTATCGGGTCATTCTTTTCGGCAAGGCGTTGAGGATTGAGCCCGGTGTGGTATCGCCGGCCGGACGTCATGGAGCATCGCTTGCGGACGTGACCGAAGTTCTCGCAAAAAAAGGCAAGCTCCCGGCCTGCGAACTTTTTCGACTCAAGGTGAGACACCTGACAGCGGGCACCGCGCTCGGTTCGTCGATATTCCTGGAGAATCTGATCGAGAAGCGTCCCGAACAAGTTAGCAAAAATAGAAAGTCTGCGGCACGACCGCTTCGTTCACTCGATGGCGAAGGGGTATTCAGCCTGCGCGAGTTGAGGTGAGGTTAGCTGACTGGCACCGGTTCCCACCGAAAAGCAAACCGCCCCGAAACCTTTCGGCTCCGGGGCGGCACTACTCTGACTGGGTTTCCCCTCAGGATGAAGGGGTCCAACAACCACCGTCAAAAACAAACTAACTAACAAACAAACAATTTCAAAATGAACTAATCACGATACTGTGATCGCAAGGTAATGACTGCCGCCATCCGCGCTGGTGACACGCAACAATAGCGCGCCTCCTTTGGATTTTTTAGCAGCGCCGATCGCATCATCGACCGACCCGACACTGGTGCGAGCGACTTCAGTGATAACATCGCCGACCCGCAGACCGGCTTCAGCGGCTTCGCTGGCAGGATCAACCTCTGTAACAACTACGCCATCGCTGACACTTTCCGGCACTCCCAAAGTCGAGCGAACGCTATCACTGAGTGGCGCGATCTTAACTCCGTCGAGAAACTTCGACTCGGTGCTTCTTTTCTCCTTGAGCGGTTTATCGCCGGCATGGGCAACTTCCTGATTGGGCAAGCGTCCCAGCTCAGCGTTGATCACTTTCTCTTTGCCATCACGAATCACGGTGAACTCGCCGGAGTCACCCGGACGACTGGCACCCACTGAGAAGCGCAACTTGCTGACGTCGTTCACCGCTTTGCCGTTGAAGTGAGTGATGACGTCGCCATTCTCGATTCCGGCTTTAGCCGCCGGCGTGTCGGGCATGACATCGTTGACCAGGACTCCACTTTGTTCGACCCCGAGGGCAGCTGCCAATTCGGTGGTCAACGGCCCGAGCATTACGCCGAGGTAGGCACGTTCCACAGAGCCATCACTGATCAATCGGTCAGCGATATCGACCGCCATGTTCACAGGGATCGCGAAACCGATTCCGACGTTACCGCCACTTCGGGAAAAAATAGCGGTATTGATACCGACCACGTTTCCCCGGTTATCAATCAGCGCCCCGCCTGAGTTACCGGGATTGATCGACGCATCGGTCTGGATGAAATTTTCATACCCGCCGTCGGTGATGTTAAGATTGGTTCGGCCAATCGCACTGACGATGCCGGAGGTAACAGTTTTGCTCAGACCGAACGGGTTACCGATCGCCAGAACCGTATCACCGGGCTTGAGCAGACCGCTGTCACCGATAGTGACTGCGGGAAACTTGTCGTCACTTTCGATCTTCAGAACGGCGAGGTCAGTCTGTGGGTCGCGACCGACGATTTCGGCAGGATACTTGCGACCACTGTCATCAAAAGCCACTTCGACTTCATCGGCGCCATCGATAACATGATTGTTGGTCAAAACGTAACCGTCCTCAGTCAGTACAACACCGGAACCTTGACCATAAGCACGCGGCCGGGGTGCCGGAGCCGGTGACGGTTGGAGATTCCTGCGGTTGCCACGGTCCTGAAAAAATGGGGCAAGGCGCGGGTCATCGAACAGATCACCGAACGGTGAGCCCTGGATACTGCCACTGGTCATTTGAGTGGACCGCGACGAAATAATGCTGACAATGCTGGGCGACACTTTTTCAACCACGGGGGCGAAGCCTCCGAGTTCACCCGAACGAATCGGCGGGGTGTGGTCGATATTGAGGCGGGAAATAACGGGCGAGTCAGGAGACAGCGCAACCACTGCAACGGCTGATCCCGCCAGGATCAGGGTGATAAAACCAAAAGAGAGCTTATTGATTTTCATTTTCTTTCTATAGAATGGGTTCAGGGATTATTGGGAGGGTAGTTTTGCCAAACCGTTCAGCTTGTTTCCATCAGTCAATTTTCTACCTGTAGAAAACGAAGCTGTTCATCACGATCGACGGTTTCCCCTGCCTTGGTGGCAGGGGGCTAAATTACGTTGGGTGTATCGATGATCGATGGCTCATGAAGCCTGGGCCATCTCCGGAGCCGACTCACGGAACTTTTCCATTACGCCTTCGAGCGCCTGAACGCTGGGATCCTCCATGCGTTGCAGCGATTGGCGCATCTTGGCAATCGCCACGTTTTGCAACTGGCGAATGCGTTCGCGGGTGACTCCAAAGTCCTTGCCGACCTGCTCGAGGGTACGGCTGCGCTTACCATTGAGACCAAAGCGCTTGATGATGATATTGCGTTCACGCTTGTCGAGCGGTTCCATCAATTCATCCAACTGGTCGAGCAGATCCTGGTGGAAAAGTTCGTGGTCGGGCGCGGTGGCGGTGACATCAGCGATCAATTCACCATGCGAAGCGCTGTCACCGTCATTGCCAACGGGCGCGTCGAGTGACACGGGACGAATCGCCGCCTCGAGGAGCATCGCAGCTTTAGCCGGATCAATCTCGGCCTCACCGGCGATTTCTTCGATGGTCGGTTCGCGCCCCAGTTCTTCAAACAACTGGGTGTGAATTCGACGCAGCTTGGAAACCTTCTCGATGGCATGCACCGGCATGCGGATGGTCTTGCCCTGATTAGCAAGGGCTCGCTTGATGCACTGCTTGATCCACCATGCACCGTAGGTACTGAATTTAGCCCCCTTGTCAGGGTGAAAACGTTCGACCGCTTTCATCAGGCCGACATTCCCTTCGGCGATGAGATCGGCGAGCGGCAGACCGTAATTTGAATAGTCCTTTGCGATCTTCACCACCAGGCGAAGATTGGACCGGATCATCCGGTCGCGGGCCGCCGGATCACCGGCAAGCGTTTTAAAACCAAGCTCGCGTTCCTCTTCACGCGTCAGCAATGGAGTGCGCGAAATTTCGCGCATGTAGATATTGAGGTTGTCGTGTGAGTTTTTCATGAAATGTTTAGTACTTAGGATTGGGGTTGTTGGATAAATGGAAAAAGATCGGCAGAAGCGTTTGGAGAACTTCTTAATAGTTCGTATTGTATCTGCCGGCGGGTTCGATAGGGCTCATCTCTTTCACGGTGGCAGCTTCGCTCAAGTGCATTACCGCAGCATTGCCGGACTATTACACTGCGGTAATATTCCCTTAAGCACTCACCGTAAGCGGATTACGAGGTTGAAAAATCGGTCGAAAGTGTTGGATTCGGCCTCCGAAAATGCTTTTTTTACTGCGGCATGAAGCTTTTGATCATCGAAGACGACGACAAGATCCGCTCCTTTCTGAGCAGCGGATTTCGCGAGGCCGGCTTCGTCGTTGACGAAGCAGAAGAGGGTTACAAGGGCCTCGACCTCGCGCTCATCAACAGCTACGACGCAGCGATTGTTGATCTTATGCTCCCCAATCTCGACGGCCTTTCGATCATCGAACGGATGCGGTCGGACGGAAAAAAAACTCCGGTCATTATTCTCAGCGCCAAGGGCAGTGTCACCGACCGTATCGCCGGCCTGCAGAAAGGCGGCGACGACTACATGGTCAAACCATTCAGCTTTTCTGAACTGCTGGCGCGCGTCCATGCCCTGGTTCGACGCTCTTCTTCGCCAAGTAGTCAGGGCAGCGGCGACGAACCCGACACTCTGTCTGTAGCCGACCTCGAACTCGATCCGTGGAAACGCGAAGCGCGCCGGGCCGGCGAGACCATCCCCCTGCACGCGCGCGAGTTCTCCCTGCTTGAGTATCTGATGCGCAACGCCGAACGCGTGGTGTCAAAAACCGCGATTCTTGAAAATGTGTATGACTACAGCTTTGATCCGCAGACCAATGTGGTCGACGTTCTCGTGCACCGACTCCGCAAAAAAGTGGACGAAGGCTTTGAACCTAAATTGATCCACACCCTGCGGGGAATGGGCTATGTCCTCCGAGCTGATTGAACCACCAAAGTCTCCGCACCGTCGTCGTGCCGGACTCGCTTTCAGTCTCCGGCTGAGTTGCTATTATGCACTGTTTTTTGCCGCCGCTGTAACCGGGCTGTTTCTGGTCGCCTACATCCTGATCGCCAATTCGCAGGAGGAAGCCGAGATGCAGCGGGTCGCCGAGCGCGTCGCCGAGTATCAGAAATGGTTCAACGATTCCCAAGGTCAGGTCACCCTTGCCGAGCTCGATCGCCGCTTCACCGAACAGAGCGACAGCAGTCCCGATGTCATGTTTCTGCGAGTGGTCAGCAGCCTGGATCAGTTCGTGTTCTTCAGCAATCCCCGCGGCCAGTCAATGCTCCAGGCACAGGACCTTGAAACCGTCGACCCGCACGTCACCGGCGCCCGCCTCTCGCTGACGCCGGAGATGGAACTTGAAAGCAGTGCCGATCCCGACGGCGAAACGGTACACATTGAAAACCGCTGGACGGTGTACTCGGCTCCGCTGTCCAACGGGCTGACGATCCAGATCGGCAAAAGCTCGCGCGACGGTGAGATTGTACTGGCCCGCTTCCGCCGCGTCTTCATCATCTCAGTTGCTCCGGTCATTCTCGTCGGTCTGGTGGGCGGCACCCTGGTCGCCTTCCGCGCCATGCTCCCTGTGCGACGTTTAAATGCCACCATCTCCGGCATCCTCCGCACCGGCGACTGGCGTCGACGCGTCACCACGGACGACGAGGGAGCGCGCGACCTTTCGGACCTGTCCGAGCAGTTTAATCGCCTGCTCGACAAAAACGAACAGGTCATCGATGCCATGCACCTCTCACTCGACAGCGTCGCCCACGATCTGCGCACGCCGATGACACGACTGCGCAGCACCGCCGAGCGCGCCCTTGAAAACCCAGACGACAATGCGGCCACGCGCGAAGCACTCGCCGACTGTCTCGAGGAGTCTCAGGATGTGCTGAGCATTCTTGAAACCCTCATGGAATTGGGCGAAGCCGAGGCCGGAGCGATGCGGCTCAACATCGAGAGCGTCAGCCTGAAAGACATCGCCAGTCACGCCATCGACCTCTACGAGTTCATCGGCGAAGAGCGCCGCATCGTCATCGATAACGCAGTGCCGCAGGATATCATCATCGATTGTGACCGGGTTCGGATGCAACGCCTGGTTGCGAACCTGCTCGACAACGCACTCAAGTACAGCCCCGCAGATTCCAGTATACTCGTCGATGCCGTGGTCAGCCCCCGGCACGTCGAGTTGATCGTTGCCGATCAGGGGCGCGGTATCGCCCCCTCTGAACAGGCGCGAATCTGGGATCGCCTCTACCGCGGGGATCGCAGCCGCTCGGAACGCGGACTCGGACTTGGCCTCAGCCTGGTGCGCGCCATCGCCGTCGCTCACGGCGGCACGGTCTCAGTGCGCAGTGCACCTGGCGACGGCGCAACCTTCACCATTCGCCTGCCGCGGGCTGCCGTTGTCGGCAGCGACACTTCCCTGCTCACCAACGCTACAACGCCGGCTCCATCAGCGGCAGATCAATCACTGATGGACGGTGATCAGAAAAAGGTCGCTCAAGATAACGGTTAAACTCGACCAAAGTCTCACCGAAATGCGGCGCCAGCTGATAGCTTGCGGCCCGGTCCTTAGGATGACCCAACCAACCCGAGCGGACAAACAACCAATCGAGGCGATAATAACCGATTGGTCCAATCGGGCGTTTAACTCTAAAACTCTGCACCTGACCCTTAAACTTCTTCTGGTTCGAGTTCGACAGGGTGCTATGCCACATGCCCATCGAACGCTCGGCATCACCGCGAAAGTCAAACGCCGAGCCATCAGCAAAGCGGAAGTCTTCAACCTCGTTTATCAACGGGCGAACCTTGTTGGGCAGTAGCACCGGCACGTTCGGCGCGAGAGGGCTGTGCAAGTTCTTAGTAAAATTAAAGACATTGCGCCCCAAGGAAGCCCAGTCGAGATCGAAGTAGATCTCATTGGCAACATTCAGCCACGTCTCGGGATTTTTCGCCGAACGCTTAGTAATCCGCGGTATCGACGTGGGACTGACATCGATAGGCGAGGCATTAAAATCACCTGCCATTACGACCGGGTTCGGGATCTCACTGATGTAGCCCAGAATTTCCCGAATCTGCTCGTTGCGCACTTCCGGCAGGCACTTGATTTCCAAATGCACATTGACCACCGTCAGCGTGTCATTTCCTCCTACACCGGGCACATCCAGATCGACCCGGAAATAATTTCGCCCGCCGACCTTCATCTCGCGCGTCACGACATTTTCAAACAGCAATTTGGTGCCGACCCGTCGCAATTGCTCGATGTAAGTGGGCTTTTTCTTTTCGTCAGCATACCAGTCGTAGGCAAAGGTTCTGAGTGGCACAACCTCGACTTTTTTGATCGGATAACGCGAAAGCACCGCCGAGCCGAAGCAACCTTTGAACCGTGCCGAGTCAGCACGGAAAAATTCCGTCGCTTCCATGTCAATCTCGCCCGTTTCGTGATTGGTGACCGGCTCCAGGCCGAGCAATACCGGATCGCATTCGATCGCCTGAGTCGCATAGGCGTAGTTCATGCCCATCGCTTTGGCCATCTCTCCGGCAGCATTCAGGTAATCCGAGCGGTTGACCCCGATGTCCATTTCCTGAAGAAAGATGATGTCCGCCGACGCTACCCGTTCGCGCTGGCGGAGCATGTCGTGCCACACCTCGCCGCCTTCAGTGACCCGCTCACGATCGATCAGATCTGCGTAGGCTTCGTCGGACGCCATCGCTTGAATGATTTCCGGCATGCGCAGCGATTTTTCAATATTCCACGTGGCAACCCGCAAAGTCGGACCCAGCTTCGAACTGATTTGCCGCACCGGCCGCTTACCTCGATACCAGGCTCGATTATCGATCAGCGGAGTCGTTAAGAGATCGTCCACCTTGCGACCCAACGCCGTATCACTGCCCGGATAGCCGCTGCGTGAAAGCTCAACCAATTCGTCATAGCTGAGAAAGTCCAGGCCCTGATAGCGAGGATAGCCGCCGCGGAAGCTGGCCGTGTTCTTTTCCTGAGAATATTCGCCGCTGGAATGCAGACCCGGATCGAACGACAAACGCGTCGAACAGCTGCTCAGCCCAAACGTGAATAGCCCGACCATCGCATACGCGATCGTCAAACGGAAGGTGTGAGAAGGGCAGTCAATGGCGGTCTTCGCCTGAATGCAGAGATTCTCGATGATCGTTGTTGGCGTCATCCCGGGCAAGTTCTCTTGGCTCTCCACAACCTGACTTGAACCGTCAGGTTGTTCCAAAAAGCCAGAAGGAACGGCATTCGTAAGCTTTAGCTCGTCAGTTCGCAACTGATTACGATTCCATAATTTTGCTCGCCCCACGGCGCAAAATCATATGGTTTTACAGAAAATTTACACTCATTTAATCCCGACGATCCAGAAACCCTGCTTTAATCAGAATGCTCTGATCTCGATCTGATTCCCCGCCGACTATGCCCGCCCACACTCACGCCCCTCAGGAAACGGATGACGTCACCGCCGTCGGTCGCCTACACAACGCCTACCTGATGTTACGCGATCAGTTCAGCCACGTCATCGTCGGCATGAGTGAACCGATCGATCAAATCTTTATCACTCTGATCTGTGGCGGGCACGCCATTCTCGAAGGGGTTCCCGGTCTGGCCAAGACGCGCTTAATTTCCACGCTGGCAGAACTGACCGAACTGGACTTTCGACGTATTCAATTCACACCGGATCTGATGCCGGGCGACATCACCGGATCGGATGTTCTGGAAGAAGATGTCGCTACCGGCAAACGCCACTTCCGCTTCGTCAAAGGCCCACTTTTCGGCAACGTCATTCTCGCCGATGAGATCAACCGGACTCCGCCGAAAACGCAGAGTGCCCTGCTCGAAGCCATGGAAGAACGCCAGCTGACCGCCGGCGGAAAAACCTATGACCTTCCCGATCCTTTTCTGGTTCTGGCGACGCAAAACCCGATCGAGCAGGAAGGCACCTACCCGATGCCGGAGGCGCAACTCGACCGCTTCATGATGAAAATCGTGCTCGGCTATCCCGACATGGACGACGAACTCGAAGTCATGCGTCGCACCACCACTGACTACTGCTACCAGCCGAAACAAGTTCTCGGTCGCGACATGATTCGCGATGCAAGAATGTTGGTGCGCAAAGTCGTGGTCGCCGAACCGATCTACGATTTCGCCGCCCGTATCGTTCGCGCGACCCGTCCGGGGACATCCGAAGCCGCGCCAGCGGCAGAGGAAATGCTCTCCTGGGGTGCCGGTCCACGCGCCTGTATCAGCCTGCTTCTGGCGTCAAAGGCACGCGCCATTTTACTCGGCCGCCATCACGTGACCGCGGAAGACGTGCAGACGATGATGGCGCCGGTGCTGCGTCATCGCATCCGCCGAAACTTTCAGGCGGAAGCTCAACAGGAGTCACCTGACGACATTCTGCGACGCGTGCTCGACGACGTATTGGTGGTTCAGGGAGCGCCAAAATCCTGATCCGGTAAGCTCCCTTTAGAATACTGATGAATGATTCGCCGGGTCAGGAGTCCAAGGCTCGCGGGGTCGGCTCACGCTTACTCAAGTCAGAGGATTTCAAATGGATCGAAGGCCTCGGGTTCAGCACGCGGCGACGCTCGGAAGGGCTTTTTTCCGGAAGCCATCGCTCATCGCAACTCGGCGGCTGCAGTGAATTCGCCGACCATCGCCCCTACCACCCCGGCGATGCCTTGCGACAGCTTGACTGGCGATTACTGGCAAAACGCGACCGTCACTACATCAAGCGCTACGAAGACGAGCGCACTATTGCGACGATGATCCTGATCGATCGCAGCGGATCGATGGGCTTCGGTTTATCGACGCCGAGCAAGTTCGATCATGCCCTGCGCGCCGCCGCCTGTTTTGCGCGGCTGCTCCTCGGCCAACGCGACCCGGTCGGCCTGGCGAGTTGGAATGTGCGCGGTCACGCAATGATCGTTGAACCCCGGTCAACGCCTTCACATTTCGAAGCCCTGTTTCAAGATATCGCTCCGGTGCAGCCTCAGGGCGACACGCACCTGGCGGCTCTGGTCGAGCGAATCATTCCGCTGTTCCCGACTCGCATGCGCGTCGTCATTTTAACCGATGGCTTCATGGACGGCAGCGAAACAGAAGACATCCTGCGCCAGCTCAGCGTGCGTGGTCACGAGGTTATCTACGGCCATGTTCTGGCGCCCGAGGAAGTCGAATTCCGATTTGAGGACGGCATGCGCTTCGAGGATCTCGAGGTCGAAGACTACCATCTCGACATCGATCCATCAGTCTATCGCGACGCCTATTTAAAACAGTTCAATGCCTTCCTCGAAGACGTTCAACGCCGCTGCACTGGACTTGGCTGCGGGTATTTGCGCCTGCGTTCGGATCGCCCGGTCGGGGCGTTGTTGGCAGCCTTTCTGCGTCGCTGGAATGCCGGTAGTCTTGCGCCGGTTACGGGCGATGACGCCGCGCCGTCGGCAACCAAAAACAGAGGAGCACGGCGATGAGTTTTCTCGGCGCAGGATTTCTGACCGGCCTGGTCGCCATCGGTGTGCCGCTGGCGATTCACCTTTTTGCGAAACGCAAGCGGGTGCATATGCCCTGGGGCGCGATGCGCTTTCTTGCCGACGCCAAACCAAACTGGAAAAAGCGCACGCTGCGTCTCCAGGATTGGCTGGTCATGCTGATGCGCATCATCGCCGTCGCACTGTTGGTGCTGGCCTTCGCCCGCCCACTCATCAAGCGTCCCGCACCACCGGTCAGCGGCGCCGAATTTCTACTCATCGTCGATCGCTCAGCATCGACCGGACTCGCTGGAAATGCCATCGCCCGACAGATAGAGCAAGGCACTGAATCGGTATTGAATGCGATTCCCGAAGACGCCCGGTTACGTTTTTTGGTCAATGGCATCAGCCATGAATTGCGTGAACTGCCGCCGCTCGGCACGGACGCGGTGAACGACTCCCGCAATCGCAGTCATTGGCTGGCGGCGCTGCAAGCACTGCCACCGGGAGTCGAAAATATCGACTGGCCCAGCGCTGTCGAGCAAGCCCTGAGCTACCCCACGATCACTCCCGGGCGCGACGATCGACACGTCATTATCATCGCCGACGCCGCCATTCACGGCTACCCACACTCGCAAGTTGCACATGCTGAGACGCTCGTCGACGCATGGCAGACGGAAGGTCATTCGATCACTCTGGTGCCAATCGGGGTGGATCACCCGGCGCGTGAAATGGTCAATCTGTGCGTCGACTCGATCATCGCTGACCGCCAGCGCGTGACGCCCGGAGAAGAAGCAGTGGTGCGCGCCACGGTGACCAATCGCGGCACCACGACGAGTGCCGCGACGCGCGCTTTCTGGAGCGGTCAGAATCAGTCAACGACCCTGACCGAAACCAAAATTCCACCCCTGGGTCCGGGAACCCGTCACGAGTTGGTCTTGCGCCGCGCCTATCCCAACGCCGGTCCACAGGCGCTTCAATTAAGTATCGCCGCGACAGAAGACAGCGACGCTCTGACGGTCGACAATCAAGCCGCCGTGGTCGTCGACATTGTCGATCGGGTGCGCGTGATCTCGGTCACCGACGAGGCCCCGGATATGATCGAAGACGACGATCAACGCTTCGCTCAGTGGGCATTTGCCACGGCCGTCAGCGGAACCCAATCGATTTTTAAACTCGATTCGGTCAAGATCAACGCCTTCCCCACCCTGCCTCTCGATGATGTCGCCGCAATCGTATGGTCCGCAGGCAATCGCGATCCCAATGCAGTCGCTGCCTCGGCAAACAAGCTGCACGAGTTCGTCTCCGCAGGCGGCGGTCTGTGGTTGCAACCGCCAGCCGGACTCAATCCCGAGCCTTTCAACGCGGTATTTTTTCCACACGATTTCGGACTCAGTCCGGCAGCGATCGACTCCGTCACAACGGTTTCCGGTAGCGGGGAAGCCCGCATCGGGCTCCGCCCGGTGACCGGGGACAGCAAGCTGGATCAACTCGGCCTTTCGCCCCTGACCGAGCTACAGAGTCACCGCCATTTTCAACTGCGCACGCCCATGCCGCCATCGTCCGAAGTGCTTGCAGAGTTCGAGGGTGGCGATGCTTTCCTTGTCGCCCGCCGCCTCGGTCGCGGGCGGGTCGTTCTGGCCACGCTGGATGGCTATCCGCAGTGGAGCAATCTCGCGGCTTGCTCCGGCTACGTGCCTTTCGTGCGCGAACTGCTCTGGTATCTGGCTGCCGACCATTTGCCCAATCCAAACCTCGAGCGCACCGACTCCGCCCCCTGGCGTCAACTCAGCAACGAAGACTCGGTGCGACTACCGGGGGGCGACTGGATCGCCACGACCGAGCTCGACGACCGCTTTTCACAACTCGCAGCACCCGGCCTGTATCTAGTCGAAAGCGCCAGTGATGGCAGCCACAAGCCCTACAGCGTCGCGCGATTCGCCGCAGAATCAGACATTCGCGCCGTGCCACGCGATCATCTTCAAGCGCTTGCCCGGGTTGACGGCGTGTCAGTCTTCGATCCGGAGCAAATAGCCGCCCAGCTGATCTCATCACCGACGGAAACCTCCACCGGTCCCGCAGTCACGCGCGACCGGGAAATCACGCTCTGGCTGCTGGTCGGGCTGATCGGATTTCTAATTCTCGAACTCGTCACTGCCCAGCACCTGCTGGTCCGTCGCCGTCATGCCGCAGGCGGCGCATTGGTTAAATGAACGAAACCGACAGCAGCGAATCGACGCCGGTTGCGATCGAACAGTCGCGAGACTTCGACGGCCCCGTGCCGCCCGGTCAGTTGCTCTGGCTCGGCGGCGGCTTGCTGCTGATTTTCGCCCTGTTGGCGATTCGCGACGCCAGGCTGGCGCGTCGGAAATGGATGGTGCCGCTCCTGCTACTGATGCGTGCCGTTGCCTGCGCCGGCATTTTTCTGGTGATCGCCAGCCCTTCGGAAGTGACTAAGAAAACCTTCGAATCACAGCGCGGGATTGGCGTCTATCTCGACACCTCGGCAAGCATGAGTCTGATCGATCAGGACTTCGGCGAAGGCCACCTCGCCCGCTGGCGGTTGGCGTCGAGTGGCACCGATGAGGCAGCGACGCTCAATCAAATCGACCGCGCCACAACTCGCATCGCCGTGGCGCTGGCGATGAGCCGCACGGCGATTGCCAATGCCAATGACGATTCGGCATCGGCACGGCTGAAAATGCTCAGCGAGCAGATCCAATCAGCCATCGAAGTTCTCGACCAAAGTGCAGCCGGACTGCCGTTCCCTTCGTTAGCCGTCGATGTTCGAAGCTCGCTGGATCGCTCACTTAGTGAGGACGTCGAGGGACTTTTGAACGATCTTTCCACCGATTCAAATGGCACTGTCAGCGGCAGCCGGAAGTTCTTCGAAGCATTCGACGATACGCACTTCGCCATCAACGAATCGCTGCACAAGCTGGCCGCCATTTCACGCGAACTGGCCCGACGCGAAACGCCGGAGGACGACGATACCAACCGCCTGCAACGCGCACGCCGGGTGCTGCTGCAGGCTGAACAAAAAGCGTTGTCGAATCCGGGCGACGAGATCGAGGTGCTGCGCGCGAGCTTCGCCGAACAACTGACTGCGGCCGATTCCAACTGGAACCTGACCGCTCCTGCGCTGCCCGAAGCCGAGACCCCGGTCGAGGCGGACGCTGAGCGAATCGAACCAGTCACTGACCTAAGCGCACCGCTGAAGGAGATCGCCAGGGAATATCGCGAGGGCCGTATCGAAGCCGCCGTGCTGGTCACCGACGCGGTGCATAACGACGCTGACCACCCATTGGAAATTCCGCCGGGATTAAAAGATTTTCCCCTGCTGATCCTCCCGGTCGGCGGCAACGCAGAGCAAATTGACGACATCACATTGTGGCGCGCCTCCGCTCCGGAAACTCTGATGCGAGGCGACTACCTCAGCGTCGACTGTCTGATCGGATCGCGCGGATTTGCCGGCGAGAAAACCGAAGTCCGACTGCTCGCCGACGGCGTGGAACTCGACTCGGTCGAAGTGGCCTTTGACGAAAGCGGCGAGGACCAAAACGTCCGCCTGAGTGCCCCTGTCAACGAAATCGGTCTGCGCCATTTCGAAGTCGAGTTGGTCGCATTGGAGGGCGAAAAAATCACCGGCAACAACCGTCAATCGCTGGCCGTTGACGTTTTTACCGGTGACCTGCAAGTGCTCCTGATCGACGGCGCCCCCCGCTGGGAAACCCGCTACCTGAGCAACCTACTCAAGCGTGACCGGACCGCTGAACACCGAGAGATACTTTTGTCACCGGCGAGTGGCGGCGACGCCATGCCCACCACCCTGATCGCCGGCGATGCGCTCGATGACTTCAACGTCATCATTCTCGGCGAAGTCGGCCCTGACTTTCTCGACCCTGCGCAGCTCGCTGCCTTGGAACACTTCGTCGACCAGGGTGGTTCGTTGATCGTTATCGCCGGCCGCGAACACATGCCCGGCGCTTTTGCGGAAACCCGATTGCAGGAACTTCTGCCGGTGCGACTCGACGTGCGTCGCTCGATGGCGTCGGTGGGTTACCGGCTGGCACCCAGTCCCGCCGGTCGCCGCATCGCCGCGCTCAGCCTCGAAGATGACGCCGCTCAGAATGCCGCGATCTGGCAACTCGGTTCGACCCGGCTCAAACTGAGCCAATTTTCGCCCTACAACGTTGCCAAACCCGGTGCACAGGTGATTCTCGAAGCCCACCCCACCGACGCCACTCAGCCGGCCGATACTGAGCCCCTGCCGTATATTGCCTGGCACCGCTTCGGTGGTGGCAGGGTTTTTTATCTGCCCTCGCCGACGACCTACTTTCTTCGTTATCGCTTCGGCGATCGCTACCACTACCGGTTCTGGGGGCAATTTCTGCGCTGGGCCACCATGGCCAACGCCGACAACCATTACACCCTGGTTAAAGTCTCCAGCGCGTCCCGCCGTTACCCTGAAAACTCAACGCCCCGCATCGACGTTGAATTGATCGATGGCGAAGGCTCGCCGGTCAAAAATGCTGAGCTTACCCTCAAGCTCAGCCGTTCCGGGATCGATATCGCTGAGGTGCCGGCTACCGAAGACTCCGGCAGCGATGGGCGCTATTCGGCAGTCCTGCCCAGCCTCGGCCATGGCGAATACCAGGTGCGCGTGAGCGGAGCACAAGTCGACTCTCTGCTGGCAGAAATCGAAAAGCAGCCGTCCAGCGACAGTGAGGTTAAAGAAATCCCCGGGCTTGCCAATTTTGTCGTTAACGCCAAACCGAGCAGCGAGGCCGGCGGCTATTCCTGCGACTGGGTCACCGCGCGGCGAATTGCCGAATCCACCGGCGGCACGATCATTCCTCCGAACGGTCTTGAGGCGGCCCTCGGCATCCTCAGCCACGAAAGTGGAAAGCATTTTCGGGAGACCGTTTCCCGGACTCCGTTGTGGGACCGCTGGCCGCTGCTAATTTTCATTCTCACTTTTCTCTGTTTGGAATGGGCCGGCAGGAAGTATGCTGGCCTTATCTGATCGGAGCGAACTGAACAGCGAATGATGAGTGCCGAAGCCGACAATTCAGAACAACAGATCGCCGACACCATCCGTTCTGTCGCCGATTTCAAACGCCGCCACAATGCCCGGCGCGAATGGTTGCGAACCGGTGCATGCTTCTCGATCGGCCTGCTGGTGGTTGTCGTTGTTGACTGGTATGCCGCCTGGCAGTCGCCGTGGTCACGTTGGATCGGTCCGCTGCTGGCGCTCGGCATCAGCAGCCGCTTCTGTTACCGCGCATTAAAAGTTCAACTCGGTCACCCCGATGATCTGGCCGCGGCCCGCGCACTCGACCGGTCATCCAGCCGATCTCAGGAACGCTGGTCGACCGTTGCCGCTCTGCAACCTGACGGGGCGGGTGCCACCGGGTCGGCGGCGATGGCCAAGGCGTTGATCCGCGAAACCGCGCCGATGTGCCGCTTCGTCAATCCGGCGGCCATCGAGCCCCAACCCGCCGATAAACGGAGCCTGGCGGCACTCGCGATCAGTGGCTTTTTGTTGCTCGCATTTCTTGGCGCACTATTGCCGCAGGGCTCGCCGCGATTGCTGGCCAGGTTCGCTTTTCCCTGGGCTGATTTACCGCTGACCCGCATCGACGAACGCACGCCATTACCCAGCCCGCTGCTCACCGGTAGCGACGCCGAGGTCCGCGCCGAAATCAGTGGCAAGCGTCCGGGCGAAGTGGTTATGGAAATCGCCGACGGCCGTAGCGACCTCGATCATCCGCCAGCCATTCGACGCCTCACCAGCACCACATCAGCGGCAGACGAGATTCCCGGGAGTTTTACTATAGAGCGCCTGCGCAAGCCCATTCGCTACCGCCTGCTCGCCGGCGACGCCAGCACACCGTGGCGCACCGTAGAAGTCACCGATCGACCGCAATTGTCAGCCATCGAAGTCACCATCGTTGATCCCGACTACTCGACCCGTCCGCCCCGGGTCTGGCAGAAGACACCGTCGGAAGTGCAGGCAGTACGAGGTTCCTCGATTGAAGTCGTGCTCGAAATGGATCGCGATATAGCCTCCGCAACACTGGAGGCCGCCCTCGGCGATGGCGACACGCAAGCCCTGCCGATGCAAAAAATCGACGCGCGGCGCTACCGTTTTCGCAGCGAACTGAATGCTGATCTAATGTTCCGGCCCGCGTTCGAAAGCACCGAAGGTCATGCCAACCAAAGCCTGCCTTTCTCCCTGATCAACGTAGTTGCCGATCAGGCTCCCGAGGTCGAACTCAGCGCCGACTCTGCCAGCGAAATCGTCAGCATCAGCCACGACATTGAGGTCGCCTTTGAAGCGCACGACGATGTCGGCGTCACCGGGGCCGAACTGATCGTCACCATCACCGACCGGAACGGCCGTTCGCGACAGGAAACCGTGCCAATCGATCTCGGTGATCAATACGGCAAAAACGACGTCGAAATTCGCAAAGCAATTTCTACATCCCGGCTCGGTCTATCCGCTGACGACGAGATCAGCTACGCGGTGAGAGTTCGCGACGCCTATGAGCAGCTTGCCGACGCGGGAGAGAACGGCAAAGGCTCTGCC
>CBDULB010000107.1:0-21580 GCA_965367965.1 uncultured bacterium | reverse complement strand
GGGCGATGGCCTGCAGCAGCGCGTTTCGGCGCAGGAGGAAGAGTGGGTTTTTCATGGTTGGAATGCGAAAGCTGGAAACGAATATCGGAAGCAAAACGGCGACAGAGAACTGGATTAAAGCAACGATTGTCACCGTCATTTTCCGTGTGACTCAAAAAATATTGAGCACCTCGCATCAGTCCTAAAAGATCATTACAAACCTCTTTGTGACAACGCCTTACAACGATGAAAATATATTCTATCGCCACCTTTAAAGTGACTTATAAGCCCCATTAAAATTATCAATACATGCGCCCGGGAACGCCGTTTCATGAAGGATAGATGACGGTAGAAACAGGTTAATCTGCGACCACCCAAAACCACGGCACAATCCGCTCTTAGCCACTCCCCTCAGCCCGCCCACGCCCGGCAATCCCGAAGCCGTTGGAGCAATCAGGCGCCGCCTTCTAACCTGCCTCTTTTTCCAATTCCTCTACAGTGAAACACCCCAGTCGAATCGTCAGTTCCCGGGTATCGTTAAGACTCGCCTTCAGTTCCATTCCCATGGTCTGCGCACAGGAATAAGCGAGCGACAGCCCGAGTCCGGTATGCTTAACGCCTGTCCGGGAATCATCGCTGCGCCAAAAGCGCTCAAACAAATGCTCAACATCAGCGGACTCAAGATTGGTCGCAAGATTCTCAATAGCAAGCCAACCGGTTTGATCGCCTTTCAACTCTAACGAAACCACTATTTTTTCTCCTGCCGGCGAATACTCAACGGCATTCTCCAGCAGGTTCTTCAATATCATCTCCAGCATACCGGCGTTGGCATGGATGATATCTGATTCAGCAACATCACAATACAAGACGATGTCTTTGGCTGCCGCTCTATCGGAATACGAGTCCCAGCATTTCAGAATCTCCGCCTGGAGAGGTAATGGCGAGAGTTCAGTGACTGCGGAACCGCCCTCGACGCGCGACAACTCAAGAAGCACCTCAATCGCCTCCTCCATTTTCATGCTTATAGAAAGCATCTCACGATAATCGTCCGCCGACGCACGATGCGGCCAACGGATCGCCACTTCTGCCATCGCCCTCAATTCGGCGATCGGAGTGCGAAATTCGTGGGCGACATCACCACTGAAACGCCGTTCGCGCTCAAAACTTTCATCCATTCGTTCCACCAATTTCAATAGCGCCCGTGAAACAGGCTGCAGTTCGACAGGTAGATCCTCCGAAAAGTATTGCAGCTGCAAATGCTGGGGATCCATAGCAATCAATTGATTCCCCAAATCTTCCAATGGCGACAGCCCGCGATTAACAACTGATCGCACGACAATCCATGTGGTTATGGCACCGAACACCGAGGCTATTACCAGCGTCATAACTAACAATCCCAGCCTACCATCAACAAACACACGATCATTGGCGACCACCAGGTTCAACCTGACAGGTTCCCGCCCACCAAACGGTCGACGACTCATTTTAAGACCGACTGAGCGAATGGCCCCTACCCCCGGCAGGTAATCATTCCAAAACATGCGTTGACCACTCTCCACATTTCTCCACGACAGCGGCTCGCTCCCCAGATTATTCGACTGCGCCACCATACGCCCCGAGCTCGCGTCCCACGCCTGATAGAAAAAATTGCTACCCGGCTCAAACAGAGGCACGTCCGGATTGGTCGTCGGAAAAGCGAAACCGACAGGAACAAATCTGACGGTTATCCCCCCGTCGCGCTGATCAGCAATCCTTGCCTTATCAGCCAGTGTCTCAAGGTTTCGATCCAAATTGGATTCAAAATTACTCCTCAGCACCGAATAAACCCCGACCCCGCTTGTCGCCCAGAGCAAACTAAGCCACAGCACCAACCACTTGGCCAGGCTCCGTCGGATCGATCTCACTGCCTGCTCTCGGGTACGGACCGATCCTCGATAGTGTAACCCTGACCCCGGCGGGTGTGAATCAGCGGCGTAGCCCCCGGATCCATGCTGATCTTTTTACGCAATCCGTAAATCGCCGAATCGACAACATTACTCATCGGCGAAACGATATCGTCGTAAATGTGCGCCTCGATCTCGGTACGCGTGACAGGTGTTCCGGCCCGCAACATCAGGTACTCCAGAACTGAATACTCCCGGGCAGTCAGATCAATGGTAAAGCCTGCTCGAGTGACCTTCTTCTTAACGGTATCCATCTTCAAATCAGATACCTGCAGGACTACTGAGCCTTTTCCATACGAGCGCCTGCTCTGCGCGCGAACCCGGGCCAGCAACTCCTCGAGATTGAACGGTTTTACAATGTAATCGTCCGCCCCGGCATTGAGTCCCAATACCCGGTCCCGGACCGTATCCTTGGCACTCATGACGATGACTTTCGTTTCCGAAGAACTTTCGCGAAGTCGCTCCAGAAACGTCAGGCCATCCATTTCGGGCAGCATGATGTCGAGCAGCACCACATCGTAGTCGTGATTTTGAGCCATCCACAGCCCGTTAACCCCGTCATCCACCGCATCAACCGCGTAACCGGATTCCTGCAGAGCAACTTTCAGGGATTCTCTAAGCCTATCAGAATCTTCGACAATAAGAGCACGCATAGGCTTATCAAATGAAACAAAAACTGTGGACAATTCCACCAATGGAACCGCAATAGCAAGTGAAGGTTGCGGACAGAACGAGTAAACCAGAACTCAGCACTTTTGCCAAGGCTTGCTCTGACCAGCCCTTAACGAGTCGATCAACCAGGCAGAGCAAGGTCATCTATTCCCCCTCCGCGACATACTTTTCAACCATCAACAGAACCGTCCTGCCGACGATCTGCAAACTCTCCGCACTCAACTTGTCGACCTTATCTGCCGACGTGTGCCAGTAGGCATAGTCAAGATCGATCACATCGAGCGTCGGCAAACCAGCACCATTGAGCGGAACGTGATCGTCGGTAATTTCTTTAGGACTGTTGCCGAAATATTTCCGCGTCCCCAACTCCGCAGCTGCAGCAAAAAGTTTTGCGCCAAGATCTTGAGGCGAATTTCGGGGCAGACGAATGTTTAAATCCCGGTCACCGACCATGTCCAGCAACACACCGGCGCGCATGCGCATGGCATCCGGCCATTTGCGGTATTGCCGGGCGTAATAGCGACTGCCAAACAATCCATCTGCCGGTGTGTACGCAACGAACGCCTCCTCACCATCGAAAAACACCAACTCCAACTGCTCAGCAAAGCCTGCATTGTTAACCGCCACCCGGGCAATCTCAAGCAGGGCACCGATACTCGATCCGGGATCGTTGGCCCCCGAAAAATCGACATCCCGATAGAACTTGGTGTCGTAGTGACTGGCCAGTAATACGGTCGTCGGCCGGGTCCACAACGATTTCTCCGGTCGCCTCGTGAAGCGCGCGCGTAGATTGACAAACTCGACGTCACCTTGCGGGGTTGCCTCGGTAAAAGCCTGCCGCTGAACCTGCCAGCCACTGTCGGTCAGCGTTTTTTCAATCCATTGTCGTGACCTTTCGAGCGCTTCGGAGCCCGGTGGCCGCGGACCAAAATCGGTAACCGTGCTTGTCAATTTGAGCGCCGATTCTCCCGAAAACTCATCGAAAACCGCTGTCGAACGATCGAAAGCAACAGGCGCACGGTCACAGGCGCTCAACGCCAGTGTCGACAAAACAAGCGCAAGGTGGAGCGCACGCCATCGCAGTGACCGGGGCGACCCATTCATCTCAAATCCGCAAACCTTGCTATCTGAAATCCAGCAAGCTACTCCGACGGAATACCGAGCAGATTGAGAATCCGATCGAGATCATCATTGCCATAATACTCGATCTCGATTTTACCCTTCTTGGCACCGTGTTGCAGTTGCACATTGGTTGAGAAACGTTGCTTGAGACGATCCTGCAATTGCCGCACCACAGGATCGAGCGGCTTACTTCCGCCCGGACGTTTGGCAGAACCGTCCCTGGCGACCTTGCCTGCAATATGGTCGGACACCAGCTTCTCTGTCGCTCGCACGTTTAGTTTTTTGCGCAGCACGATGTCGGCGATCAACTTTTGCTCGTCGCCGGTTTTGAGACCGAGAATCGCCTTGGCGTGACCCGCGGAAATCATTCCCTGCGCAACCAGCGAACGCACCGATTTTTCGAGATCGAGCAGACGCATCATGTTGGCGACGGTGGTGCGATTCTTGCCAACCCGTTGCGCAATCTCTTCCTGCTTCAGACCAAATTCATGCGCGAGACGCGCGTAGGCGTCGGCCTCTTCGATCGGATTGAGATCTTCGCGCTGCAGGTTCTCAATCAGCGCCATCTCGAGCACTTCCTGATCGGAAGCTGCTCGAACAATAACCGGCACCTCATCGAGATCGAGCTTGCGACAGGCCCGCCAGCGCCGCTCACCCGCGATCAGTTCCAGATTTCCGCCATCGACCTCGCGGACGATCAGCGGCTGAATCACACCCTTCTCCCGAATCGACTCCATGAGCGACTCGAGGTGTTCATCGGCAAATCGTTGACGCGGTTGAAACGGACTCGGCACCACCCGCGACAACGCGACTTGGCGAACCGTATTGCGATCGTCACTGCGAGCGTCGCTGTTCCCAGCGGTCGGCACCGACGCAGGGGTAGTAATCGGAATCGGCGTGGGGCCAGCAGCCGACCCTTCGTCACCGCTCACGGCCGCCTCCGCTTTATCCGAGTCGGGCGATTGCGGCCCGCGAATCAACGCGCTGAGACCTTTGCCTAATCCTTTTTTCGCCATGCGCTATAAGCGGATCACTCCGCTTGGGAAAAATCGAAATCAGTTATCGATGAAACGAACGCTACCGCCCTGCTGCTGCGCTTGCTCCATAGCAAGATGCTGCTCGTCGGTGCAGGCGGAATCGATCGGGGCGTCGGCTTCGGCTTCGCTTTTTTCGAGAAGATTCTGCCCGGTCATCCACGCTTCAACTTCTTCGCCGCTGACGTCAGCCAACATGGTACCATTGATTTCCACACAAGGCGAAAGCGGCTGACCGCTTTTCTGCTCCATTTCCCAGCGAAACGCCGGATTCTGGATGATGTCCTTCTCGTCGAACTCGAGCTGATATTTGCGGAAAATGGCGCGAACGCCTTCGCTCCAACCGCAGTGGGTCTTCAAGTAGGCGGTGATTTTCGGGGCTTCGGTAGGCATAACTTCGCAGATTTCGGGTTTTAAAGTAAAAGTAAGATCATTCGCACCGGCCGGAGGCTTTTCGATCGAATGTTGCCAGAGAGTAGCTGAAACTGTCCGCCGCCGCAAACTCTCCCAACAATAAAAAGCAACAGCGGATGGCAGCCGTAAGGGCCACACATCCGCTGCGCGTGATTTATTTGCCCGCCGCTATCCAGTAAGACAACGGGAGCGATGCAGACAAAGCCCTAGGACTCGTCGCTCTCCTCGGCCGCAGCCGGTTCGCCGGGACGGTATTCTTCCGAGGCGATGTTGAAGGCCTGCTCGAGACCAACCAGGTCGGCACTCGGACGCAGCGCTTCGAAGGCGGCGGTTTCTTTTTTGAGCTCTTCTTCGGAGTAGCTGGCAGCTTTGACCGAAAGACCGATGCGGCGCTCGATCTTGTCGACCTTGATGACGCGCGCTTCGACTTCGTCGTCGACGTTGAGCACGTCTTTGACTTTGCCAACATGCTCTTCAGCAAGCTGCGAGATGTGCACCAGGCCGTCGATGTCGTCCTGAAGTTGGACAAATGCGCCGAAGCTGGCGATCTTCGAAACCGTGCCTTTGACCAGGTCGCCGACTTTGAACTTGTCGTCGATGGCGCTCCACGGATCGTTGTCGAGCTGTTTGATACCAAGACTGATGCGCTGGTTGGTCTTGTCGATGTCGATGACCTGCGCTTCGAGTTCCTCGCCTTTCTTGAGCATTTCGCTCGGGTGATTGATCTTGCGGGTCCAACTGAGGTCGGACACGTGAATCATACCGTCGATGCCGTCTTCCATTTCGACGAACGCACCGTAGGCGGTGAGGTTGCGAATCTCGCCCTTGATCGTGCTGCCGATCGGGTAGCGACTTTCGACTTCGTCCCACGGGTTGGGCTCGAGCTGGCGAACACCAAGAGAGATCTTCTGCTCTTCCTTGCTGATCGCGAGAACCACAGCTTTGACTTCCTGGTCGACTTCGAGCACGTCGCTCGGGCGCGTGATGCGCTTGGTCCAGGAAAGCTCGGAAACGTGAATGAGACCTTCGACGCCCTGCTCGATTTCCACGAACGCTCCGTAAGGAACGAGCTTGGTGATCTTGCCGCTGACTTCGGTGCCGACCGAGAATTTCTGCTCGATGTCTTCCCATGGATTGTCGGCAAGCTGCTTGAGGCCAAGTGAGACACGCTCTTTCTCGCGATCGACGTCGAGGATCTGCACGACCAGCGGCTGACCGATCATGACCATTTCGCTCGGGTGATTGATACGACCCCAGCTCATGTCAGTGATGTGCAACAGACCGTCCATGCCCTGAAGGTCGACGAACGCACCGAAGTCGGTGATATTCTTGACCTGGCCTTCGACGGTGTCGCCGATGGTGACCGTCTCGAGGAACTGCGCACGCTGTTCAGCGCGCTCGGCTTCGATGACTTCGCGGCGACTGAGAACGATGTTCTTACGGTCGTCGTTGACCTTGACGATTTTGAATTCGTAGACGTTGCCGACGTATTCGTTGAGATCTTTCGGCGGGATGATGTCGATCTGCGATCCGGGAAGGAACGCTTCGACGCCGACGTTGACCATGAGGCCACCTTTGACGACCGACTTGACCTTGCCTTTGACGAGGCCGCCGTCGTGGAACACTTTGACGATCTTGTCCCAGTTCTGTTTGTGGGCGGCTTTTTCTTTCGACAGGACAATCATGCCCTCGTCGTTTTCGAGGCGCTCGAGCAGCACTTCGACTTCGTCGCCGACATTGACTTCTTCTTCGTCCTCAAACTCGGAGAACGGAATCGCGCCTTCGGACTTGTAGCCGACGTCGACGATGACAAATTGATTTTTGATCTCAAGCACGCGGCCATTCACGATAGAGTTCTCGCGAAAGGTGTTGAGATTTTTGGAAATGAGCTCGAGGAGCGCTTCGTGTGACATGATGGGTGTGGGTTGGGGTTGGTTACCTTGGTTAATTCAGACTGACTACTTTGTCCCGGTTAAAACCCGTCGAATCCGTGGGACACCTGCGATTCGGCGGAAAGGCGGGTAATCTAGAGGCGAAAAGCCGCTTGGCAAGGCGGAAAGCGCCGCGACAGCCGGCCTCGATTTCTGCACCGGAACGATGTGCGGCCCAACTCCGCCAGCTCACTGACTCCCGGTCATTTCAGCGCCCACCGCGCGGCCTCTCATCAAACCTGCAACCTGCTTAAAATAAACAACTTATGGCTACCCCACAAGGATTTGAACCTTGACTGACAGAATCAAAATCTGTAGTGCTACCATTACACCATGGGGTAAGCGATGATGATCGGGGAATCTAGCTACACGCGGGCCGCTTGCAAGTTTTTGCCGTGCTGCGGGTGAGTTTTTCTCAGATCAGGCTTTTTTCAGGCGCGTGGTACCGGTCATTTGCTCCGGTTTTTCCAGGCCCATCATGTCGAGCAGGGTCGGCGCGATATCGGCCAGAATGCCATCTTCGAGCGTGTAGTCAGCTGCGTCCTCAGCGACATAAACAAGATGCACCAGATTGGTCGTATGCGCGGTGTGCGGCGAGCCGTCGGCATTGATCATCTGCTCACAGTTGCCGTGATCGGCGGTGATCAGCAGTTTTCCGCCGGCCTCGAGCGTCGCTTCGACTACTGCGCGAACGCCCTCGTCGATTTTTTCGCAGGCTTTGATCGCCGCTTCGACGATGCCGGTATGACCGACCATGTCGGGATTGGCGAAATTGAGAATCACCAGGTCGTAGTCGGGCAGACGCGAAGTGACTTCGGCGATCACCTGGTCGGCATTCATCTCCGGCTGCAAGTCGTAGGTGGCGACTTTCGGCGATGGAATGATGGCTCGATCTTCTCCGGGGAAGGCAACTTCCTCGCCGCCGTTGAAAAAATAGGTGACGTGCGGATATTTTTCGGTCTCGGCGATACGCAGCTGCTTTTTGCCGGCGGCGCCGACAACTTCACCGAGCACTTTTTTCAAACGCTCCGGAGGGAATACGATCGGGCTGGAGTATTTCTCATCGTATTCGGTGAGTGTCACGTAGTGAACTTTCGGCTGGGCACCACGATCGAATCCGTCAAAGTCGTCTTCGAGAAACGCCCGCGAAAGCTGCCGTGCGCGGTCGGCACGAAAGTTGAAAAACAGCACGACATCGCCATCGCGAACCCGCTGTTCATCGGCGTGGCCAAACACCATGGCCGGCATGAACTCATCTGTCTTGTCTTCGCGGTAGTGCGAAGCGACCGCCTCGGAAGGCAACTCTTCGTGAGCTTCGCCGACGCCGTTTACGATGGCATCCCAACCGAGCTTGGTGCGCTCCCAGCGATTGTCGCGATCCATGGCGTAGTAGCGACCGACGACGGTGGCGATACGCGCACCGGACTCGGCAAGCTTGTCTTCGGTGTGCGACAGGTACTTTTCACCGCCGGTCGGAGAGGTGTCCCGCCCATCGGTAATGGCATGCACCATGATGTCGTCGACGCCCGCTTTTTTAGCTTCCGCTGCAAGAGCGATCAAGTGTTCCTGATGACTGTGGACGCCGCCGTCGGAAACCAAACCGATCAGGTGCAGGCGGCCACCGTCGACCGAAGCTTTGCGAAAAGTATCGGCGAGGACTTCGATCGAACCGAGCTTGCCCTGTTCGATGGTTTTATTAATGCGTGTCAGATCCTGATAAACAATGCGCCCGGCACCGAGATTGAGATGGCCCACCTCGGAGTTGCCCATCTGGCCGTCAGGCAGGCCGACGTCGAGACCACTGCCGCTGACGTGGCTGACCGGATACTTTGTATACAGCTTGTCGTGAAACGGCGTCGACGCCAGCAGCGTCGCGTCACCATTCGATTTTGCCTGCTCGCGTCCACCGGGATTGTCGCCCCAGCCGTCGCGAATGATAAGAACTACGGGATTTGGCATCGCTGCAAGCCTTCGCGCAAATGCCCCGGAACGCAAGTGAGATGCCTGCTCCCTCCCCTGTCAGAGCTGCAAATTTCGCGACGAAAATTTCCTCAGTCCTATCCGCCATCAAGCGCCCGCAGCCTCGATCGCATCGTAGGCCGCCTGAACGCCCGCCGGGCTGAGCTCGCCGAGCTGCTCGCGACGATCCCCGAGACGAGGCACGCAATCGATCAGTTGTCGTGTGTAGCGATTGCGGGGATTGCTGACCACCTCGGCCGCCGGTCCGGCCTCGACAATGCCCCCGGAAAATAATACCGCAACTTCGTCCGCCAAGCCCTCTACGATACCAAAATTGTGCGTGGCGAGCAGCAGTGTCAGCCGGCGTTTGCGGCGCAACTCCATCAGCAACTCGACAAACTGCATTTCCGCCATCGCATCGAGCTGCGAAGTGGGCTCATCGGCGATGATCAATTCCGCACCACACAACAAAGCCATTGCCAGCATGACCCGCTGCCGGACGGAGCGCTTCAGTTCAAGCGGACGGCGCGGCAGAATCATCTCCGGCTCAACCAGGCCCACCTCGTAAAACTGTTCATCGATGCGCAGGCGCATCTCTGTCGACAGCTTGCGCCCGCGCCGACCGAGCGCTTCGGCGAGATGCTCAGCGATCGTGAAAATTGGATTCAACAGCGCGTCCGGTTCACGAAAAAGATAGGCGATGCGTGTCGCCCGCAGATCGCGTAAGCGACGCTTCGACTGCAGCAACAGATCTTCGCCATCGAACCAGACCTCACCGCCGCTCACCTGCGCCCAGTTGCCCGGCAGCAAACCGGTTAGACTGAGCGCAATTTCAGATTTGCCGCTGCCGGTGACACCTACCAGGGCAAAGGCACTGCCCTTGCGAACCTGAAACGAAACGCCGCGAATCGCCTCGACCATGCCTCCGGCTGCCCCACCCCGTCGCCCGGCGAGCTCGACCTGCAAATTGTTAACACGAAGTAGTACCTCTTCCTGATCGTCATCGCCGCCGGCGTCGACATCTGACCCGGCCGGAGCCGTCGGCAACGTTTCCGCCTGCGCCGTCAAGTCATCCCCTCCCGTGCTGTTATCCTGCAAATTCATACCAAACTGAGAAAATCTTTTTCGCGCGTGACCTTGCGAATCGACCGCGCGGTCAGCGAAAGCCAGCCAACGGTGACGGCAATGACAAGACCGGGTGCGACCAGCATCCACGGCGCTTCAAACATCAACGATCGTCCCTCGGCGATCAAGCGCCCCCAACTGTCGGTCGCCGCTTTGCCTAGCCCGAGACCGGCAAACGTCAGCGCGGTTTCCAAAAGCAAAGCCCCCGGCAGAAGCATCGCTCCATACGAGACCAGGCGCTGCCAGACGAACGGAAATACCTGAGTGCGCAATATCTCGAATCGACCGAACCCGGCGGCAGCTGCGGCGATCACGTGACCGTGATCCTCACACTCTTCAAACGCCCGCGCCAATCGATGGGTCACCGGCATAGAGCCTGCCACGGCGACAATCGCGCACACCGTCCAGAAGCCGGGTTCAAGCGCAGCAGCCAACCACCAGGCCAGGGCAAAAGCGGGAATACACGTTATTCCGCTGGCCAACCAAATCAGGATCACGTAGCCGCGCGCACCGAACAGCCAGCGGACGAACATTACCACCATGAAGCCAATCGCGACCGCCAAAGTCGATCCTACCAAAGCCACCGACAGCGTCTCCGCCGCCCCGCGCAAAACGCGCGTCAAAACTCCGACACCGTGTCGATCGGTCCCGAAAAAAGCGCCCGCTTGCGGCGGTTGCAATACCCGCCGCCTCGCCAACGGCATCTCTGTCTCGCCCGCCTGTCCGGCGTCACCATCGATGACCAACGAATCTGTCACCGGGGCGACCAGCTCGTCGATTGGTTGCGGCGCGGCGAGATAAAACCACCAGCCGGTCGCAAAAATCGCCACATAGCCGCACAGCAAAATTGCCAGTGCCGGGTGCCGGCGGACATCTCTGCCCAACAGTTTGATCGAGTGGCGCCACTTGACCCGGCGAACGTTGCTTTTCAGCGCAGGCCGATCTCGACGGCTTGATTCTATCGGAGCTTTCATTCTTCGCCACCGCCCTCCTGTCGAACTCTTGGGTCAACCAAGCCGAGAAAAACTTCTCCAAAAACCCGCGCGGTTAATACCAGCAACGCGAACAGGAAACTGCCCGCCAGGAGAATACCGAAATCCCGATCCAGACCGGCGTGATACAACAGGCCTCCCAGTCCGTGGAATCCCAGAATGCCCTCGGCAAGAATGGCAGCCCCGAGTACGAACGGCAGCAACTCGGCAATCGAAGTCACGATCGGCCGCAGCGAATTTCGCAAAGTATGCCGGTAGAAAAGCTGCGAACCACGCATGCCGCGCATCCGTCCTACCCACAAGTGATCAGCCTGGGCGGCATGTTGAATACTGCCACTGACCGATCTCACCAGCCACGCTGTGCCGGCCAAACCGATGATCAGCGCCAGTACGAACCCCGGCCAGTTTTCCAGAAACCACGGACTGCCACCGCTGAAGCTGACCGCGAAGCCGCCGATCTCGCTGTCGGGAAGAAGCAAACTGCGCTGGTCCAGCATCCACCATTCGGCAACCGCCGCCAACCAGAACACCGGCAGACAAACACCTACCGCAAACGGCAGCGCCAACAGCCAGGCGAAGGGATTTTTCCGTGACCGGCCACGTAGAATTCCAAGAGGAATGCCCAGTCCGAGGATCACCAGCAGTGCCATTGCAGATACCCACAGCGTTTTTAATGCGCCAACGCCAACCATCGATCGCACCGAGCGGGGCGCATCCTCCGCACCCGCCGCCGGTCGGAGGGCCTCGCCATTAATAACCGCCCACGCCATCGTCAGCGCATTACCATCGACCATTGCAGCCTCCGGACTGTCGTCGCGCACCGCTCCGACCTCGCTCCGGCTCACCATCAAAACCAGCTGGCAAATCACCAGCAGCGATACGACCAACAGCACAAGACGCACCGCTCCCGATAGCAAACGACTGATAGCGTATCGAGTGCGCATGAAAATCAAATCTATACTAAAATCAGAAGCGCCCGGCAATGCTCACGATCACCCGATCCGTTCAGCCCTGCGGCCCTCCCCGATCTGGCGGCACCGGCGCGGCGTTGCCATTCGAAGCCGGGCCATCGGATAACTCGCGCTTCACCCACCACGGCCGCGACAGGACCAATCCCGCCGGCGGCGCGGTCACCGCCTGGTCGCTGCGCCGCCCATCCATCAGCGGTCGCTGCTCACGCAAAATTCCACGCCTCGCCATCATCACCTCGCCACTTTCATACAAAAACAGGCACGGCTTCAGCGTCCACAACAGCGACTGCAATTCCACCGCCAGAGATTGCACCGCCGGCGGATCCGTTTCGGTCTTCAACTGAACAAGTAAATCATCGATGATCTGATTGCGCAGTCCGCTGAAATTGCCGCCTCCATCCGCTGCATCAGTTTGCGAAGAATGCCACAACTCGGATTGATCTCGACGAAAGCCCAGCTCCCAACTCAGCAACATCGCGTCAAAGTCACGCGGCTGAAGCGCCCCCGAAATCATTTCCAGCCAGGGACGGGTCTCCACTTCCGCCTTCACCCCGGCACTCCGCCAGGCATCGACCAGCATAGCCGCCACGTCCCGATGTTCAGCATTTCCCGCATCGACCAGCAGACGAAACGACAGGGGCTCACCCTGCGCATTGCGCAGCCACGATTTTTGACTCTTAGCGCCATGATCGACATCGCCGTCAGGCGCCAGAGCCCACCCCGCTTCAGCCAGTATCGCGTGGGCTTTTTCGACATCGAACCCGGGAACATCAACATCCTCCGGACACAACCACAGGTTCGGATAGAAAATCCCGCGGCACACCTGCGACTCCGGACCTGCCGCCTGCTCGACCAGCGCTTTAACATCGATCATATGCGCCAATGCCGTGCGCACCCGGCCATCGAGAAACGGCTCGCGACGCAAATTCCAGGCGACAAAACTCTGCGTGCGCGGCACCCCGTCGATCTCTTCAACCCGATCGTCGCTGCGCATCACCACCCGTTCGACATCGTCCGGACGCAGCACGTCGATTTGCCGTAGACGAAACCCGATGGCCCGCGCCACATGATCAGCGATCACCTCATAGCGAATCTCCTCCTGCCGGGGCGTCCCCCGAAAATAGCCATCGAAAGCCCGCAAGGTCAGCGACTTTCCCGGCTCGCGCGACGCCACCCGATAGGGCCCCGTGCCGACCGGCTGATCAAAAAACGCCGCCCGCTGCGCCTCGCCCGCCACCGCCGCACCCGACAGCAAATGCGCCGGTAAGATCGGCAGTGCCTCCCAACTTTCCATCAGCGGCGCATAGGGCTCGCGCAGCATCACACTGACCACTCGCGGCTCGATCGCCTCGACCGCAATCACCGGGGCAAACCAGGGCTTCATCGCCGACACCGATCCCGGTCGCGCCACCTCACGATACGAATAGACGACATCATCCGCCGAGAACGGCGTGCCGTCATGCCACGTCACGCCTTCTCTCAAGTGCAGGCGGACCTCAGGTTCGACCACAAATCTGGCCACGCCGAGCACCTCCAACGATGGCTGCAAATTTTCGTTCGCCTGATAAAACAACTCCAATTCACGCTGAAAAAGATCCACCTCGCCGGCCGCACTGATCACTCCGGTCTGGTTCGCCTCGTCAAAAACTACGTGGCGGATCTGCCCCTTCTCAACCGCATCCCTGCGGAACAAATCGAACGACTCTTTGGCGGCATCTCTCACCGTCAGCTGAATCCGTGTGACTGCAAAACGTGTCGCTTCGTCGAACAGCGAATCAATCTCTTCAACGCCTTCCAGCGCGTGATTGCCCAGTATCAACTCAAGAGCATCGCCCTTCTGCTCCAGCGAACGCACCCCCCACCGCAACCAGCGCTCATCCCTGGCCTCGCGCAACTCTTCCAGCTTCGCCAGAGCTGCCGTCACGCCGGCGGCATCACGAAAGTAAAACGACACCCGCTGGCGCAGTTCCCAACGCTCTGCCAGATGCCCGCGCATCAACATTTCGTCGTCGCGACGAAACAGTTTTTCGAACACCAGATCGGTGATTTCCCGCTGAAATCCCGACGACGGCTGCAGTGGATTCAGCGCCCCCGGGTCCTCGCGCACCGCCACGACCAGCGCCGTCGGCGTCTCAATCGAAAGCTTGCCCAACTCCCCCCACAACCACACCACTCCGGCGACAATCGCCGCCGGAATCAAAAGACAAAAAAAACGCACCCGCCACATCAGTCTCCAGTGTCTCTCACCGCCGCCGCAGGCGCAAGCCCTGAGCGAAACCAGTGGACGAACGCTGGAAAACCACCAACAACCAAGCCGTCACGAAGTACAACACGGACAGGGCTGCACCCAGTGGCCCGGCGAGATTTCTTTTAAAGTCAGATCCATGCCGACACTGTCCTTCCACTTCGGATGCGACACACGATGCCCGAAGGCGCAACCCTCGGGTGGATCGATGGGTGACGGCACTTCCCCTTGCAACGGCACGCGTGGCTTGCGGTCCGCCGGATCCGGCGTCGGAATGGCTTCGATGAGGGCTTTGGTATAGGCGTGGCGGGGATTTTCGTAGATCTCATCGGCGTCGGCCAGCTCCATGATCCGACCGAGATACATCACGGCGATGCGATCACTGACATGCTTCACCACAGCCAGGTCATGGGCGATAAACAGGTACGACAGTTCCAAATCGCGCTGCAGTTCCATCAACAGGTTGAGTACCTGGCTCTGCACCGACACATCCAACGCCGATACCGGTTCGTCGAGCACCAACAGGTCGGGGTTGACCGCCAGCGCTCTGGCGATACCGATGCGCTGCCGCTGACCACCCGAGAACTCGAAAGAAAATTTATCGGCCGCACTTTCCGGCAGCCCCACCCGACCAAGCAGCTCCAGAACCCGGGCCCGACACTGGTCAGCACTTTTGATCTTTTGAACGACCATTGGTTCGCTGACAATTTCGGCCACCGACATCCGCGCATCGAGCGACTCGGCGGGATCCTGAAACACCATCTGAAAATCCTGCCGCAACGGCCGCAGGCGGGATTGACTCATGTGACTGATCTCGGTGCCATTAAAAAAGATCTTGCCCGCCGTTGGTTTCAACAAACGCACGATACTCTTGCCCAAAGTCGATTTGCCACAGCCTGACTCACCGACCAGACCGAGCGTTTCTCCGCGGGCGATGGAAAAACTTACCCCGTCCACCGCACGCACCGCCCCGACCTGACGACGCAGCACACCGCCCCGCACCGGAAAGTGCACTTTCAAATCTTCGACGCTGAGCAGAGGGGTAGACATGGAGAAGGTGTTAAAACTGAACACTTAAACTTTACAACTAAGGTGTGTAGCACTGCTCACACTTCTCCACCCAGTGACCGGGACTGACTTCGGCGTACTCGGGCCGGATTTTCAGCGTCTCACCGGTGCGGTTCATGCGCTGACAGAACCGGCATCCAGGCACGAAATCGTTGATTGAAGCAACTTGCCCGGGAATGGTTTTTAATTCCGTTTTGCGCTCGTGATCGAGCCTCGGAATCGAGTTCATCAACCCTTTGGTGTAGGCGTGTCGCGGATTGGCAAAAAGTTCCAGCACCGGGGCCCGCTCGACGACACGGCCGGCATACATCACCACCACTTCGTCACACTGTTCGGCGATGACGCCAAGGTCGTGAGTGATCAACAGCACTGCCATGCCGCGATCCTTCTGCATTTTCTCCATCAAGTTGAGAATCTGCGCCTGCACCGTGACATCCAGCGCCGTGGTCGGCTCGTCAGCGATCAACAAATCGGGATCGCAGCTCAATGCAATCGCGATTACCACCCGCTGCCGCATACCGCCGGACAGCTGATGCGGGTATTCGCTGACCCGCCGTTCCGGTGCGGGAATGCCTACGGCATCGAGCAACTCGACCGCTTTCTGCAAAGCCTGTCGCGACTCCATTTCCCGGTGCAACTGCAGCGTCTCGATGATCTGTCGACCGATGCGGTGCACCGGGTTCAACGCCGCCATCGGCTCTTGAAAAATGACTCCGATCTCGTTGCCGCGGATGTCATACATGACTTCGTCGGCCGCCCCCACCAGCTCTTTACCTTGAAAGAGAATGCTGCCGCCGACAATATGTCCGGCCGGCTTCGGCAGTAGATCAACGATCGACATCGCGGTCACCGTCTTGCCGCAACCGGACTCGCCGACGACGCCCAGAGTCTTGCCGTTTTCCAATTCAAACGAGACCCCGTCGACGGCGCGAACCTGACCGCGGTCGGTATCGAAGGCCGTTGCCAGATCGTTGATTTCAAGAAGTTTACTCATGGCTTCACCACTCCCTGTTCCGTCTCCTTCACCGCCGGGCCGGAAGGTTGCTGCGGAGATTTCCCGGCTCCGTCCGCTTCCGGTTCCGGCTTCGCCGCATCTTTAACTTCCGCTTTGGTCCGGTAGCGATCCTTGACCTCCTGCACTTCCGGAAATGTTTTCCCGGAACGCTTCGCCGCCAGGGTTTCCTTTTTCATCTCTTCATCGATCCAGTAAACGTAGGTCTCCATCGGAATGTATTTGCGTGGCGGCGCGAACTCAGTGAACTCACTGTCCGGCCAACGCACCCAACGCCACACGCCGACCCGACCGAACTCCGTCATGTAACCGGGAATGTAAACTCCGGAGTCGTGAATGATCTGCTGCATCTCGTGCGCGTACTTGATCTTTTCCTCATCGGTCTGTGATTTCCGATAGGCGGTTGCCAGACTGTCCATGCGCGGATCCGAGAATGAGAACACATTGTTGGTATTCTGCTTCAGGTTGCCCTTGTCGTCGTAGGCGTTGCTGGAGTGAAAGTATTCGTAGTAGCGCGGGTAGGGCGGCTGAAACCCCCACGCGGAAAACACCAGTTCGTGCTCCTTCTGCATTTCCTTTTTGTAGACCACCGTGTGATCGAGCCCGTCCAGGACCAGGTCCAGGCCCGCCTTACGTGCTTCCTCCTTGAGAATCACCATCATCCGTTCGCGAATCGCGTCGTTGCTGTAAGTCAACACCACCTCAAGCCGCTGGCCTTTGGCATTACGCAAAATTCCGTCACTGCCCTCCTGGTCGAAGCCGGCCTTGGCAAAATACTCGCGCGCCGTGCGAATCGAAAAGGGGCGTGCCTGGATCTCCGGGTTATCGAATTCTCCATAGCCGCGCGTCCAACCCGGCAGGCGATCGGCATCGCCGCGGAACACCACATCGATCACTTTCTGCCAATTGGTAGCGTGATTGACACCGAGACGCACGTTCAGATCATCGAGCGGCGCCTTCGCCATATTCACATACAGAGCCCACGGCAGACGCGGGAACTGATTGTACCAGGTGTAGCGCTCGATGTATCCGTCGAACACCGGCGGCATCTCCGATTTTTCGTTCCAGTACTCCGGCAGAGTGATCGGGAAATAATCGATCTCGCCGGCGCGGAACAACTCCCACGCCTTCGACGAATCGCGCACCACGGTGTAGACAAGGCGGTCGGCATTAAAGCGATAGCGATAGAACTTTTTATCCTTCGCCCACCAGTCCGGATCGCGACTCAGGGTGATCGACACACCTTTCACCAGATCGCCCGGCTGAATGGTATACGGCGCCACGGTCGGAGGCACCCGCCACTGATAACGGGTCTCGTAGTCGGGCCCGTAGTCTTTGTAAAAATGCGGCGGCGACGGAGGGAAACTGGCGTCCCATGCCGGCTTCGGTCGCGCTTCCGGCAGACGCACCGCGACGATATCGTCGCCATACAAAGCCACGCCCGCCACTTCTTCGCGCAGGTATTGCTTGAACCACGGCGTTACCACATTGTCCGACGCCCGCAGGTAAATGAACCACATGAAATCGACCGGCTGAACCGGCACGCCATCGTTGTATTTTGCATCCGGATCGATGCGGAAATACACCTGACTGCGATCCTTGGATATCGCCCACTCGCTGGCCACTCCCGGAATGATCTCTCCCGTCTCCGGGTGCAGATCGATCAGCCCCGGCTCAATGTTGTCATAAAGCTCGCCGCGAAACGAATTGTTCGAGTTCGGACCGAACGGCCGGATGGTCGGTGGAAACGCACCGATGAACCAGCGAAACGCACCGCCCTTGGTCGCCGCCGGATCGCCGATCTCCGGTTCATCCTGACCATCCTCCCAAACCAGGCCGGCCGGCAAATCGGAGGCTTCGTGAAACTGAAAATAATCGCCTGCAGCCAGGCGGTCGCGAAAGCCCTTCAGCTTCTGCTGCAGTTCGTTGAGGTCCTTGGTCAGTTTCGCCTTCGCCTCAGCATCGCTCGCAGCCGCGATCTCTTTCTCCAAATCCGTGACCGCTTTTTCCCGGTCGCTGATCTGTTCGCTCAGCCACTGATTGATGTATCGATTATAAAGCGGATACCAGCTCTCGAAATCCGCCGGCGGCGCCTCATCGCTGACACGATCCCCGCACCCCGACAGAGACAGCGACATCGCTACCAGCGCACCCAGCAAACCAACTATGAGCAAACGTCTATGCATTCTGTAAATCTGATAACGAAATCAAGGCGCTGAGTCGCGCTCAGCGATAGTAACTGAACTTCTTCGGGTCGAAAGCCTCGCGAACCGCCTCGCCCACGAAGGTGATTAAAATCAATAGTCCGACCAGCATCAAGAACGCCGCACTTACCAGCCACGGTGCCGACAGATACTGCAAACCGTCACGCAACAGCTGCCCCCAGGTGGCGTATTTTGACGGAACTCCGAAGCCGAGATAGTCCAGCGACGTCAGCGCCAGCACCAAGCCCGATACGGAAAACGGCACCAGGGTTACGATGATGGCCACGGAATTCGGCAGCAAATGCCGAAACAGAATACGCGGCGTCGACGCCCCGATAACCCGACTCGCCGCGATGTAGTCACGCTGTTTTTCGCGCAGCGCCGCGGTCCGCATCAGATAGGTCATGCCCATCCAGCCGAACACCACCAGGATGCCGACGATGATCCACAACCCGGCCGCCTCCTTGAGCCGCTCCGGCACCGCCGTGCTGGCAATCATCACCACAAACAGAAACGGCATGTTCGACAGAACCTCGATCACCCGCTGCACCAGCAAATCGAAGGTGCCCCCGAAAAACCCCATCAACAGGCCGACACTGACGCCGATAAAGTACACCAGCGGAATGTAGACCAGGGCCGCCTGAAAGTTCACCTGCAGGCCCCCGAACAGATACGCCAGCACATCGTAGCCGCGCGAGTTCGTACCCAGCGGATGCCGACTGCCGAAAGCCATGGTCGGCGGGGCCGGCGAAAAATTGACCTCGCAGAGATCGCTCGTTTGCAGTGCCAGAAATTCCGCCAACTCGCCTTCGCCGTTCCACGATTGGCTGTCCGGCACCAACTGGCCCTTGGTATATTTCGCTCCGTAAACGCGATTGCCCTCGCGATCCCAGCCATCCGCTTCACCCTCTTTTAAGCCGTCGCGAAAACGAAACCGCAGATGCTGTCGTTCGGGTCGGTGCACATCGTAGACCTGTGATGCCAGACCGGCGAAAAGCTCGCCATTTTTCACGACCCGACCTTCGCTATCAACGTCTTCAAGCGGTATCGCGACGGGCCCCACATTGTCACCGGTCGGAGCATACGGAATCAGCGGCATCAGCGCCCAGTTGCCGTCGTCCGATTCTTTGAATTCCCTTCGCAGCGTGCGCCAGTCCGCCGGAGCATCCGCCGCATCGCCCTCGACCCCGTAGTCCCGCGCCGGTTCGACATGGCGCGTGAACGCCGGAAAACTCCACTTGCCCTGGTAGCTGACCAGCAGCGCCTCATTACCAACCAACACGTGATCCATCGCCGCTACCGCCGCCAGAAAACCGACAATCCACAGCGAAAAATAACCGCGCTTGATCGACTTGAACCGGGCGATGCGCCGCTCGGTCAGTGGCGTGAACCGGAAACCCCGGGCAAATCGCAACACCAGCAGCAAGCCGAGCCCGAACGCTATCAATGTATAAAGCCAGCCAAACCACAGGAACCCCGGTTCACTGCCCTCGCCAGCGGTGTGCAACCATCCGATATCACGGCTGGTGGTAAACGGGAAACGCGCCGTCGGAAACTCCAGCCCAAACCATTGCCCAAGTGCTCCCAGCACCGCAACGATCATCATTAACCATCCGAAAATCCTCAGCATCGTAGTTCAGAAAAAATAGGAAACAGTGAACCGCCTGACATTAATCAAATTTCACCCGCGGATCGATCGCCGCGACAATGATGTCCGACAGAATGTTCCCGATCAGCAGCAGACTGGCAGCGATGGTCAACGTGCCCATGATGACGTAGACATCCCGGCCCAACAACGCCTGATACTGCAGCAGGCCGAAGCCCGGAATATCGAACACCGACTCGATCAGGATGCTGCCGCCCACCAGGATCGTGATCAACTGACCGATCGTCGACGCAATCGGAATGATCGAATTACGGAACGCGTGACCGAATACCGCTTTCTTAAAAGGCGCGCCTTTGGCCACCGCCGTGCGCACATAATCGGCAGCGAGATTGTCCATCAGATTGTTCTTCATCATCATGGTCAAAAACGCAAAACCGCTGACCACGTAACAGAGCAGAGGCAGCACCGTGTGATGCGCCAGGTCGATCATTTTCGCGAATACCCCCATCTCGCCGAACTCCGGACTGGTCAGACCGAACATCGGAAACCACCCCAGGCGCGCACCGAGATACACCACCAATACAGCACCCAGCGCAAAGCCGGGAATCGCGTAGCCGACAAAAATCAGCACCGAAGTCGCGTTGTCGATCAGCGTGCGATGCTTGATCGCCTTGACGATCCCCAGCGGCAGACACACCCCGTAAATGATGAGCGACGTAAGAACCCCGAAATACAATGCGATCGGAATGCGCTCCACAATCAGAGACCACACCGGATCACCGAATTCCGTCGAATTGCGCAGGTCACCCTGCACCAAACCCGCGAAGCTCGACTGATAAGCCACAACTCGATCGTCGTAATTGTCCGGTGCATTTTCCACCGTGTCCTTGTTGCGTCTCGCCCAACGCAACTTGCGATCCGCCACCGTCTCGACACGAACACTCCAACCGTCATCGATGATCGGCGCCCCATTGTCGAGATAGACCGCCGACGAAACCGTCGTGCTGTCAGCAGATTCCCTGACCACCTTCGCCTCGCGCCCGGTGCTCTTCAGCACCACCACCACCTCGGTCTGCGGATCACCGACCTCGTCGCCACCGATCATTTCGTCACCCAGCGGGCGAAACTCCGCCTTGCTCTGCAAGCGCTCACGACGGATCACCCCCAACCACTGCATGTAGGCGACAAACGTCGGCTTGTCATAACCGAAGCTCTCCTCCTGCTCTTCGATCCCCTCTTCACTGAGTCCACCACCGCCCTGCTCACCGCGTCCACTCGAGCCGCCACTCTCACTGACCTGCTG
>CBDULB010000106.1:0-21647 GCA_965367965.1 uncultured bacterium | reverse complement strand
ATGCGCTGGCGATGTAGGGATGGGGGGTGAATAAAAAATCGGCGAAGGGGTTTTCTGGGTTTCAAAGGGGGGCGGATTCGTGTTGGTTGTGAGGTGACTGGACGAAACTGACGATGTTAGATTTTGGCAAACGGGCTCATTTGAGTCGCGGCGGACGAATACTGGCGGCCGTTGCGTTGATCGGGATAGGTTTTGGTACGGCGCTGCGCTGGGAGCAGTTGGGACCGGCGGCTTGGTTTTTCTCGATGGCGGTAACGGTGGGCATCGTTGGCCTGTTTGGCTGGCGCAGCAAAGAGGTTGAAAAGGAAAAAACGGTGGGCGGTGTCTCCGAGGCGGAACTGATCGAGACGGCGCGGGCGGCGATCGAAATGGAAACGCGTGGACTGGATCGGAAGCGGCTTGATTTCGCCAAAGTGGTCATGGCCTATGCGGAGTTCATGGAGTATCCGGATTTCGCGATGCTTGAGCAGACCGACTGGCAGGGGGAATCGTGGACTGATCGAGATAAGCAGGTGCGGGCGCTACTCGATACCGAGTCGGATCGCATGTTGTTGAAATTCACCAACGGCGATTATTGGGAGGACAAGGTTTTCCAGCACAAACTCCTGCTGGTTGACGTGATCGCATTTATGGAATCAGTGGCCAAGATTCATCAACCGGATGCGGAGCGCCCGTTGATGGAGACCAATTTGGATTCCCTGCTGAAAGCGATCAATCGTGCGTCGTTGCAGGTGCTGCTGCTGCTGGAGGAGTTGCCGATGCTCGATATCAAGGATTTCAATTTGCGCAAGATGTATGACGGGGTGCGCAAGGCGGGCAAGGTTTACAACAGGTTTGCTGAGATATCGCCGTATCTGGAACCGGTGCGTTATCTGTGGCAGGGGACGAAGTTTCTTTTTGCGTCCAATCCGCTGATCGCAGCGGGTTGGATCGCAGGTTCGGAATTGGCGTGGAAGGGGAGCAAGACGTGGGGAAAGAAAAAAATCGACGCCTACATGCTGACACTGATGAAGCAGTCGCTGGGCATTATCGCCTGGGAGACTTCGTCGATTTTTGACAAGACTCATCGATATCGCGATCCGGATTGGGTTTATGCCGTCGAACTGGCGCACCTGGTAAGTCAGTTCCCGCTGACGCCTGAAGCCTTGCGCGGGGCGTTGAAGGAACTCAGTGCCGTGCCGTTGAGGAGTTCTTATGACCGGACGTTCCTGTATCGGTGCGTAGCGCAGCATGTCAGTCCGAAGCCGGATCGGTTCGCTCAGCCGGATCTGCTACCGTTCGACGTCCGTCATCAAATCGCGGCGAGGCTACTGGGCTTTCAGCAGGCTTATGAAATGGCTGCTGACAAGAAGAAGCTCAGGGTGTGGCGGATGGGACTCGGCAAACGTCTCAATTTGTCGGACACGATGGTGGAGTTCGAAGGAGCGTAACCAGAGGGGGCGCAAAAGGGTAGCGGTGTTTTCGTTCCGGCGAGCTTCAGGTAAAAGCGGCTCATGATGGCAACCGGTGTCGTTGTTAAAGAAATGCCTGTTGAAGAAATGCCAGGCACCAATTAAGTTGCGCCTGCGGTTTTGAGGCTGGTTTTATGGCAGGAAGGGCGGGGATATGTCGTTTTGCGGTGGGTAATCTGCTGAGTGAGGTGGCGGCCGGCCGGGGGCGACCGCATGGGCGGGCGGTGGATGTTTTGATCGACGACGCAGGGGTGGTGGCTCAGAAACCACCGGCGAAGGCGGTCAACGCGGGCAAGCGCTGAGGAATCGCGGTATTTGCGGTTGCTAAAGGCGGGGCGGCACTGTTTGTTGTGCGCCTTTTGTGACCCTATCCGGCAGCTGTGCCGAACCGTTTTATGAGTGCTACCAACGACGCTGAAACCACCTCGACTGAGCCACGATTTTCGATGGAGAAAATCGTCAGCCTGTGCAAACGCCGGGGCTTTATCTTTCAATCGGCGGAGATCTACGGCGGCCTCAACGGTTGCTGGGATTACGGTCCGATGGGTACCGAATTGAAGCGCAACCTCAAGGATTACTGGTGGCGCAAGAATGTGCAGGAGCGCGAGGATGTGGTCGGTCTCGATGGCTCGATCCTGACTCACCAGGCGGTGCTCACTGCTTCGGGTCATGTTGGTGGATTTTCCGACCCGATGTGTGACTGCCTGTTGACCAAAGCCCGCTTGCGCGCCGATCAGATTGAGCCGCAGTCAGGCACCGCCTATCACTATACCGGAGCCAGTCACGCAGAGTCGAACTGGTCGTCGGAGAAAAAGTATTCGGTGCTGATCACGGATCCGAATCAGGACGAAAACAAAGCCCGCAAGACTGCCCGGCAGTATTACGCGCAGTTTCTCAGCGACGGCGGCATTTCGCCGAAGGCCCTCGAACTGCAGGGCGAGACCACGAGCGAGGAAAAGGACAGCACCTCCTACAATCCCTCCAACGGTTCGCTGCTCACCGAGCCGCGCGAATTCAACCTGATGTTTCAGACTAAGATGGGCGCTTCGGCGGATGAGGATGATCCCAATGCGGTCGCTTATCTGCGACCGGAGACGGCGCAGTCGATTTTTGTGCAGTTCAAGAATGTGCTGGAAACGTCGCGGGTGAAACTGCCGTTCGGTATTGCACAGATCGGTAAAGCGTTCCGTAACGAGATCAATCCACGCAATTTCACGTTCCGCTCGCGCGAGTTCGAACAGATGGAAATTGAGTACTTCTGCCGTCCCGAAGATGGTCTTAAGTTGACCGATTACTGGTTGGAACAACGCCTGAAATTTTACGAAGAGGTTGGCCTCGCACGCGAAGATCTGCACGTGATCGACATTCCCGATGGTGAACGCGCGCACTACTCGGCGAAGACTTACGACATCGAGTACGATTTTCCTTTTGGTCAGCAGGAGCTGGAAGGCGTCGCTTATCGCACCGATTACGATCTCAACAAGCACAAGGAGCACAGCAAAAAACCGATGGAATACGTCGATCAGGCGGCGGGTGAAAAGCTCATCCCGCACGTGGTCGAGCCGAGTGCCGGTTGCGACCGCACCATTTTGGCGATCATCTGTGCCGCCTACGACGAAGAGACGGTGACCGACGAAAAGGGCAAAGAGGAGACCCGCACCGTGCTGCGTTTTGAGCCGCGCATGGCGCCGGTGAAGTGCGGCATTTTCCCGCTTTTGAAAAACAAGCCGGAGCTGGTGGCCAAAGCCAAAGAGGTGGAGGCGATGTTGACGCCGTTGATGAACGTTTTTTATGACGAAGGTGGCAACATCGGACGGCGCTATCGCCGCCAGGACGAAGTCGGCACGCCGTACGGGGTGACCATCGACTTCGACACTCTGGGCGAAGGTGGTCCTGAGCTCGAAGGCACGGTGACGCTGCGCGAGCGTGACTCGATGGAACAGACCCGTATCGCTATCGCTGATCTGCCGATGATGCTGCTCGAAAAGATCCGCTGAATCGGCGGCCCTGATTGGCAGGTCATGAAGTGGAAAATTCTTGCGGTCGGTAAGCCGGCCCTCAGCTTCGCCAAGGCGGGCGTGGCTGAGTATCTCGGTCGGCTGCAGCGGGGGGCATCGGTCGATCTGATTTATCTGAAAGAGTGCGGTTCTGAGGCCAACGGTGCCACTCAGTTAGCGCGGTCGGAGGGCGGCTTGCGCATCGTTTTAGACGAGCGCGGTGAGGACTGGACGACGGCTGATCTGGTGAAACGCATCGACCGTTGGGAGTTGGATCGGGTCAAGGAATGCTCGGTGCTGATCGGCGGCGCGGACGGCCACAGCAAAGCGGTTCGCAATTCTGCGGATGCGGTACTGCGCTTGAGTCGTTTTACCCTGCAGCATGAGCTGGCGTTGGTGGTTTTTCTCGAACAGCTTTACCGTGCTTATTCCGTCAAGCGCGGCGAGCCTTATCATCGCTGAGTTGTCGGATCGATAGCGACCGGTTACGGAACGTTTTTCGACTGGCGGGGCGCGGGCGCATGAAAAGAAATTTGGATTAATGCTTGTCGGATTGTTTAGGAAGTCCTAACTATTCATTTCTTAGAATATTCGCAGCATTGCAACCCGTGTCCGAACCTTTCCAACTGCCCGGCGCGCCACTGTCCGCATTGGTGGTAGATGACGACCCAGCCTCCCGGCTGTTGTTGTGTCGATTGCTTGAGCGCCGGGGTCTTCTGGTCAAAGCCTGTGCGGCATCTGACGTCGATGATTCGATCGTTCAGTGCGAGACGTTGGTGGTGGCGCGCAGTGAGGTGCGGGGACTGGAGAGCTCCGGTTTTCGCAAGTTGTTGAAGCGGGTGCGATCCGAGAACGAGCCGTCCTCAGATGCGCAAGGCATATCCGGAGATGCTGACAGAGCCTCGCGTTCCCTGACGCTGGCGATCTGTCACGATGCCAGTGCCGATGTGATTTCGTTGAGCGGACGCAATCATCAGCAATCTGATAAGAATGCACTTAGTGTTGAGGGCTGGGACGAAACGTTTTTTGGCACGGTCGATGGTGAGACCTTGCAACAGTGTGCGGAATCCATTGATCGCTGGTTGAAGGATCAGGGTTTGGGAGAGGCGAAAGTTGAATCCGTGAGCGCGAGTAAACCGGCGATGCCGGCGGCTGCGGTGGCTTTGATGAAGTCGCCATTCGAATTGGCGACGGTGGAGCGCGACGCGAGCGATCAGGCGATTGTCGAGAACGGCTTGACCTGGGAAATGGCGCGTACGACGGCCGAGAAGGGGTGCTTCGGGGTGGTGGTTTTCGATGCTGAGGAGGAGGTTGTTTACGCGAATCAGCGGCATGCGGAATTGCTCGGTATCAGTGTGGTCGAGGCGGGCGGTATTTCGGCATGGCTGGCGGCAGCGTGTCCGGATGAGAACTATGCGAAGAAAATTCGCAATTTGTGGCGGCGCCACATCTGGCAGAAACAACTGACGCGCACCTTCACGCTGAAGGCGCGCAACGAGAAACTGCGCGAGATCGAATTTCGTCCGCGCCTGCTCGCAGACGGTGGCCTGCTGGTTATGCTGATCGACGTCACCGAAGAGCGCCGCACCCGCGATGCTCTTGCGGTGGTGCAGGCGAAGTTCTCGGCAGTGTTCCAGCACATGCCCAGCGGAGTGGCCATGCTCGACCGCACCGGTCGCTTTTTTGACGTCAACCCGGCCCTCGAGCGATTGATGAAGTGTTCGCGGCTCGACTTGCTGCGCATGACCATCGACGAGTGTCTGGTCGACGGGGAAGCGAAAAAATTGCGCGCTCTCGAGGCCGCTGCGGAGAAACAGGAATCCACGCCGGCGACCGGCGAGAATCCGAAAGCGGTGCTGCGATTGCTCGCCAGGAGCGGACCTCAGCTTCACGTCGAGTTCAGCGTGTCTCCGGCTGAAGCATCACCGGTTGGTGGCTTTCTGCGCACCTATTTTCTGCGCGATGTCAGCGAGGAAGTGGCCTTGCGTGAGCGTTTGCGGGTAAGTCAGGAGCAAAACCGGGCTCTGCTCGAAGTGATTCCGGACGCGGTGCTGTTGCTCGACCGCCACGGGCATATCGAGGATCTGGCCCTGCCGCCGGTGGGGCCGCTGAGTGGTGATCCGGTAGCCTGGGTCGGCCGTGATCTGGCTGAGGTAATGCCGGGCTTTGGCGGTTCTGATTTTCTGTCGGTAGGCGAAGTGATCCGCAGTGGCGAAGCCCGCGAGTTCAGTTTTTCCGCGGACAGGCCCACGGGAGATGCCGGTCACGCCAGTGTGTTTTCAGATCGTATCGGGCCGATGCGGGAATTGCATTTTGACGTCCGGGTGGTGCGCTGTGGCAGCGACCACGCGGTGGCGATCGTGCGCGACACGACGCTTTCGGTTGAAGGTGATCTGGCACTGCGCCGCGAAGCGCTGGTTGGTGAGCACCTTCAGGATGCGGTCATCGTGTGCAGTCCGCGAGGTCGCATCGAAGACTGGAACCGTTCTGCGCAGCGCGTGTTCGGTTATCGTCGCCACGAAATCCTCGGTTGCGGCTTATCGAAGCTGTACGCACCAAATTATCCGGCTGATTTCAACAGTCAGCTTGCGCGCGAACTGAACGAGCACGGTCGCTGGTCGGCAGAGACGGAGTTTGTGCACAAAAACGGTGCCATCGAGCGCTGCGAAGTGCTGTTTTTGCCGGTTGAACGCGGTGGGGTGCCGGTTTCGCTGGTGGGGATCCATCGACCGTTGAGCTGAAGCGACGACGGCGTGCGTTTCCGGCAGGTCGGAAATACGGGTTTCTGTGACAGGAGTTGTCCCTTCGGGATTGACTCAGCGCTCTGATATGGAGTAGGAAAACATACGACTTTTATGGATTCCGATAAAATTTTAACTGGAACGCGAGTGTTGGTGTTGGCGCGGGAAGGCGCTGACCCCGGCTGTGAGGGCGAACTCGCGGCGCTGCTTGAGAGCCTCGAGTGTCGCGCGGTGGGACTGGCTTCGTCGGCGTTGGAGGCGGTGGAATATGCCAACGATCCAGCGACGCGTCCGGATTTGGCAATCGTTGATCTAGGCAGCAGCGGTGATGGTTTTGACGTCTGTGCGGTCGCCCGGCAGCTCGGTGAGGCTTTTGGTGTGGTGTCCGTTATTGCCATGTCCCGTTCGGACATCGGTCGGATGAATGACGCGATCAGCGCGCGGCCGTCGGGTTATTTGAACAAGCCGTTTTCCGCGGCAACGCTGAAGGAGACACTGCTGCAGGCTCTGCCCGACCGAAAACCGGTCGCGGTGCCGATGAATCTGCCGTCGCCTGATCTATCCGCTACTCAGGTGGCACCCGGTGCTTCGAAAGCGGTTGAACGGGGCGCAGGGGCGGTCGGAGCCGCCGGGGTTGCCCTGGCGAGCGCTGGTCTGGGAACGCCGGTCAGTGCCGCAAAAACGGCGATCGCTGAGACGATCGAGGAGTCTTTAAAACTGCTGATGGCAGAAGCCAAACAGGAGGACGACGCCACGGTGGATACGACGACTTCGTCCCAGTCGGCACCGGCAGCGTCGGGGCTGGCGAACGCCATTCCATCGGCTCTGCCGGCATCACCTCCGCCTGCCGGAGATCCGAATGCGCACAAACGGGCGGCGCGCGGTCAGCAGTTGCAGGGACTTGGCTACCTGGGACGCGGTTTTGCTCACGAGTTTAACAATTTGCTCACGGTGCTGATCGGCAATCTATCGCTGGCGCAGGATCGTTATGAAGGGGGCGCCGCCGGTGCCCCAGCCGGAGGGGATGAGGAGAGTGAATTGACTGCGGCGCTGGGGGCGGCCGAGCGTGGTCGCCGCATGGTCCAGCAACTGCTTACATTTGCCGAAGGTGGCCAGCCGGTGCGCGACGTGGTGCGCATCGCCGATCTGGCGCGAACCGTTCTCAGCAACCATCGCGAATCGCATCCGTCGATCTTTTTTCAGTTCCAATGCAGTGAACCGGATTTGAAAATATCCGTCGATCGCGATCAGGTTTCGCGCCTGTTGGAAAATCTGGTCACCAATGCGGTGCAGGCGATGCCTGCCGGTGGCACGGTGATCGTTCGACTGCTGACGACGACCGATGCCAAGGTCGACGGGGGCCAGTCAGGGCTCGAATACCTGCTCATGGAAGTCATCGATACCGGTGTCGGCATGGACGAAGAAACGCTCAAGCATGCCTTTGATCCGTACTTCACCACTCGCGGCCAGACCAACGCCACGGGGATTGGTTTGACGGTGTGTGAATCGATCGCGAAATCGCATGGCGGTTTCCTGGTGCTGCAGTCCAAGCCCAATCGTGGCACCATCGCCACCTTTCATTTGCCGATGAATGCGGCGACAGCCCGCCCGGATATCTTTCAATTGCGCGATGCTCCGGCGACCGGCGCGATGGATGTCGACAACGCGCCTCAGTTTCTCGATAACCCGATGTCGGACGCTGCGGCCGCTGCTGATACCGAACTCGAAGGCGTTCCCGGACTGTTCGCAGCTTCGATGCCTGATTTTTCTGCGCCGTCGCCCGTGTCGGTTGCGGGAGATGCGGCCAGTGGCAGTGCTGATCGTCCCAATGAATTTGGCATGGCCAATGAAGGTGCCGGACGCCGGGTGCTGGTCATGGAAGACGATGCAATGATTCGACGCCTGGTGGTTCGCTGCCTCGGTCGAGCCGGCTATGATGTCGTCGAAACGATCAATGGTCAGGACGCGCTCGACATGCACGCCATGGCCGATGCCGAGGGACGCCGCTTCGATCTCATTCTCAGCGATCTAACCATCGAAGATGGCATGGGCGGCATCGAAATGATGCAGCTGCTTCGGCAACGCGATCCGAAAATCCGCGCGATCGTTTCCAGCGGTTACGCCGACAGCCCGGCGATGGCGCGTCCGGCGGAATACGGGTTCGACGCCGTATTGCCCAAGCCCTATCCGCCCAGAGAGTTGCTGCGGTCGGTGGCCGAGACGCTGGCGGGCGAAGGGGTGAGTGGGGTTTAGGGCAATCCCGATCACTGCCACCATCTTTTCGAGCTGAAGTTGAGAAGCCGGAGGCTTCAAAGCAATTAGCGCGGGGTTGAGCGGGGAACGAGCGATACCCCGGGAATAAAACCCCGATAGGCAGGCACCCTGAAAGAGGTGCCGGAAGCGGACGAACACCGGTTAGCAGACGTCGGCTGCGAACCCTCCTGGTTCGTGTTCATGTCGTTCAGTGTACCCCGGGTGTCGCTGCGCTCAACCCGGGGCTGATCGCTGGGCAGCCTCCGGCGTCCTTTTCCCGGCCAGATTAGCGTATTGTGATCAGGTTTGAGAACACTGGGTGATCGTGCGGAATGCCGTGGGGATTCGCCTTGTCGCCTGGATACCGACTACTGCGGCCGATCTTCCAGAAACTCAAATATCGTATTGTCGTAGAGTTCGAATTCAGCGCTGAGTTCGCCGAAATCTTTTTCGAATTGGGAATCCGACAGCGCGTAGATCATTTCATCTCGCTGGATTTGAGTGAGCGCCGCGTTGGCTCCGAAGGTGTCGGAATAGGTGGATTCAATTAAGATCGCCAGAGAGTCGAGTCCGATCTTTTTCAGCGCTCCGCTGCACAAGGTGATTTCGTGTGGTTCCGTGTTGATAAAATACTCCGAGATACCGGCGTTTCCGGCCATTGCATGGAGATCTGTCAAAGCAGAAATCTCTGCCTCACTTGGATAGACAGGATCTGCGGGTGTCATGGCAGTCAGCTAAAGACCGGCGGCGCGGTCAGCGTCATTTCTTTGCGTTCTTCTTCTTCTGCTTCGCCTTCTCCGCCGCAGCCACCAACTCCGCCTCACGCACTTTCAGAAATTCCGCTGAGATCTCGATGGCTTTGGCTTTGTCAGCACCGTCGTAGTCCCAGAATTCCTCGACCACGGCTTCGGCTTTCGGGAAATGGCTGCCGTCGTCACCGACGCGGGTGCGCAGCGCGGCGAGACGTTTTTTCAGATCTGTGACCGTATCGGTGTGAGCGGGATCGTCGTAGAGATTGACCAGTTCTTTCGGGTCGTTCTCCAGGTCGTAAAGTTCCCAGCCCGGAGGCGTGCGGTACTCGCCTTCGTAGTTGCAGCCGTAGTAGTAGATGAGCTTGTGGGTCTTGGTGCGAATGCCCATGTGGCCTGGATTGTCGTGGTGGGCCATGTGCATCCAGTAACGGTAGTAGGCCTCCTGTTTCCAGCCTTCAGGTTCGGTGCCGGTTTCGCAGACCTGGCGAAAGCTTCCGCCCTGCATGTAGTCAGGCGTTTTTTCAGCACCGGCGAAATCGAGCAGGGTCGGGGCGTAGTCGACGTTTTCAACGATGGTGTCGACGCGTTGACCGGCCTTGATGGTTTTCGGGTAGCGAACGATGAACGGCATACGCATCGATTCCTCATACATCCAGCGTTTGTCCTGATAGTCATGCTCGCCGAGCATGAAGCCCTGGTCGCCGGTGTAGACAATGACGGTGTTGTCGAGTTGGCCGATCGATTCGAGATGGGCGAACAGGCGGGCCAGATTGTCATCGATGCCTTTGACGCAGCGCAGGAATTTCTTCAGGTAAACGTTGTAGGCCATGCGCTTGATCTGCTCGTCGCTGAGTTTCGAGGGATCGTAGTCGGCGGGGTATTCCTCGGGAAATTCGCGTGGCAAATCGATGGCGTACGAACGACGCGGATTGCGGTTGCCGATGCTGGTGCCGATGTGTCGAACCAGTTCGTCGTCGTAGCCGCGAGTGGCGATCGAGCCGAAGGTGTCGGGCAGCGTCCACAGGCTGTCGGGCTCGGGAATGTCGATGTCGGCGAGGTATTCGTCGTAGCGTTTGGCGTTCTGAAAGTAATCGTGCGGTGCCTTGTAGTGATGCATCAAAAAGAACGGCTTTTCCTGATCCCAACCTTCCTTGAGCCAGTCGAGGCTGATGTCGGTGATGGCGTCCGACGAGTGGCTGTCTTCAAATTTGATGGTGTCCTTGCCCCAGCCTTTTTCGCCGCGGACTCGGAAGGTGGGATTGTAGTAGTCGCCCTGTCCCGGCAGGACGGTGTAAAAATCGAAGGCACCGGGTTCCTCTTTGAGGTGCCACTTGCCGACCATGGCGGTCTGGTAACCGAGCTTTTTCATCTCGGTCGGCAGGTACTGCTGCGCGGTGGGGATCGCGCCACTGAGATCAAAGGCGCCGTTGGTGTGATCGTACTGGCCGGTGATGACGCAGGCGCGGCTCGGTGAGCAGATGGCGTTGGTGCAGAAGGCGTTCTCAAACAGTATCCCTTCGCTGGCCAGTTTATCGATGGTCGGGGTCGGGTTCAGTTCCGACAGCCGGCTGTTGTAGGCGCCAATGCCGTGCGCGGCATGATCGTCCGACATGATGTAGAGGATGTTCGGCTTGTCGGCGGCAGTCGCGATGAAGGTGCCGGACAGGGTCGTAAACAGGCAGGCTAAGAGCAGGTGGCGCATAGGGACGAAAAAATTTGAGTGTTAAGAGAAGAGTTCAGGCCTCGGATTGGAAAATGTCCCTCCCCGGCGGAAGGTTAGCGAAAAATTTTGGCCGCAAGTGTGGCGGGCTTTTCACTTGCCGACAAGGGTGGAAGCTTGTTCAAGAATAGGGATGCGAATTTTGTGGATCATTGCAATGCTATTGGTAGCGGCGTCTTCGCCTTTGGCGCGGGCGGATGAGAACGTAATCGAGTTGATCCTGGTAGCGGGGCAGTCTAACGCAGTCGGGTTTGATGCGCATGCCGCATTGTTGCCGAAATCGGCTCACGATGCCGAAGTGAAGTTTTGGTTTCGCTGCGGCGATCCGCCTGTCGATGACCACGATGTCAGCAGTTCGGGAAAATGGATCACCTTGGTTTCCCAACCCAAGGGCAGTCCGAAGGAGAAGGGCAGTGCGCCCCGCCAGTATGGAAATTTCGCGAAGCCGGAAGGTGGCTTTGGTCCGGAGATCGGGATGGCGCGAACCTTGCGCGAGCGGCAGCCGGATCGACGCATTGCGGTGATTAAGGTCGCGTTCAGTGGTACCGCGATTGGCACCGATTGGAATCCGGATGCGCAGGACGGCGATGTCCAGGGTGATTGCTATCGGGCGCTGATTTCAGAAGCGAAAACGGCGATCGCTGCGGTGATCGCCGCGGGCGAGTCGGTCCATCTGCGTGCCTTTGTGTGGGTGCAGGGTGAGAGTGATGCCAATGCCGCCGACGCGCCGTTGTATGCGAGACGGCTGACGCATTTGATCGCCAGTCTGCGCACTGAGCTGATGGCGCCGGATATGATCGCGCTGTTGGCCGTGAACACGCAGTTCAGTGCAGGTAAGAATAAACACATGCCCTCGATCATCGGAGCGCAGCAGGCGGTGGCGAAGACCGATCCGCAAACTGTCTACATCGATACCAGCAAGGCGACCACCGCCAACGCGGTTCACTACGATGCGCAGGGCACTTTGGATGTCGGCAAATGGTTCGCCGAAGGATTGATTAAATTGGAAGCGGGCAGGGTGCCGGCTGCCACCAAGTGAGCTTGTCGGGCTAAGATGCTTGCCTGATGGCTGGCTTATTGGTTTAATGTCAGGGACTTGCCGGAAGTGCAGATGCGCGGTCGGTAAATTTTCTGATGACTTTGCAAATTGCCGCCGTCCTCGCCATTCTCGGCATCTCTCTGGTGTTGTTCGTCACCGAGAAGCTGCGCATGGATGTGGTGGCATTGTTAGTGTTGGGAACGCTGGGTGTGTCGCAATTGGTGACGATGGAGCAAGCGTTGGCGGGATTCAGCAATCCGGCGGTGGTGACGGTGTGGGCGATGTTTATTCTATCGGCGGGCCTCAGTGCCACGGGGATCGCGGACATCATCAGTCGTCAGGTGCTGCGTTTTGCCGGCAGTGGCGAGGTGCGCATGATCTTTGCGATCATGATTACGGCGGGTGGGCTGTCGGCGTTCATGAACAATATTGGCGTCGCGGCACTGATGCTGCCGGTGGTCATGGGTATCTGCCGAAAGACGGGAATTTCGCCGTCGCGACTGTTGATGCCGATGGCGTACGCGTCGCTGCTCGGTGGTCTGACGACGCTCATCGGTACCCCGCCGAACCTGGTGGCTTCGACGGCGCTTCGGCAAGCGGGAGAACAAGGGTTCACACTGTTCGAGTTCGCTCCGATCGGGGTGCCGGCCCTGGTGGCGGGGGCGATTTTTATCGCTTTTGTGGGGCGGCATTTGTTGCCGGCGAAGATGCCGCAGGAATTCGAGGAAACGTTCGACGACGCTTCACCGGGGATTAAATATGCGTACAGTCTTGAGGATCGGCGATTTCACTTGCGGGTGAAAGCCGGTTCGCCGCTGGCGGGGAGAGCCTTGAAGGAATCGGGCCTGGCACCGGTGCTCGGGTTGAGCGTGCTGGCAGTCGAGCGGGGCGGTGTGGTGTTCGAAGAGATCGACGGCGACTTCGTGCTTCAGGAAAATGATCTGATGACGGTTCACGGGCGGGTCGATGAATTCCGTGAGTTTTTAAACTGGAAGGCGTTCGAGTTGGCGAGTGGTGCTGAGATTCTCGATCTGCTGTCGAAAGAAAAGGTGGCCTTGATGGCGCTGGAACTGGCGGCTGACTCAAATCTGGTTGGATTGCAGCTGCGGGAAACGGATTTCCAGCGACGTTTCGGGGCCCATGTCCTGACCTTGCGACGCGGGTCGAAATTGTATCGCGACGAACTGGGCAGTTTAAAGTTGGAGGCAGGCGACCGGTTGATGGTCGATGGTCGGCGTGAGGCTCTCGAGGCGTTGAAAGAGAGTGCTGATTTTTCCAGTGCGGAACTGGTCAGCGAGGAGCAGGTGTCGGATATTTATACCCAGGAAGACTCGCTGCTGGAGTTGCACAGCCCGCCGGAGTCGTCGCTGGTTGGAGTGACGATTGCGCAGACGGGTTTTTCGGAAACGTTGCAGCTGAGAGTGATCGGTATCGTGCGCAAGGGCGGCTCGATTTATTTTCCGGCAGCGGACGAGACGTTTCAGGCGGGCGACCGGTGGTTGGTGCACGGTCGGCCGGCGACTCTGGATCTGATTCGGGCGATACAGACGCTGGAAGTGGATGAGGGCGATCTGGCTTCAGTCGCGGAGAAAACCGCCAACGAACGCGATTTTGCCGAAGTGACCCTGTCGCCCGGCAGTTCTCTGGCGGGACAGAGTCTGCGCGAGCTGGACTTCCGGCGCCGTTACGGAATGCAGGTGCTGTCTATCTGGCGCAAGGGCCGGGCCTACCGTTCCCATCTGCGCAATATGAAGTTGGAGTTTGGTGACGCTCTGTTGTTGTCGGGTAAGGAGACACGAATCGTGTCATTGGGTAAGGACCCGGACTTTCTGGTGCTCAGCCACTCGGTTTATGATGAGGCCGTGGAAAAACGCAGCCCGCGCAAGGCGCTGCTGGCGACGGCGATCATGATTGCGGTGGTGGTGCCGGTACTGATGGGCAAGCTGCACATTTCGATCGCGGCGGTAGCGGGTTCGGCGGTGATGATCACGTGTCGCTTGATCTCGATGAGCGAGGCCTACCGTGCTATCGAGTGGAAATCGGTATTCTTGATCGCCGGCATGATCCCGCTGGGCACGGCCATGCAGACTTCGGGGGCGGCGGAGTGGGTGGCGGTGCAGGTGGCGGCGTTGACCGAACCGTTCGGGGCGATCGGCGTCGTGCTCGGGTTATATTTGATCACGGCGATGGCAACCATGATCGTGCCAACCACGGCGCTGGTGTTGATCATGGCACCGATCGCGCTGCAGATGGCGGGGGCGGATCCGGAGCTGTCACCGAAACTGGTGATGATGGCGATCGCGATGGCGGCCTCAGCGAGTTTCACCAGTCCGATTTCGCATCCGGCGAATGTCCTGGTCATGGGACCGGGTGGTTATCGGTTCATTGACTACGTCAAGGTGGGCGTGTTGCTGGCAGCAGTGGTGATGATCACGGTCATCCCGTTGATTTTGTGGCGATACTGATCGTTTGCGGATGCTCTGAGATTGTGAAAGGGTCGCGGATTATGGCTGATATCGAAGACATCAAAATCACTCTCAAGACCGACAAAGGTGACATCAAGGCGACCATGTTCGCTTCGATGGTGCCGCTGACCGTGGCGAACTACCTCAACCTCGCGCAGCGTGGCTACTACGACGGCATCACGTTTCACCGTGTCATCGCTGACTTCATGATCCAGGGTGGCGACCCGACCGGAACCGGCATGGGTGGTCCGGGTTATAAGTTTGAGGACGAATTCACCGCCGCATTGACGCACGACAAGCCGGGTATTTTCTCAATGGCCAACTCGGGACCGGGCACCAACGGCAGCCAGTTTTTCATCACTCACGGTCCGACGCCGCATCTGAATCATCGTCACACCGTGTTCGGCGAAGTGACCGAAGGTCAGGATGTGGTTGACTCAATCGAGCAGGGTGACAAGATCGTCAGCATTGAGATCCACGACTCGACCGACGCGTTGTTCGCCGATCAGGCGGATCGTATCGCCGACTGGAATGCCGCGCTGGACTGAGTAATTCAAAAAAGTGACCGAGGAACAGAAGATCGAAATCGAAGATCGCGTCCTCGACGACATTGCCGAGTTGGAGGAGCGCATCCTCGAGCTCGAAGAATCGACCAAGCCGATCGCGCCCGACAAGGGGCTCGGTCGGCTGACTCGTTTAGAGGCCCTGCAGGACAAAAGTGTCAAGGAGGCGGCGCTGCGCCAGGCCCGCGAAAACTTGACCAAGGCGAAATACGCCCGCTCGCAGTTGTATCGATCCGGCTACGGTATCTGCGGGATTTGCGGAAAAGAGATCCCGTTCGAGCGACTGCACGCCGTGCCCTACGCGACCGTGTGTGTAGGGTGTGTCGACGAGTGACCCGTCGTCGTTTACCAGCGGATCGCCAGCAGAGTGAACGCAATCAGGGTGATCAGTGCGGTCAGCCACCAGAACAATTTCTTCCAGTCGCGCGGCGCGCTCGACTTTTCCGCTGCACTCTCACCGAACTCGCGGGCGATGAATTCGTCGTAGTCAAAATCGTCGCCGGTGGCGTCGGGTAGATCGATGCCGTCGAGGTGTTCTTCCTGGTGCCACGCCTGTGATCGTGCTGACCTGGCCCGTGGTGTGCCGCGGCGGGCGCCACATTGAGCACAGGCCTTCGCGTTCGGATGTACTTCCGAACCACATTGTTTGCAGACAAAGTCGTTGTCGGCGCTCGATGGCATGGGTTGCGATCACAGAGTCACCCGACGGGTGGCAGACTGCAAGCACCGCTTGTCGGGATGAGCTGGCCGGCTACTGCGAATTCGGCCAGACGAAATAGGCGCGTGCGACTTCCGCTTCGACGTCGTCGAGTTCATCAAAGCCGTTCACCGAATCATCCGCGCTGGGATCGGGCGTGACCAGGCGCATGAGAAATGCGATCACCAAGACAGCGCTGTAAAAAACGACGCGGCTGAGGATGCGTTTGTGGAGGGGATGCGGCAGCATTTCGGGTGGAAACTGCCATGTTTTTGCCAGAAAACACCAGTAAAAAGTATCAATTTTACGAATTTTCTCACAATTGCTACGAAAGCTTGATGAAAGTGAGGTTTTGATTTTTTGGCAACAAGTAGTTTCTTGAGATGCTTAACAGGCCCGCCTGCTTTAACCACCCGATTCCATGTGCTGCTTTTCCCGTCCTGTCCGCCACGTGGCAGATACCGAGATTTTCTGCCGCATGGGTGAGAAGGGCAATCAGGTGGTGGTTTACAGTATGCAACTCGATGCTGCCGAGGAGCTGGCGATGATTCTGCCGATTCCGGTTCACGCGAATTCAACCGAAAGCGCGGTGAAGTTTTTGGACTTCTCGGGCTATGCCGATTTCTTCGTCGATCTGAATCGTCATTTCAGGCAGCGCGGCAGTAGCTTCGGCCCTGATGCTCCACGCGCTGCGAACGCGCTGCAACTGAAGGTGCAGCGGGTCGGCAATTTCGATGCCAGTTTTGTCCCGACGGTTGCAGATTTCCCGCGACTGGATGAGCGGTTCAGGTTGCCACTTGAGGTTTGGCAAGGCTTACCGGAGTATGGCGATTTCGGCTTCGTGGTTTTTAAACTGAGAGCAGGAGAGGCAAAGGTTCACCCGATGGCGTTTGCATTTCCGTCACGCAACAGCAGCAAGATTGTTTTTCCAACAGTGCATATTCACGATGGCAAGGTTCATAAAAAGGCCGGGTTTGATCATGCGCTGTATGTGCAGGAACCGGCGCCGAAGGTCCGCATGGAGTGGGAGGAGTCCGAAAGGCCGGCGATGCGGCACATGAATATTCCTGCCACCAAGGGGGCGGTGCGACCTGAGCATCACATTTATCGGAAGACGTTAAAAGGGATGTTGAAGAACGAGGACGTCGTCATCGACAGCAATCGAACGCGAGTGGCATGAGCGGACTGGAGATGACCGAATCGCAGAGCCACCGGGTGCTGCTTTATTACCGCTACGTGGCGATCGATGATCCCGAAGCGTACGCGGAAGAGCAGCGTCGGCTGTGCACGGAGTTGGAGCTTCTCGGGCGGATTCTGGTCGGCAGTGAAGGCATCAATGGCACCGTTTCCGGAACCACGGAAAACACCGGGCGCTACCGCGAGGCCATGGCGGCCGATCCGCGCACGCGAGACATGCCGTTTAAGATCGATGCCTGGGACGGTCACGTGTTTCCGAAGCTGTCAGTGAAGGTGCGCAGGGAAATCGTCAGCCTCGGTTTACTCGACGATGAGCAGGGTGATGTGGATCCTGTGGCGGAAACCGGCAAGCGGCTTTCGCCGGGCGAATTTTACCGGGCGATGCAGGATGAAAATGCGATCATCATCGACGGTCGCAACGACTATGAGTCGGCCCTGGGCCACTTCGCGGGTGCGATTTGTCCGGATGTCGGCAACTTCCGCGATTTTCCGCAGTGGATACGCGAGCATCGCGAGGAGCTTGAGGGCCGGAAAATCCTGACTTACTGCACCGGTGGCATTCGCTGCGAGAAATTGTCCGCGCTGTTTTTGCGGGAAGGTTTTGGGGATGTTTCGCAGCTTGAGGGAGGCATTGTTGAATATGGGCGCGACCCGGAGGTGCAGGGGCGGGATTTCGATGGCGACTGCTACGTGTTCGATCAGCGCGTTGGCGTGCCGGTGAACAACACCGAGACGCGGCGGGTGGTATCGTGTTGCGAGCGCTGCGGCGAGCCGAGCCCGCGCTATCGAAACTGCGGTTACGCGCCGTGCAACCGGCAGTTCTTCCTGTGCGAGGCGTGTGAAAAGAGGGACGCCGACCGCTATTGCACGACTGCTTGTCGTGAGGGAGGCTCGTCCAACGGGACCGCCGGGACGGCGGGGTCACATTGTTCGTCCCATGAGGCAGGTTGAGAATCCGCCCGGCATGGCCCTACAATTCCGGAATCGGCTCGTTGGGATCGATTTTTTCCAACTCCCAGTAGACGTCGCCGTTGGGCTTGCGTTCGAGCAGGCGTGATTTGCTGCCAGCTGCGGGCGCAGCATCGTGTTGGGGCATCCATTTGCCGAGTTCGGCCTTGATCTTGATATGGGTGGCATTTTCCGAATCGGCAATGTTGGTCCACTCGTTGGGATCGGCGACCATGTCGTAGAGTTCTTCGCTGCCATCGGCGTAGCGTATATAGCGCCAGTTTTCAGTGCGCACGCCGTGATTGCCGGGACCGTGACTGGTCATTGCGGGTCGCAGGCGCATGGCAGTCGGGTCCTTCAGCTGAGGAACCAGCGAAAGGCCCTCGTTCTTGTCGTTGGCGGGCAGTCCGGCGAGGTCGAGCAGCGTCGGATAAATGTCGAGCAACTCGGCGGGGCGGTTGGTTTTGGCACCTTCAGTGATGCCGGCGCCGGCAAAAATCAAGGGCACACGCGTGCCGCGATCCCACAAGGTATTCTTGCCGGTGATCTGTTTTTCGCCGAGGTGAAAACCGTGGTCGGACCAGAGCACGATCACCGTTTCGTCGGCGACTCCACTGGCATCGAGGGCATCGAGGACGCGACCGACCTGATGATCGACGTAGCTGATGCAGGCGAGGTAGGAGCGGGTGATATTGAGTTTTTCGCCGGCCTCTTCGAGAAATTTGAGCCGCGGCTCGGGCAGTTTCCAGTGGGTATACCAGGAGAAGCGCGGTGTGTCGTCGCGGTCTCCGTCGAGGATAGGAGGCAGGTGCGTCTCAGTTTCGGGGTGCAGGTCGAACCACTTCTGAGTGGCGTAGCAGGGCACGTGCGGAAGAAAAAAGCCGACGCTGAGGAAGAACGGTTGTTCGGGCAGATTGTCGGCAGCGAGTTTTTCGACAGCCCAGTTGGCAACGATCGTGTCGCCTTTGTCTTCGTCTTTGTGCGGGAAGGTTCCCCAGTCGACAAGTCGGTGAGGTTGGGGGGTGTTGACCAGCTTTTCCCCGGGAAACGGTTTGCCACTGGCGCCGGGGCCAAGTTCGTCGAACTCGTGATCATTTTTGCCACGACCGTATCCGCCGTGGTAAATCTTGCCCGCGCTCAACGTGCGGTAGCCGTTCTGTTTGAGATACTGTGGCAGGCTGACGTGATCGGCCAGTTCGGGTACGGTGCGGAACCACGGTTCCAGCGCGTAGACGCCCGTCGTGGTGGGGCGCAAACCGGTCAGCAGGCTGGTGCGCGAGGGATTGCACAAGGGCGACTGGCAGTGAGCGTTGAGAAAGGTCGTGCCGCGCCCGGCAAGCCTGGCCATATTTGGCGTCTTGGTATCCGGATGACCGTCAAGTGGCTCGACCCAGTCATTCAAATCATCGATGGCGATGAACAGAAAGTTGGGCTTGTCGGCAGCGGGGGCTCCTGTTGCGAGGAGCAGGAAGGCAGTGAGGGCGACGAAGAAGGCGCGCGAGAATTTCATAGCAATAGCATCAATAGACTCAAACAAACCACGCCAACCAACAAGCGGTATCGTCGGCGATTGCATTCTAACTCCCTGCTCCAGGCTTCTTTCTCCTTGTTAAATGCCTTTAACTTCCCAGCCCTCGCGGTAGCTGTCGTGGCGCAATCCGTTGGCGTCTTTATTGTTGGTGAATTTGCCGGCGGCAGCATCCCATTCGAGTTTCTGTCCGGGCAGACGCTGGGCGACGGTGCCAAGCAGGACGGCTTCGGTCATTGGCCCGCTGTAGCTGAAGTTTGAGATCGGCGTAGAGCCTTCGCCGCGCACCGCCTCGACCCAGTTGGAGAAGTGGTTGCCGTTTTCGACGTGCTCGAGGGTTTTGTTTTCCTCCGACAGTTTTCCGTCGCGGTAGAGACCCGGGGTGCCGCTGCCGCCGTGGGGAATGGCGAGTGCGCCTTTGCTGCCGATCACGACGGAGCCGCTCGGGGGCACGTTTTCGACACCGCCAACGGCGGCGGCGACTTCGGCGGGTGGTCGTTGATTGCCGTCATACCAGGTGAAGGCAAACGGTTTACTGCCGCTGAATTCGGTGGCGCCGAAGGTGTATTCGACTCGACCGTTGATTGGCCAGCTGTCGGCATCGACGGGGCCGGGGCCGTGCGAGATGACGCTGGTGGGATTCATCGCGTCGAGCCCCTGCACCCAGGGATGATAAATATGGCAGCCCATGTCACCGAGCGTGCCGGTGCCGAAGTCGAGGCGTTTGCGCCACTGTCCGGGGTGGTATTCTCCGGCGATGAAGGGGCGCATTTTGCAAACGCCGATCCAGTGATCCCAGTTAAAGCCGCGCGGTGCTTCGTCGGTGCGGTCCGGCAGGGGATCCATCGATCCCCACGACTTCGGGTTCATGCTGTGCACAGAAATGACATCGCCGACGATGCGGCTGCGCAGCCAGCTGACAGCGGTCTGATTGCCGGAGGAAGAGGCGACTTGCGTGCCCATCTGGGTGATCAGCTTGTCGGCTTCGGCTTTTTCTCGAAGCATGCGGGCTTCGTGCAGGGTGCGGGTGAGCGGCTTTTGACCGTAAATGTGCAGGCCGAGTTGCATGGCGCTCATCATCTGCGGCGCGTGCATGTGATCGGGGGTGCCGACTTCGCAGGCGTCCGCCTCAGCGCCGAATTTTTCGAGCATTTCGCGCCAGTCGCCGAAAAATTTCGCTTCAGGTGCCAGTTGTTGGGAGCCGGCGGCGCGGCGCGGATCGAGGTCGGCGATGGCGACAATCTTCGTGTGCGGAACTTTTGCCAATTCCTTCAAGTCAGCGCCGGCGCGCCCACCGCCACCGCAACTGATGATCCGCACGGTGTTCGATGGCGTCGAGCCCTTGGCGGCGGTTTTCCAACCGATGTAGGGAGCGGCAATAGCGCCGACAGACGCAGTGAGCGATTGGCCGAGAAACTTGCGGCGGGTGTTCTTCATGGCCCCGAGGCTAGGCGGAGCGGGGGTTGCGGACAAGGGCGGATTTGCGTGGCGGAGCGGCTCCGGCTGGCTGCTTTGAAAGATTGACAGCGTGGTCCGTTTGTTGGCAACTTGCTACTAAGACAGCAACTACTAACCAACACAAAACATGAGCTTCTTGAAATCAATTCATCTTCTCGCCCAGGCCGACGACTTTGGTGCAGCCCCCCCTGAGGGCGGCATCGGATCTACGATCGTCGGCCTTATCATTATTATTTTGCTAATCGGGGGACTCTGGAAAACTTTCGCCAAGGCCGGCGAACCGGGGTGGGCGGCCATCGTCCCGTTTTATAACATCTTTGTGCTTCTGAAAGTTGTAGGCCGGCCGGGCTGGTGGTTTATTTTGATGCTGATTCCCTTCGTAAACTTCATCATCGCCATCATCGTTTATATCGACCTCGCGAAATCGTTCGGCAAAGGTGTCGGCTACGGACTCGGACTGGTGTTCCTGCCATTCATTTTCATCCCGATGCTCGGTTTTGGCAGTGCTCAGTACGTAGGGCCCGCTGCTGCGCAGTGACAGTGACCTGGACGGGTCTGATTCGTTTCAGACCCTGCTTTGAGAGGCGCTGCGCTTACCGTTTATCGGGAGCCAGCGCCGTTTCAAAAAAGTCGGCCATGGCGGCGACGAACCGGCTGCGGAAAGGTTCGCTGCCCCACTGGCCGTGTTTGGCGCCGTCGATGACGACGAGTTGGTTGGTGACACCGAGAGCATCGAGCTTTTTGCGCATGCCGATGTAGCGTTTGCCGGGATTGTCGAGGCCGCCGTCGAGAAACAGCAGCGGCGGGGTGTCTTTGCTGACGTGGTTAATCGGTGACG
>CBDULB010000105.1:0-21836 GCA_965367965.1 uncultured bacterium | reverse complement strand
AACGCCGCCAGTTAGCATTTATTACGCCCGCAATCAGGTTATTAACAGTCACTTGGGCAAGGCACCGGGTCAGTGTACAATCCCCGCGTGTCAGAATCGCTCCCCCAGGTCCCCCTCCGTTTAACGGTCGCAGCAGCGCTCAGCTGTCTTCTTGTCGGCATCGCCGGGCCCGCCCACGCCGAACCCGTCGATTTTAACCGCGACATCCGCCCGATCCTTTCCGACAACTGCTTTCACTGCCACGGACCGGACAAGGCAACCCAGAAAGCCGATCTGCGCCTCGACCTTCGCGAAGACGCCATCGCTGCCGGTGCGATCATTCCCGACGATGCCAACCGCAGCGAGCTGGTGGCGCGCATCACCGCGCACGACCAGCCCGATGACCTGATGCCACCCGCCGACTCCGGGCGCAGCCTGACAGAACAACAGATTCACCTGCTGACACAATGGATCAAAGAGGGCGCCGTTTACGAAAAACACTGGGCCTTTCTGCCTCCGGAAAAAGCGCCGCTGCCGGCCACCCTGCATCCGGTTCCGGAACAGCTGAGCGCGATCGATCGCTTTGTGCTGACGAAGCTTGAAGCCGAGCGGCTCAGCTTTTCACCGCGCGCCGACCGGGCAACGCTGTTGCGCCGGGCCACCCTCGACCTGACCGGCCTGCCGCCGACCATCGCCGAGCTCGACGCCTTTCTCAACGATCCCGACGACGATGAAAAGGCTTACGATACGGCGATCGTTCGTCTGCTCGATTCGCCACACTACGGCGAACGCATGGCGCAGTACTGGGTCGAAGCCGCGCGTTATGCCGACACCGACGGTTACCAGAGTGAGGGCACGCGCACCATGTGGCCGTGGCGCGACTGGGTGATCCAGTCATTTAACCACAACATGCCCTTCGATCAGTTCAGCATCGAACAACTCGCCGGCGACCAGCTGCCGAACGCGACCGAGCAGCAGATCCTCGCCAGCGCATTTAACCGCAACCATCGCATCAACAATGAAGGCGGTGCGTTGCCGGAGGAATTCCTGGTCGAATACATCATCGACCGCGTCGAAACCACCAGCACCGTCTGGCTAGGCCTGACGGCAGGTTGCGCGCGCTGTCATGATCACAAGTACGACCCGCTGTCGCAGAAGGAATTTTACCAACTGTTCGCCTACTTCAACAATGTGCCGGAGAGCGGCAAAGATACCGGCGCCAAGGCTCTACCCAACATGATGACCGGCTCACCACTGCTGGCGAAGGACACCACTGAACTCGAAAAGCAACTCGCCGTCGCCACTGAAAAGCGCGCCGACACACTGGCCTCCCTGCCGGCTCGCCAGGCAGAGTGGGAAAAGACCAAAGGCGCCGACATTCTCAAACTCGTCACCGCCAGCCCGGTCTGGACTCCGATCACCTTCAGCGAAGCCAAATCCAACGGCGGCGCAACGCTAACCAGACAAGAAGACGGATCACTGCTCGCCAGCGGAGCCAACCCGGCCAAAGAGAACTACCTGCTGACCTTTACGGCCGACAGCGATTCACCACCGATCCAATCCCTGCTGCTCGAAGCCCTGCAGGACCCGGGTTTCAAAAAACCGGTCAGCTTTTCACGCAGCAGTAACGGCAATTTCGTGCTCACCGAAGTCCGCCTCGAGCGGATCGATGCAAACGGCAAAGCTCACCCCGTCCAATTGTCGAAAGCCGAAGCCAACTTCAGCCAGCCCCGCTACCCGGTCACCAACACCATCGACGGCAAAGCCACTACCGGCTGGGGCGCCAGCGGCCACCAGGGCGACAGCCTGCGCGCCAAGTTCACCTTGAGCCAGCCGCTGAAACCTGCGCCCGGCGAAAAATTGCGTCTCGTCCTCCAGCATCAATCCGGCTTCGGCCAACATCACATCGGCCGCTTCCGGGTTGCCACCGGCAACCGGGCTGACGCCGACCTCGCCGCCGGTTTCGGGCCCGATCCGCTTCTGGTCGCAGCACTGTCGAAGCCGCCCGGCGAACGCAGCCAGGTCGAGGCAAAATCACTGCGCGACTTTTACTCCGTTCGCGATCCCCAACTCATCGCCGCCAACGCGGCCGTCGCCAAAGTTGAAGCAGCGATCGTCAAAGCCAGGGGACCACAGGTCAATGTCATGGTCATGGGCGACCTGCCCGCCGACAAAACACGTCCCACCTACCTGCTGCAACGTGGCCTCTACGATCAACCGGACGAATCGGAAAAACTGTCCCCGGCCGTGCCCGCCAGTCTGATCACCGACGCCAGGACGACGCCAACCACGCGGCTCGAATTCGCCCGCTGGCTGGCTTCGGAACGCAATCCGCTCGGCGCCCGCGTGTTCGTCAATCGCATCTGGCAGCAGCACTTCGGCACCGGCCTGGTGAAAACGGCCGAAGATTTCGGAGCCCAAGGCGAGTGGCCAAGCCATCCCGAACTGCTCGACTGGCTGGCGATCGATTTCATCGAAAACGGTTGGGACATCAAGCGCCTGCACCGCCAGATTGTCACCAGCCGTGCTTACACTCAGTCATCGCGCGTCACACCCGCCCTGCATGCCCGCGATCCTGAGAATCGCCTGCTCGCGCGCGGCCCGCGCTTTCGCCTCGACTCGCACGCGATTCGCGATCAGGCGCTGGCCATCGCCGGCCTGCTCAACGCAGATCTCGGCGGCGCACCGGTGAAGCCCTACCAACCACCCGGCCTGTGGAGTTCGGTCGCCAACAGCGCCAGCATCGTCTACGCCGCCGATAAAGGCGACAAACTCTATCGCCGCACGCTCTACACTTTCTGGAAACGCGCCATCAACCCGCCGCGTCAGATCATCTTCGACGCGCAAAGTCGCGACGCATGCAACGTCCGCCAGAAAGTCACCAACACCCCGTTGCAGGCGCTCGCCCTGATGAACGACCCGACCTTTGTCGAAGCCGCCCGCAAACTCGGCGAGCGAATGATATCCGAAGGCGGCACCACCCCCGAGCAACGGCTCGCCTGGGCGCACCGCACCGCCACCGCGCGCACCGCCGACAAGACAACGCTCTCGGTGCTGGGTGGCAACTTCGAACATTTCAAAAGCCACTACACCACCCATCCCGAAGCGGCCGCCGCCTATCTTGCGGTCGGTGAGTCCTCCGTGGATGCCACCATCCCTTCCGCCGAACTCGCCGCCTACGCCGCCGCCGCCCACCTCCTCCTCAACCTCGACAGCACAATCACAAGGGAATAGCGGTTAGCCGATTGCATTGCCACTCCTTGCTCCTGAAAAAATGACCCCTCTCTTCGACGCCCAACTGCGCCTCAACCGGCGACATTTTTTCGGTAAAACCGCGACCGGAATCGGCACCGCCGCGCTCGCTTCGCTGCTTGGCAAAGACTCTGCCGGCGCTGCGGCGGAGGTCCCCGCTCCGCGCCACAACCTCGCGCCCAAAGCCAAGCGGGTGATTTACATGTTTCAGAGCGGCGCGCCGTCGCAGATGGACCTGTTCGATCCCAAACCGAAGCTGAAAGACTACTTTGCTCAGGACCTGCGTGATCATCTCGACATCGGTAAGCGCATCACCGGCATGACCAAGAATCAGGCCAGCTTTCCGATCGCGCCGTCGATTTACGAGTTCAAAAAACACGGCCAGTCCGGCGCCACCGTGTCCGAACTGCTGCCACACATCGCCTCCGTCGCCGACGAATTGTGCTTCATCAAATCGATGCACACCGAGGCCATCAATCACGACCCGGCGATCACTTTTTTTCAGACCGGCTCACAGATTTCCGGTCGCCCCAGTCTCGGCTCGTGGCTGTCGTACGGACTCGGTTCCGAAAACGACAACCTGCCGGCCTTCGTCGCCATGGTCTCGCGCGGCACCGGTCGCCCCAACTGCCAACCGCTCTACGATCGCCTGTGGGGCAGCGGCTTTTTGCCGACCCAACATCAGGGCGTAAAATTCATGAGCGTCGGTGATCCCGTGCTCTACCTCTCCAATCCCGACGGCTTCGATCAAAAATCCCGCCGACGCATGCTCGACGACCTCGAGAAGCTCAACCAGAAACACCTCGACGATTACGGCGATCCGGAAATCGACACCCGCATCAAACAGTACGAGCTGGCCTACCGCATGCAGACCGCCGTGCCCGAGCTGACCGATATCTCCGACGAACCCCAGCACGTGCTCGACATGTACGGTCCCGACGTACACACGCGCGGCAGCTACGCCTACAATGCCCTGATGGCACGACGCCTGATCGAACGCGACGTGCGTTGTGTGCAGATGTTTCACATGGGCTGGGACCAGCACGCCAACCTGCCCGGACAGCTACCCGGTCAGTGCAAGGACGCCGATCAACCCTCCGCCGCGCTGATCAAGGATCTGAAAATGCGCGGCCTGCTCGACGAAACCCTGGTCATCTGGGGCGGTGAATTCGGCCGCACCACCTACTGTCAGGGGCAGCTCACCGAAACCACTTACGGTCGCGACCACAATCCGCGCTGCTTCAGCCTGTGGCTCGCCGGTGGCGGCATCAAGCCGGGCATCAGTCACGGCGCGACCGACGACTACGCCTACAACATCACCGAAGACCCGGTGCACGTGCACGATTTGCACGCCACCATTCTGCACCTGCTAGGCATCAATCACGAGCGCCTGACCTACAAGTTCCAGGGCCGCTACTTCCGCCTCACCGATGTGCACGGTGAATTGGTCAAGCCGATCCTGGCGTGATTAAAGATGCTGAAAGCATCAAGCTTATCGGCCTTGAATTTTAATTCAGGGCTCACCATCGACAAGTCCCCGGCGGCCCTTCAGGACGGGATCGTTCGAACCAATAAAAAGCCCGGAATAAAATCCGGGCCTTCTTTGTATGATGCCTTCAGCAACGCAGCCGGGTAGCTGCGAGCGTCAGCGAGTGGCCCCGTGAAGAGAGCCATCGGAGGTCAAGCCTCAGTTCGAGCAGCAGCCGCCACCGTCGCTGTGGTCGTGATCGTGGCCTTCTTCACTGCCGCAACTTCCGCCGCCGCAGCAGCCGCCTGATTCAAGATCTTCGGGCTCAGGCAACCGACCCAGCTCAAGGGTCTTGGCAACGTGAGTGGCCACCGTCTTATGAATCTCGTTGAGCGACTCCTGAGCCACGAGGAAACCACCGACCAGCGGCTTGGCGTCGAGCGCCTTTTTCTCGGCTTCGTATTTTTCGATGTCGGCGTCGGTCAACTCACCGGCATGTTGTTTGCGATGCATCTCGTCACCCAGCTCAGCAAAGGCGCGATAACTGGCTTTTGCGTCATCGTCGGCAAGAAAGGCCTCGATCTGAGTGACCTGTTCCTTGTAGCCGGGCCAGTCGAGAATGGCCGAGCACAACTCGCGGGTGCGTTCGAGGATAGCGGAATTAGCAGGCAAAGTGTCTGTTGATGAGGACATTCCCACCACTACCCCCATTCCGGCGCTCCCGCAAATACGCTAAAGTTGAGGGCTTTTGGAAACCGCCGACTCTGGTAACCTGTTTGGTAGCTTGGCCTTAGACGCCAACCTTCCCGTGATCCACCTGCGCGCAGCCCTGACATTTTTTCTCCTGCTCGGCACAGCAGACCGGCTTCGCGCCGCCAATCCGTCCCAGTTTTTCGAAGAAAAGATCCGCCCGGCACTGATCGAACACTGCTACCAGTGCCACTCCTCGCAGGCCGAGTTACTCAAGGCGGACTTTCTGCTCGATACCCGCGCCGGCATTCGCAAAGGCGGCAAATCGGGGCGCGACGCAATTATCCCCGGCGACGTCGAAAGCAGCCAGCTGATCGAAGCGATCCGCTACGGCAACGCCGACCTGCAGATGCCACCGGACGGCAAACTGCCCGACGCAGTAATCGCCGATTTCGAAACCTGGGTGGCGATGGGCGCTGAGGATCCGCGCGATGGCATTTCGCAAAAACCGAGCGAGCGCGCCGCGAAAGAGCACTGGGCCTTTCAACCGATCCACGATCCATCGGTTCCCGCCGTCGCCAATACCGCATGGCCGCACGACCCGGTCGACCATTTCACTCTCGCCGCGATGGAGGCGCAGGGCCTCACCCCCGTCGACGACGCTCAGGCGTTAACGCTGCTTCGCCGACTGACCTTTGATCTCACCGGACTGCCTCCAACCGTCGCGGAACAGGATGCTTTTTTACGGAAACTCCAGGGCGATGCGAGTCAGGACGGAGAGAAATCGTCCACGGAAAATATCCCTCTCACTCGCCTTCCCTCCGTCCCTCTATCGTCATCCGCCGCGCGAAAAGTCATTGAGCACACCGTCGACTCCCTTCTCGCCAGCGAAGCCTTCGGCCAGAAATGGGGACGTCACTGGCTCGACATCGCGCGCTACGGCGAGTCATCCGGTTACACCCGCAACATGCTGACCCCGGATGCCTGGCGCTACCGCAACTATGTCATCGATGCCTTCAACAAGGACAAGCCCTACGACCAGTTTATCCGCGAGCAGCTCGCCGGCGATCAGTTGCCATTCAGCGATCCGGCTCAAAAAGACGAACAGGCCATCGCCACCGGATTCCTTACCGTCGGCCCCAAAACCATGGGCGAAGGCAGTCCGCTGCTGTTTCACCTCAATGCCGCCGACGATCAGATCGATGCCACCTGCCGCACCTTTCTCGCCCTGACGGCCAACTGCTCGCGCTGTCACGATCACAAGTACGACCCCATTCCGACCGCCGACTACTACGCACTGGCCGGCATTTTCCTCAGCTCGCGACATTATGCCGGCACGGAGACCAACAACCGCAATGAACACGGTGCCCTCTACGCTCTGGGTCCGGGCGGCCAAAAGCAATTCACGGCCATCGATGAATTTGAGGAAAGAGTTGCCCGCGAACAGAAGACCTACATCGGCGAAGTCAACAAACGCAAAGCGATCCACGCGGCGCTCGAGGCCAGGGGCATCGATTGGAAAAAAAATCCGACCGAGGAGTTGATTGCCGCTGACAAGCTGGTGCGCAAACACCACGACATCGTTCACGCACTCAACACCGGTCCCAAGCCCGAGCCGCCGGAGACGGCGATGGTTGTTCTCGAAGGTGAGATTGCACCGCTGCCAGCCACCGATCCCGAAAAAGCCAAAGCCGCTGAAGAAGCCGCCACCGCAGAACTTTCTCCCGAGGAAAAGAAGGCCGCCGACTTGATCGAGCGCCAGCGGGTGTTCATTGCCGACTCACCGATTTACGACAAAGGCCTGCACGATTCGCCCCTGGAAACCCCGGTGCCGCGCGGCGTGCTCCACCTGTTCGGCTACGATGCACCGACGATTCCCGAGCATCACAGCGGTCGCCTGCAACTCGCCGAGTGGCTGATCGACGAACGCAATCCGCTGACCGCACGCGTGGTCGTCAATCGCGTCTGGCGACAGTTGTTCGGCGACGGTCTGGTCGAGACCGTCGACAACTTCGGCGTTCTCGGCGCCAATCCCAGCCACCCGGAATTGCTCGATCACCTCGCCGTCCGGTTTCGCAGCGAGCAAAACTGGTCATTCAAAAATCTGATTCGCGATCTGGTTCTGACCCGCACCTATCAACTCAGTTCAACCCTCTCCGAGACGAATCAGTCGATCGACGAAGACAACGTCTACCTCTGGCGTCACCGCCCCCGACTTCTCGACGCCGAGGCACTGCGCGATTCCGTGCTCGCGATCTCAGGCGAACTCGATCGTTCCCATCAACGGGGTTCGCAGGTCGCCGACGCGGCCGCCACCCAACCAAAACTTCAACAACGTGAAGTCGGTCGCCGTGACTTTTTTGTCAAAGATGCCGACTACAGCGTCACCTATCGATCAGTCTACCTGCCCATCGTGCGCGCCTCGATGCCCGACGTATTGACCCTGTTTGACGTCGCCGACCCCAATCTCGTCGCCGGCCAGCGGCGCAACACGGCCGTGCCAACGCAGGCTCTGTATCTGATGAACAATCCCTTCGTGTTACATCGGGCAGAAAAAGTCGCTGCCGACCTCATCGCTGACACCGCGCTGACCTCCGACAGCGCACGCATCGAATCACTCTACCGCACCGTCCTCGCCCGGCCTCCAGCCGCCGGCGAACTCACTTTGTTCGCCGACTTCCTGAACAACGCTGAATCCGATACCACCACAAACTGGACCAGCCTGGCGCACACCTTGATCCAAAGCGGCGAGTTCCGAATCCTCTACTGATATGATCACTACCCCTTCACGCCGTGATCTTTTGCGAACGACCGCCTGCGGATTCGGATCGCTTGCCCTGCACGGACTGCTCGGCGCCGAATCGGCCCGCGCCGCCGCGAACAATCCCCTGCTGCCGAAAGCACCCCACTTCCCCGCCAGAGCCAAACGCATGATCTTCCTGTTCATGCGCGGCGGCCCTTCGCAGGTCGATTCCTTCGACTACAAACCTGCGTTAAAAAAACGCCACGAAGAAGACCTCGGCGGCGGTCGACGCTACTACGATTCGCCGTGGAAATTTGCGCAATATGGCCAGAGCGGTTTGCCGGTATCCGAGCTGTTTCCCAGCATCGCGCAGCACGCCGACGACCTGTGTGTGGTCAACTCGATGCACACCGATATCAGCAACCATCCGCAGGCAACCCTGCAGATGAACACCGGCTCGTTTCAGTTTACCCGACCCTCGGTCGGATCGTGGATCAACTATGGACTCGGCACCGAAAACCAGAACCTGCCGGGGTTCATCACTCTCACTCCTGACTTTTCCGCCGGCGGCCCGCGCAATTACGGCAGTGCGTTTTTACCCGCCGCCTGCACCGGCACCCGCATCGGTGACGGCGGTGTCGGCGATGGTATGGGCGCCCGCTCGCTGAAGGGTATCGAGATTCCGAATACCCGCAACGAGCGACTCGACATCACCGCACAACGCCGCCAACTCGACCTGCTTCAAGCCATCAACCGTCAACGTTTGGCCCGCGACGGTGACAACAATGCTCCGTTGGAAGGCATCATTCAATCCTATGAGACGGCCTTCCGAATGCAGAGTGAAATGCCGGAGCTGATGGACCTCGAAAAAGAATCGCCCAAAGTGCGCGAACGCTACGGCATCGGCGATGGCAAAATTACCGATAACTTTGGCCGGGCCTGTCTGATGGCACGTCGCTTCACCGAGTCCGGCGTGCGCTTCATCCAGCTCAACCACGGCTTCTGGGATCACCACAAAGACCTCTTCGGTGGCATGAGCAAACATGCTGCCGAGACCGATCAACCGATCGGCGCCCTGCTCGACGATCTGAAAGAACGCGGCCTGCTCGATGATACCCTGGTTCTGTGGGGTGGCGAATTTGGACGCCCGCCGATCCTCAACAAAGACCAGGGTCGCGATCACAACGCGGTCGGCTTCACCATGTGGATGGCCGGCGGTGGCGTAAAAGGCGGCCTCCGCTACGGTGAGACCGATCCGACCGGTCAGACGGCGGAGATCGACAAGGTCCACCTCTACGATCTGCAGGCCACGTTTCTGCATTTGTTAGGGCTTGACCACGAGCGCCTCACTTATCGCTACAACGGTCGCGATTTCCGGCTGACGGATGTTCACGGCAGGGTCATCCACGATCTGATTGCCTAAACGGGATTTTACCAAAAAAACGCCCGCAGCAACGTCACTTCACCAATTCCAGGGAGGGGGGGACTTGACTTGGCAACAGCGACGGCTACGGACGATCTTTGGGGGCTTTGTCAGGGGGGTATGACTTTTGTCAGGGGGGATGGGGGTTCGTCGGTCTCGACTGGGCAAGTCCTCTACTGAGAAAGTTCTACGGTTCAAGCAGCCGTATCGGAATGCTGGTAGCCTGGGTAAAACCCACGCTTGATGACACTCTGCATCGCGTTCCAAAGTCCGGCTCGCACATCCTCCGATGGCACTTGCATCACCAACGCGATCTCGTCTCTGCTTAAATCAGCAAAAAATCGCAGCGCCAGGATGGATCGTTCAGCTGCGGCCAAATCCACAACCGTCGAGCGCTCGACCCGGAAGTCGGCGTTCGAATCGGGCATCGCCATCGATTCAAAATTGGCACAGTGACGATGCACTGCACTGAACAGGATCACGCGAAAGGCTGAAACATCCGCAAGCGTTTCCAGTTCCATTTTACCAATCGCGTCGACACAAGCGTCCTCGCAGGCAAGCGCTGCTTCATCGGGGTTCTCCAGCAGAATATTGCAAACAAGAAACGCTGAAGGCTCGTAACGTTCGAGAAGCCTTCTGACCGACATGCGTCGCTGCTCGCTGGAACCATCGCGCCACATCTCGACCAGCTCATCGCCGCTCAATTTCGACCAGAAGAATTCACCGAAGTCCTCGCCGCGCCGGGCCATCGCATAGGTCAAAAATGACTCAACATCGAGGGCTGGATTCGCGGAGTCGTTTTGGTGGTTTTCAGAGAGAAGGTTCTTCATGGGAATGCCCTTACTCATCGCTATAACCGTGCCAAGCCACCCGGAATAGTTTCAACCGATTAACCCATAACGAGTTACAACAACAACAAGGCGATCACCAAACACCGGGAAACCGCTCATTTATGACAATCCCTTTCAGCAGATTGAAAGAAACTATCAACCTTTGTCCACCTCGATGTCATATTCTGACATCTTCTTGCGCAGCGTTACTCTTGAGATGCCGAGCCAATCGCTGACCTTGCCGAGATGGCTGCCGGAGAGATTCAGCGCCGCACGAATCAGGCGCTGTTCCAACTCAGCAACAAGTTCTGCGTGAACTCCGCCGACGCCAGACGCCCGCGCTTTTTCGATCGCTTTCTGCACCCACTGCTCGAGCATCGAGCCATGATCATCATCGCCACTGTCCGCTTGAAAATCGGCATTTCCCGCCAGGGCAGTGACGATCAACTCCTCAGTAAGATCGTAGCCGCCACTGTGCAGCACCGCATGGCGCAGCACGTTCTGAAGCTGGCGCACATTTCCCGGCCAGGGATGTTCCGCCAGTTGCGCCAACACCCGCCTGGACAGCTTCGGTTGGCCGACTCCAAAATCGGACGCTGCGCGGGCAACGAATGACTTCGCCAACAGAGGAATGTCTTCGGTACGCTCATTCAACGAAGGCAGATCAATGCGCATCGTGTTGAGCCGATAGAACAGATCCTCACGAAAGGTCTTTTCACCGATCAGTTTTTCCAATGGTTGGTGTGTCGCCGAAATGATACGCACATCGACCTTGCGCTCGCCTCGACCACCCACCGGCTGCACTGTCCCCTCTTGCAAAACCCGCAGCATTTTAACATGAACCTCAGCAGGCATGTCACCGATCTCATCGAGGAATAAAGTACCACCATCCGCCTGCTCGAAACGCCCGACACGAGTCGACACCGCTCCGGTAAATGCCCCCTTTTCGTGACCGAACAATTCGCTCTCGAGCAAGCCCTCAGCGATGGCACCGCAGTTGACCGCAATAAAAGGTTTTTCCGCCCTCGAGCTGTGTTGAAAAAGCGCCCGCGCCACCAACTCCTTGCCGGTGCCGGTGGCGCCCAGAATCAAGACCGGTGCATCTGTCGGAGCGACCCGCCCGATCTCCTTGTAGACATTTTGCATGCCCCTCGAGTTGCCGATCAGCGACGCCGCTTCCGCTTCGCCGCCAATGCCGGTACCACCCATTTTTACCGGATGCTGCATCGAGCGCCCGGCACGCACCGCGCGCTCCACGGATGCAACCAGTTCCGCGACATCGAACGGTTTGATCAAAAAATCAAAAGCCCCGCGCGTCGTCGCTTCGATCGCAAGGTTGGCACTGCCATGACTGGTCATCATGATCACCGGTCGCTGCGACCGTTCTTCACGCAACCGCCCGAGAAGCTCCATGCCCCCCATGCCCGGCAGACGATGATCGGTGATCACCGCATCGAAGCTTTTTGTCTGAGCGAGTTGATAGGCCTCCGCGCCATCGTCACAAAGCGTCAGCGAATAGCCTTCGCCACCGAGAATCATCGCCAGGGAGTCAGCAAAATCGCCGTCGTTCTCCACCACAAGCAAGGTGCCTGCCTTTGCAGCGACGTCAGATTTCATGATTCGGCACGCGCCCTCCCGCTGAGCTTTTCCCGACTACAGGCAAACGAAACCAAAAGCAGGCTCCGCCGGATCCGGAGCCACTGCGATCGTCCGCGTTATCGCGATCACGATAGCCGATACTGCCTCCGCATTGTTCGGTGACAATGCGACAGAAATAGAGCCCCAGGCCGGATGAGCCGACATGATCCCCGGCCAGACTGAATGATTTGAACAACTCTGCTGCCAGTTCGGGTTCGACCCCCGGTCCGTTATCTTCTATGCGCACTTCGACCTGTCCGCCATCGTCGATGGATTCCACCGTAACAGCAACTTCACCGTCGCTCGAAGTGTGGCGAATGGCATTGAGCAGCAAATTCTCAACCACCCGACTGAGGTGGCCCTCGCGTCCGACCACCTTCATGCTGTGCGCCGGATTTTCTCGAACCAGGCGAAACTGCACCTTGCGCTCCTCTGCCGTCAACCGGTGAAAGTCGACCATCTCGTGAGCGACCGCGACGATGTCGACACCGTCCGAAATCTCGCCGTCCGACTCCATCTCGGCAATGTCACCGGCGAACAGTTGCGAGATCGAACGAATCATCGTCAGCTGTCGCTGCGTCTGATTCATCGCCCGATCGACTGCGGGGCGGAGGGTGCTGGTTTCACCGAGCTTCTGACCGACGTATTCGAGGTTCATTAACAAGGTGCCGACCGGTCCACTCAAATCGTGAACGATGCAGTCGAGCAGGACGTCTTTCTTTTCGATCTCCTTGAGAATTCGCCTGCGATCGAGCACTTGTTCATGATTGCTCTGCACGAAGCGCTGCTCGCGCGCCACCTTGTCACTGACTGCTGAGATGATCAGCAACGGCTCTCCAACCAGGTTCATGGCGCTGGCTTCGAAGTAACCCTGGTCGCCTTCTTCCCACGGGCCGGACGGCACCGCCTCCAGGTCTCCGCTCGCCCATAACCCGGTTGCGATCTGTTCGATAAAGTCGCCGAGGAACAATGACCGGCTTGCGGCTTCATCGGCACTTCCAAATACTTTGACGAACCAGTCCGGCGCTTCACCGAGCAACTCGTATCGCGCCTGCGCTGCATCGTCATCAGCCACCCGTCGCAATACCGCGTGATCAAGCTGCGACAACAAGGCGGCCAATATGTCAGACACCGGAGAACTCATTTCAAGCCACCTCGGATTCCAACATACGGCGACTTATTTCAATGAAGGCCTCTTCAACTCCCACTCCAGTCAGGGCGCTGGTTTTAAAAACCGTGAATCGCTCATCCAGCGCTTGCAACGTCTCGTCGTCGAGTTCCCATTCTCCGCTCAGGTCGGCCTTATTGACCAGCACGATCGCCGGAACGTCGCCGAATTTTTCGCGCACATCCTCAGCTTCTTCGAGCATCTCACCGACCGTTTCCTTGCGGGTGCCATCGGCGACAAAAAGATAACCGGCAGCACCTACCAAATACGACGAACGCACCCGCGCGAACTCATCGCGGCCGGCGATGTCCCATATCATCAGAGAAATATCGACGCCATCCACGACCAGATCACGGCGCTCGATTTTGACTCCCATCGTGGTCAGGTAGTCATCGGAAAACTCATTCGAAACAAAGCGCCGGGTGAGGCTGGTCTTGCCCACCGAAAATGAGCCAATCAGGCATATCTTTCGCTTCGTCATGGATTCTTTTTTACCGGTACCACTTCGACGCCTAGACCGGCTTTCGTCAAGTCGTTACTCAATTCCAGCGTCAACCGATCCGCAGAGATGCCGGCAGTGATCAGGCGCCGGCGCAAATCGTCGCCCCGCTGCTTTTCGATGACGGCATTGGCGACGCGATTGGTTCCGATCAAAGGATGCGAGAGCACCGTCAGGTTGTAGCTGGCCCCCTCGGCCGCGGCGATCTCATCCAGTTTGGCGACCGCCGACTGCAGTTCGGCAACCGAGGCACTCTCCGCCGACAGATTCAGCGTACCGGATTCATAAAGCGTCGACAAACGAGCCAGCTCATCGATGACATCCTCAAGCGTCACTGTGCTGAGATTTTTGACACCACTGGTATCGACCTCACCCAGCGAAGTCATCGCGCCGAGCTGGTCGACAAGCTGCGAGTAAAAAGGCTCCGGCGCAGCGCCACTGACGCTGACCCCCGCCTCGTCAAACTGCCACTCGAGACTGTCGATGTGGGCATAGCGACTGGTCAGCAGATCCTGCACCTGACGGCGGCGAATTGCTTCGCCATCGACGAGATTCCGACCGGTTTCTTCAAGTTTGCGGTCAGTTTCGTCGAGAGCAGCGGTGAGTTTTTCCAGTGCCGCAGCGACATTCTCACCCATCGATACCACCGAGTCCAAAGCCTGTGCAGATTGTTTTCGCAGTTCCCCAAGTTCATCGCTGCGAAGTTGCTGACGTCGTTCGACAAATTCGGGCTGCAGCGAATGATAGGGCGCAAAAGTCAGCTCAGCTTTCTCCGGTACGGGCGCCAGACCACGCGGATCGGCGGCCATCGGATCGCGCAATCCGACAATGCGGTGCCGGTCGGCGGCGAGCACCTCGATCCCGGGCAGGGCACGCAGTTCATCGGCGAAGGCCTTCCAACGCGCCCCGTCCCAGATGCGATAGCCTATCCACGCGACCAAACAGGCAGCGACAATCCCGAGGAACAGCCACGCCCGCCACATGCCACCGCCGGACGATTCCTCAACCGGAGCATGTGCCTCAAGCATCGCGCCATTAAGCAACGCTTCCCGCTCCGCCAAACTGCCACCTGCCGCTTCCGCTTCCGGATGGTCGCCGATTCGTTGATGCAGCGCCTCGAGGACGGTATTCATTTTATCACGTACCATCGCCGGAGGATTGCCACGAATCACCGCCGCGAGAATCATCGTCGGCGCGCCTTCGATCAAGACCTGTCGGCCGCCAAACGTAAACCGGTTCAGTTCTTCGTCGTCATCGGGCTCGCCGTCACCGTCGTTGTCCTCGGCAAAAACATCGCGGGTGAAACTGCGAATTGCGGTCAGCATCCCGGACATCAGGTCGGGATCTTTCAACATCTCGTGATCTGGATCTGCGGTCAGATGCTGGATCAGCAAGCCGGTCTGTCGCTCCATCAAATAAAGCTGCTCGACGCGGAAGTTCGCGGTGCGCAGTGCCACGTATTCCGGAAACGGCACCCCCGTCACGCGCGCCTGAAAACGCCAGCGAATCCGCTCCACTGAAGTCGCATTCTGCAAAGTGCGGTTGAGGTCCTCCGCCATGCTGCGAAACAACTCGGTGACGTAGCTGCGGATCGCCGGTCCCATGATCGGAAACAGCGCCGCGGCGAGGCGCGTCTTGTTGGTGCGCACACTGCGCTCGATGGCGCTCTCGGTACCCGATTGCAGGGCCGCAACATACGACTCGAAATGGGCCTTGTCCGCGCCGCTCTGCTCGCGCAGGGAATCGACCAGCGATTTGCCGGTGCGCTCGTCGACGGTATGTTCGAGTTTTTCGAACTCCTCGCGCAGCGCAGTAATGTCGTGCCGCTCCTCAGCAAGCAGAAGCTCGCGCAGGAGCTTCATTTTATCCTGCGGCGGGATCGCACTCATGTTGGGCCTGACGCTTAATCTGCCGTTTTAAAACGAAGCTGGAGACTAACCGTCGCGCAGCTTGTGGGCGAGCTTTTCGAGGTCATCGGCAAGACGAGTGCGCTGCACAGCCGCGTCCTCAACCTCATCGACACGCTTCTCGACCATCGCCTGCAGACTGCTGATAGCGTCATCGAGCGCGGTTCGCTGGGCATCGATCTCGGCGACCAACTTCGCTTCGAGAGCTTTGAAACGGCCCTCATAATTGGTCATTTGCTCGCCGAAGATGATATCGCGAATCTGCGACACGCTGTCGGCGTGCGGCGCACTGCCGTTCGCGTTGGCGCTGCTGTTTTCTTCGCTGGCGGTGGTGGTCGCTGTGCGTTGGCTCATGACTGACTTAGGCTCGAGTATCGATATACTTGTTCGGGAAACTGGATGGGTGTCGAGGGAGTTTGCAGAGTTTTACAAAAAACACCAGCAGTAAGGATCGGTTTCTTGTTACCTAAGCTGCAACCGCCCCTGTCGTCACGGTCACCTGAGAATTCCCCTACCGACTGTCAGGGCTCGATTCATCCCCTGGTTTTTCCTCAGCAGCCTTTGGCTCCCTGGCATCGACACGGTCCATGATGCGATCAATCCGCTCGCCATCTGCCGCCCCGGTTTCGCGGAGAACGGGTGGCAGGAACAGTGTCGCAACCTCTTTTTCAAGACGCTCGAACTCTTCGTCGGTAAAACTCATCTGCAGGGGGGGGAGGGACGTTTGCCAAGATAGCGTCTGCGCAGGCCCCGGTCAAACACCCCAAACCGTAGCGCACGAGCGTGCTTGCAGCTGACGCATTCCCCCGCTTCAATACCCGCGTCATGACTGCCAGACTTTCTTCCACCCCCACCATCCTCGCGCTGACTCTTTTTGCGCTCGCTGCTCCCCTCACCGCTTCCGCCGGCGACTGGCCGTGGTGGCGCGGGCCCGACCGCAACGGCGTCGCGGAAGCGGGGCAGACTCCGCCCATGAAGCTCGGTCTCGAAGAAAATATCAAGTGGGCCAGCGACGTTACCGGACGCGCCCATGGTTCACCGTGCGTGGTCGGTGACCGGGTATTCATCTCCGCTGCTGACGAGGCGGAGAAAACTCAGTCGATGCTGTGCTTTGATCGTGAAACCGGCAAGCAGCTGTGGTCGACCGTGATCCACCGCGATGGTATGACCCAGAAGTCGAACAAAAAGGCTTCGTGGGCGTCATCATCACCCGCCTGCGACGGCGAACGGGTGTTTATCAATTTCGTCACCGGCGAAGAGGCTTTCGCCACCGCCCTCGACCTCAACGGCCAGCAGATCTGGCAGACCAAGATCACTGACTACGTCATTCATCAGGGCTACGGTGCCTCCCCTGCCATTTACCAGGATCTGGTCATCGTCGTCGCCGACAACAAAAAGGACGGCGCACTGTGCGGGCTCGATCGCAAGACCGGCGAGGTCGTCTGGAAGGTGAAACGCGGTCCCAAGGAAAATTATCCTTCACCGATCATTCTCGAAATCGACGGCAAAGACCAGCTGTTCCTGACCGGTATCGGCAAAGTCTCCAGCTACGATCCGCTGACCGGCGATCTAAACTGGGAGTGCGAAGGCGCCACCACCGAATGCGTCACCTCGACCGTGACCGATGGCGAACGCATTTTCACCAGCGGTGGCTATCCGAAAAATCACGTCGCCGCCGTTGAAGCAGACGGTTCCGGCAAGATCGTGTGGGAACACAAGGACAAGGTCTACGTACCATCGATGCTGATTCGCGACGGCTACCTCTACGCGGTCATGGACAGCGGCGTCGCGGTGTGCTGGAAGTCGGACACCGGCGAAGAAATGTGGAAGGAACGCCTCGGCGGACCATTCACGGGATCGCCGGTCATGGTCAACGACCAGATTTACGCTGCCAGCGAAAAGGGTGAGTTGATCGTGTTCCGGGCAAACCCTGAAAAACTCGAAGTGCTGGCGACCAATCAAATTGGCGACGAAGTGCTCTCCAGCCCGGTCATCTGCGACAGCGAAATCTACGTGCGCGTCGCCTTTTACGAAGGCGAAAAACGCAGCGAGAAGCTGGTTTGTTACGGGAAAAAGTAGGCATCGGGCGCCAAGGAAGAACCACACTCCTGTGATTCCCCGCCACCTGACCGGGACGATCGGACGCACCGCGGTCCGGCGTTAGTCATTCGGGATTCGCGAACAATTTACCGCTGCGGCACGACAAGAGTGTCGTGCTTCCTTGCCTTGCGCTTCCGCAGCCCCCTCCCCTCAGCGATCCACCTCAAAAAACGACACCAGGATCTTCGACAGGATCTGTTCGCCGTAGGCATTGGCGTGAATCCGGTCGCGATAGAACCGATACGGATGCAGCCCGGAACTGCGGATGTATTCGGCCCACGGCGTGGTCATGTCGAGATACGCGCAGTCCATTTCCACGGCAATCTTCTTCAGTTCCGCACCGTAGTCGGAACTGCCCGAATGCTGTGCTTTGGCGAGCGCATCCGGACGACGCGGGTCAACACCACCGAAGGCGCCTGAGGCGAGCAGAATTTCGGTCTCCGGCAGACCTTCGCGGATCTGGCTGATCACCGAACGAATCGCCTCGTAGTTTTGCTGTTGGCTGATGCCGCCGATAAACACCAGATCCGGCTTGAGCGGCACCAGAAATTTCGGCACCCGATCCTCGACCCAGTAATGCCGGCAACCACCGCCGCCGCGCACGTAGACGTTGCCGCGAATGTCCGCTTTGGGATACGCCTCGGCCAACTTCGCCAGCCAGGCCGAGCGGAAAATGTCGTTCACGATGCTGTCGCCCAGGCCGAGCACGTGCAGCTCGCCACCTTCACTGAGCACACGCCGGGTGCGGCTGAGATTTTTCCAATCGGTCGGCGGCGGGGTGAACTTACCGTCCGGCATCTCCGACTGAATGGCATCGATCTGTTGCAGTGAGCGCGCCGGCGTTTCGGTGATTGAGTAACCGTTTTCGCCCTTCAGAATCGTCCGCTTGACTTCGACGTCCGGCGGAAATTTCGTCGGCAGCGCGCCCTTCTCCGGGAACGTCACCGGCGAGTCGGCGAGCATCGAGCTCATGACGTTCTTCTTCGAATTGACCGTGTTCTCGTCCTCGGGCCTGGCGTCCTGTGCGAGTGCAGCGCCTGCCGCGAACAGCGATGCGACGAGTAGGCTGTTGCAATTCACTTTCATCATCTCAGTTTTTCAAAGGGGCCTGGTGATCGCCCATCAGATAAGCGCTCAGGTCAAGCAGTTGCTTGTCGTCGAGATCATTCATCAATCCCGCCGGCATCAGGGACTGGCTGAGGAACTCGGTCGATTCGATATCAGCCGGCAACAGATACATCGGCTCGACTGCGCCGACGGTTCGCAACGCGACCCGCTTTTCAGTGCTCGCGGTGATCACTCCGCTGAGTGTGCGACCGTCCTTGAGCTTGATGACCGCCATCTTGAACCCGGCCGGCACCACCGCGCTCGGGTAGAGAACATTCTCGATCAAATAAGCCAAATCACTGCGGCCGGAACCGGTCAGGTCGGGTCCGATCTTGCCGCCCTCGCCATAGAGCTGATGACAACTGGCGCAGCGCTGCGCGTAGATCAATCGACCGGCACTCATGTCGGCGGTGGGCAAAGTCTCCGGGGTGACCAGTTGGCGAAGCTTTTCCGCCAGCGCCTTCGCCGCCGGATCATCGGCCGACGCGTCACGAACTTCGCCCCACTCCTCGGCGAGTTTTGCGGTCACCGCTTCGTCGCCGAGTTGCACAATCTGACGGGCGTGAACGGTGCTGATAATTTCCGGACCGAGCGCCTTCGACCTGATTCGCTCAAGCAAATACATCGCCCAGGGCGCGCGCGTGACGATGACATCGATGGCCTGCGACCGCTCCTCCGGCTTCATAAAAACGAAGCGTTGAATGATCGCCTTGCCGACCTCCAGGTCCGGATACTGTGCCAGTGCCTGAGCGCAAGTTCCCGCCAGTTGGTCGTCAGCGATCCAGCGCAAAAGATGATCTTTCAGCTCCGGAAAATCGGTCGTACTGAGACTCTGCACCGCCTGCCGGCGCGCATTCGGATCCGCCTCGACGTCGTCGGCGATGGCGAACAGACTGTCCAGCGAACGCCCGTCGCCGAATACCGCGCCGAGCTGATCGGCGATCGGATCGTCTTTGGCCAGTGCGCTGATTTTTTCCCACTGGTCCAGCGCCTCGGCTTTGGGAACGCCCTGCAAGGCGTCCGCCAGTCCGGCGAGGTGGACCGCGGCGTGTTTCGGTTGGGCGAGGATCAGTTTTGAAATCAGCGCGCGGTTTTTGCCGTAGTCCTCACCGAGGCGGCGAATGATGAACTGGCGGAGTTCGGGGATTTGGCAGGCCTGGAGAAGGCGCGACACGTTTTTCCCGTCGGCGGTGGCGATGATTGGCTCGATCGCATACCAGAGCATGAGCGGCAGGTTGTGATCATCGGCGTCCTCGCCGTGGGCGATGAGAGCTTCGGCTATTGGGAGCTGGCGATCTGCTGCAAGCCGGGGCAGGAGAGAGGAAATCGCCATTCGTACTCGGGCGGTATCGTTTTTGGCCATCTCATCAAGCTGCGGAGCCCAAGGTTCAGCCTCCAGCTCGTCATTCGTCTGAAAGGGCAGCACGTCGCGCAAAAAGTAAATGCATTGCACTCGAATCGCTTCGTTCGGATCTGATAGCGTCGCCGAAGATCCACCAGTAAAGACAACACTAGCAGCTTCGAATAATCGATTGGCAGTTGGTCCGTCGGTGGTCTTCGCGCTAGCGAAGGTAAAGCCCTCTCGAAACTCGTCCATTGGCTCCCCTGCAGCCGCCTTCTCCTGCAGCAGCAAGCGAGCATGGCGCGCATACCACACATTCGAATGGTGCAGCCAGGCATCCACCTCCTCAAACGTCTCCGGCACCTTCACCGGTCCCGACGCCGCGTCACCATAACGCACCCGGTAAACCCGTCCCGACACGCGATCGATGCCGTCGTGATCGTGACACTCACCGGTATCCGACCAGTCTAACACATACACATCGCCATCCGGTCCCTGCGCCAGGTCGATACCGCGAAACCAGCGGTCGGGAAATTTGACCAGATCCTTTTCGTGTTTGGCGACATAGCCGCTGCCCTCGCGATGCAGTTTCTCGCGATTGATGCGCCGGCCGTGAAAATTCAGCGTGTAGACATCGTCGCGGTATTCTTCCGGCCACTTGTCGGCCTGATAAATCATCAGCCCGGTGTGCGCGTGACCGCCGCCGAAGGCATCCTCGGCGTCGGAGTCATCGCGCGTGTTCTGCCATTTTCCACGAATGTCGAAATGCCAGTGATCGGCGTGCATGTCGATGGTCCGATACAAATACGGCCGCTGATGCTGACCGAACATGCGCTTGGTGTAAGCCCCTGGAATACCGTGCCAGAAATGCCCGATCACGGTGTTGATGTAGAACAGCTCACCGTCGGCATTCCAGTCGTGCCCCCAGGGATTGGTGCCGCCGCGCGTCCACGCCTCGACTTCGTGCGTTTGCGGATGATAACGCCAGATGCCGGTATCGATCGCCAGTCGCTCATCCTTCGGCGTGCCCGGCGCACCGAGCTCCGACACGGCGATAATGCCCTGCCGTCCATACAGCCAGCCGTCCGGCCCCCACTTTAAACCGTTGGCGATGGTGTGACGGGTGTATTTTAAATCGAAGCCGTCGAGCTTGGTCGTCGATGGACCGTCCGGCACCAGATCACCGTCGGCATCGGGGATGAACTCCATGGTCGGTGAAGTCAGCGCCCACACCCCGCCAAAGCCGACTTCGATGCCGGTCAGTCGCTGCAAGCCCTCAGCAAAAACGGTATGCGTCTCGAAGCTGCCATCGGCATCCTTATCCTCGAGCACCACGATGCGATCTGACTGCGTCAGATCGTAGTTCAGCGTCCGGTCAGCGTAAGTCCGGCACTCGGCGATATAGAGACGCCCCTGATGATCCCAGGCCATCGCGATCGGCTGCGCGATCGTCGGCTCGCTGGCGATGACATCAACCACAAAGCCTTCCGGAGCGGTCACGCCCGCCGCCGTTTCCTGCGCTGACAGCGCCTCCTCCTGCTCCTGAGCTGTCGCCGACAATCCCAGTGCTCCAAAAATGATAAGACCCAGCCAATTTTTCATGCGCGTGCATTGAAAGCCCCCCGGCCGCCAACGACAACCGAAAAGCCACCGGCTATGCGGCAGCCATCTTGCCCGCTGCTATCGTTGG